>CAVJMJ010000046.1:0-2100 GCA_963650915.1 Parasutterella excrementihominis | reverse complement strand
ACGCGCCACCTTTGCTAAGCCGCAGACGGCAATCCTCTCGTCAACTACGTTGACACTCCCCTTAGTAAGGGAAATTGCCCTACCAGGTGAAGGCTTGCTGACGCTCAATATAAGCCGTCCAACCTCATCCACCGCAAGCGGTTCCCCTCCCGCCTCGGTCTTACGACCTTCGGGCTACGGCTACGGACAACACACTGTGTTATCCGCTTAACGCCTACGCACCCCTACCGGGTGAAGGCTAACATGGCGAAAATATTATATAGAGCAATCACCCGTCGATTATATAGAACAATCACCCGTCGATTTCATCGACACCCCTCTTTACACAAAAGGGGCTATGTAAATTATAAAAACATGACCATGTAATGCGGTAAAGTGACTTTTACGCCTACTTGACCGTTTCTGTTTGAAATCAGTTTATACGCCAAATGCGGGCTGAATTTTTCGATATACATATTTAGCGAAAGCGAAGCGTTATTGCTTGCCTTAACTTCTATAGGAACCACTTCTCCGTTTTTTTCGATTAAAAACTCGATTTCCTGACTGTCGTTTGGTTTATAATAATATATTGCGTAACCCCTTTTAATCAGCGACTCGGCGATAACGTTTTCGTAAATACCGCCCTTGGCGTTTCCTTTGATGGTGTCGTTTAATATTGCAAGTTTCGTGTCGTAACCGTATAAGGCGGTCAAAAGTCCGGTATCGCTCAAATACAGTTTAAACTGTTCTTCTTTTGCGTTTGCCATAAGCGGAAGATAAGGTTCGGTAACGTTGTAACAGACGTTAACGAGGTTAGCGTCTTTAAGCCACTTAACGCTTCCGCCGAATTTACGCCTCGTCTGTCCTTTTTCGACGGTGGAGTACTGAAATTTTTTAATCTCTTTTGCAAGTTGCTTGGGAACGGCGTCGTAGCACATTCTTACGTACTGTTTTTCCCTGCCCTTGGCGTGCTTTGAAATATCGTCCTGATACTCGGACAAAATGTCGTACTGCAACTTTGCTACTCTTCCGAAATCGTGGTGAACGGAAAAGTCCGCCACTACTTCGGGCATACCGCCAACCACGATGTATTCTCTAAACAGTCTTTCGTAAACGTCGTGTATGCTTTCGGGAATTTGCTCACCGCTATATAGATAATTTTTGAGGTCATCTATCACCGAATCGGGGTAGCCGTACGCCCATAAAAATTCCTCAAAATCCAAAGAACGCATCGTAATTTGCCTTTCGTAACCGACCGGTATCGACGCAGGCGTTTCGACTTCGTCGTCATCGTCATCGCCATAAGATAAGCCCAATAAGGAACCTGAAGTTATTACGTCAAAGCGCATGTCCTCGGCTAAAAACTTAACCGCCGTGCGAGCGTTTCCGCAGTACTGAATTTCGTCGAGAAAAATTAAAGTTTTGCCCGGAATTAACGGGGTATCGTAAAAGTTTGCGGTAATTCTTTTATAAATTTCATCCGCAGTAAGAGGTCCGGAAAAAATCAATTTAAGGTTGGGTTGTCTGAAAAAATCAATGTAAATAAAGCAATCGTATTCGTTTTTGCCGAACTCGTTGATAATGTAAGACTTACCGACTTGCCTTGCGCCTTTAACGAGCAAACACTTTTTTAAACCGTTTTTGCGTTCGTTTTTCCAATTTAATAAATCGTTATAAACTTTGCGTTTAAGCATGAAGTTACCTCTTAATACGCCAATAAAAATTTTATTTTTAATATTACGCCGAGAACGTAATTGCCTTTTAATATATTGTAACCGCTACTTAATCGATTGTCAAGCGTATTTGCATAAAATCGGACTGTTAAATTGTCGATTTTTGCATAATTTCGAATGGTTGATTTGTCGATTTTTGCATAATTTCGGGTAGCTGATTTGACATATTTTGCATAATTTCGGGTAGTTAATAAAGACGAGCAATTATATAGACCGTCCGACCTCATCAGACGGTCATGTTGAGCGGAGCCGTAAGGCGTAGTCGAAACATCTAGGCGTCAGCCGCAGAAAGCCTTCACCTGGTAGGGCAATTCCCCTTACTAAGGGGTGCGAAGGCGTTAAGCGGATAACACAGTGTGTTGTCCGTAGCCGTAGCCCGAGGCTTAAA
>CAVJMJ010000045.1:0-2211 GCA_963650915.1 Parasutterella excrementihominis | reverse complement strand
TTCGCCTTCACCTTGAGGGGAAGGTGGCGCGTAGCGACGGATGAGGTGTAGCCGTTCAGAGAACGGCGTTAATTATATAATTTGCCGACCGCTTTCGCCTTCACCTCGGAGGGGGAGCCTTTCCGCCAGGTCATCCTGAGCCTGTCGAAGGATCCAGCCGTTAGGCGCATTTATATAAATTGCCGACCGCATTCGCCTTCACCTTGAGGGGAAGGTGGCGCGTAGCGACGGATGAGGTGTAGCCGTTCAGAGAACGGCGTTAATTATATAATTTGCCGACCGCTTTCGCCTTCACCTCGGAGGGGGAGCCTTTCCGCCAGGTCATCCTGAGCCTGTCGAAGGATCTAGCCGTTAGGCGCATTTATATAATACGCCGACCGCATTTGCCTTCCTTGTGTAAAGGAAGGTGGCAACGTAGTTGACGGAAGGATTGTTCTATATAATACGCCGACCGCATTTGTGCCATTCCTTGTGCTATAACAGCAACAACGAAATTCAATAAATTATAAAGTCTTTTCTTTTTAATCTTTACTTTTCGCTTTTTATCTTTACTTTTTTCTTTTTTATCTTTACTTTTTTTCTTTTTAATCTTTACTTTTTTCTTTTGTTGTGGTATAATAAGTAAAGAAATTCTGTAGTACGATAAAATGTTTTGGCACAATAAGTAAAGAAACGTTGTGGTACAATATATAAAGTAGTGTTGTGGTACAATAAAACGTCGTGGCACGATAAGTAAAGAAATGTTGTGCTATGGCACAACAAGTAAAGAAACCAAGAAGGCGGTTGTGATTCTATTAGCCGGCTGACCCTAACGGCTTAAGGCACCAAGTGGCTGACATGTTGTTGGGTAGCAGTCGTGATGCAGTTATGAGGCAGCCCTAAAGGCAGTCGTGATTCTGTTAGCCGGCTGACCGGCGGGTTGGTGATGTTGTTAGGCGACAGACCCGATCGGTTTAAGGCACCAAGTGGCAGATTTGCTGCTATGTGGCAGACCGAGAAGGCAGACGTGATGTTGTTAGGAGGTAGATATGTATTCTTATAAGCCGTTAGAAAAAAAACTCAATACACTTGGTTTAACCAAGTCTGACTTGACCGTTAAACTCGGCATATCATCGAGAACCATAGCAAAAATGTCAAAGGGTGAGAAAATTGCGAATAACGTTCTTGTTAGAATAGCAAATTTTTTGCAATGCAGTCCGAGCGATTTATTCAGTGAGGTTTGCGACAATCACATTTTACAGATTTTGCGTGAAGAAAAAGATGCAAAAATTTCGGGCGGGCTTTATCATGAATTGCAGGTCAGAATGACATATAATTCTAACCACATCGAAGGTTCTAAGCTTACAGAAGATCAAACGAGGTTAATATTTGAAACGAGAACGATTGACGTCGGCGACGGAATCCCCGTCGATGATATTATCGAAACGAGTAATCACTTCCGAGCAATCGATTACGTAATCGATAAGGCTTTGGAGCCTTTGAGCGAAGATATCATAAAGCACCTGCATTTGCTGTTAAAGCAGGGGACAAAAGATTCCTCACTCGATTGGTTTGCCGTCGGAGATTATAAAAAACGGGCAAATACCGTCGGCGGAAGAGCAACTTGCAAGCCGAGCGAAGTCCCAAAAGTTATGAATAAACTCGTTACGGATTTCAATTCTAAAAGCAATATAACGATTGACGATATTATCGAACTTCATGCCGACTTTGAATATATTCATCCGTTTCAAGACGGAAACGGCAGAGTGGGCAGATTGATTGCCTTGAAAGAGTGCCTCAGGTTTAATATCCTTCCGTTTATTATAGAAGATTCCAAAAAGTCCTTCTATTATCGCGGTCTTGCTAATTGGAATCAAGAAAAAGGTTGGCTCAAAGACACCTGCCTTGACGGGCAAGACACCTTCAAAAGTATCCTGAGCCTTCTTGACATTCGGGAATAAAATTGTTAGGTTAAACCCTGAAATTCTAAACCTTGTTGATATTTTGGAATAAAATAGAAAACGTAACAAAGCCGTCGCGGTTCCCGCGACGGCTTTGTTGTTATACAAATTGTTGTTCCTCATTTGCCTTCACCTTGAGGGGAAGGTGGCGCATAGCGACGGATGAGGTGTAGCCGTTCAGAGAACGGCGTTAATTATACAATATGTTCGTCTTTATGCGGCTGACGCCTGGATGTTTCGACTACACTGCGTTCCGCTCAACATGACGAGA
>CAVJMJ010000044.1:0-2873 GCA_963650915.1 Parasutterella excrementihominis | reverse complement strand
GCCGTTCCTTATTCGCCCCTTTTGTGCAAAGAGGGGTGTCGATGAAATCGACGGGGTGATTGTCATATATAATCTTCGTTCCTTATGCGGCTGACGCCCGGATGTTTCGACTACGCTTACGCTTCGCTCAACATGACGGACAATCCTTCAGTCGGCAAAGCCGACAGCTCCCTTTGCACAAGGGAGCCTTGCTGACGCTCAACATGGCTGAAAAATGGTGATAATCGGCTTATAGGTGGACTTTTATTGTTAATCACATGTTAATAAACATTACAGTTATATAAATCGTCCAACCTCATCCGTCTCTACGAGACACCTTCCCCTACCAGGTGAAGGCTTGCTGACGCTCAACATGACGAAAATGTATTGATAATCGCCTTATAGGTGGACTTTTATATTAAAATTTCATTTCTACAATACAAAAAAACAACGGCGGTTCGATTGCTCGAACCGCCGTTGTTTTCGTGCTTTTTATATCGTCGATTGTCATTCCGAGTCCTATTGCAAGGAATTCTCATTCTATGTTTTATTACGCAAAATTGTTATTCTACATTCTATTGCACGGAATCGTACTAAGTTCTATTGTGCAGAACTATAATTCTGCGTTCGGTTACACAAAATTATTTTTGTGTCATATTGTGCAAAACTATAATTTTGCTTTTTTCGCATTGAACGAATATTCTTATGCCATATTACACGAAATGACAATTCGACGTCCTCTTGCACGGAGAGGAATTTACTAATCCTGCAAAAAGAATAGCCTTTATTTATTAGTATTTTACTACTAATTTACTGCTAAGTTACTACTAAGTTACTACTAATTAACTACTAATTTACTACTAATTTACTACGAGTCTACTACCATTTTACTACTAAGTTACTACTAACTTATAACTCATCCGTTACCTGCAACTTTTCTATAACCCGCTATTACTAACCGACTACGGTTGTTATAAGACAATAACAATAATTAGATAATTATAATCGCTACAAAATATTAACCGTGGTTGGATAATTATATTTGTTATAAGACAATAACAATAATTAGATAATTATAATTGCTACAAGTTATTAACTGTAGTTGGATAATTTTAATTGTTACAAGATAATAACAGTAATTAGATAAGTATACTTGTTGCGAAATAATAACGGTAATAACTAATTACGGTTGTTTAGATAGCAACATTAGTATTTGATAGCCACCGTGGTTCCGTTAACGATAAGCGTAACGTGCTGATTCCACGTAACTTTGTCAGTGGTACCTATATCTAACAACAGTTCTTGTACGTTTTCTGCCGTGATTTCAGTACCGTTCTTGGTGCAATTCGTTAAAGTAATGGTGTACGTACCGGTTCCGCTTGCGTTGAGTTTATAATTTTTGGAAGTAAACTCACAGTTCGTTAATGTTGTCTTGGCATATGGACGTAAATACTCATACGTATTAAGCCCCAACTTGCAATCTGTAAAGGAAACTTCGTAGTTACCGCTCGTGTAAGACGTCCAGCCGTTGAGCGTTGAATTTTTAATAGTTAGTGTAGAATTTGCTTCTACCGCATCGATGTTGAAGGTGTATCCCGATACATCGAGAACGCAATTTTCGATTGACGAATTGCCGGACAAATGCCAGAATTGAATTCCTTTAAAAGTGTTTGTAACTGTCACATTTTTGAATGTCGTGCCCCCGTTATTTTTATCCGTAGAAACGGTAATAGCAATTTTTCTATCATCCTCTTCTCCTGTCCCCTCACCGTTGAAAACGACATTCTCAACAGTTGCGTTATTTCCGTTGATACCAAGCTCGCCGGTATTTCCTGAAGCCCCCGAGCCGTTAATCGTCATATCTTTAATGGTTACGCCTTCGGCAGAGATTGTGGCTTTTTCTACGGAAACGGTCGTATTCTCAACGCCTTTGCCGGAGAGGGTCGTGCCTTTTGTATTGTCGTAGAGGAATTTATTTCGGCGCTTTTAGCGATAACTATGTTGGCGTTTTCTTGGGTTTGTGTGATAGTATCGCCCGAAACAATGTTTATGGTAACTTCGGAAGAGTCGTTGCCTTCGGTGGTCAAAGTACCGGTACCGTCTCCATCAAGCGATCTACCGATAATTGCGCCGATGTTATATTGAGACTCTTCGGTGTACTCTTTATAGTTTTCGCTTCTGTCGCTTATTAAAGCTACGTTTTTAACGGTGTTGCCGGTAACGATAACGTCTCCGTTATATTTAGTACGTGTACCGATAAGTCCGCCGATATCGCGGTAACCCTTTATAGTGCAACCGATTACGGAACAATCTTTAACCCATGCATTAGCGTCACTGGATGATAAGTAACCGACGATTCCGCCGACGTGATTTGCACCATCTTTACCGCCTTTACCGTTATTTTCAGTTGGATTCCACCAAGTTTTTGCCGTAATAAGGGAATCTATAACGTGACAATTGTCGATTTCGGATACTTCACCGTTACCAACGATTCCGCCGACTCTAACCGCACCCGTTATTTCGGCATTCGCAACGGTAAGATTTTTAACAAAACGTATGTGAGCGAAGAACCCCGCCGCTCCCTCTTCATATCTAGTGACTTTGTCGGCATCGACATTAACGATAAAGTTCGAAACGGTATGACCGTTGCCGTCAAACGTATTTTGGTTATCATACCAATCGACAGGCGTCCATTCTGCGCCGTCAAGGTCGATATCAGCCATCAATTTTACGGTGCCCTTTATGGCGGACGAGTTTTTTTGGAAGTACATGAGGTCGACTACGTTGTAAATTTCAAGCGCATTGTCAACGGTTTCGGCATTGCCTTGGACTGCTTCTACTTTGTAAGAAAGTTTGCAAGATTTTTCTTGATATTCGTTGCCTCTGTCGGAAGG
>CAVJMJ010000043.1:0-3227 GCA_963650915.1 Parasutterella excrementihominis | reverse complement strand
TTTTCAATTAAAATAATAAAAATGCAAGGCAAAAAGCCTTGCGGGAGGAATTTTGCAAGTTATTTAAACTTGCAAAATAAATTATTTAAGTTAAAAAAGATGGTTATTTAACGCAAAAAAGACGCTCAAGGAATATAAAAAACGTTCGCCTGATATAGTAAAACGTGTACATCTAATATGCTATTAGATGTACACGGTACATGTGTATTGTACCACAAATGAATTGTTATGTCAACGATTACAACACAAAAATTTCACCATATTTGATTTTTTTATTGGTTTTTTATTTAAAAAATATTGAGAATAAATTGTTTTTAAAGTTTGCAAAGACGGGAAAACTTTGTTTTGTTCATCTAATAGCATATTAGACGAACGGATTTTTGTGCAAAAATTTGTTTTGCTACACTCAAAATTCCGCTTAATATCGGCGATTTTGGAAAACAAAGTACTTAAAAAAACGTTCTGGAATTTCACATTAGGTGTCACTTTTCACAAAGAAAAATTAAAGGAGGGAAAGGTCAATAATCGAACAAAAGAAAAATATTTCGATTGTTGTAAAAAAGTCGAAAAAAACAAAAAAACTAAAAGTCGAAAAATGTAAAAATAATCAAATCTTTTTTAAGGAGACAAAATTCATGAAAAAATCTGCTAAAAGAAGCATAATTGTATCGGCAGTGCTCGCTATAATTATGTGCGTAAGCCTTGCAGCGGGTGCAACCTTTGCTTTATTTACCAGTGAAAGCAAGGTAAACATTACCGTTTCATCGGGTAAAGTAAATGTAGTTGCAACGCCAAGCAATCTACAAACTTATTCCGGCGAAAACCTTACAGGCAACAAAGATGATGACGTCGTAAAGTTGACGACCGAACTCGGCGGAACAAACGGCACGTTTATCAACGGCGGTACGGCTGCTTTCAATTCGGAAGACGCTAATACCCTCGAACTCACCAATATGACGCCCGGTGACAAGGTTACTTTTGACATCACGGTTGAAAACAACAGTAACGTTGCTATCAAGTACCGCACAATTATTATGTGTAAAGAAGACAACGGCTTGTTTGACGGTCTTGAAATAGACTTTAAGGACGGCGAAACCACCGCTACCGGCACAACCGTAACCGACGACAATTCGTCGGCGGGTGAAGCCACCGGAGAAGCCGCCGAAGAAGCCACCGAAGAAACCAACAAAGCACAAGACGTTCTCGGCATGACTGTTATTTCAAAATGGGCTTCTCTTGCACCCAAGACGGACTTTGACCTTAATATCGTTCACGTAACCATCGACCTTCCTTCCGACAGAGATAACAAATATCAAGAGAAAAACTGCACGATTTCTTATGTAGTAGAAGCCGTTCAGGGCAATACGGCAACGGATATGCCGGCTGATACGTTATATCTTTATACCGCATACGATATGTATGCCTTCGCCAAGTTTTATAATGCTCAAGAGAAGGACGATAACGAAACCTTTATGACCGAGTATGAGACTTTCAAACTTATGGCTGACGTAGATCTTTCCGGTAAGGAATGGACTCCGATTCGTGGGCTTAAAAACGACGGGTTCCGCAAAACTTTTGACGGAAACGGAAAGACCATATCCGGATTGAAAATCGATACAACGGAAGATAAGGTTGGACTGTTCGGTTCGTTAAAGAGCGGAGCCACGGTAAAGAACGTCAATCTTGAGGGCGAAAAGATTACCAGCACCGCTTCTTACGTCGGCGGAATAGCAGGGGTCTCCTACTATGGCTCTTTTATCGAGAATTGCACGATCGACGATACTTCCTATATCAAGGGACAAGATAATGTCGGCGGTTTTGTCGGAAGTATGACTAGCATTAATTATAATTATCGTACTTCGCACCTGACGGATTGTACGAACTACGCAACAGTCGAAGTGACTCATAAAAGCGCTGATGCGAACGATACGCAACATGCGGGCGGGCTTGTCGGAATGGTGACGACTTGTGAAAAAATCGAATTTATCCGTTGCAAAAATTACGGCAAAGTTTTAGCCAACGGCGGAAGTGCCGGCGGAATTCTCGGATTCGCAATGCAAGGAGTAGGAATTACGATTAATGAGTGCAGAAATGAATGTTCTTTGGATGACTTTAACGGCAAGAACAAAGGCAATCTGATCGGTTGGATTGGTGAAAACTTTAAGGAAAAAAAGATCTCCATCATTAATTGTACGATTGATGCGAATTCGATAGGCGCGGTAAGCGGCGGTCATTCTTATACAATAATCGTTGGCAGTGGAGAGACCACAGAAGAGAAAATAGCAGACGCCTCCCAGGATACGTCGTACCATGTAGCATTCTCCGCTTGTTGGTGGGGAAAAGACACTACCGGCTAATCTGTTCTAAATTAGAAAAGCGGACAGTGTCGCATAGACGATTTATAAAATAGTTAAACGTAAAGCGGTATTTCCGCACAAATAAAAAATCGGCGGTTCGGGCAATCGAACCGCCGTTGTTTTTCGTTCTATCTAAAAAAATCAACCGACTATGCCGTTGTTTTTTGTTCTATCTAAAAAAATCAACCGATTATGCTGTTGTTTTTCGTTCTATCGAAAAAAAATCCATCAGCTATGTCGTTGTCGATAAAAAAGATTTAGTTTCAAGCATAAAAAATATATACAAAAATCCTATGTGCTAAACCGAATGGGATTTGCAATCGCATTTAGTAAGCAAATAGGAGAAACGTTACAATGAAAATCAAAATAACGACATGTTAAGTTTAGTATACACGACACGGAAATGTCGATATCGTATTGTATATTTAATTTATAAAATGTTAGGCGATAACCGAAAAATCGTTTTCCATAGAAAAAAGCCTAAACATCGAGAATAACGAGTTTTGAAATTTTGACTATATTTAAAAGCCTGATAAAAAAACGGATACCATGCGGTAATAACGAGTTTTAAAATTTCGGCTGTGTTTAAGGGAGCAAAACTCGTATTTTTCCTAAAACACAGTTAAAATTCGTTGACATTTATCGAATATTGATATAAAATACATAATGCTAACCAAATAGGGGAGTGGCTCAACGGTAGAGTAGCGGTCTCCAAAACCGTAGGTTGCGTGTTCGAATCGCGTCTCCCCTGCCAAAAAAGTATCCGTCGGTAAACCCGACGGGTGCTTTTTTGTTTTGATAGAGTAGGGGATTCGAACACGCAACCAAACACGCGTAAGCGTGCAATTATATAAACAAATAGGCTAACGG
>CAVJMJ010000042.1:0-5231 GCA_963650915.1 Parasutterella excrementihominis | reverse complement strand
GGCTTTGCCGCTAGATCCTTCGACAAGCTCAGGATGACCTGCGGAAAGTCTTCACCAACGGAAAGGCCTCGTAGACAGGAAGGCTTTCGAGATGAAGACTTTTGGAATGATGGCTTGCGTTCCACTGCACAAAGGGGGCTTATTTGGCAAAAAAAATTTTAAAGCTTTTTTTAAATTAGCAAAAAAAATTTTAAAGTTTTTTTAAAAAAGGGGCGTTTTCTAAGGTACGTTTAAGTTTTCAGCATTAAAATTAAGCCATAAATTCACGGGAGGTGTCTTATGGTAGGATATGTTTTTAAGCGATACGAATTAAAATATCTGCTTACTCGAGAAAATTTCGAAGAGATAAAATCGCAAATAGTCAAACGCTTACTGCCCGACGAATACGGCGAAAACGTTATTCAAAGTCTTTATTACGACACCGTGGATGACAGGCTCGTGCGGACGTCTATGGAAAAGCCCTTGTTTAAGGAAAAACTCAGATTAAGATGTTACAACCTTAACGACAACGATAGCGACGTTTACTTGGAAATGAAAAGAAAATACGACGGCGTTGTTTATAAAAGAAGGGTGGCGTGTAAGGAAAGTGACGCAAAAAACTTTTTCGAAGGAAAAAAACAGAACTCGCAAATCGGCAAGGAATTAGACTATTTTTTAAGTTACTACAAAAATCTTCTTCCCAAAACGCTAATAATTTACGACCGCGAGGCTTACGTAGACAAAACTTCGGATTTGCGCGTGACATTTGACAAAAACGTCAGATACAGAAAAAGCGATCTTAACTTTCACACCTCGCTTGACGGCGAAAATCTCCTTCCCGACGGATACGTTTTGATGGAATTGAAAACGGGTACGGCACTCCCTTTGTGGCTTTGCGACCTACTCGATAAGCAAGGCGTCAGAAAAACATCCTTTTCAAAATACGGCACGGCTTACGCAAAAGAATATTACGATTTACAAAAACAAGCGATATAATCGGTGTTCGATTGTTGGCGTTCGATTGTTGGCGTTCGATTGTTGGCGTTCGGGTGTCGACGTTCGGGTGTCGGCGTTCGGGTGTCGGCGTTTGATTGTTGGCGTTTGAAATCGATATTCTCGTATCGACATTAAAAAATCGGTATTAGAAAATCTTTATTCTAAAATTGCCTTTTCACCATTTATTATTTACCATTTATTATTCACTATTTATAATTTGTTTTTTACGATTTCACTAAAGAAATCTTGATTACGAGAAGTAAGTTTAAACTTGCGGACAAAATATTTAAAACTATTGCACGGTTTTAAAAAACAAGGCGTTTTAGCCTTCTTTGCAAAAATAAGCAAAAATAAAAAACGTAAATTAATTTACAACTTTAAAATTGCAACCGCAACTATTTATTGCAACCGCAACCACTTAATTGCAAATTTACGACTTTAAGTTCGCATTTCAAATTTAAGGCTCTTCTCGTATCGTTATTTACAAAAAAACTTAGGAGTACGATTATTATGTTCGAATCAATTTTCAGTGACGGAAACGTTGCTGCAGTCGGTTTCTTTATAGCACTCGGCGTTGCGCTGGTATGCGGTACTGTTTTTTCGTTTGCCGCATGTTACAAAACCGATTCATCGACGAGTTTCTTTATTTGCACTTCACTTATTCCGATGACGGTAGCGGCGGTTATTGCCCTCGTAAACGGAAATTTAGGTATAGGCGTAGCCATTGCGGGTGCCTTCGGGCTTGTAAGATTTCGTTCGGCGCAAGGCTCCGCTCGAGAGATAGCAATTATATTTATTGCGATGGCTTCGGGGCTTGCTTTCGGAACGGGCTACCTTGCCTACGGCGTTATATTTTTGATTATTTGCGGAATTTTCCTATTCGTTGCAAGGATAATTACCGAAAAAATGCAAAAAAACAAAGACTGCGACAGAATAGTAAAAATAACCATTCCCGAAAGTTTGGACTACACCGAGGTTTTTACCGACGTTTTCGAACGTTACGCCTTATCCTACGAACTCGACAGAGTAAAATCCACGAATATGGGCAGTATGTTTAGCCTTACTTACAGTCTGAAACTGAAAGAAAAAAATTGCGAAAAGGCAATGCTCGACGAAATCCGCACGAGAAACGGCAATCTCGAAATTCAATGCTTACGCGCGGAAACCGTAGAAAAAGAACTTTAATTGTTTAATTCTTTGAAGTTTTAATAATCACCTTATCTAAAAAACTTTATCTAAAAAAACTTTAATTGTTTTAATAAAAAATTAAAAAAAGGAGTTTGTTATGAAGAAATTTTTAATTTTATTGTTAGTTTGCGTATTATCTTTAAGCGCACTCTTCGGATGCGCGGGAAACACTGCGGGTTCGAACGGCGAATCTTCTAATCGGGAACAATCCGAAAGCGGTGGTTCATCCGGCGGAAGCGGAAGCGGAGGCGGAGCAGGCACCTCGGGCGGTTCGTCCGGCGGAAGCACCTCGGGCGGTTCGTCCGGCGGAAGCACCTCGGGCGGTTCGTCGGGCACCGTGACGGAGACCGAGGGCGAAACTGCCGAAGAAACAGATTCGGACAAAACGGATATTCCGAGCGACCTTCCGAGCCAAACGAGCGTTCCTAACATAGCATGTTCGGACGGCACCGCTAATTGTTGGAGCATTTCGGGTACAACCATTACCTTTTCCGGCATCACGGAAAAGACAGTGTGTTCCATAAGCGGTGAATACAACGGAAACATAGTTATCGACGTCGGCGACGATTATAAATTCGAACTCGAACTTAACGGCTTTACGATATATAGCGACCAAGTAAATCCTATTACCGTTCTTTCGGGCGATAAAGTAACGCTTACGGCAAAAAAAGGTACTCAAAACTACGTTTACGACAAGAGAGAGGCTATCTCCGACGATGACGAAACCTCTTACTCTTCGGCAATATACGCCGAATGCGACCTCGTTTTGGGCGGTAAGGGCGAACTCGTGGTTATTTCCGAAAACAACAACGGCGTACACACGAAGGACGATTTGGAAGTTAAAAATCTTACCCTGTCGGTCACCTGCGAAGACAACGCTTTAAAGGGCAACGACAGCGTTACCGTAACTTCGGGAACTTTAACGCTTATTGCCAAAACGGGCGACGGTATTAAAACTACCAACACCGACGTTTCCTCAAAAGGAAATCAACGCGGAACGGTAGAAGTTTTAAGCGGAACCGTAGATATTTGCGCCGCTTGCGACGGTATAGACGCAGCGTATAACGTTACCGTTTCGGATACCGCGGTATTAAATATTTACACCGACCGCTACTCCCCTTACTCTGAAACGGTGGAAACCAAACAAAGTCAAAAATACATTCGTTTTACTTCCAACGCTTATAATTATTCGGTAAAATATTACAACGACGACAGCGACTATCAGTGGGTAAACGCAACCTACTCTAAATCGGTAAACGGCGGAAGATTCACCTATTACTATTACACGATAGATAGTTTGAGCGGATACTCTTCATTCCAATTATACGTTTACTCTTCCTCACAAACCCAAGGTCAGGACAGTGACTACGTTACTAAAACAGACTATCTTACCTGGAACAACTCTTACGACACTTTGGCACTCGAATCTCGCAGAGGCAGTTTAAGCTATAACTGGACTAATTACACCACGTCCGTCGGCGGTATGGGCGGTATGGGCGGTATGGGCGGTATGAGCGACGGCAATACCGAAAAGGGCGAATATTCCACCAAAGGTATTAAAGCCGGTAACGAAATTTTGATTAGCGGTGGTACGATTACCGTAAACTCTTACGACGACGCCATCCACGCAAACGGGGGCGAAACCCTCGAAAACGAAGAAACTTCCACCGGCAACGTGACGATTAGCGGAGGTACCCTCAAATTATTCTCTAAAGACGACGCAGTTCACGCCGACGGAACACTTAACATCACAGGCGGAAGTATAACTGTTACGGGTAGTTACGAAGGTTTGGAAGGCGTATACGTTAACGTAAGCGGCGGAGATCTGTCTGTAACTTCTACCGACGACGGCGTTAACGCAACGACGACATCGGGCATCGGCATAAATATAACGGGCGGAAACCTTTACGTTTACGCCGGCGGTGACGGACTGGATTCCAACAGCAAAACTCAGTATAACGGAATAGTATTCGGCGGAGGTACGGTAGTTATAGTAAGTACCTCGGGCGGTAACTCCTCTATCGATACCGAAAACGGATATACCTACACCGCAGGCTCGGTACTTGCAATTTGCCCTTCTAACTCCATGACGCAAGAAGTAACGAATTGCAAAAACTTCACATCGATAGCAACAAAAACGACGCTAAGTTTGTCTAACGGGCAAACGGTAAAAGTTACCGTCGACGGAAGCGAGGTTTTAACGACTACAATGCCTTGCGGACTATCTGCCTTTGTCGTATACTTAGGTTCTAACTCCGCAAAAATAGCAACGGCTTAATTGATTTTTCTTTCACAAATTTGTGCTTTGCAGAATTGAGAAATTTGGCTTTGCGGAATTAAGTTTTGCAAATTGAGATTTGCAGAATTAGTGCTTTTTGGAATTACAAAAGATTAGCACAAAAGCAGAAACTCTGTCAGAAAACACAAATAAACGCATAATTAGAAAACGGCGGTTCGAGCAATCGAACCGCCGTTGTTTTTTAATTGTAAAAAAGAAATTTTAATATAAAAGTCCGTCTATAAGCCCGTTATCGGCGTTTTTTGTCATGTTGAGCATCAGCATAGGCTCCTTTGAGTAAAGGGTGCGTAGGCGTTAAGCAAACAGCACAGTGCGCTGTTTGCTTAACGCCTACGCACCACTACCGAGTGAAGACGTAAAAATTCTATAAAAAACAATAATTTTTCAATTAAAATAATAAAAAAGCAAGGCTATTCAGCCTTGTAGAATAAACTGTTTTGATTTAAAAACGATTAAAAAAAACGACTTTTAAAGTTTGCAAAACTTTAAAAATAAATTTTCTTGTGTAAAAAACGATACTATTCAGTATTACAGAATAAAAATGTCTTTATTAAAAACCGATTTTAGGACAAAAAGATATTGGTTTAATATTTCAAAAATGGATTTAACGTCTCTGAAAAGGTAGAAATTTCAGGTTAAAAAGTTATCACAAACGGGCTTTTCAAGTCAAAAAAACCGTTCGCCTAACGATAAATCGTGTACATCTAATATATCATTAGATGACACCTACTCGTAAAGTGTAACAGAAATTATCTACTTTGTCAACGAA
>CAVJMJ010000041.1:0-6016 GCA_963650915.1 Parasutterella excrementihominis | reverse complement strand
AAGTCAAGCGCGGCGAATTTTCGCAAGAAAATTTTTTGCGCAAGCAAAACGATTGACTTTATAGGCTTGACGTTGTGGTACGGTCAAAGGCAAGCGAAAGGGATAAACGCAAAACGTATTACGAGGAACACCCGAAAGCACCGCCCCGTATTTTTCAAAGAGAACAACGAACAAAGCGAATTTCCGCCCCGTGTTGTATTCCTTTGAGCCTTGCGGGGTTTGCAAGGGGCAAGACCCCTTGCGTCCTTTGTCTTTTTCTTAACGATTACTTACGGAGGCAATATGGCAAGGCACTACACGCTATCACCGACCGAATACGATTACGACGAGATATTTAATCGAGAAGAAGAAAACGAGGCTCGGCTACAACTACTCAACGATCCGCATATCGTCAAATATCGGACAAAGACAATCAAAAGCGGCAATATCCTTGAAGTCGAGGTTTATCCGATTTGGGATACGCACACGTCAACGGCACGCGCCCGTCGGACAAAAGAAAGTCGGGAAACGCAAAAACGACTTAACCACAAGAACGCAACAAAAAACGTTATACGGCTTGTAAATGCTAACTTCACGGACTCGGATTTTTGGGGAACGTTTACATACGAAACACGCAAACTCCCGAAAACACTATCGGACGCGCAAAAAGAAATGTCAAAGTTTATTCGACGCTTAAAGTATTACGCCGAAAAACACGACTTCCCGCCGCTAAAATACATTTACGTTACGGAATTTGAAAACGACGAAGAAAAAGGCAAACACCGCGTACACCACCACGTCGTAACAAACTTTCCCGACCGCGACGTAATGGAGGATTTGTGGCGAAACGGCGGGCGCAACAATACGCGGCGTCTTGTCGCGGACGATAACGGATACGAGGGCTTGTCGCGATACATAATGAAAGACCCGAAAGGTGCAAAACGGTATGTCGCGTCAAAGAACTTGAAAAAACCGCAAATCACGATTGCCGATTGCAAGTTTACCCGACGCAAGGTCAATCGCCTTTATCGAGAAACGGCAAATCGTAAAGCCGTCTTTGAAAATCTTTACAAGGGTTATCAGATGACGCAATTTTACGGCAAAACGAGCGAATACGTTTCGGGCGCGTATTTGTACGTCAAAATGAAAAAACGAAATTGAAACGGAGGCAAAACGTGAAATATATCGGAAGTAAAGCAAAATTTGCGGACGAAATAGTCGCAATCTTGCAAAACTACATATCCGAATACGGTATCAAACAATACGTCGAACCGTTCGCGGGCGGTTTTAACGTTATCGACAAAGTACAATGCGAATACCGACTCGGAAACGATATTGACCCGCTCGTTTGCGATTTAATCGAAACTTGCCGCGATAATCCCGCGTTGCTTGACTCGTTGCATACGCCGACCCGCGAGGAATATTACGACGTACGCGACAACAAGGGCAATTATGCGGCGTGGTATCGTGCGGCGGTGCTTTTATTCGCCTCGTATAATTCCCGCGTTTACGGCGGTTGTTACGGCGCAACGGCGAAAACAAAAGACGGCAAAACGCGCAACTATTTTGAGGAAAGCAAACAAAACTTTCAACGGCAATTACCCGCGCTCCGAAATATCCTTGTCGGCAATGCCGATTATCGCGATTTACGCTTTCCGACGCGGGAGCGGGTTTTGATTTATTGCGATCCGCCGTATTCAACGGGTATCGGCTATGGTGGCGGTAAATTCGACACGGCGGAGTTTTGGGATTGGTGCAGACTTCAAACCACCGCGGGGCATATCGTGATTGTTAGCGAATACGCCGCGCCCGACGATTTCGTTTGTATTTGGAAACACAAAACAAAAACGCACTTGAACAACCGCGCAAAAATAGACCGCACCGAAAAATTATTTATACAAGGAGGCTTACAATGCCGAAAATACACGATTTGAAAATTTTACCGACGTACTTTACCCACGTTGAGAAAGGTCAAAAGACTTTTGAACTCCGTTACGACGACCGCGATTATTGCGTATGCGATTTACTTTTACTCCGAGAGTGGTCGAACGGCGAATATACGGGGCGGCGCATAATGGTTGAGGTAACCTATCTTTTGAAAGGTTTTGACGGCTTAAAAGACGGTTGGGTTATTTTAGGTATCAAACGAGTTAAAGGAGGCTTGAAATGAAAAAAATAATTTCCGCTATTTACATAATCGCTTGTTTGTTATGCACCGTTTGCACGCCGCTTTCGGCAATATTCGTTATTTGCAAGTTGTGCAACGCGACGTCGCTTTCGTGGATTGGTTGTTGCGTTCCGCTTTTAATCGCGTTAGCGGCTTTGCCCTTGCTTATAATCACAAAAGCGATTATCAACGCGAGCGAAAAATAGGAGGTAAAAAATGCCGAAACAAAACAAAAACGACAACGTTTCGGGAGCGGTTAAAGCAAAGCCGAAAAAAATCGCCCCGAAAAAGGCAAAGAAAAACGCTACAAAAACGCCCGAAAAGAAGAAACGCGGCGCGCCGAGTCAATACGCAAATAAGGTAAAACCTTATTTAGCCGATATTGAACGATATGTGCGGTGCGGCGTAACCGAGGGCGATATTTGCGAATATTACGGCGTCGGCAAAACGCAATGGGCGCAATATAAGCGCGATAATTCCGAATTAACCGAAACACTTTTACGCGCGAAGGAACAATGCAAAGAAGATTTGCTCGATAACGCATATCGCGTCGCTATGGGTTACGAGTATATCGAAGAAACGACGGAAGAAATAAAAAACCTTGACGGTACGGTTATCGGACACAAAACACGCCGATATAAACGCTATGCAAAGCCCGACGCGGGTATGTTGCAATTCTTGTTGATAAACCGCTACTCGTCGGAATTTGCCCGCGATCCGCAAGCAATAGAGTTGCGCAAAAAGGCGTTGGAACTTGCGGAACAAGGCAAGATACCGCCTGAAAATTTGGAGGGGATATAATGGCACTCGACCCGATACACGCGTTTTATTGTCGCAAAGATTACTTATCGCTCGCGCAGTCTTGCAAGATAAAAAGCGGCGGTATATGCGCCCGTTGCGGCGGCGTGTTCGATATGGACGAATTAAGACCGCACCATAAAATCGAATTGACGCTCAACAATATCGACGATACAAATATCACGCTTAACCCCGATAATATCGAGGTGCTTTGTCACTCTTGCCACAATGCCGTACACGCCCGTTTCGGTAACGCTATCGGGGCAAAGCGTGTTTATCTTGTTTACGGCTCGCCGTGCGCGGGAAAGTCAACGTACGTTGCGTCGGTTGCAACGCGTAACGATATTGTCGTTGACCTTGACCGAATACACGCCGCAATATGTGTATGCGGTCAATACGATAAGCCCGACGCTACAAAGCGCGTTGCGTTTAATATCCGCGATTATTTACTCGACGAAGTACGGACGGCGACACCGCGTCGCAAATGGCAAGACGCTTATATTATCGGCGGTTATCCCGACCGTATCGACCGAGATAATTTCGTCCGCGAATACAACGCCGAACTCGTGCATATAGACACGCCGCAAGACGTTTGCGTCAAGCGTGCATACGAAGATATAAAGCGGGTAGCGGTACGCGACGCCGTCGTCGGTTGGATTACCGATTATTGGCGGCGTTACAACGAATAGAAAATATTTTCGATCCCCCCCTATGCCCTCGCGATTTCGGAAACGCTGAAAGACTCCCAGCCGCGGGCATTTAGCACACACACCGAGTTTTTGACTTTTTCTCGAAAAAGTTTTGAAAAGATAAACGGAGGACGCAATGGAAAGCGACAAGAACAAAAAAGAAAAAATCGCAAATGCGGAATACGACCGACTCGTCAAACTTTTTTCCGACGCGGGCGTCGATAAAATCAAAGTCGAAATCTATTCCGAACTTATCCGCAAGGTGGCGGAAGTTTTCGCTTGCCTTGAAATGATAAAAGATTTGCCGTCGATTTTGTACGACAAAAACAATCCGTACGCACAACGCGAAACGGCGGCGGGAAAAATGCGAGTCAAGTATATGGCGCAATATACGTCGGCTATGCAAAAACTAAACAAAGATTTACTCGGCGGACTCAATGGCGACGACGGCGACGATTTGTCCGATTACGAATAATCTTTCGACGGCGGACGATTTCGCGGAGTGGACGCTCGTAAACCCCGATATTGCGCCTATCGAGGGTTGGCAAGTTTTACGCGACGATATAGACGGCAAACATAGTTTTTTGATTGAGTATTACAAACGTTGTCGGTCGGGCGAAATCACTATCGGACGCGAACTCAAAACGACGCTTGAAAGTTTAATACAAGATATTTTCTACCGTTCCGACGTTTACCGTTTTACGTTGGACGCGGCGCATAAACGCATAAACTTTATTGAAAAAGAAGTCAAACACTTTGAAAGCCCGTTTGCGGGGAAACCGTTTATTTTGACGTTATGTCAAAAAGCGATTGCCGAGGCGGTATTCGGGTTTTACATATTCGATACGGAATTATTGGGCGGCGGTCGTTGGGTGCGACGTTTCAAAGAAGTATTGCTTTTGATTGCTCGAAAAAACGGCAAAACCCCGTTTACGGCGGCGTTGACTCTTGCCGAATGGTTTTGCGGCGAGGCGGGTCAAAAAGTAATGTGCGCGTCGAACGACTACGATCAAGCGGGATTGATATTCGATTGCATAAACGCGTTTCGCGAAGAGTCGCACGCCGTATCACGGGTTACGCGAAAGAATATCAAAGGTATCTTTTTCGGCAATCCGAAACAACGCAAAAAGACGGGCAAGTTTTCGGCGCAAAATAAAGGCGCAATCAAAAAAATGTCGGCAAAGTCGGGCGCAAAGGAAGGTCGAAACCTAAAAATCGTTATCGTTGACGAAGTCCACGAAATGAAAGACGGCTCAACCATTATGCCCCTCCGCTCGTCGCTTACCACGCAAGACGAACCGTTATTCTTTGAAATCACAACCGAAGGTATCGTCCGTGACGGATACCTCGACGAAAGATTGATTGACGCCCGCAAGGTGCTTAAAGGCGAAGAGGACGCCCCGCGTTGGCTTATATGGCTTTATACGCAAGATAGCGAGGCGGAAGTATGGAACGACGAGAACAGTTGGCAAAAATCAAATCCGATGATCGGCGTTGTAAAGAAAAAATCGGACTTGCGCGACCTTGTCGATAAAGCACGCAAAAGCGGCGCGCAACGCGCTTTCACGTTGGCAAAAGAGTTTAATATCAAACAACTTTCGTCGAACGCGTGGCTCGAAGAAAAGTATATCGTTTGCGACGCAACGTTTGATTTATCCGACTTTCAAAATTGTTGGTGTATCGGCGGCGTTGACCTTGCGGAAACAAACGACCTTTGCGCTTGTACGCTTTTGTTTATGCGTCCGAACGACCCCGTAAAATACTTGCACACAATGTACTTCGTTACCGAGGTAAAAGCGGGCGACGGACAATCGACCGACAGTCCGACAAACCCCGAAAAGAAAGATTATCGACAATGGGCGGCGGAAGGTTTATGTCGGATTGTTTCCGATAACGTTATCGACGACGTCGTTGTTGCCGAGTATCTTTGGGAAATCTACCAAAAATACAATATCCGCCCTTACGTTGTCGGCTATGACGAGTGGCACGCGAAAGAGTTTGCAAAAACGACGGCAAAACATTTCGGCGCAAACGTTCCCGTCAAAATTCGTATGACGCCCGAAACGCTTAACGTTCCGACGCGCAACGTCGAGGAAGATTTGCGGGCGCGGCTTATAAATTATCAAAACAACGCAATTTGTCGTTGGAACTTCCGAAACGCCGCAATTAAATACGATAACCGCGGTTTTGTAATGCCGACAAAGATTGTCGGATATATCGGAAACAAGATTGACGGCACAATGTCGAAAGTAATCGCGTATGCGGCTTTGAGAACGTGCAAAACCGCTTTTATGGCAAAAATCGGAGGTTGATAAATGGACGACAGAAAAGACACACGAAAGCAAAACCCCGCCTTTATGCGAGAAGTCCGTTGCCCGATACA
>CAVJMJ010000040.1:0-6088 GCA_963650915.1 Parasutterella excrementihominis | reverse complement strand
GGGAAGGGCGGCAATCCCCGACGCGTAAGGAGTAACCGCGTTTTTATATTGTGAAAACGCCGCCCTCGGACAGGCTTATTTTTCCTTGTCGTTTACGAGTTGTTCGGCGTAGTAGTCACGCAACGAATAAAAAACGTCGCACTCGCAACACATACCCGCCGCCCGATATTTCGGGCAAAGGCAAAGGGCGTCGCACAATGCTTTTTCGGTCAATTCTTCCGCGCGGTCGAATAATTCGGCGTTTTCGTCGTTATCGCCGATACCGAAAGTCCGTATCGGGTTTAACGAGTTCGACTCGAAATATAAATCGGCGTATATCTTGCGGGTGTCGCCGCCGTAACGCTTTATATTTTCGGGTACGTTTTCGTTTATGTAATCAAACGTTATTCCGCGGGCTTTGCACCAATCGACCGCCTCGTCAAGCAATTTCCCACTTCGGCAAGTATGCAAAATAAGGATATTGCCCGCCGCCTTTTTACGCGCTATATATAATAAGGAATAAGGGATCGGCGCGCCGATTGCGGGGTATGCGTCTTTACACAACGTACCGTCGAAATCGACGGCAATTATTTTCGGCGTTTTATCTTTCATTTCTAAACCTCCAACTTCGCGCCGTCGGAATAGGTGAAACAAATTGCAAGTACGCTTTTCGAGTTGCTCGACATAGCGATTTTTATACGCCCGACGTTTACGTTTGCTTTTCCGACTTTTCCGTCGATAACGGCGACGCCGACGTTTAACAATAGATTGTACAAGTCGCCCGTAAGTTCAACGCCGCGCGACTCGCTATATTCGGAAAAATCGTCGAGTCTTTGACGAAGTTTTATGATATTGTCGGCGCGTTCCTTTTCCTTGCGCTTTTCTTCGCGGTATTCGCGTCCTTCGAAACATTCGCAATGTATCGTTGCCGCCTCGTCCGCCTCGGCTTGTGATAGATACGGCGCGGTCGGCAATGATTGTTTGCCGCAAAAACGACAAGTCGGGTAAAACATATCGTCTTTTTCCTCGATATATCCGTTAAGGTGTTTTGTGTTATCCATTTTTAACCTCCGTTTTGACCGCATTTGCGGCATTTTTTAAGATTTGTTTTCGTGTGCAATCGCCTTTGCACTTGCTCGCGGGTAACGTGCAATTTTGACAAGCGACGATATATTTGCTTTCTTTGTTTGTTTTCGTCATAACCGCCGCCCGTTAATTCTTCGGATCGTTTGTTTTGTCCCATATCGGCGCAAACGACGTGCCGTGTTCGGCGTTGTACTTGTTGAGTCTTGCGAGTTCGCTTTCGTTTAGGATTTCCACCGCCCGACAAGCAAGTTTATAATCGTCAAAAATAAAACGCTCGCAATTACGGGCGAAATATCCGTCTTGCGAATATATTTGCAAAACCTTTTCGTCGGGGAGTACGTTTAGGTTGTTTTTTATGTCGTCCGACGTAAAATCGCGAGTAAAATTATTGCCGTCGCCGTTGTATCCGTGTCCGCGTTTGCGAAATACCCGAAAATATAAATCGCGGTAGTTTTGTATCGTCCAATAATCCGTAGATACTTCTTGTTTGATAACGTACACTTTAACCGTTGCAACGGTAAAATGTTGCACGCCGACGACCGTTTCGCGGGAGCGATAGCCGCCGCAAACGGGGCAATCAAAAGTTATCCCGTTTACCGTTAGTTTTTTCTCGTCATTGCATACGCGGCAAGGCGACGAGAAGTCGTTTCTTTCGCGCGTGTCTATAACGTAGAAAACATCGCCGATAGATATTGAGCGCGGGGCGTCGTAAAATATTTTTGTTTCCATATTGCTTTTGCTCCTTTACATAAAATCAAATATTGACATTTGCGACCGTACGGCGTCGAGCCATTTCGTACCCGCCGCGTATTCGACGGGATCAATTTCAAAGCCGATATAATCGCGTTTTAGGCGATAGGCGGCAACCGCCGTCGAGCAACTACCCGCGAACGGGTCGAGTATCAAATCGCCTTCTTTGGTGTGTTGATTGATAATTTGCGACAAAAGATTTGTCGGTTTTTGGTTTTGGTGTATTTGTTCTTTTCCCGCCACCTTTGGAAAGTGCCATATATCCTCCAATCGCGGCATATCGGGTTGAAACGGGGCGCGTCCTTTGTTCGCGTAAATGATAAACTCGTAACGTTTCCCGTATTGCGCGCCCAAATCGCCCGCGGTGTGGTTGCCTTTATCCCATACAATAAGGTTTTTGACGGTAAAGCACTTTTCGACTTCTTGTTTGAAAAAATCGACTTTATCGCTCCCGCAAAACATATAAAGCGAGGTATTGTCTTTCATTACGTCGTACAATAGCGGTACAAGGTCGATTATAAGTTGCGGGTTATCGTCGTTTTGTATAACCTTGCAAAACTTATGATCTTTGTCTTGCCGTCGGTGGGTTTGGTAGTTGATAAGGTAGGGCGGGTCGGTAATCACGCAATCAACGCGTACCCCCCCCGTAACATATCGCGGATACCGTCGAGGCAATCCATATTGTAGATACGGTTTCGGTCAATCGTCATTGCGACCTCGCATTACGACAACCATTGACGGAAACGGCGCGCCGCATTTGCTTTCGTTGAAGTGTAAGCGTCCGCGGACGAAACGTATTTCGTGCTTTTTGTATATGTAGTCGTGGAAGTATGCCGTATCCGTTCGGGCGGGTATAAGCAAAACAACAAGTTTTGCCCCCCCCCGATAGGGTTTCGGCATAAGCCTTTGCGACCCACTTTGAAATATCCCGACCGTACGGCGGATTGCAAAAGACAACCTCGCCGTGCCAACTTTGCGCGAGTCCGTCGATTTCCTTTGTAAAATAGCGGGCGCATTTTGCGTTTTGCGGCGTTGCGCACGGATCGAGCGTGAAATCAAATTCTTTGTTGAGTTCGTCGAAAAAGGCTTGCGGGGTTGCCCATTCGTTCGTATTGCTTGAAAACATAGCGTCGTTAATCATTGTCGCGCCTCCGATACTTGTTTGCATACGGGCAAGTCGCGAAATGCGATATATAACCTTTGCCGTCGATTATAGGTTGCAAGCCCGACGACGACGGGTTTTTGAATACCATTACGCGCAATACGCGCCCGTCGTCCGTAACGACGGTGTCCGTTCCTTTGTAATTCTCTTGATAATCCACCGCGGGAACGTCGCAAGGCATTACGCGCCCGTTTTTCGTTTTTATCCACGTTATGGACGCGCCGCAACTTTTGCATTTTGTAATTTTAATTTCTGCCATTGTCCGCCGCCTCCTTTGTTTGTTTTTTAAGTGCCTTGAATTTTTTATAGAGGCGAGTATATTTGTAACTATCCGCAAAAATATTGTTTATTGCCACATATAGGCGCGGCTCGTACCGTTGTAAAATTTCAAGTTCGCGCTCAAAATTACTTCCAAAAGGACAACCCGCACAACCCGATCTATGTAACCCGTAGAGGGAATAACATTGACTGTGTTTGATATTTTCCATTTCTTCAAATACCGCTTTTGTTTCGTCGGTAAAATAAAATATAGGGCGGTATTCTTGACAAGCCGCGTCGCTTTTATATGTAAAACAGTTTTTATACATTTGGGCGCGCACTCCGTTTTCGGCTCGACGAATACCCATACAACGCATATCGGCTTTGTTGTTATTTACCCACTCTTCGCCAACGTCTTTTTTTGCAAATTTGCAACATTTCGGACTAATGCGAAACGTGGGCGGATTTGCTATCATAAACTCTTTCAAATACAAATTGCGGTTTATGTTAAAGCGTGATTTATTGCCGTTCTCATTGCACCACCATAGCAAAGCACCTTTACACTTCGGGTATTTTGCGTATAAAATGTCGAAAGGTTCGTTTTCCCACTTAAAACCGTGTTTTTGTAATCGCTCTATCATTCCGCTTACATATTTTGTCAAAAACGGTTGCCCGTAATTTTTACAACATATAGGAACGGGGCGAATTGCTTTCAATCGGTTAATTTTTATTTTGTATTCGGTTTCAAGATAGTAAAGATGATCGAGTGTTGCCCGCATTTCAATACCCGTATTGCAAAAAATAAAGTGGAGTTTTTCTTTTGGTACGGTTTTCAATAAGACGGCGAGCATATCGTCGCTATCGCTCCCGCCGCTTACCATAACGGCAATTTTTTTGTAGCGCAATGTGTACGCCGCGGCTTTTTGCAAGGCACTCCCGATAATTGATAAATCGTCGTTAGTTTTTTCCATAGTGTCGCCTCCTTAATCTTTCGCTTGCGTATCGCGGTCGGGGCGGGTGTCGCTTTTGCGTTCCCATAAAAAAGACTTTTTGCCCGCTTTTGCGCGCTTGTAGTCAATTACAAACCACAAGGCGACCGCCGCCGTTAAAACAACAATAAGTAAAAACAAAACAATGTTAAGTATCATTTTTTACCTCCCGTAAAATCTTCTATATCGTTATCAATTATGTTTCCGAGTATTTCAACCGCCGTAACTTGATAATCGTTGAGTGGTTTTTGGTTTATCGCCTTTCTAATATCGGTATCGGATAACAAATTATAAAGCGGTATCCACCCGAAATTGCGAGCAACAAATATAAACACGCCGCTTGCGTCATATTGAATTACACCGATATAAATTTTGCCCTCATATTTTACGCGGGCTATATCCCCGTCGAAAATTCGCATATCGTTTTTATCGTGTAAACCCGAATAAAGCCCTACGGTTTGAGGATCGAGTCTTTGGTGAAAGGCGATCGGAGAAATATGATCTTCCGTCATATTTACAATGTAGTATTTGTCGTTTGCGGGGTCGTAACAAACCGCTCCCGATACCCACTCGCCGCCGTCCATTTTTTTTGCTCTGCAAAATACATTTTTTACGTTCATATCCGCCGCCCCCTCAAAGTCCTTTGATTACGTCGCGCGTTAGCGCGGAAAGCAAGTCTGCCGTAACGTCTTTGTCGGTTGTGTATCCGTTATCGTAAATAAGCGTTACGAGTTCGTCGTGTGCACTTGTTTTCCGATAAACGACATTTACAACGCCGACGCCCAACGCAACGACAAGCGGTTTGAGATACTTTTCGACAAATTCGGATTTGTTCTCTTTTGCGGATACGGGCGAGTCACCGTACAAGACGATAAGTGCTTGCTCGTGCGGCGTCAACGGGAGTCCGAGTGTTTGCTTTGCCATAGCCTTTTTAATATTTTCTTGTGTTTTGGTTTGGTTGTTCATTTTGCGCCTCCGTTTAATCTTCGTCTTTTTTGTCCGCATACTCTTTAAGCGCACGACGGACAACGTCGGAAAACGACAAATCTTCTCGCGTCGCTATCCGCAAAAGTTTATCGCGGGTATCTTTCGAGATAAATGCCGATATACCGATTTTTTCTTGCTTTGCAATCGCGGCGTTGTTTTCGTTCATTGTGGATACCTCCTAAATAAAATAAAAAAATAGGCTTGTCGCATTGACAAACCTATAAGTTACGGTGTTTTGAGTTCTTGCGGGCAATAGGTCTATCAATTTTTAACAAACCTATTGTAAATCTTCACGTGGTATATTCCATCATTCTTGACAACTATTTTTACATCAACAATTCCTTCTTTTACTAAAAAATACAAAATTTGCGCATTTTTATCAGAAATCTCATTAAATGCTTGTTTTACTTCCTCTAAAAAACGATTTTCTAGTATATTACGTTCCTCATATCCAGATTGAATGGCAAGCACATCTTCTGCAGAGAGATTGGGTGAAGTCGCAAGAAAAACCCGACCTCCGTTACGAGCCATCTCAAAAAGACCGTCACCTATAAAAGATAACGCAGACGAACTAAAAAATCCTACGCTTCTTTTATATGTTTTTGCACAAGAAAGAAGTGGATTGAGAATTTGAGAAAACGAATCGTCACTTGACGTTGTATATGATATATTTAACGGAATATCTCTAAAGTTCATTACTGTTTATCCCCATGGTGCACTAAAATTGATTACTCAATAAGAATATTATATCATATTTTTCCTAATAAATCAAGGTATAATGTGGGCTCATATAGAGAAATGGCTCATAATACCTCTTTTTACCCCCACCTAAAACCATTCTTTAACCCCCTAATGGCTGTGTGGCGTGTGCTTGTCT
>CAVJMJ010000039.1:0-7265 GCA_963650915.1 Parasutterella excrementihominis | reverse complement strand
CTTGCACACTTTATTTAAAATTTCAAAATAAGCGTTTAACGGGCTTATAGCCCTATTTTTGATGGAAAATGTCGGGGAAAATTTGAGATTATAAAATAAAGTAGTAAGTTAGAAAAAGAGATTGTAAAATAAAGTCGATAAGTTAGAAAAATGCTTACGCACTTTTTTATTTCAAGAGAGATTTTTGGTTAGTTCAAAAATAGGCTTATGTCGATATGGTCTTGAAATAAAAATGTTGATTGAGCAAATTTAAGTTGCGTCACGTCTTATCGGTTGCAATTTAGTAGTTGAAATCTTGTCAGTTGTGGCTTATCGGTTGAGATTTGAAAATTGCAAATAGCAGTTGTGTACGGCAGTTGATACTAATAGGCTGAGACAATAGTAGCAATCGGCATACACAAAAGAAAAACGAAATGTAACAGCCTTTACCAACCACTTTGGGCTACGATCGTGAACTTTCCGACATATACCGCATCCAATCCATACAAACCGAATAAAAATCACGACAAAACAAAAAAGCCGTTCGGTTTCGACAAGAAAACCGAACGGCTGAATGAGAAAATTATAATTCGACAATAAAATTAACGATAGTAGCATACAACTTACTTGACAAACTATCGTTGCGACGATATAATTATAGTGTAAATTAAAAAAGGAGATTTCTGTTTATGTCTATCGTTAAATTACTGCACGGCACAGACCATATTATAAAAACGCCCGATTATTCACTCGGAAAGCCGCATAACGATTACGGACAAGGTTTTTACTGCACCGAAGTTCTTGAAATGGCGAGAGAATGGGCGTGTAAGGAAAATAAAGACGGTTTCGTAAACGAATATAATTTCAATACCGACGGATTAAACGTGTTAAATCTCCTTGACGGAAAACACAGCGTATTGAATTGGATTGCGTTATTGCTTAAAAACCGTATATTTACATTGCAGGACGAAATTGCAATCGACGCGAGAAATTACATAATCGAACATTATTCTGTGGATTTGACCGGTTACGACGTCGTTATAGGGTATCGTGCAGACGATTCTTACTTTTCGTATGCGCAATCTTTTGTCGGCAACGCTTTGCCGCTCAGAAGTCTTAACCAAGCATTAAAACTCGGTAAACTCGGAGCGCAAACCGTGCTTATTTCCGAACGCGCTTTTAAGCAAATAGAATTTGTCAATGCCGAACCAGTGGATAAAGAAGTATATTATCCTAAATTTTTGTCGAGAGATACAACGGCAAGAACTACCTATCAGAAAGAAATTAAAAAAAGTCGTTCCTACCGCAACGATATTTTCGTTATGGATATTTTAAGAGAGGAAATGAAAAATGACGATCCGCGCATACAACGCATTATACTTGAATGACGCTATAAAAAACTTGGCGAACGCTTTCGATTATGCAATAAACGTGTGCAAACTCGCCCCCGATTGGTTCGCAAAACTTTTCGTGCAGTCCAACGTATCTACGCAATTCGAACGCGGAAATCCGGCTGTCATTTCGGGCAAATCGGGTGAAGAACTTGTAAGAGATATTCTGAGCGACGTTTACCCCGGAGAAAAATTACCTGCGCCATCGTTTTCAGAAGGACGAACTCCAGAATATTGGGCGGGTTGGGCTTTGGCTCAATATCAATGGGCTTCGGCTAAACGCTTTAAGGATATTTTCGAACGTATTCCGTTGAGCGATATTATTGCCATGTATCCAACTTTTCACGAAATGGATATTAGCCGTTTCAATGAATCAATGGATAGACGTTACAATGAGTTCGTTACAGAAACAAAACTTCATAAAATTCGCGAAAGCAGACAAATATCGCAGTCCGAACTTGCAGAACTTTCGGGAGTTAAACTGCGCTCAATTCAACTTTACGAACAACGCGTAAACGATATAGACAAAGCGCAGGCTCAGACACTGTATAAGTTATCCCGTGCTCTTGGTTGTAACGTTGAAGATTTGCTTGAAAAGCCCGAAACGTTTTAATACAACATACTTTTCGGTGTTAGGATATCGGAAAAAGTCGGCTCCGTCAAGGGCAGAAAATATACTCCGCTATGCTCCGTGGCGTTCGCCGACAAGTCGGCTCGGCTGAGGGCTGAAAACTATGAGTTAATCGACTTATACGGCAATATTTTCTACTTGTTCCTTGACTGTTCCGCCCTTCTCCGATAGTTCGTTTGCCGAAAAAATAAATTTCTTCTCGTATGTAAAATCTATTGATACGTGAGTTATCTATGACGTATTCTGTTCGAAAGCCAAAACGAGCAAAACGTCAAGGACAAGTCCGAATCTAAAAAGAATTTGCGGAAAAGTATCGGACGTTCGGCAAATAGATTATTGAAAAGCCTTTGATAAATCATAAATACCAAACAAAAAAGTCAAATAACAAAAGTCAAATAACAAAAGTCAAATAACAAAAGTCAAATAACAAAAAGCATAAACACTCTGCCAAACGCAGAAACTACAAAAAACATGAAAATCGGGATAAATTAAAGAAAGGCTCGCGGAAAAAACTTCCGTGAGCCTTTTTGTATAGAGATTGTAAAATTAGGCGGGCTTTTTATCTGCACGACGAGAAAGTTAGGATGTGGCGGGTCGGCGTGATAGTTAAGGGGGGGGTACCGGGTTGGTGTGATAGTTAAGATAGTTTTTAATCTGGTCGGCACGATAGCTAATGGGGTTTTTAATCGGCACGGCGTGATAGTTAAGATGAATTTTAATCGGCACGGCGCGATAGTGATTTAAGTGATTGTTCGACATTTCCGCGCACCGTGACGCTTATTTTTTCCACTATTTTTTTAGGATCGTCGCGCATATCGTTTTTTATCCAATCGAGCATAAATCCGACGAAAGCGTATTTGTAAAAGTTGATTATCCATTCCTTATCGTCATCGCTCACGATATAATTTACGGCGATTTCGTCTATTACGCCTTTAAGCAGGGGATAAACGAGCTTATAAAGATACTGTTGCAAGCCGTCGAGTGGCAAACAACGAAAAATATTGTCGATAAAAACTTTATCCTTACGGGCAAGTTCGAAAAGAGCGAGAAAACCTTCTTGCCAAGTTTCGTACGTAGGCTTTTCCTTTAACGCGCGATCGGCTTCTTCGATGCACATCCAGTTAGCCAAATCGTATATATCCTGAAAATGGTAATAAAATGTCTGCCGATTGATACCGCAATCTTCGGCAATGTCGGCTACCGTGATTTTCGTAAGCGATTTTTTGGAAAGCAGTTTTTTAAAGGATTCCGCAATCGCTTTTTTCGTAATATTACTCATGAAATTACCTCTATAAACTTAATTAAGCGCGATATAACGCGAAATAGTCTTTTGTTAAAAGTCGTAAAACGGTAAAAACTTGAAAAGTAGATTTAACATTTTGCTTTTTTATACGTGATATCGTTAAAATGCGTCGTTTTGGCTGCAAAAGCATTTTTATATACGCTTATTGCGTATATTTAAGATATAGACAGTGCTATCGGTTTTATGTTCCGTTACTAATACTATACAATGTTTTTGATAAAAAGTCAATAGGGGATAGATGAAATATGTTGATTATTAGGTGTGGCGAAATTAAAAAGGCATATAGACACGCCGAACAGACGGGAACGGTGTCTGTTATCATTGTGCTTTATGGCATTTATAAACGTGTTTTATGGCATTTGTAGGATAAATCAACCGAATTCATGTTTTTTTGACAAAAACGCTTGGGTGTCGTAAATTTTTACAATACTAAATACTTGACAAAAATTGCGACAAGGCAAAAAAATTGTCTATTGCAATCGTAAAAAAGATGTGTTAAAATACGTTTGCTAAAGGGGAAACCCCATTGGTTATCACCGCAAAAGTAGTTAGCGATGACCGAAAGGAATCCCCTATGTGAAAAATATTTTTTTAACGGAGGTATACTTGTATGTATTATTCGGCAGGTAACTATGAATCTTTTGCACACCCGAAAAAACCGGAAGGTGTAGATAAAAAATCGGCATATATTATAGGAACGGGGCTTGCGGGGCTTTCCGCGGCGTTCTTCCTCGTGCGTGACGGACAAATGAAGGGTGAACACGTTCATCTTCTCGAAAAACTCGACATTTCGGGTGGCAGTTGCGACGGCAGAGAATTACCCCATTTGGGCTATTACATGCGTGGCGGAAGAGAAATGGATAACCATTTTGAAGTTATGTGGGAAATGTTCCGTGACGTTCCATCCCTCGAAACGCCCGGTGCGTCCGTATTGGACGAGTATTATTGGTTAAACAAGAAAGACCCAAACTATTCGTTATGTCGTGCGACGGTAAATTGCGGTGAGGACGCTCATACCGACAACAAATTCGGTCTTAACAAAGCGGCGGCAATGCAACTTACAAAATTGTTTATGACGCCTGAGGAAGATTTGGAAGACAAACGCATCGACGAGTTCTTTGACGAAAATTTCTGGCAGAGTAATTTCTGGTTGTATTGGCAGACGATGTTTGCATTCCACACTTGGGATTCCGCCCTTGAAATGAAACGTTATATTCAACGTTACGTTCATCATATCGACGGACTACCCGATTTTTCGGCTTTACGTTTTACAAAATATAACCAGTATGAAAGTTTGATTTTGCCCTTACAAAAATATTTGCAAGACAGAGGCGTTCAAATCGAATACGGCGTAAACGTAAAGAACGTAGTGTTCGATATTCAAGGCGGAAGAAAGGTCGCTAAAACGATAGAGTACGTAAAGGACGAAAAAGAGTGTACGATAGACCTTTTGGAAACCGACCTCGTCTTTATTACGAACGGATGTTGTACCGATACGAGTTGTTACGGCGATCAGACGCACGCTCCCGATTTATCGAAAATTCGCAGGGGCGGCGGTGAGTCGTGGGATTTGTGGAAGAATATCGCGAAACAAGACCCCGCTTTCGGTAACCCCGACAATTACTGCATGTATCCCGACAAAACAAATTGGATGAGCGCAACGATTGCAACGAGCGATAACGAAATTATCGAGTGCATTAAAAAGATTTGTAAACGTGATCCGAGGGAAGGCAAAGTTACGACGGGCGGTATCGTAACGGTAAAAGACAGTTACGACCAATGGTATATGTCCTGGACGATAAACCGTCAACCGCAATTCAGAACGCAGGATAAAAACACCGTTTTGGTTTGGGTATACGCACTTAACACCGACAGAGCGGGCAATTACGTCAAGAAGCCCATGCGCGAATGTACCGGTGAAGAAATCTGTCGGGAATGGCTTTATCATATAGGCTTCCCGATCGAAAAAATCAACGAATACGCAAAGAACAACGCAAATACGACGACTTGCTATATGCCCTTCATCAACGCCTTCTTCCGTCCGAGAAAAAACAGCGACAGACCTAAAGTAGTTCCCGACGGTGCAGTCAACTTTGCGTTTATCGGACAGTTCGCCGAAACACCGCGTGACACGATATTCACGATTGAATATTCCATGCGTACCGGTATGGAATCGGTTTATACCTTGCTCGATATCGACAGAGGCGTTCCCGAAGTTTGGGGCAGCGTTTACGACGTAAGAGAACTTTTGAGAGCGGTTTATTACGGACTCGATAAGCAACCGATTACAAGCATGAAACTTTCTTTAGAAGAAAAAATGATGCTGAAAACCGTAATGAAGAAAATATCCGGCACCGACGCAGAAAAACTTTTGAAAGAAACAAAAGTCATCGATTAAGTAAATCTATTAAAAATCAATACCGTATTTAATTATTGAGTAAAAATCGATTGAGAAATCAATAGGTGCTTAAAAATTGATTGAGAAATCGATTGAGAATCGATTGAGAATCGATTGAAAAATTGATACGTAGCTAATTATTGATCGAAAATCGATAGGTGCTTAAAAATTGATTGAGAAATCTATTGAGAAATCAATTGAGAAATCAATAGGTACTTAAAAACTGATTGAGAAATCGATTGATAAATCAATACTTATTTAAATATTGACTAAGTAAACTGATTGAAAAATCAATATATATTTAACAATCTATTAATCTTTATCGATTAATTAAAAAAAGCGTCGCACGGCATTTGCCGTGCAACGTCTTTTTTATATATATAGATGTCACTTTTATATAAAAGTCCTCCTATAGGTCGGTTATTGTCACTTTCACGTCATGTTAAGCGTCAGCAAGCCTTCACCTGGTAGGGCGAAGGTGGCAGTCGAAGACTGACGGATGAGGTTGGACGGTCTATATAACTGAAAAGTTTATATAACCATCATGGTAACAATAAAAGTCCTCCTATAGGTCGGTTATTGTCACTTTCACGTCATGTTAAGCGTCAGCAAGCCTTCACCTGGTAGGGCGAAGGTGGCAGTCGAAGACTGACGGATGAGGTTGGACGGTCTATATAACTGAAAAGTTTATCATATACTGTACACTCTCATTTAGTCATGTTGAGCGGAACGCAGTGTAGTCGAAACATCCAGGTGCGTTAGCACCGCATTTATATAATTGTGTGTATCCTTGCGCGGCTTTGCCGCTGGATCCTTCGACAGGCTCAGGATGACCTGCGGAATATATATGCTAACAAAAAAAGTCTGTCTATAAGCCGATTATCACAACTTTTACGTTGCATTGAGCGTCAGCAAGGCTTCACCTGGTAGGGGTGCGTAGGCGTTAAGCGGATAACACAGTGTGTTGTCCGTAGCCGAAGCCCGAAGGTCGTAAGACCGAGGCGGACGCGGCGCATAGCGACTGAGGAGGTTGGAAAGCCTATATAACCGTAAAGTTTATCATATACTGTACACCCTCATTTAGTCATGTTGAGCGGAACGCAGTGTAGTCGAAACATCCAGGTGCGTTAGCACCGCATTTATATAATTGTGTGTATCCTTGCGCGGCTTTGCCGCTAGATCCTTCGACAAGCTCAGGATGACCTGCGGAAAGTCTTCACCCACCCTATTACGTCATGTTGAGCGGAGCCGTAAGGCGTAGTCGAAACATCTAGGTGCGTCAGCACCGCATTTATATATTATGTGTATCCTTGCGCGGCTTTGCCGCTAGATCCTTCGACAAGCTCAGGATGACCTGCGGGTAAAACAAGCCCAAAATAACAACTAAGCAAAAAACAAACAAACCCCAAAAACAAAAGCAAACAAAAAAAACATACCAAAAAAACATACCAAAAAAACATACCAAAAAAATCTTATTAAATAGATTTTTCGTTAATAAAAACAAAACTAAATAACAAATAACAAATAACAAATAACAAATAACAAATAACAAATAACAAATAA
>CAVJMJ010000038.1:5825-7858 GCA_963650915.1 Parasutterella excrementihominis | reverse complement strand
AGGTACGGTGGGTGTTTCCGGAATGGGTTTAACTACTTCTTCAACGTCCCCGTCCAAACCTATAACAACCTTGATATTGTCGCCTTCGGCATTTCCATCTCTGGTATCCTTATAGGTATTGCCGTTGACTGTTACAGAACCCGATTTAGGAATAATGATGGTTATTCCGTCCTTATCGCCTATAATTTTTGTGTCGCTATTTTCATTGCTTTTTACTGTTGTTGTATTGTTGATTTTTATTTCACTGTCTTTAGGAACGGTTACGGCAACGCTACTTCCCGTTTCATTCATTTTGGCAACGTATTTTTTGCCATCTGTCGCGTCGACCTTTTCAAAAGTATAGTCGAAGTCGCTGTCACAAATTTTAACAACGATTTTATCATCAAACTCGCAACCGCCGCCGACAAGAAAGATTGCACCGCTACTATTATATGTTACGGTCGCGCCTGTGCTTGCGCCCTTTATGGAGCAACCATTTGTGCCGGTGATAATTGCGCCCTCGCTTACCGATACGCCGTCTGTGGTAAACGTAAACCTGCCTTCTCCTGTATACTTAATGCCGTAATTATCCGTAACGGTAGTGTCTGCCGGAACGATAAGCGCATTATTCGCCTTATCGACGGTATAGGTTTTACCGGTTTCGGCGGTAAAGACATAAGTGGCGTCTCCGAGTTTGACCGTTACTTTGCCCGTGACTTCGAATTTGCCGTCTGTCACAACGGTACCGAGTTTTTTGTCAAACGAAACGGTCGCTTCGCCGTCAACCGCCTTAAAGATATTGCCACTTATATCGGTCAGAGTTGCCCCTGCGCCGACGGTCACGCCGTCTGCAGTAAACGTAAACGTGCCCGCTCCTGTGTATTTGATGCCTTTTTTATCGGTAACGGTTACACCGCTTTCTATGGTAAGCGTGCCGTTTGTCGCGTCGACGGTATAACTGCCGTCACCGCTCGCCTTTGAGAATATATAAGTATTTGTGCCGATTTTTGCGGTCATATTGCCGCTCGTTTTGCCTTGTCCTGCGATAAGCGTAGGTATACCGTCGTCAATTAAGATTCGGGTGTCTTTGTCAACGATTTGTATCGTATCCGTAGTTCCGTCCAAGTATTCTTCGCTACTGACAGTACCGTTTTTGTCGGCGGTGCCGCTGATAACGGTTCCGGCATCGGTTTCGCTCAGTTTGAAACCGCCGTCCGTCAACGTAACTCCGCTTATGCAAGCGGTTTTGTCTTTCGCCACCGTCAACGTAACTCCGCCCGAGGTTACTTCTGCCGTAAACTCGTCGCCTGTCAGGTAATAAGTGTCGCTTCCGCTCATGACGTTCATTGCATTGGCGGTTCCTTTTTGCGTAAACGTAAGTTTTCCGCCTTTAAGAGTTACTGCGACGTCGCTTGTCATATCTATGGTAGCGTCGCCGATTGCCGCAAACGTGCCTGCGTCTGTAACGAGCGTAACTCCGACTTTAAGCGTGCCGTCCGAAACGGCGGTAAGACTGTTTCCCATTGCGGTTATCGTGCCGGAAGTCGCTTTTGTCAGAGCCTCTCCGACCGTTGCATATTTTCCGGTTATGTTGCCCGAGCCGTCGGTCACTTTTGCCTGAGCTGCCGTCAGCGTCAAATACTCGCTTAAATTAAACGTAAGACTCTTGGTCGGCGTGCCGCTTATAGTTATGGTTTTTGCGGTTTCGTCAAACGTAGCCGTCAAGCCTGAACTCGTCAGATTCCCTTTGATTGTTTCTGCCTGAGCCGATGTAAAATCAACATAACCCTCTTTTACCGACAAAACGATGTTTTTCATCGCGTTGGGTGTTCCATTTTGTATTTCGATAGTCTGGCTAAGGTCACCGCTAACATTTATGCCATCGCCGACTTCAAACGTTACAACGTATATTTCCTTGCCGTTCACATAATCTTTGTTGTTATATTTGCCGTTTGCGGGATTGCCGTCAACATAGTAAATGCCGCCCGACGTGCCTGTCGCAAGTACGCCGTTTTCGTAATATTGACCGTTATATACGCCGCCGAAAAGGACGC
>CAVJMJ010000038.1:0-5430 GCA_963650915.1 Parasutterella excrementihominis | reverse complement strand
ATATATTTTCCGTCGGATACGGTATCTTCAAATTTTATCGTTATCGTGTCGTCGCCCGTATACGATTTGGTTCCGTCCTGGCTGATTGCCCATATAGAGTATTTCTGATAAATATCGCAATCTTTGCCGTTTATAACCGAGTTGCCGTACAGGTACATACTTGTAGAAGTGCTTTGGTGGTAAATACCGCAGTATTCGGACACAACCGTGCTGTCGCCGACGCTAAGGAGTTTTGCACCGCTTATGTTGTTTACGGCATACCCCGCCGATTCGTTTGTAACGGTAGAGTTTGTTATAGTCGCAGTTGCCCCATCATCGTTCACGATAACGCCTATTGTACCGCTTTTATTTGAGATCGAACCCGTCACTCTCGCGCCGTCAACGGTAAGCGTACCTTTATTTACTATACAGTAGTAACTGTTGTTTGTCGTAATCGAGCCTGCTCTGTTTTTATCCAAAATGGTCAGACTTCCGCCGCTTTCTACGGTTATATATTTACCTTTCAGATCATACACCTTGCCGTTCAGGGCAAGTTTTACTTTGGCGCCGTTCTTTATCTTAACGGCTTGCGCTAAAGCAACGTTTTTCGTCAGGTAATAATTTCCGTCGGGAACGTAATAGTTGTTCTTAATCAAAAGCGTATTCAGGTCGTTTCCCGACAACGGACTGAAAATCGTCGTTCCGCCGTCGTTAGAATACAACTTGCAAGCGCAGATACCGTCCGCCCCGCTGAAATCGTGGGTATGCAATTCACCGTTCAAGTAATATTTGCCGTCACTGCCTTCACCGGTAAGTTTCCCTGCCGTGGCGGTTATTACGATATTGCCCGTGACGTTTTCGGCGGGTATCTTTACTATGCCGGTATTTATACTACAAGTATATCCGCTGCCAAGAGCAAGATTTTTTCCGCCGACGGTAACGGTTATCGACGAAGGGAGAGTGCGACCCGGGTTTTCTGCGCTAAGAGTCGTAGAATAATCCGAGCCGCCGATTGCTTCGCTTGCGCCGGAAGCGGTAAGCCCGTCCAACGTGTACTCAACGCTATACGTTTCGGCGGAGGTTAAAGCGAGAACGGGATAATCGCCGCTTACGCTTTTCCATGCCTTTGCTTCTATCGTCGGATTTGTCGCGTTGTACGAATCCGCGCCTTTGTTGAGCGCATCGACAAGGGCAAGTTCTTCCGTGGTTGAAGAGACGGTCATTGTCGTGCCGTCAAACGCTCTGTACGTAACTGTACTGCTTTCCGAAGTAAAATAATCGCTTGTGGAATATGAAGATTCAGAAGTAAGCGAGCCCGATTCGAGCATTGTACCGTAACTATCGGCATCTTGATAATAATAGGAATTTTGCGCGAGAGTTTCGCCTTTTCCTATAAGTCCGCCTCTTGAGCCTACCCCGTAGACTTTACCTGTATTGTAGCAGTTGACTACCAGACGTTTTGCGGAAAGAGTTTTGCTGTACCCCACGATACCTCCGGACGAACTATTTTTATATAGCCCGTCCGCATCTTCACGACTACATACATCCCCTGTATTGTAGCAGTTGACTATCGGAGCAAATCCGTCGTTACCGTTGTAACCGACGATTCCTCCCGCAAAGCAGCCGTCAACGCTGCAACCCGAATTATAACAATTCGTGACCGTTGTGCCGCCGCCGATATATCCCGCTATCGAGCCTGCGTAAAGATATGCATTCGAACTCCCATAAGACTTCACCCATACGCTCCCCGAGGTTATGCCGAGATTGCTTATAGAACCGCTTTCCACATAACCGAACAAGCCCGCCGGAGTATTGGTAGTATTATTGACCGACAGGTTGGAAACGGTATGCCCGTCACCGTCGAAATGTCCTTTGAAGCGATAGCTGCTATCTTTATACCCTATCGGATACCAAGTTTTGCTGTTTAAGTCTATATTTACGGTCAGTTTGAAGTAAACTCCGTTGTAGTTATTGCCGCCGTTCGTATTTACTCGCAGTCCGTTGAGTTCCGCTGCCGACGTTATAAGATAGGGATTATCTTTTGTTCCCGCACCCTCAAAACTCGTATCGGACGAAGTTCCGTCCCAAGTCGAAGTCGTTTCCGCCGCCGCAGCGGCGACGTTCGTTTTGCCGAGTCCGAAAATGCCGAGAATAATGAACGCCGAAATAAAAAAGGCAATCAACACGTTTTTCATCTGCTTAAACATAAACACTTTTTTCATAAATTTTAACCTTCCGTCATGGCGAATTTCGGAAAAACCCCTCGGGAGCGAACAGGTCGTCCGACGGGCTTTCCTCGGTTTTATTTTAACAAAACGATTCGGACAAATCAATATTCGCCGCCCTTGCGTTGCGATTCTTTACCATTCTTTACTTTTGTCCGTTGATTTTAAAGGCGAAATATGCTATACTGAAAATGTAAAAAACGCGTGACGGTAATATTTAAAAAACAACGTTCTTATCTTCGGAGGTAGCAATGAAAAAGGTGGAATACAAAAAAATACTCATCGTAGAAGATTCCGAAGAACTATCCGCGCGCTTATACGGGCATTTTTCAAAAGCCAACAAAGTGTTTTTGGCAAAAAGTCTGTTCGAAGCGACCGAGATTTTATCCGAAAACAAACTCGATATTATTCTTTTGGACGTCGTTTTGCCGGACGGAAGCGGTTTGCAGATTTTTGACCGTATGCAGGAATATATCCCCGTCGTGATACTTTCCGACTTAGGCGCGGAAGAAAACGTCATTTGCGGGCTTGAACTCGGCGCGATGGATTACATCGTCAAACCCGCTTCTAACGAACTGATCGAAACGAGAATGGCTCTGCGACTACTGCCGACGCAGGAAGCCGTTATCGAGTCGCGCGGATTGACGTTGGACTCCGACAGGCGGACGGCAAGTTACAAGGGAACTTCTTTGGACCTGACCTCGAGCGAATTTAACATTTTATATTTTCTGATGAAAAACGCCGGCGTGTTTTTTACCGCAAACGACGTTTACACCGCGGTGTGGCAGTTGCCGCACTTAAACACTTCCACGATAAAAATGCACATACACAACATGCGTAAAAAAATGATGAACGTTTCGCCCGACTGCGCCGCGCTTATCGTCAATCAATTCGGGCAAGGCTATGCCTTTTGCAAGGGGGACGTAAAATGAATACCCGTGCGAAAAAAATCAATGCGATCGTCGCATTATCAACCGTTTTGCTTTCCGCAATCATTTTTGTCTTATCGCATTTTGCGTTTGCCTCGCCCAAACCCGTCCCGGAAGCCGAGCGCACGCTAAAAGAGATAACTTATGTTTACGATGAAGCCTCGGACGAATCGGAAATGCAAGAAAAATCTATCGTCGTTGGTGACAATATTTCGGCAATCGACATTTCGGACATTGCAAAAAGCGGCTTTATAACCCGCGCGAATTATATTCCCGACAGGTTTGCTCAAGTGGACGAATATTGCTCCGACACGCAGATAATCGATCTTACCGAGCCTTTCGATTTCGCACGCACGGGTACTATTTATTTTGCTTTTCTTCCGCCCGATCCGAGCGACGAAAACTATGAAAAAAAGAAGGAAATTTTAGAAAAATACAAAGTCGGAGACGATTGGGTTATATCCGTCTGCCTTCCGCAGATTTTCGCCGCTTCCAATATCTACGCGGCAAACTCTCTCACCGCCACCTTGGGGGTTATAGAAAAATACGATTTCAGCGAACACACCGTTTATTATTCCTTCGTCAGCGGAGAATTTTCTCCCGAAACCGCCGTAACAACCGTTAATCTGCGGTTTTCCACACGCGAGCAAACTTACACTGACGAATATTATTCGGCAAGAATAATCGCCATACACTATCAGTCGGAATACGGTATCGCCGGCATACAATCGTTGCCGATTGCAGGGCTTGGCGGCGACCTCGAACGAATCAATCGCTCGTCGCTTTTCGCTATCGGCGCGACGGTGGTTTTTTCGTTGCTGCTTATCGCCGTATATACGGTGCTTTCCGTATCCAAAAGAACGTCGGCTTTACTTTCGGATATCGTCACCGTAACCGGCATACTTTGCGCCGCAATCGGTCGTTTTGCGTTTTCTCTCGGTAATCGCGCTCCGTATTTCTGGACGGCGTGTCTTTGCGCTTTCCCTTATGTAGCATGCTTCGGCGCGCTTTTAGGGCTTGGCAGACAGGTAAAAATAAAGCCGCTTAAATACGCCTCTTTTGCATTGACGGCTATCGGTTTCGTCATAGCGTTCGTAAAGCCGTTTGCGGCGTTTGACGTCGCGCAAGTACTCTCCGTAACGGAAATCGTCGTAAAACTTGCGATTCTGTTGTTCTTTGTATGTTTTACCGTATACGAAATAGTAAAAGCAAATCGCATCGAGGCATTGTTTTTTACGCCCTTTATACTTATTGCGCTAACGCAGGTTTGCGGTTTGCTTGAATCGTCAAGCGTGCCGACCTATTTAACGGCAAGTTTTTGGTTGTCGTTTGCAACGCTGTCCGTATTCCTCGTAAAATTTACTAAAAACACCGCGGATATAGAAGCGAGAAACCGAAATCTCACGCGCAATCTTCAGACGGAAGTGAAATTACAAACGGAAGAAATGCGCGCTATGGTAAAAGAACGGGACGATCTCATACAGTTCGTATCGCACGATATACGCAAAACCGTTTACGCCACGGCAACCGCTTTGGACTCGGCGATAGCAAGAGAAAACGACGAAGAACAAATAAAACTGCTGAAAATCGTAAAGCACTACAACGACGTTTCTTTAAATAACCTTACGGAAGCGGCGGGATACGCTAAATTCAATTATTTAACCGAAGAATCGGTTGCGGCGGATTTGTTCTCCGTATGCAAAACCGTTTACGATTCTTGCTCGTTCGACTGCGAAGCCAACGGAATAGTGCTGAAAAACGAATGTACCGCTACCGTAACGGCATATGTAAAACCCAAAGGACTCGAAAACGTAATCGTCAACCTGATTATGAACGCTATCGAACACGCTCAATGCAAAAATATAACGATTTTTGTTAAAGAAGAAAAGAAATCGGTAAAAATAATCGTTGCCGACGACGGCAAAGGCATAGAAAAGGACTTGGACGTATTTGCGCCCTACACCACCGAAAAAAACGACGAAAACGGCGGAATAGGTCTGTTCGTCTGCAAAAACATTATCCGTTCCATGAGCGGAACGTTGACGTTTTCGTCCGACGCCGGAACCGCCTTTGAAATTACCCTTCAAAAACTTTGAACCATTGCGATATATTTAGGTTAAGTTTTATTTCTCGTTCGCGTTATAAAATAAACAGATAATTTTTAGTAGGTTATTCGTCTATTTTATAATAAGAGTTGTTTATTGCAAGTGCGTATTTCCTTTGCAGTCACATACGTCTACGCCAAATCGTCGTGCGGTTTATTTTGCACCGTTAGATTTTTTTACTTATCCGTAAAT
>CAVJMJ010000037.1:0-8326 GCA_963650915.1 Parasutterella excrementihominis | reverse complement strand
GTTGCTATTTCTTTTTATGGACACTCTTTATATGACACTATATGATTCTCCGATTTATTGCCTTTCGTCGCCAAGGGTTGTAGCACAGTGAAAATCGCAAGTCAACGGCAAAAAATTGTTACGGGAAACCTTTAAGTATTAAAATTAAATTTATATTGAATTCTGCTCGTTTTTGAGGTTATGCGGCAAATTGACGCGTAACCTCTTTTTACATTTACGCAACAATTTTTGTGCTGTTCGTTGACTTCCGTGAAAGCGACAATAAATAAAAATACTCCTATCTTTTCTCGGTGCTACCCCCGTTTTTGCCGAAAGGCGAAAAAAATCGGAGGTAAATCCAAATGAAAAGAAAAATATTAGATTTCAGCGTTATGAAAGAAGAAATCTCACAAAACAATGTGCTTGAAATGGCAGAACTTATTGCCTTTATGGAATTGCGTTTCCAGATAGGTTATCAGGGAAGTCGTATGCAAAAAATGTATGCCGATTTATATGCCGATATTAAGCACAAAAACGAGTTGGGCTATATGCTCAGCGATTCTTACGATTTAGTACAGGAAGGCGCGTTGTTTCTTTGTGAAAATTACGGAAAACACTTGAGCGACATTATAGGTTACAGCAAAAAAGGCAAACCGATTACAATCGAGATTGCCTGTATACGTAGAATGATGAAGTTGATAAATCTGAAAACGAGAGATTATTATCGCTCGGTAAGCCTTGATGTTTTAACGTCCGTAAGTGAGCCGTCATACGAAATAAAAGAAGAAGTCACACAAGACTATACTTTATACGAAAAAATCGTTTCAAGCCTGAATTTGACCGAGAATATGCGTATTGCTTTGGAGTGCCGCCAAAACGGCTTAAGTTACCCCGAAATAGGCAGAGTTTTATCTCGCACGCAATCTACCGTGTTTGAATACTTCATCAAAATGCGCCAAAGATATATGGAGATTTACGGATAAAATCGTCGTTACAACCGAATATGTATATCCAAAACCCAAACGTGCAAAAAAAACGAAGAGGGTTTTTGTTTTGTAATAGCCTGTTTTAGATATGGCTAAAGCGATATGAACACCCCTATACGAACCCCTAAAAGACCGGAACGACGGCACGCCGACAACCGAAAAACGCAGATAAAACCTGAATTTTTGCAAAAGAAAAACCTAAACCGAACACTTTCGTATTCGATTTAGGTTTTGATTGGCGGAGAGATAGTAACGTAAATCGAATATTTTATTCGTAATTTTTAAGTAGTTCTTCTATTTTTGAGATTGAATGTCTAAACTGCAAGAAATCGCTTTGTGTCCAGTTTTGAGATGACTCTGTGTAACTGTGATCCGGTACCCTTCTCGCTTTATTTATTATATCAAAATCATTTCTTAGTTCCTCTTTTGACGTGTTTTCAAAAATGTTTGCAAACAAGTCAAAATTATCAACAATTATTCTCGACAATACGCTAAAGTATATCTTATTTACACTTGGATCAAACAACTCATTGTAGGATAGTGAGTTTGCTTTAGTTAAATCATAAGATTGTATGGCAGTATGCTCTGTCATAACTTTTAATACCAACTCTTTTGCTTTATTAATACCCTTAAGTGTAGCCAATGTATTTTTGACCAATTTACGCAAAGAAATTTCCACAGAATTAATTCTATATTGAATTTCTTGTTTTTGCTCTTCAATTGTCAAATTTGTCCGTTCGTATTTATATTTTCCCAATAAATATCTTTCTATTGTTTTAAAGCGTATTTTATATATGCCATCCACATTTTCAATTAATCCGTAGCCAAGTAGATGGAGAAGAGCATTATCGTCAACAAAATTTGAAATGTATTTGCCTCCGTTTAATGCAAGTTCTTTTAACACATTGAATTCTTTCGGATAGTTTGTTACAAGTATGTTTAATATCATTAAATAGAAGCCTGTAGCCTCATTAGTTTCTTCAAACAATTTAATGAATTCATTATATTTCGATTGACTTACCGTCCGAGGGCGAGATAACCCGGCATCCTTTATTTCGTGGTTAATAAAACTACAAAGTAGTCTGATTAAATATGGGTGACCGCCGCAATCAAGTGTTAAGGAAGAACAGACATGATCATCAAACGATAATCCCATATATCCACCAAGCGTATTAACCATATTTTGTGTATCAATTAACGTAAATGGCAATAAATATGCTCCTTGGTTTGATAAAGCCAATTGTCCATACATCGGGTTCGTACTTCCGTTGTGTAAAACGGGGATCTCATTGATTCTTGGGTTTGTTCCAGCTACGACAATAGAAATTACATTGGGGTTTTTAAGATACAAGCCACGCAATGCATTCCAAAAGGAAATGTAGTATGTGCCGTCTGCCCAATTCGAATTATCGCTTGGAACATCAAATGTTATTGCCTCAATCTCATCAAAAAGCAATACAATTGTTTTTGATGTCTCTTTATAAAGTGTCAGGATATCATCTTCAAAACAAACAGCCGCATTACCATCTAAATATGATTGCTTAGAGTGCACATTTCTTTCTTTTATTCCTGTTTCTTTATAAATATCGCGAATGATTGTATATAATGCCATTTGCCAATTTGATGAAGAAAGCTGACTTTGACATGGAATATATATTGCAGGACAATTATCGTTTTTTAGTAATCTTTTTATTGCATATAATAGTGATGTTTTTCCGCTTCGTCTTAATCCGAAAATGCCACTGTGAATATTATTTTTACATTTATTTACAATGTCAAAGACATAATCTCTTCGTCCAAAAAAGAAAATATCATTTTGTATAGGGTTCGATGAAGAAAATAGATCGACATCGAACAAGTATTTTCGGAATCTGTTTAGAACAAATCCTTCGTTAGGAAAGGATAATAATTCTTTGTAACTAAACGGAATAACTATTGAATTTAGATTGGTATCTTTAAGGATTGCCGATAATTTTGGTTCTATTTTTTCATCGCTACTGATTACGATTTGACACCCTCTATCTATTCGAAGCTTGGAACTAATCTGTTCTATAGCATATGTTGCTGCATCTAATGTGCGTGGTTCAAATGAAACGTAATCGGAAAATATTATAACAATTTCTCTGTTTAAGTTGAATGTTAAGCTGAAATCGTTTGTCGGTTTAACCAAACAATACCTATATGTACTATTTGCAATGGTTAATGGGGAACCGCTATTTGTTAGGTAAAACACTTTCTTTAGATAATTTAGGATTTCCTTTTCATCATTGTTAAAGTTGTCAAATTTAAACTTCGGATTGATTCCAGGATTAACAGTATTTTTTGAATTTGATATATCTGCACCTTTCTTCCTAATCTTAACAGCCTTATCATTCTTATAATTACTTTGTTTTTCCACTTCAAACTCAACATAATCACCCTCACTTAGTTGGTAGATTGTACAATTAAGAAGATCGTTCTTGTGAAAAAAATAAACAGCATTATCCTCACCATTTATACGGCCACAGTTACCCTCAATATAATATATGTTCCCTTTCATTTATCATATACTCCTTCATTAAAGATTACTTTTTATTTTTCGTTATTTCTTAAACACAAACAAATACTCGTGGGCGAGTAAAAGGAAATTAAACTTTATGCTGTTTGTTTTCCAATAGCCCGTGGCTTTGCAATTGTGTTGTTCCTTGATTATAATTTCTTTCGTTTTGAACCCTGCCATTTCAAAAATACGCATTGTTTCAAACGCTAATGGTTGAACCATACCTTTTTTGCGCGTATCTCCCATAAGTATAGCGCAAAACTTGTCCTTTTTCAATACCCGATAACTTTCTTCCGCAACCTTGCCGATTTCAAATAAAAATTCTTTCATCGGCATAAGTGACATATCGCCGTCGATATCTTCGCTGTAATGAATAATATCAGCATAAGGTGGATGCGTGCAAATAAGGTCAATCGAATTATCGGCAATAGTCGAAAGATTACGCGCATCGCCTTGGATAATACTTATCGTCGGATTAAATTCACACTCGAAATTCAATTTGCTTTTTGTAATTTCAAGCGCGTTCGGATTAATATCAACGCCGATAAAATTCCTATTAGTTAATTTTGCCTCAATGGCAGTAGTGCCGCCACCGACGAACTGATCCAAAACGGTGTCATTCTCTTTCGAATAACGCAGAATTACGTTTCTCGGAATATATGGTGACCAATTCCCACGGTATTTCGCGTCGTGCGTTGCCCATTTGCCGCGATCGGGGAACGCCCAAACTGTATTTGTTTCGAGTTCGAAATTTTCGGGCTGTAACGGTATATTTTTCTTTGCCATATTATTTGAAAAGTTCCTTAACGATACCGTTTTCCATATCGGCAATACAGTACATATTATCCAAAACGTCAAACGTTTCTTCAAGATTGTGACGAGCAGATTTCCACCCTTGACCATCGGTAAACCAAACGAATGCAAAACCGTCGATTTCTTTAGCTTCCAACGCAATAGTTTTGTAACTCCTTGCAGTTTCATTAAGTTTTGAACCTTGGCTCGAATAGAAATTTGCTTCGATGGCGTACACGGTCTTATCTTTCTTAACTACAAAATCAAAACGTTTTTTCGCTTTACCTTGATTTGAAATGCTCGATAAATCCAAATTCCATTGCTTTTCGACATCGGAAAGATACATTTCTTTGAAATAATCGACGTTTCTTTGAAGTCCCGCTTGCACAAGATACGATTCTACCAAATCTTCCATTAAATGACCGCCGCGATTTTTACGTCCGTTACTGTCAAGCCCGACTTCTACGCCTGTAACGTAATCGACGAGATTGTTTATCAAGTGTTCCGAAATAAGTGAGAATAAACCCGTTTTGTGCATAAACATTATGTATTCGTCGATAGAATAGTTTTGTTTTGCAAAATTAAACCAATATTCGCCGTCGCTGTCAATGGCATATATTTCGCGGCTACGAACTGCAAGCAAAATAGGAATGCATTTCAAAACTTTCGGGTATTCCGCTACAAGGTTTTTGAAATCGTTTTCGATATTTTTTGAACCGATAAGCGAGTTGAGAATATTTAATTCAACCTTTATACTTTCTACATTGCCGTAAACTTTTTCAAAGTCAACGTAGAATTTATAGTCGCAAATACTGCTTCTGAATGTATCAAGCCAGTTGTTAAAATCTCTTTTCATTCGTTTCCCCACCTTAATTATTTTCGTATGCTTTCAAAATAAGTTCTTTTGCTTGTTCTATTTCGGAGCGATCGCGCATTATTAACTGTAAATCGCCACACCCCCAATGACCTATATTACGAACGTCACGTAAGGTGTCTGACAATTCGTAATCGTCGGGATTAAGTCTGAAATTTATCAGCATTTTTGCCTGATAAACTTCCATAGTGCAGAAATTCTTGATTTTTTTGAATGCTGAATATAGTTTTAATGTGCTTTGTGACACATCATCGCCTAAACTCATAGCATAATCGGATAATTCGTCATATAGTTCTTTGAATTTTTGTGGAGCGTTTTTATATTGCTCTGTAAATGTTTTTTCATTATTTTGTGAGGTTTTATGCTCAACCTGTTCGTTGTCAATAGGGGCTACCGTATTTGTATTCAACAGTTCAAACAACAGCAAATCGTTATTGTATTGTTTGTAACGGATAAGCGATACATTACGATTTATTTGTTTAATGGCTTCTTCGTCATATTTATTAAAGTCGCTTGCAATACAAACCACTCTCGGCATAGACCAATCGATATTATTTGCAACTTCATTGCCATAGGTTTCTAAAACTAATAGTTTGAAATTAGCCTTATGTTCCAATAGCCAATTCAAATAGAACAAACCTTGATTTATTACATTTTCACTCGAAAAACGCTTGTATTCGAAAATAACGGGACAATTATTCTCGTCGATTCCTATGGAATCCATTCTTCCGTTGTCTATTCTATATTCTGAAGCAAGGAATCTCACGCCGAAAAATTCTTGCATATTCTTTTCGATAATGATCTGCAACTCTTTTTCTATGGTTACGCTTTTAGATTTCAATTCTTCAACGTGTCCGTTTACCTTAAATAGTTTTAATTCTGCCATAATAACCTCTCTTTTAGTTGCAAATAAGCAATTCGTTTATTTTGCCGCGTTTATCGCCTTTGCTGTTTATTGCTCGAGTTGCTTCAACACGATTTATTTTATAGTTTTTATATAAATCATCAAAGAAATTATCTTCTTCATTTACGTTTTTCGGGTCTGAGTTGCTTAAAACAATTTTTGCGCCCGAAAGATTGATTTCGTCGATAAACTTCGACAGTCTTATTTGTTCCTCATCATCAAATACGTCTGAATTGTAAGACGTAAAAGCGGATGTTTCGGAAATCGGACGATAAGGCGGATCGAGATATACAAACGTATCTTTATCAATAAACGATTTTGATAACGAATAATCGCCGCAAACAATAGTGACGTTTTGTAATGCCTCGTGTATATTGCGCAAATTTTCATCGTCACAAATAGTCGGGTTTTTATACGCACCCATAGGGACGTTAAATTGTCCTTTTCTGTTTACGCGATAAAGCCCGTTAAAACAGGTTTTGTTTAAGAAGATAAACTGCGCCGCCTTTTCGGTTGCGGTTTCTTCGGTTAATGCCGTTGAATTGAATTTTTCACGAACGGTATAGTAGAAATATTTTCTGCCGTTTTCATCCATAGGCAAAAACAGCATTTGCATTTCGTTAAGTTTTACAATCAGATTATCTACATCGTTTTTCACGGCTTGATATGCATTTATAAGTTCGGCATTTATATCACTGACATACAATTCTTCAAAATCATATTTGGAAAGTATGCTGAAAAACAATGCGCCACCGCCAACCATAGGTTCAGCATATTTTGTCAAAACTTTTTCTCCGTCTGTCGGGAGCATTTTTTCGATTTGCTCGACGAGTTGACTTTTTCCGCCTACCCACTTTACAAACGGTTTAAGCGTAACAGTTTTTGATTTCTCATAACGGACGGTTCTTTTATCAATCGGTTTTTCGGCATTTGACGGAATAATCCACATATTGCCAACCATCATTGCGCCGTTTATTCTGTTTTCACTACATAATACGGAAACGCGTCTTTGCGAAATATTCCATTTTTCGGCGGCTTCTTTTGCTGATATAAAACTTAACATAACGTCACCTCAAAAATTCTTGCTTATATTATATTCTAAAACACGAATAATAGCAAGCGATTCTTTGTTCATCTAAATGAAAATTTTTAATTAAAACTTCAAATGGCACTTTGGCGGGTGCTTGACATATACAAGCGCGCCGCTACGAACACCCCATAAAACGTCGCTGCGCTTTGTTTTGCGGGGAACCCCGTTGGCGCGGTCAAGCACCCGTCAAACAAACTCACTAAACTCGGATAAAAAGGTCAACTTTGGAGCCGAGCGAAACGGGGCGTTCGCCGCTAAACCGCTTGGCGAATCACCCGCGTACCCCGTAATTCTTCGCTCGGCGGCAAAGTTTGAGTTTTATTCCTTTTATGTATTCCGAATATTTATCGCTCCGTTTTGTTTCGGGCGGCGTTTTTTTGCGCCGTCCTTTTTTATTGCCTTAAATCCATTTTACAGCCATTTCGCAGTAATTTTCCGTCTTGACAAAAGCCATTGAAAATGGAAATTATCCGTTGAAACTACATTTTGAGCCATTCACGCTTTTTGCGGTAAGTGTTGTAGCATTGAATTGTGCAACGGATTCAAAAAATAATTTCAAACCGGTAAAAAAGTGTCCGGTTTGAATTTTAGAATACCGATTGCAATTTGAGAGAAGCGATTTACCGGTACAAAAATTTTTACGTTTCTTTCAAAGAAAATTTCAAAGTCGCAAAAATCTTGCGAGTTTGGAGTTTACACTCATCAAAAAAACAAAAGGAGCAATCACATGAATCTAAAATCAGCAAAAGTTTATCACGACGGGAGTCATTTCGTTGCCATTCCGAGAGGAGCGTTTCCGAGCGGAAAAGGCTGTAAAAGGCGTGCCGTTGAACAAATCAAACAACAACCGACGGCAACCGAATCTCCACCAGAAACCACGAAAGAACGCTTTGAAACGGCTTACAAAGAAAGTCTGTCACTGCCCAAGAAAGAGCGTAAAAAGCATATTAAAGAGGCTTTGGAAAGCGATTTTACGACAAAGCAGAATTGAAAGCGTTTGTAGACAAAAACCTCGAAAGAGTAAAAACAAACACCATAAAGCGAAGAGTAAGATTGATGCGAAAACTCAGACTGCAACGTTGGGACTATTTCGTAACTTTTACCTATTCGGACGAGTTGCATACCGAAGAAACGTTCCGCAAAAAGTTGACCAACACCCTAA
>CAVJMJ010000036.1:0-10718 GCA_963650915.1 Parasutterella excrementihominis | reverse complement strand
TTAACATTGTAGACTTTCCGACTTGTCTTTGTCCGCAAACCATAACGACGGGATAATTTTTCGATGCTTTTATTACTTCGCTTTCAAGATGTCTTTTTATATACATTGCCACAACCTCCGCTAATAATTTCGAGTAAAATAAAGTCTGATTTTATTTTACACGATAAATCTGCGATTGTCAAAGGTAATTTTGCTACTTATCTAATCTTTTGAGATATTCTTTTATGGTATACTGTAGTTTTTTCTAACTCACGCACTTTATTTATAATCTCCGAGCCCTGTTTATAACTTGCTTTTTTATTTATAATCTCCGTGCCATTTTTCTAACTTGCGCACTTTATTTATAATCTCATCCGACGGTTTGCGAAAATTTTAGGCATAAAAAAGGCAACCATTATAGATTGCCTTGAAAGTGGTTATATAAACCGAATTTTATTAAAATGTCAACCGCATTTGATGCCATTCGACATTTCCGTGTGTTGATTTATCGGACACGCCCTCATCGACAAATCCGAATTTTGCGTAATATGAAATCAATTTTTCTTTGCAAGTCAATAAAAGCCCCTTGCGTCCTTGCTTTTTTGCGTCATCAATGGCACGATAAATAAGCTCGCCGGCATACCCGTGCTTGCGGTAAGCAGGCAGGGTATTGACACCGAAAATCATCTGCCACGCACCGCTTTCATTGTGCATAGTCGCATTCTCGTACATTTCGTCCGTTAAATCAGGCTCGTCTGTTACGAAACCATCCACAAACGCAATTAGTTTTTCGTTATCGAACATAAGCCAAAAGTGATTGCCGTAATATTTAATTCTTTCGGCAAATTCTTTTTCGGTTGCCGCTTCCTTAAGAGGAAAACACTCTGCTTCAACCGCAGCAATCGCAGTAAGATTTTCCATCGTTGCATATTTTATATCCATAATATATTTCGCCGTCATTTCCGATTATTTTACAGACATTATGAATTCTCATCATAGTATCTTATCTGTAATCGCATTTTTCGCATTGGATCATCAAATTATCCGATGTTTCCTTATGAAAAGCCACTGCCCAATGACAAATACTTTGGAGAATCGGAATAACCGAAATTCCCCTTTACGTCAAAGAGTATTCCACACGCGGAGGAATCTCATCATAAGATTTTCGGTCTATCATATCGTTTTTAATAAACTCTTTTAACGTTGTAACCAAAACGGCATCTGTTCGGGGAAATTTTAAACGCATCCGTTGCATTGTCAAGCAGATATCGAAAATCAATGTCTCTTTCAAAACAGTTTTCCGTTTCGCAAAATTACGTCTGTGCCGAGTTGCCTTGTAAAGATTACATACCGTCGTAAATTTCCGCGGTTACGGGCGGTTGATTATTTTGTCCGCTTCGGTTATTTCTCGAATAACTCGACAAGGGTTACCGACGGCGACCACATTTGACGGAATATCCTTCGTAACAACGCTTCCTGCGCCGATAATCGTATTATTTCCTATCGTTACACCCGGCAAAATCGTAACGTTTCCGCCCAACCAACAATTGTCGCCTATCACGATGGGTAACGCTTTTTCTAAGCCTTTGTTCCGTTCTTCCGCTATGGTTGCGTGAACGGCAGTATACATTCCGCAGTTAGGACCGATAAAACAATGGTTTCCTATCGTAATGCCGTTTCCGTCGATTAAGTCGATATTTCTATTGATAAACGTATCGTGTCCGATTTTTGTATAAAAGCCGTAATCGGCGTGTACGGGCGATAATATCGTGCAATTTTCGCCCATATCGGGAAATATTTTCTTCAATACTTCCTCTCGTTTTTCTTTGTTACTCGGTCTAATATTATTTAATTCAAAGCATAAATCTTCCGCTTTCAAACGCATTTCCAATAACTCTTTGTCGAAGTTTGCGTCATACCACATTTTTGCATGCATTTTTTCTTTTTCCGTCATCTTATTTGACTCCTATTCTTTCCAAATAATCGGTTTTGTCTTTATCCGTTATTACTCTTATAACTTTACAAGGATTGCCCGCCGCTATGACGTTTGACGGAATATCTTTCGTCACAATACTACCCGCACCTATAATAGAGTTATCTCCGACGGTGACACACTGTAAGATCTTTACGTCACCGCCAAGCCATACGTTTTTGCCTATGTGAATGGGCTTGCCGTAACAACCTCCGTTTATCCTCTCCGTTGCGTCGACGGAATGATTTGCCGCATAAAGTCCAGCATTCGGTCCGATAAGAGTATGCGAGCCGATAGTTACTTCGGCACAATCCAAAATAATACAACCGAAATTGATATACACGTCATCCTCGATTATAATGTTTTTTCCGAATTCACATCTAAAATCGGGTTCTATCCAAACGTTTTTTCCGACGCTCTTGAAAAGTTGTCGCATAATTTTATAGCGTAATTCGACTTCCTCGTCATCGGTTTTGTTGTATGCTTTAAACAATTTTTTCGCCTCGACTCTGCGATTAAACAAGCCTTCGTCGAAATCGTTATAAACTAAGCCTTTTTGCAATTTTTCCCATTCAGTCATTGTGGTTTTCTTCCTTGTTAATCATCTTTTACAGTTAAACCGTTTACGAGTAAATTATACTATATTCCTCTGCTTTTTTCAATCGTTTACCGCCAAAGCAAACAAGTTTGAGTCATTACAAATCTCATTTTCGATATCGACAAACAAAAAAACGACTATCCGCTTTATCGGATAGTGGTCTTCGCTTATATGGTTTCGTGGATATCGACTCCGCACTTGAATCGGAACTCGATATCGAGTCTTTCGTCAACCTTTATGCAGTCTATAAAAAACGGGCGAAAACGCCCTAAAAACTGGCGAAAAACGCCTAAAAAAAACAAAAAAGACGGTAAAAAAAGATAAAATAAATCTAAATAACAGAAAAAGACAAATCATAACGACTTGCCTTTTTCTGTGTGTATACGACAAAATCTCGTTTTTAAGGCACTTTTCAAGAGTGTGTCGGACGATAAGTACTTTTTTACTGTTGGTTCTTGGTAATACTAACGCTTTGCCTTGAATATAAGGCGTCATCGGCTATCAATTCCACGGCGATTTTTATCACGGAAGAAATTGTGCTCTCAAAGCCTTTGGCTTTATCCCCCTTGTAAGTCAGTGTATAATCGTCTTCATCTCCGTCTTGCAAATATCCGGGGCGAAGTATCGTATAGTTTAAATCGCTGTTTTCGATTATTTCAACGGCTTCAAGGTTTGGAATCTGTTCCGGGTTATTTCGGACATTATCCTCGTCATCAAGTTCGACGGGAATTTCGTTATATATTCCGACCGCCCCCATAAAGAGCAACCTCGACACTTTGCATAACGGCATAACTTTCACAAGCGTTTTTGCCACGATCGGCAACGATTCTCCCGATACGGCGCAATAGACAACGTCAACTCCGTTCAAGGATGCGATTAAATCTTCCGCTTTTGTTGCGTCTCCGTTTACTGCAGTCAATCGTTTACTGTTTGCGTATATCTCTTTACTGTGCCTTGAAAAGGCAACGATTTCGCATTTGTCATTTTCAAGTAGTTTGTTAACGAGTGCTTTTCCGAAAAGCCCCGTTGCGCCTAATATCAGTACTCTTTTCATTGTTTCACTCATGTCATTGCGAATTCCGTGAAATCTGGTTGTTCGGGTTTCCCTATCATCGGCTCGTTTTTATCCAGTGCGGCGAGTTCGGCTATTTCTTCATTTGTAAGCGAAAAATCAAATATATCTATATTTTCTTTGATTCTGTTTTCGTGGATCGACTTCGGTATAACAATAATGCCGTTTTCTATCTGATACCGCAGTAAAACCTGTGCGGGTGTTTTTCCGTACTTTTCGGCAATGCGAACAACGACTTTTTCATTGAACATTTCGTTTGCCCGTCCTTGTCCGAGCGGCGCGTATGCCTGATGGGCGATACCATATTTATCTTCCCATTCGTGAACGGTTTTCCGTTGGCAATACAGATGTGTTTCGATTTGGTTTACGGTAGGTTTTACCTTGTTGAAGTTTATGAGGTCAATAAGCATATCGGGTTCAAAGTTGGATACACCTATCGCTCGGATTTTCCCTTGTTCGTAAAATTCTTCCAGAACACGCCAAGCGGCATAGCGATTGCCAAATCCCCAGTGTAACAAAACAAGGTCGATATAGTCCGTTTGCAAATTTTCGAACGACTTATTGAGCGTTTCTCTTGCCGCTTCCGTTTCAAAATGGTTGAAATTCAGTTTTGTTGTGATAAATAGTTCGCTCCTGTTTGTTTCGCTGTTTTTTATTGCGTTGCCGACGTATCTTTCGTTTCCGTAAGCCTCTGCTGTGTCGATAAGTCGATAGCCTGCATTGATTGCGGCAATTACACTCTCTTCGCATTGGTTAGGATCGTTAATCCGAAAAGTTCCGAAACCGAGCATAGGCATTTCGATTCCGTTGTTTAGTTTTACAGTTTTCATAACAGTTCTCCCGTTGATTTTTTAAGATAAATATAGTATAATAAGTTCGAGTTACTCGAAGTCAAGGGGTTTTACCCGATTTTAGGAGATTTTTTATGAAATATACCGTAAAACAGATATCCGATCTTATGGGAATGAGCGAACACACGATTCGCTATTATACCGACCTTAATCTTTTGCCCGTAAAACGCGACAGCGGAAATCGCCGCGTGTTCGATGAAGAATCGATCAACTGGCTTATGGGCATAAAATGTTTGAAAGGTTGCGGAATGTCTATTGAAGATATAAAGCGTTACGGCGATTTATGTTTGCAAGGCGATGGAACGCTTGCCGAACGCAGAGAATTTATGCGTAGCCAACTTGTTTTAGCCGAACAAAAATTGAACGAGGCAAAAGAGGTATTCGACTATATTACGAAAAAGGTCGCTCACTATGACGATGTGATAGCAGGCAAAACTGCCGACGATACGAACCCCGCCACTCGAAAAATTCCGACTCGAACTTGCGACTAATTGTTTGCTTATTAAATCGGAATCCATATAGTTTTGAAATAAAAAAAACCACTACCTTTTTATTGGATAGTGGTCTTCGTTTATATGGTTTCGTTGATATCGGCTTAGCATTTGAATCGAAACTCGATATAGTGTCTTTCGTCAACCTTTATGCAGTAGTCGATTAAAAACGGGCGAAAATGCCCATAAAACTGGCAAAAAACACCTAAAAAACAGCAAAAAAACGGTAAAAAAAGATAAAATAAATCTAAATAACAGAAAAAGACAAGTCAGAACGACTTGCCTTTTTCTGGCTATCACATACGAAATAGCTACACCGCTATCTCATCAAAATACACCCGATTTAACCCCTTTTCCTAACGACCATAATTATTATAGCACTTTTTACGATAAAAATCAATAGAAAATGCTTCTTATGTCGTGCTTTTATTATTTATAGAAAGAAGTCCGAAACAGATGTTTCAGACTTCCCCGATTTTAGATATTTTCTTGTATTTGCATTCCGCCTTTCAAAACGATGATAATCGAATTGTCTTTCATAACTCGGATATACTCAACAAGGCGACGAATCGTCACATCGTTATATTCCGAAAAATCAAGACTGTCGGTCGACAGGCATTGCTTTATATTTTCTATTTCTGCGTTTACTTTTTCGTTTGAATCAATCCTCCCTTTTATAATTTCAAGTTGCTCTCGTAAAACAACCATTTGGGAACTCAACGACTTCATTTCTTCCTGAAACCGTTTTCCGTCACCCGTCGAACTTGCGGCAAGTTCCATCGTTTCGTCCATTATTCCGCTTAATGTTTTTAATTGCTTTTCGATGGCATACATTTCAAGAGTGTCATCTTCTCCCGTTACCGCATAAGCAAGGTTAGACAATATTAAATTCAAGACATCTTGTTTATCCGAAATCGCTTTACTGATACCTCGGACGATAGTTTTTTTCAACGTTTCGTCATCGACAGTTATCGAATCGGAACAAAATTCCGTTCCGTGTTCCAACCGACTTAAACAACGCCAAACTCTTTTATTTTGTCCGTTTCGACTATATGTTTTTCGCCTGTAAGGACTACCACATTCTCCACAAACGAGTATATCCGTCAAAGCAAATTTACCGCTGTACTTCCCTTGCTCCGTAATTCCGGAATCTGTCTTTTTTCTAACGCTTCCACGACGAGCCATTTCCATTTGAGCCATTTTGAACGTCGCGCGCGTAACGATCGCAGGGTGATTATCTCTTATCAGGTACTTTGGCAATTCACCGCGGTTCTTCTTCACCTTTTTCGTAATACAATTTTCCGTAAACGTTTTTTGCATAAGCAAATCGCCACAGTATCTTTCGTTTGTTAAAATGGCTTGAATAATACACTTATTCCATACAGCTTTCCCTGTCTTTGTCAATACACCCTCACCTTCAAGATATGATTTAATCTGATCAAGGCTTTTGCCGTCGAGATACATATTGAAAATCGCTCGGATATATTTTGCTTCTTCCTCGACAATTTCGGGTTCGCCGTCCTCGCCTTTTCGATAACCGAGAAGATTGTACCGAAACTTAAACGTTCCTGACTGCATACGTTGACGAATACCCCATTGCACGTTTGCACTGATATTCTCACTTTCCGCTTGGGCAAGAACGCTATATATTCCTAACGCCATCTCGTTTTCACTTTTAAGAGAATCAAGGGCTTGTTCTTCAAAATATACGCCGATTCCCTTTGCTTTCAAACGTCTGACATAGTTAAGGCTGTCTACGACGTTTCTTGCAAAACGAGCAACCGACTTTGTGATAATAAGATCAATTTTCCCCTTTTCGCAATCGCGTATCATACGCAAAAAATTTGTTCGTTTTTTCGCCATCATACCCGTGATACCTTCGTCGGCATAAATATCAACGAATCTCCATCGGGGATTCTTTGCTATTGCGTCAGTATAATACGCAACCTGCGCTTTATAACTTTCAAGCTGATCTTCGCTGTCTGTACTTACGCGGCAATAGGCGGCAACACGCAACAAACTATTCTCGTGATTCTGCTTGGAAAGAATCGGATTGGCGTCGATCTTCGTTACAATTCTTCTCGCTTGTGTCTGCATCGTTTACCTCCCTATTACTTATTTTTGCACCGTTAATCATTTCTACGGTTACAAAGCCGTCCTTTTCTATTATGATTTTCGATATGGTATCGGATATATAATCAATTCCGTATTTCTTATTCTTCGTCAGTTGTAAAATCCTATTTGTGTAAGACGCGCCCTTGTTTTCACGGCAAGCCTGAAATTTCAAACTCGCACATTCCAAAATCAATTTCTTTCCTGCCTTAAAACTTGGATTTGTTGATGCCGTCAACCTCGCTATTTCGTTTGAATATCGCATTATCTCTTGCGTTCTCTTATATGTACAGGTTTCATCTGTCGTCAAAACCATCGGATCGTCGGATATTCTTTCGCCCACTTTTTCAACCGCCGCGTAGACAACTTTATCGTCGATATACTTATCACACTTACAGCCGTTCTGACAATACCATTTTTCTCTTGTTTTCCACTTCGTTCTTCTGTGTAACAGCCTGCCGCATTGACCGCAAAAAACATATTTTTTTAATTCTTCCGTTTCCCGCGGTAGCGATGTTTTTCTATTTGCCTTTCTTCCCTTTATGGCATTTGCCGCTTCGTACTGTTCAAAAGAGATAATTTCAGGATACCCGTCCTCTCCGATATATTTCTTATTTTCAATGATACGGAATACCATATTCTTATTCCAACAGCACTTCCCGTTAAAAAAGTCAACGCCCTTAATAGTCAATTCGTCCGCAATTTCTTTCAGAATTTTTCCGTTTATATAGTCCGTAAAAATGCTTTTTACAATTTCAGCTTCCGACTCCACAACAATCAGTTTCCCGTCTTTATAGCCATATCCGAAACTAATCATTCTGTTCATCGTTCTCACCTCCTACATAAACTTTCAATTCTAAATCACCCTTGATTATGAAACTTAATGCACCGTCCTCTTCCGCATAAATCAGCTTTACGATTTTCCCGAACAGTACGGTATCCATTTCATCAAGATAATCGGGACTTTCTTCTATAATTTTTCTTAACTGCCGAAGTTGCTCTATACACGTTTCCTCATCGTCGTCGTTGATGATTTTCATACGCCGACTTCTGAGTTCTGTTATCTGACCTTTAAGGCTATCGGCTTTTTCGTGATACGTTACCTCGTCTATCACTCCGTTTGCAAGCATTTGTCCGTAAAGGTTGTTCTGCCTGCCAAGCATTGCAATTTTCTCGTCAATTTCCGCGATCACGTTATTTCCGCAATTTGCTTTCACTTTAAGCGTTTGCAACTGCGAAATCGTTTCATCAAGCAATACCCGCTTGTTTTGTTTCAGAATGTTATAAACCTTTATGAATGAACGGCACAACTCTGTATCCGTATAACTACGGGAACTACATTCACCGCCGATCATTCCTTTTCTTGAACAAGCCCAAACGTAACCGTTCTGAATTTGCTTCACACGATACGACCAACCGCAATGGCGGCACATAATTTTACGGTAAAACAATTTCTTCTCGTTTCGATACTGTTTATAGTGTTTTTCCTCACGCTCTCGCATTAGATTTTTTACTGCTATAAAATCTTCTTTTGAAACGATTGCTTCCTGCGTTCCCTCACAGTAATACTTCGGCAATTCCCCACGGTTCGGACGATTCCGTAGCGGCAATACCGCCGGGGTAAAACTCTTTTGCCACATCGTATCTCCGATATACTTCTCGTTCGTGAGAATATATTTTATTCCTTGTCTGTTCCAATCTCGCTTGTCACCGTCTGTATCGCGGATTGTTTTTGCAATAACGTTTACGCCATACCCTTGCAAGTAAAGCGCAAAGATTTTCCTGACGACTTCTGCTTCTTCGGGAACAACGACTAACTCTCCTTCTATCAACTTGTACCCGAAAGGTGCGTTTGTTGCAATATAAGTTCCGTCCTCCATTTTCATACGGATAGACGTTGACATACGTTTCGACGCCGACGTTGCTTCGCTCTGCGCAAACGCACTTTTTATGTACAACATCATTTCGGAATTCATCGTTTCCGTATCAATATGGTCGTTTTCAAACAATACGCTTACGCCGCACGATTGCATAGTTCGTATGGTTTCAATACATTCAAGCGAATTTCTTGCAAAACGGGTAACGCTTTTTACAAGCACACGGTCTATCTTTTTATGCTTGCAATCTCTGATAAGCCGTTTCATTTCATCGCGCTTTTCAAGTTCCGTTCCCGTAATACCTTCGTCTGCGTAAATATCCACAAGCACCATTTTATCGTTACCGCGAACATAATCTCTGTAATAACGCATTTGCGCGAAAAACGAATTAAGTTGATCGTCTTTATCGGTACTGACTCTGCAATATGCCGCCACTCTGATTTTTTCTGCTTTTTCGCCTGTCTTGGTCACTTTTATAACCTGCACTTCTTTGACGGCAGTATTCATAGCCACACCTCCTTAATTATAATTTATAAAATCCGTCGGAACACACCCCATCGCTTCGGCATTCTTCCTATTCAATCTTTCAAGTATTTTTACGTCAATACCTTTCAGATACAGCCGCCTTAAAACGGCAACCGACGCCAAATAGATTGCTTCGTTCTTGTTCTTTTCCTCTACGCTTACCGTATTTTCCTCCTTTCCGGTAAAGCGCAGATAGATTATTTAGTTTTTGAAAGGCATAGCCACCGACGCTTCACCAATATCAATTGATTGTTGTTCGTGTCTATGCCTTTCGCATACACAATTAAGTTTTAGATTCCGTTTCCTTTTCGTACTCGGCTTTCAAGGCTTCATACCCTTTGAAAATCAATTCGACTTTCGTGATATGGTGTTTCGCCAAAAACGCATTGATTTCGTCGAACAAATCACGCGGGATCATCGTTCCGAAATTACCGCTCGCCTGTTTACGCTTATCTTTGTTGCGTTCCTCGTAACTTCTTCTTGCCGCTCTGCGCGGCGTTGTTTCTTTCTTTTCCATAAAAACCTCCGTTTTAACCTTGTGAAGTAATGGCACAAATCAACGCGCCTATGATGTTCATTACGAAATGCCCTGCAATCAGTACGCCTGCCAACGCAAATCTGCCGATAGTTCCAACTACTTTTAACGCTTTCATATTGATACCTCCGTTATTTTACATAAACGATTTCATTTAAGATTTCTTCTTCGATAAGCCGTTGCATTTCCGTTTCCCGTTTCAGATTTTCCATAAAATCCTCCGATTTTTTGAAACGCTCTTCTTTCGAGAACTTTTCATACATCGTTTCGTACAGTTCGTCGGCGGCTTTATCCACGCCGTGCAAGTATTCGGGAAGATTAGCAATCGTCCAATCAATTCCTTTGTCCTCCAAATACTGTTTTGCAAGCGTTCCGTACTTGCCGCAAACGTGCTTTTCAGGTTTAACCGCTTTTTGATAAACCTTGATTTCCGCCACGGTCAACCCCTCGCCCGCTTCCGCTTTTCGCATTACTTTTGCTTTGTTCATAGTTCCACCTCCGATTTTCTTTCGTCGTATCAATACGATAGCATACGATCCCGCATTTGTCAAGCTGTTTTTTCGATTTTCTTTATTTTTTTCTGTGAAAATTTAAGCTACAATGCGGGATTTTACTGTTTACCCTGCAATCAATGCCGCGATACCCTTAACGAGATACGGACAAGCAACGAGAATGGCAAAGATGACGACAAGTCCGATGACGTAAT
>CAVJMJ010000035.1:0-10943 GCA_963650915.1 Parasutterella excrementihominis | reverse complement strand
ACGAACAATACGATTATGAAGGCATTTCGATTATCGATATAGCCGATTGGTTAATAAAATAATTCACATTCTTTAACGAAAGTTGATTTTGGGAAATATGAGGAGATAGATTATGAATTCAAATTATGAATGGGTAAAATTTTATTCGGCATTTGCGGATAAACTTTTGGGGTATGAAACGAACAGAAAGTTTTTGCTTGAAAAACTTCAAAGCATCTTTAATGGCTTGGGGATGAAATTTCAGAAATTGGAAGAAGACGATTCTGTGGTTGACATAGACCCTTTCACCGTCTTCGGAATGTTTAATAAAGAATTGTCCGAAGTAAACAGAATATCTATTATCAAAGCGTTTGCAAAAGAATTTGACATCGATAAAAAGATTAAAATTCCTACTGTGTTTGACGGTATACCCACTCTTAATAATTTGAAAGCGGTATTTTTCGGCTGGACAAGACAAGAGTCAGACATCGATAATTTGTGGTTATTGTTCAAAACCGCGCTTAAATATGCCGATGCCGCCGATAAATCTCAAATAAAAGACAGGTTTATCGCTATTTACGACGTAGTTGTCAAACAGAGTTGTATAAAGTGGAATATAACAATGGGTTTGTTTTGGATTAGACCTTATGCTTTTGTCAATTTGGATTCGAGAACTCGTTGGTATATAAAAGAATACTGTCCCGAACTGGTTGACGGCAAAACGAAAACATTCAAGGAAGTTCCGAACGGAGAAACATATTTATGGTTAAGCGAAACAATTTCAAAAAAGCTTTCTGAAGGCGGACTAAACTATAAAAATTTGCCGGAATTATCTTATGCGGCGTATGTTGAATCGGAACGAGTAAATCAGGAGAATAAAAAAGTCAGTGATGACGAAAACACGGCAATTGTTGAAGAAGATGCAAATGCTGTGCATTATTGGTTATACGCTCCAGGACGTGGCGGTGAAAAATGGGAAGAATTTTACAAACAAGGCATAATGGCTATCGGCTGGAGTGAAATCGGAGATTTATCTCAATTTACCGATAAAAACCAGATGAAAGCTAAAATGAAAGCAACTTTTGATCCGGATCGTCCGTATAAAAACGACGCTCATGCAACGTGGCAGTTTGCAAAAGAGATGAAAGTCGGAGATGTGATTTTTGTCAAAAAAGGAATGCACCAGATAATCGGGCGCGGAGTCGTTGAGTCCGATTACATTTATGATCCGTCACAACTTGACGGTTATAACAACGTTCGTAAAGTTAAATGGATAAACAACGGTTTATGGGATCATCCGTGGCATCAGATTGTTCTAAAAACTTTAACGGATATAACTCAATATACCGAATATGTCCAAAATCTAAATTCGCTTTTCGATAATGCGCAGGGTGAAGAAATAGAAGAAAAGGAAATAATATACCCTCCGTATTCGCCCGAAGATTTCTTAAACGACGTATATATGTCCGAAGACGAGTATAATACGCTTGTTCAGTTGGTTTCGGTAAAAAAGAACGTAATTTTACAAGGTGCGCCGGGTGTCGGGAAAACTTTTGCGGCAAGGCGACTTGCCTACTCAATGATGGGGGTTCAGGATTCGGAAAGAGTAATGATGATTCAGTTTCATCAGAGTTATTCTTACGAAGACTTTATTATGGGATATCGCCCGACTGAAAACGGCGGATTCGTTCTGAAAAAAGGTCCTTTCTATAATTTCTGCAAAAAAGCAGAAAGCGATAGCGATAACGACTATTTCTTCATTATAGACGAGATAAATCGCGGAAATCTCAGCAAAATTTTCGGTGAGTTGTTTATGCTCATAGAAACGGACAAACGAGAAAAAGTTAAACTGCAACTTTTGTATTCAGACGAAAAGTTTTCGGTTCCTAACAACATTTACATAATCGGAATGATGAATACAGCCGATAGAAGTCTCGCAATGCTCGATTATGCACTCAGAAGAAGATTTGCTTTCTATGAGATGAAACCGGGTTTTGAAAGTGAAAAGTTTATCGAATATCGGATGAACCTTAATAATCATAAATTCGATAGGCTAATCGATACCGTTGAATCGTTAAATAGTGCTATTGCCTCTGATGACGCATTAGGCGACGGATTCAAAATCGGACACAGTTACTTCTGCAATATAAAAGAAATAACCGATGCAAGATTGTCAAATATAGTCGAATACGAACTTATTCCCATGTTAAAGGAATATTGGTTCGATGAGCCCGCTAAAGTGAAGAATTGGAGCAATCTGTTAAGGAGTGCGATTAAGTGATACCTGTCAGAAACATATAGTGATACCTGTCAGAAACATATATTATATGTTATCTTACGCCTTTCAGATATTGAACGAAAACGGATATTCCGATATCGCGACGGAAAATTTTAGTAATGCGGCGGAATTATTTGCCGCAATTCTGTCAAAGGGCATTTCCGTTCAACTGAAGCGCGGATTAAATAAAGATTATATTGAAATAAGCAAGCCATTATCCTCGATAAAAGGCAAAATAGATGTTTCGGATTCAATAAAAACACGAAGCATAATGAAGTCTCGGCTTGTATGTTCTTACGATGAATTTTCGGAAAACAGCTATTTCAATCGTATATTGAAAACGACCGTGTTTTTGTTGTTAAAAACAGACATTTCCAAAGCAAGAAAGAAAGAGCTGAAAAATCTGATGATGTTCTTTTCAAATGTTGATTTGCTGGATATACATACTATCGATTGGCGTATCAGGTATAATAAAAATAACAAGTCATACCACTTGCTTTTATCAATTTGCAATTTGGTTATAAAAGGACTCTTGCAGACGCAAACGGATGGAACTACAAAGCTTATGACTTTTCTCGACGAGCAAAGGGAATGTCGCTTGTACGAAAAATTTATTTTGGAGTATTATCGTAAGCATTTTCCGATGTTATCGGTTAATCCTGAACAGATTGCATGGCAACTCGATGACGAAGAACATGGAATGCTACCTATAATGCAATCGGACATTATGTTGCGAAAAGAAAACCATATTCTGATTATAGATGCAAAATATTATTTACACAATACGCAGGAACAATATGGGGTTCATACTTTACCCTCCGCTAATTTGTATCAGATTTTTACGTATGTAAAAAACAAAGAATATGAATTAAGAAATAAAGAACATACGGTTTCTGGTATGTTGCTATATGCGAAAACGGATGAAAACGTTCAGCCTGACAATTCATATGTTATGAGCGGAAACAGAATATCGGTAAAAACGTTAGACTTGAACTTACCATTTGAAGAAATATCTCAACAACTAAACGTTATAATCAAAGACGAATTTGGATTATAAACAGATTTTGATAACATAATTCTTGTAAGTTGGAAATAAAAATGTAAACGCAAAACGTTATAAAAGTAGACGGACAAATTTTAGTGATTTATCCGTCTATAATTTTCAATCAAAGTCTATTTGTTTCAAGTGCATATTTCTTGCATGTTTAGATTAGTTTGTATTTATACGTAAATTGCCATATATCTTTGGCGGATTTTGATAAAAGTATTCAAATACCGAGGACTGCACGCGTGATAGAACTCTGCCTATTTCGGGATAACTTAAGCCTTTTTGGCGGCATTCCAAGGCAATACGCATATTTTCGGTCAGATTCAGGCTATCAATGATTTTTTAGTATAAAGTATAGTCTTGCGTGGCTTCTTGCGTGGCTTCTTGCGTGGCTTCTTGCGTGGCTTCTTGCGTGGCTTCTTGTTACATTATTCCCCTTTATAATTTCCCAATTATGATTTATTGCCCTTTTATAATTTATTTTTCCTTATAATAAAGTTTGCAATGGCAATAGCCTTCAAAGTTTTCGTCCTTAATTTGGTTACGGAATTCTTCGCACATGCATTTGTTTTCGGGAAGTTTCCCTACCTTGCAAGGGCAATAGCCGTCTTTTTGGCGCAAACCTTCTTGAATTTTTTCAATGTATTCTTTATCGTCGTTAAATCTTATTTTCATAGTGCTCCTGTTACGATATATTTGACAGAGAAAGCGCACAGTCGGATATACGCTTTCAAAAGTTCATTACCTAAGTGTGTGTTATAACGGAAATGTAATTTCTTTGATTATAAACAACTTATCGCCGTTTAATACGACTTTTTTAACTCAAAAGAAAAACCGTCGCAAGTTACTTAGTTTCGCAACTTGCGACGGTCCTTTTTGGTTTTATTCTTCTACGAAGTGAATTCTGTAACCGAATCCTTTACCTTCGTAAGGTTTCTCTTCTACCGGTTCGTCGGATTTTTCAAACCCGTGAGCGAGCATAACCGCTTCAACCAAAGAAATTGCTTTTTCAAGATCTTCGTCGGTTGCTACTTTCATGAGTGCCGGCGTATCGCTAAAGCCGAGACCTACCGTTTCAAGACCGTAAGAAGCGGGATCGAGTGCAAGATAGCAGTAAACCGCATCTTCCTTCTTATAAAGTTTAACGAGCATCTTGCCGTCTTCGGCTTTGTCGTTCTTCTCGTACAATGCGTAACCGCAAACGGCGTTACGAATCGTGGTGAAGTACTCTATAAGTTGCTCTTCTGTAGCGGGGGCGGGTTCTTCAACCTGTTCGGTCGTTTCTTCCGTTTCTTCGGGTTTAGTTTCTTCAACCGTTTCTTCGACGGCTTCGGTCGTTTCTTCCGTTTCTTCGGGTTTTACTTCCTCGGTGGTTTCGAGTTCCGCGGCAACTACCATAGGAGCGACGAGTGTAAGAGCAAATCTCTTTTCTTCGGTTTTTGCTTCTTCGTATTCGGTTTCTTTGAGGTCGTAAGTCTTAATAAGTTTGGTAACCAATTTTTGAGCGACCACGAAATCGTCTCTCGTCGAGATGACGAACATCGAAGGAGTTTCTTCGTAACCTTCACCCGATGCTTTAACGTTGTAACCGTCTTGAATCAAAGTCTTTAATTCAAACGCAGTGTAAAGGATGATATCTTTTTCGCCCTTAACGATGACTGCGAAGGTCTTTTCCTTTCCTTCTTCGATAGCGCAACCTTCGTTTAAGGCACCGTGAGCGGCTAATTCGTTTCTTAACGTTTCGTAATATCTGTCGATACGTTCTTTGGATAACTCGAGGTTCCATTTAGCGTAAGCTTTCAAGTTACGACGGGTAACCATGCGGTTTGCAACGAAACGTTCGGAGAGATCCTGACTCGTAAACCAACCTGCAAATACGTAACCGGGTCTGACGGGATTTGCCGGCATTGCAATGTATTCGCCAAGTCTTGCTTTTGCGTTTTTAACTTTGCTTCCGCCGTTTGAATAGAACTTAACGGTGTATTTGTGGAATTTTTTGATAAGCGATATGATTATCAAGATAACTATAATCGCCGCAATGGTGATAATATAGAACCAAATGTTGCCTAATAACTTAGACGAGGAATCGACAGCCGCGATAGCGAAGTTGCCGAACGTTGTAGTTTCTAACATCAAAATGCCTCCGGATTGGTAATCAATTTTTTCAAACGGCTTTAATTCTCCGTCTTGGTATAAATAACAAAGTTCCGTTTCCGTTCCGCCGATAGCTTCGTTTGCCTTGGCTATCTGCTCGGATTTATCGCTCGAACCCCAAACGCCTTTCAGGAAGGAGACGTTTTTAAGTGCTTTACCCAAAGCACCTTGATCTTGGGAAACGATCTTCGAATAATACTTGTTTAAGTCAAAAGTTATTTCGTAAATAACCCCGCCCGGAGTAGAACTGTTTGCCTTTTCGGTATCGAAAACTTTGGAATTGACAGATCCGCCGTAAACGTTGAAACGAACGAAGTAGCCTACGCCGAGTTTATCGTTCTTTGCGTACAAAAGGTCGGAAACGTTCCTTGCTTCGCCTGTTAGCGTGCCCGCGTAAAGGGCTATCGAGGCGTTGGGCGCAAATACGGTGGCTTCGGTCTTGGTAGTAGGATAACCTCTCTTTATGTAAGCCTTTATCGTCATGATAACGACGCCGTCTTTTTCGTATTTTATGGAAGAGGTGTTTTTACTTACCGCGGTACCGTCGTATTCCTGATGGTTCGCAAAATAGTTTTGAAGATAGGTATATTTTGTTTTGTAAGCGGTCTTTATATCGTCGCAAGCGGCTTTATAGAATTCTTCCACCTGTTTCTCGCACTCGCCCATCTTTTTAACGATGAGGTTGTTGTCGAGGTCGGCTTCTTCTTTTGAAAGAGACCCTCTTTCAACCGCAGTCGCTTCCAAATATTCGTTGTAAACGAATTCGAAAACGTTTCTGGGAACGGCGTTTAACTTCGTCTTATACTCGTCACGCGTATCTGCGGGAGAGGAAGACTCCGCAATTTTTTGTTTACCTTCTTCGTAACAAGAGATTAACTCGTAAGCACCGTAGTCGTATGCCGACGAATTTAAGTCGTAAAAACCGTAAACGCTCGTCGGGGTTCCGTCGGGATTTGCATTGTTTACGGAAAACAACGAATTAAGTTCCGACGCCAAATCTGCCTCGTAACTTAAAGTTTTATACTGCGAAGCAAATTCTTTAACGGCGGCAAGGTTAGCCCCGTCGCTATCGTAGGTCAGGTAGTTGTTCTGACCGAGTTTCAAGGCATCGGTGAATACCGAGTCTTTTTGACTGTTCAGTTCGGTAATAACGCACCAAAGATCGTAGTCGACGTCATGGATGACTTCAAGCGAAGCGTCTATCTTATCACAGGTCTTTTTAAGCCCCGTGTACGCTTTGGCAACTGCAACGATGCGGTTCATCGTTGCCAATACTTCTTCGGACGTGAGTTCTTCGGTTTCCTTCAACTTTTTGAAGTAAACCGGCTCGCCTCCCGCTTCTTCGTCCAAAATCTTTACGACGTTTCTGTTGTCGGCGTACGTAATAGCGATATCGTCGCTGACGGTAGCCGCGCTAACCGACGTAACGGCACCGAAAGCCGTAAAAAGTAACGCCGTTATAACCGCCAAAACGATTAAGAGACGTTGTTTCCTGACATTAACCATTATACTCTCCTTTTTCGTCAGCCTCGCCCGCGCGCATCGGTGCGCATGCGGGAAAAACTTTTTAGTTACGTTTATAATATCATACATTTATTTTTTTTACAATAGTTTTTCGGAAAATTTTTCGTTCTTTTCTCAACTTTTTTCGTGTTTTTTAAAAAATGTATGATTTATCCATTATTTTTACATTTCGTCCATGTAAAAAAATGCAAATAAAAGGCTATAAGACGATTTTTTAAAGTAAGCAAAATTTATAAGCCGTGCGCTACGTAATTAAAAATACTTCCTTTAAGCCCTCTTATCGTGCGTAAACGCTTGATAAAATACGCCGAAAATGATATGATAAAGGTATGCTTAATTTACTTGTTCCCGCATACGTTTTACCTCTTTCGGTAACGGCTGCGGTTATAGTGATCATAATAATAATTTACTTGGTTTTCAGAAAACGCGGTTCCGATTACGTCGTTAAAGAAAGGCTTATGAGTAAAACCGAGTACGACTATTATAAAATTTTCGACGCCCTTTACGGTGACAAATATATTATTTTACCGCAGGTAAACCTTGCCTCCGTTATAGATAAAACGAGCCAAGGTTACAGAACCGAACTTTTCCGCAACGCCGACTTCGGCGTTTTCGACTACAATTACCGTCCGTTGCTTCTCATCGAAATAAACGACAATACGCATTTCAGAAAAGACAGAGAGGACAGGGATAAAAAAGTTTCCGAAATCTGCAAAAAGGCAAAGTTGCCCCTTGTCACCTTTTGGACGAAAAACGGCATCGACGAAAAGGTTATAGCAAAAACCCTTTCAAAATATTTATAAACTATATTTATAAAGAAACTCGAAAATTACGTCTGTTCGACGGCACACCGCTTGCTGTTACAAAAATTTTTACGGCAATACCCCGTTGACCTCGAAAGTAAAGTCGTTCGACGATAAGCCCCCTTACTATGGTAAAAACATCGCCACGGCAAAAAACATCGCCACGGCAAACAACTTACTTATAAAAGGAAAAAAACATTGCCACGGCAAACAACTTACTTATAAAAGGAAAAAAATATATTATTTAGACTATAAAATGAAAGTATTATTCGTATGTTACGGCAATATCTGCCGTTCCCCTATGGCGGAATTTGTTTTTAAAAGCAAAATAAAAGACAGCGGGCTTTTAGTCGAAGCCGATTCAAAAGGAACGAGCAATGAGGAAATCGGCAACCCCGTTTATTACGCGATACGCCCCTACCTTGATAAATTAAAAATCGACTACTCTAAAAAACGAGCCGATCGGATGAAAAAATCCGACGGCGATTACTACGACTATATTATAGTAATGGAAACCTCCAACCAAAACGCCGTAAACCGTATAATCGACGAAAAAAACCGTTACAAAGTAAAAAGACTTTTGGACTTTACCCCTAACCCTTGCGACATTGCAGACCCTTGGTACACGCGCGACTTCGACACTTGCTACGAACAAATAAATTACGGTATCGATTGCTTTATAAAATATCTTAAACAGTTATGAAAATTTTTGCTATAAGCGATTTACATCTTTCCACCACCGCTCCGAAACCCATGGATATTTTCGGAACGGGCTGGACGGATTATATGGACAAAATAACCGAAGACTGGTCTAAAAAAGTCACCGACGAAGACGTCGTGTTGATTGCCGGCGACATTTCTTGGGCAATGCAACTCGAAGACGCCCTCGTCGACCTTGCCGTTTTGAAGCCTTTAAAAGGCAAAAAAGTGTTTATACGCGGAAACCACGATTATTGGTGGAAAAGTCTTTCGAGAATACGAGAGGCTCTCCCTCCCGATTTTTACGTTTTGCAAAACGACTGTTTGAGGATAAACGACCTCTTGATTTTGGGAACTCGCGGATGGACGGTCGAAGGCTCGCCGGATTTTACCGAAGAAGACAAAAAATTGTATCTTCGCGAAAACGAAAGACTTAAACTCGCCTTAAAAGATATGGAAAAACAACGTACCGAGGGCGATAAGGTCATCGCCATGATGCACTATCCCCCCTTCAACGTGCGACGGGACGATTCGCTGTTTACCGAACTGTTTAAACAACATAACGTAAACGCGGTGGTTTACGGGCATCTGCACGGCAAGGACTGCAAAGCCGACAAAGTCGTTTTTAAAGACGGTATTTATTATTACCTTACCTCTTGCGACCTCGTAAAAAACAAACTTGTGGAAATCACTTTGTAAATAAAAATCGCATTAAGGTAAGGGTAAGATTTTTAAGCGGAAGGCTTAAAAAGCGTAAAAGTCCGCCGTATTTACTCCCACGGATAAAAAGCGTTAAACGCAAGGTAATCATGTCTATGCCTAACGGTATTTACGTAAAAGTCCGCCTATAAGCCCGTTATCGGCATAAATTTATTTTGTATTTATAAAAAAAGTCTATTTAGCGCTATACTGTATACACGATGAAAAACGAAATTATAAAAATTACGAGGGTAAAAGACGCTACCTCAATTAGCCTCCCCGCCGAGAATATAAAAGAAGAAAAAAACGTTTTTGAAAATATCTCCGACGCTTGCGACGACGCCACCCCCACGGAAATAAATAACGACAGGTTTTTACGGCTTATGTCCTATTATTTAAACGACTTCGACAGGGTGGTAAAAATTGAAGACGTAAACGACGTTGCGAGTGCGGGCGTGGATATTTCGTCGGCGTTTTGTTACGTTTTGAGTGCCTACCTCGGCATCGACGCCTACAAAAAAGACAGAAAATTTTTTAACGACTACTTTTTACAGTCAATAAAAATGCTCGACGTAAACGACTATTATAAGGACGAATACTATAAAAACGTAACCTTTGACGACGAAAATATCGGCGACGTCACGTTGACTTATAAAACTTACGCACCCTGTCAAGGCTTCGTGCGGGATGATTTCGAATTTTACGACGACGGAAAAGTTCTGCCACGTATCGGTTTTTTTAGCACAGAATACCGTTACCCTGCCATACTCCAAAAGGGCGTTGAATGGATGACACTTTTACCGAACGAGATAAATTCTCAAAAAAAATACGTCGAAAAAGCCCATGGTAAGGTGCTGACTTACGGCTTGGGGCTTGGTTACTACGCCTTTCATACGGCAATCAAACAAAACGTGGAATCGGTTACGGTAGTCGACCTTAGCGAAAACGTAATAGAGGTTTTTTGCGACCGAATTTTGCCGAAATTCCCGGAATACGCAAAAAAGAAAATTAAAATCGTCCACGCCGACGCCTTTAAATTTGCCGAAAATTTAAAGGAAGGCGATTTCGATTATATTTACGCCGACATCTGGCACGATTGCGGCGACGGGCGCGATTTGTATCTTAAATTTAAAGATTTAGAAAAGTTTTGCCCTACCGCCGAGTTCGGTTATTGGATAGAAGACTCCATCAAGTACTATTTGTAATTTACTTTTCACCCCACCGCATTGTTTTTTATGTTCCAAAACAACACATTGTTCCACTTTTATGGAACAAAAAACTCATTATCACACTTTTTATTTGGCAAGAAATTTGCCTCGCATTTTAGCGGAATAAAAGCACACTGCTTTTTTGTAAACAATAAAACGCATTACTTTTTAAGTAAGAAAACTCACTACGATAAACACGGCAAAGACGACGTTTTGCATGCGGAAACGCCGTTTTTATATCGTCAAAATTACCCGTTTTATAAAAAATTACCGCCGATTTTTGCGGTAATTTTTTATTATGCAGCGTTCTTTTTATTTTATATAAGAAAAACTCTTCGTTATAAAAAATACGGCATTATAAAAAATACGGCATTATAAAAAACACTATATTCTTAAAAAACACGGCGTTTTTAAAAAAGCACCGTGTTTTTTATTTTTAAATTTCTAATTTTCTAAAATAGATTTCTGGCAATATCTGTCTTCTTTAACGCTTTCGGTGTTCTTTGACATATCTTAACCCTTAAATATTAAGATTTTCCGGTTTCAACAAG
>CAVJMJ010000034.1:0-11072 GCA_963650915.1 Parasutterella excrementihominis | reverse complement strand
TTACAAACAAACCATTACAAACAAACCATTACAAACAAACCATTACAAACAAACTTGTAAAATACCGCTCGGAGTAGCAAAAAAAACATCGAATCAACCCGCAAAAAATCGTCGACAAAGCAACGAGCAGGCGTAAATTTTTCAAATTAAGACAAAATTTAATTATCATAAAATTTACGATAAATTCATAGAAAATGATTGTCAAAAACTTTATATTGTGATAAAATTATTGCGCACCGACAAAGGGGGTATAGTTGATTGAATTTTCAAGATAAAATCGGGCGAGAAAAGGCGTTAAAAATGAGTCCCGTCGTCCTTGCGTTTATAGGCGATGCGGTGTATTCCCTTTACGTGCGTGAAAAAGCGGCTTTTGAAACCGATTATAAAAGCGGAAAACTTAACGAGTTTACCTCAAAGGTGGTAAGCGCAAAAACCCAAGCCGAACTTGCAAACGAAATTTTACCCTTTTTGACGGAAGAAGAAGGGGATATATTCAGGCGGGGCAGAAACGCAAAAAAGCCCTCGCATTCCAAAAACGCCAAAATTTCGGACTATAACAAGTCGACGGGCTTTGAGGCGGTCGTGGGGTATTTGTACGTCATCGGCAATTACGAAAGATTAGACTACGTTTTGAATTTTCATAATTACGGCGGTTTAACCGCATCTAATAAAACCGAGGCTAATACAGAGGTTAAAACCGAAACCGCAGAGGTCGAAACCGAACAATAAAAGTGCTGAGGTCGAAACCGCAAAATAAAACCACACAATAAAAGTGCGAAACAATTTCAAAATAAAACCGCAAAACAATTTTCGCACTAAAAATTCGCCAATTAATTTATTCGCCAATTAATTATTGGCTGAACGATTTATAAATTTTATAAATATATAAAAAATTTTCAAATTTTATAAACATATAAAAATTTTCCAAAGGCAAAGTAGCAAAGGCAAGGCAATATGAAGGTTGAAGGCAGAAATGCGATTTACGAACTTATAAATTCAACGAAGACCATTGACAAAGTTCTCGTTCAAAACGGAATGAGGGACGAGGAATCGAGAAGACTTATCGAAACTATAAAAGAAAACGGGGTAAAATACGTTTTTTGCGAAAAAGCGGTGCTCGACAAAGAGAGCGTTACCAAGAAGCATCAAGGTTTCGTTGCCTACGCTTCAGACTTTATTTACGCCGACCTTGACAACGTTTTGGACGCCGTAAGGGATAAAGACGGGTTACTGCTCGTTCTCGACGGCATAGAGGACACCCACAATTTAGGCAGTATAATAAGGGTTGCCGAATGTGCGGGCGTTGATGCGATAATCATCGGAAAAAGAAGGTCGGCTTCCGTCAACGAAGTCGTTATGAGGATATCCGAAGGCAGTGCAAACCACGTCGTGATAGCCAAAGTCGGCAACATAAACGACGCAATAAAAAGGCTCAAAGAAAACGACATATGGGTTTATGCGCTCGAACTCGGAGGCGAAAACATTTACAAAGCCGATTTGCGCGGAAAAATCGCCATCGTTATCGGCGGAGAGGACACCGGTGTAAACAAACTTACCAAAAGTTTGTGCGACGGCGTCGTTGCAATACCCATGTTCGGCAAAATCAATTCGCTTAACGCATCCGTCGCAACGGGTATAGCGGTTTTCGAGGCAACGAGGCAAAGAAACTTTAAATAAATGAGGCAAAGAAACTTTAAATAAATTTCGAAGGAAGCAAAAATCAAATTTAAAAAGCCGATAAAAAGCCGATATTAAAAATCAATTTTAAGCCGATTTCAAAAGTAAATTCAAAATCGATACGAAAATCGACACAAAAATCGATACAAAAGTAAATTCAACGGAAAAATAAGGGGGAATAAATGTATAGTGATTTTGCGGACGAGGAACTCGTCACAATGAGTAAAAATGGAGATCAAAGTGCTTTTGACGAATTGTATTCCCGATATATTACGCCTATAAGAATTTACGCGCGTGCATATTTTTTGGTCGGCGGTGACGAAGAAGACTTGTGTCAGGAAGGCTTAATCGGTCTTTTTTCCGCAGTAAACGGTTACGACAAAGAAAAATTCGGTTCATCGTCCTTTAAAACGTATGCCAACAAGTGCATAAAAAGCAGAATAATAAATGCCATAACTCGGGCGAGGTCGGAAAAGCATCGTGCTTTAAACGATTCCGTTTCCATTCAAGAATTCGTCGAAAGCGAAGCCGAGGGTTTCGGGTATTCGCCAGAAGACAAAATAATCGGCGAAGAAGGGCTTTCCGAACTTATAGGCAACATCAAAAGCAGACTGTCACGGTTCGAGTTAAGCGTTTTTGAACTTTACGTCGAAGGCGAAAAGTACACCGAGATAGCCGAAAAACTCGGCAAAAGTCCCAAGTCGGTGGACAATGCCATTCAAAGAATCAAAGAAAAAACCAAAGAATTGAGGTGATAAAGTGTCCTATCTTGCAATATACAGAAGGTTCAGACCGAACGATTTTTCAAGCGTAGTCGGTCAGGAACACGTCGTAACGACGTTAATTAATCAAATAAAAACAGAAAGAATAGGTCACGCCTACCTGTTTTGCGGAGCAAGGGGTACGGGTAAAACCACGGTCGCGAGGATTTTTGCCCGCGCCATAAACTGTTTGAATCCAAAAGACGGTTCGCCGTGCGGAGAGTGTGAGGTTTGCCAAAAACTTTCAGACCAAAGCAACCTCGACATTATAGAAATCGACGCCGCATCTAACAACAAAGTCGACAACGTGCAAGAAATCCGCACCAACGTGCAGTATCCGCCGGTAACGTGCAGGTACAAAGTATACATCATCGACGAAGTCCACATGCTTACGACGGAGGCTTTCAACGCCCTATTGAAAACCCTTGAAGAACCGCCCAAGCACGCCGTTTTTATACTTGCGACCACCGAACCGCAAAAACTGCCGGCAACCATTTTATCGAGGTGTATGCGCTTTGATTTCCACCTCGTTTCGGACAAAGTCATACAACAACTCATCGAAAAAATTTACGACGAAGTAGGCAAGTCCTATGAAAAATCCGCCACCGCATTGATTGCAAGATCGGGCGAAGGCAGTATAAGGGACGCCTTGTCGCTTGCCGACTTGTGCCTGTCTTACGGCAACGAAAAGTTGACCTATAAGCAGGTTATCGACATTTTAGGCGCGTCAGATTCCTCAAAAACCGCCAAACTTTTGGACTATATTTTGCGTTCGGACGTAGGCGGTGTGTTGTCGGTTATAGACGAATTAAACGGGCTCGGAAAAAGCATCAGCGTTTTAACCAAAGACGTTTTATCGATGATACGCGACGTCTTGGTGGTAAAAACCTGCAAGGGTGCAAAAGACATCTTGATGTTGCCCGACGCCGAGTACGACAGACTTTACGAACTGTCCGATTTAACCGATAACCACAGATTTTTAAGAATTTTGGAAATTTTTACGGCTATAGAAACCGATTTAAGGTACAGTACGCACCCGAGAATCGTTTTCGAGGCGGCTGCGGTAAAAGCAACCCTTCCGCCCGAGGACTATAACGTGGACGCACTTATATCGAGGGTTTCCGCACTCGAAAAAACTCTTGAAAGCATTTTAAAGGGCGGTACGGTTATTGCACAAGCAACTTCTCAAACCGCTGTTAAAAGGCAAGAAAGCCAAACGGAAGACGAAAACAATCTAAAACAGGCGGAGATAAAAAACGAACAAAAGTCCGCCTATAAGCCCGTTATCGATACAAACGATGAAAATTTAACTATAAAAAACACTCAAACGCAAAAAATTGCCGACGAGCAAACGCCCGCATTTAAAAAGACGGATACGATAGAATTCGGCAAGGCAAACGCAAACGAGGCTGTCAAGGCAAACGTGCCGAAATCGGATAGATTGGAAGCCTTCGATTATATTTCCGACGAGGACGCCCCTCCCGAAGATTTTTCGCCCGTCGAAGGGCAGATAGGCTTTGACGGTGCGGAAACGCTGTATAAAGCCACACCGACGCAGACGCCCATGCAGTCAAACACGCAGACACCGTCACAGTCAAACACGCAGACGCCCATGCAGTCAAACACGCGGGCGCGCGATACGATGTTCGGTGATAATCATTACGAGACGGCAAAAAGTGCGGATAGCGGAAGTTTTGAAGGTTACAAAGAGGCTTCGTCGTTAGCAAAACCAAGCCCGACGGTTGAAGGCGCGGTGGTAAGAGACAGAATATCCGACGCAAGGTTATGGGGCACCGTTATAAGAAAATTGCGTTCCGAAAAGCACATAATGTTATGGATTGCCTGTCAGGAACTCGACGCCAAAATCGAAGACGGAAAGTTAAAGATACTTGCCGAGGGCGAGAACGAATATAATTTATTGATAAAGCCCGAGAACGTGCAAATATTGCAAGGCATCGTGTCAAACTTGGCACCATACCGCGTCGTCATAGAAAGCCCGCTGAAAAGTTCTTCCGACGCCGACGATTTTAAAAAGGACGCCGAAACGGTAAACGAAATGTTTGACGGCAAACTTCAAATCAAAGAATAATTTGGTGTAGTAAAATTAAAAAATTTTGTTTCGCAAAATTAAAAACAAATTTTTGCGCCAAAATTAAAAATAATTTTGTGCGTCTAATTAAACTTGCACAAAGGCTCGTTAGGTTTTAAAAACCTACGAACGTATGCCGAAAAACAAGACAAAACGATAAAAAACACAAGACAAAACGCTTTTTAAAAGCGAAAAAACTAAATCAAAAAAATAAAAAAATAAAACCAACAAAAAGGAGACCGATATGGGATATAAAGGATTCGGCGGTGGCGGCTTCGGCGGCAACAATCAAATGCAACAACTTATGAAACAAGCGCAAAAGATGCAAGAAGACATTCAGCGCGCGCAACAGGAATTAGAGGAAGCCGAACTTGTCGGCGAAGCGGCAAGCGGAGCGGTAAAAGTTACCGTAAGCGGAAAAAAGATTGTTAAAGGCGTAACGTTTGATCCGTCCGTCGTTGACCCCGACGATGTCGAAATGCTTGAAGATCTTTTCATGGCGGCGTACAATTCGGCATGTGAAAAGGCAGACGAGTTAAGCGAAGAAAAATTAGGTGCGTACAACAAAATGGGAGGCATGTTTTAATGAAGGCTTTTATAGAGCCTATCGGTCGGTTGATTAACAAACTGACTAAACTGCCGGGCGTCGGCGCAAAAACGGCGCAACGGTACGCATACAAAATTATAGAAATGTCCGACGAAGAGGCTGAGGAACTTGCCGACGCCATTTTGCGGGTAAAAAAGGAAGTCAAGTACTGCAAAATTTGCGGTAATTTTTCCGAAAACGAAATTTGCGACGTTTGCAAAACGAGGAGTTCGGATATAATTTGCGTCGTCAAAGAACCGAAAGACGTCGTTGCGATAGAAAAATCCGAAAAATTTAACGGAAGATACCACGTTTTACACGGCACGATAAACCCTATGGAAGGTATCGGTCCCAACGACATAAGAATAAAAGAACTTTTGGAAAGGCTCAACACCGAAAAGGTTAGCGAAATCATCATTGCGACCAACCCCGACGTTGAGGGTGAAGCCACGGCAATGTATCTTTGCAAACTTATAAAACCGCTCGGAATCAAAGTTACGAGGCTTGCCCACGGCATTGCCGTCGGAACCGATTTGGAGTACGCCGATTTAAGTTCCTTATCGCGCGCCATAACCGACCGCCGTGAAATGTAACCCGCAACACGAGTTGCTAAATTGCGTTTGTCTGAAAGGCATATATTGCGCGTCAGCAAGGCTTCACCTTGTAAGGGGCATAAATGCGTCAGCAAGGCTTCACCCGGTAGGGGTGCGTAGGCGTTACATCTTTGCAAGGCATATATTGCGCGTCAGCAAGGCTTCAACTTGAGAAAGGCAAATGCGGAACGAAAAATTTATATAATATGCGCCTAACGACTAGATCCTTCGTCACCTCAGGATGACCTGACGGAACAACAAAGTTAACAATAAAAGTCCGTCTATATGTCGATTATCATCACTTTTTAGTCATGTTGAGCAGAGCCGTAAGGCGTAGTCGAAACATCTAGGTGCGTAAGCACCGCACCCCCCCCCAAAAAAAAAAAAACAACAACAAAACCAAAATATACAAAACAAAAAAACACTGACGCAAATGGTCAAACACCCGCCAACCAAGCAAAGCGGTTGCCACCAAAGCAAAACGGTCAAAAGCCACCCACAAAATACGCGACCACTCGCACCAAACAAAGCGGGTGAGTTATACACAAGTCGGCTCGTCGGTCGCCCGACCGCCAACAAAACAAAGCGGACAACCAAACAAAGCGGACAAACAAACAAAGCGGACAAACCACAATCCAAAAAAACAAAAAAAACCAAAAAACCAAAAAAAAACAAAACCAAAAAACCAAAAAAAACAGACCTACAAAGCGTCAGGTTAAGGAGATTACGAAATGAAAAAATGCGGTTTATTGATGCCGGTATTTTCACTGCCTTCCAAATACGGAATAGGCTCATTCGGAAAATGGGCTTATACATTTGTCGATTTTTTAAAAAAGTCCGGGCACGGTTATTGGCAACTGTTACCGCTCACCCAAACGGGGTACGGTGATTCGCCCTATGCATCCTGTGCAGACGCCTCGGGCAACCCATATTTTATCGACCTTGAGGTTTTAAGGAGCAAAAAACTTTTGACCTATCGTGAAGTCGAAGAGGCGATAGACAAAAGCGACCGCATCGACTACGGCAAGTTATACGTAGAGCGTTACGCATTATTGCGCAAGGCGTTTTCCCGTTTTGACGTAAACGACAAAAACTTTAAAGCCTTTTTGCAAAAGGGCGAGTTTTACGACTACGCCGTATTTATGGCGATAAAGCAAAAGTATAATGACGTATGGCTAAATTGGCCATACGAACTCAAAACGAGGAACCCCGATGCTTTGGCAACTTTTGCGAGCGAAAACGGCGACGAAATACTTTTCTGGCAGTTTTTGCAGTTCGAATTCAGAAACCAATATTTTGCCCTCAAGCAGTACGCCAACCAAAAGGGGATTACCATAATCGGAGACCTACCTTTATACGTATCCTTAGACAGCGTAGACGTATGGGTTGCGCCCGAAGAATTCTTGCTTGACGCAAGCTACCACCCGACCATAGTTTCAGGTTGCCCGCCCGACTATTTTTCAAGCACCGGTCAACTTTGGGGAAACCCTATATACAACTACGAGCATATGCGTCAAAACGGTTTTGCCTTTTGGAAGACGAGGGTAAACCGTGCAAAGAAGTTTTACGACGTTATAAGGATAGACCATTTCAGAGGTCTTGACAGGTTTTGGGCTGTTCCTTACGGCGACGTTACGGCTGAACGAGGATGGTGGGTACAAGCCCCGGGGCGTGAAATTTTAGACGCAATCGGCACCGACGGGCTTATTGCCGAAGATTTAGGCACGATAGACGACGGCGTAAGGTGGCTTATGGCGTATTCCAAAGCCCCCGGGATGAAGGTTTTGCAATTTGCCTTTGACGGCGGTGACGACAACCCGTATCTTCCTTGGAACATCGAAGAAAACTCCGTCGTATACACCGGCACCCACGACAACGACACCACCGTTGGTTTTTTAAAGAGTTTAAATAAAGAAGCCTTGGAAAAGCAAAAAGCAATGATTAAAAAATCGGTCGACTACGTAAACGTATACAAGCCGATAAGGGGAATCTACAACCTTGCCGAAGCCGTTTTGGACATAGCATACGCTTCAAACGCCAAACTTTGCATAGTTCCCGTGCAAGACGTTCTGTTTATGGACACCGAATACCGCATAAACACCCCGGGCACCCTCGGTTGGTGGACTGTAAGAATAAAAGAAAGCGTCTTTACCGACACTTTGGCGCAATCCCTAAAACGCCGTGCCAAACGCTTCAACCGTAATTAAAATTTTAACGTAATTAGAATTTTTACGTAATCAGAATTTTTACGTAATTAAAATTTTTACGTAATTAAAATTTTTACGTAATTAGAATTTTAAATTGAAATTAAAAAGCCTTCACCTTGTAAGGGGTGCGTAGGCGTTACATCTTTGCAATGCTTATATTGCGCGTCAGCAAGGCTTCACCTGGTAGGGGGAGCTGTCGCGTAGCGACTGAGGAGGTTGGAAAGTTAATATAACCGCTCAACCTTGCAAGGCTTCACCCGGTAGGGGTGCGCAGGCGTTAAGCAAACAGCACAGTGCGCTGTTTGTAGCCGTAGCCCGAGGCTTAAATAGCCGAGGTGGGAGGTGGGACCGCTTGCGGTGGATGAGGTTGGCTTCAATAATCTTCAAAATTCCTTATCAAATTTACATATGAATAAACGCTTTAACAAAAAGTTAACCAACATATCGAGAGTATTGCGAAAAAAAATGACAAAAGAAGAACGGCATTTATGGTACGACTTTTTTAAGAAAATACCATACGTTACGAAACGGCAAAAAGTAATTAAAAATTACGTAGTCGACTTCTTTTGTCCTCAAGCGAGTTTGGTTATAGAACTCGACGGCTCGCAACATTATGAGGTCGACGGCGAAAAAGAAGATATTTTAAGAGATAGCGCACTTGCCGATTTAGGAATAAAAGTATTGCGTTATTCAAATTATGAAGTAAACAATAACTTTGACGGAGTGTGTCTGGATATTTTGAGAAATATCAAATCATCGATTCAAAGTGACAGCTAATCGAGGTTTGATGTACGATAATATAAACATTACAGTAAAATAAACCGTCCAACCTCATCCGTCGCTACGCGCCACCTTCCCCTACCAGGTGAAGGCTATCGTAAGGAAGCCTTTCATAATTAAAGCCTTTTACAATAAAAAAACAACGGCGGTTCGATTGCTCGAACCGCCGTTTTGCGTTAGCAAAAAATTTTGCTATTTTGAGTTTTTGCCGTTTTGTGTTAGCAAAAATTTGCTTTTAGTGTTTATCTGCTTTTATGCAAGCAGAAAATTTTAGTGTTGTCGGCTATTTGGGTGTTTATATCAAACACCCAAATAGCCTGATTTTTTTACACTTGCTTTTAGCGTTTCCGCCGTTTTGTGTTGGCAAAAATTTGCTTTTAGAGTTTTTTCCGCTATTATGCAAGCGGAAAATTTTGTTGCTTGTGTACTTGTTACAACAAGTTGGTACTTGTTACAACAAGTTGGTGCTTGTTACAACAAGTTGGTGCTTGTTACAACAAGTTGGTACTCGTTACAACAAGTTGGTACTCGTTACAACAAGTTGGTACTTGTTACAACAAGTTGGTACTTGTTACAACAAGTTATTCTTGTTACAATAAGTTGGTACTTGTTACAACAAGTTGGTGCTTGTTACAACAAGTTGGTACTTGTTACAACAAGTTATTCTTGTTACAACAAGTTAATTTTTGCTAATTAGTTCCATGTTGCCGGTTAATATCCATGTTGTGTCGTTGCTTGTTGTAACCGACCAACTATTATTGTTGCTTTGTTCATAAGAAATGTTGGTAGCGTTCTCAGCACCCGTAACCTTAACAATTTCTCCTTTGTCGCTATTGTCATAGTCTATTGGGCTTTCGACAGTGGTGTTAGTAACGATTATCTTGGCGTTCGATTGTACGTTTGCCAAGCGTATGAATCTACCGTTCATCTTTATCAACTTGTTACCGTCAAAGGTGAAAGTACCGCAATTTGCTTTGTTTGAAACTTGAACGATGTTATTCGTACAACTATCGAAAGTGTTTCCTGAAACGGTTAAGTTCGTTAAAGTTGCGGTTTCGTTATTCCAACAAATCGGCTGATAGTAATCTGTCATCGTGCAACCTTTAATGGTGATATTGTTGAAGCCCTTTCCGCCGTTTTCTTTGTCGCAGAAGTTAGCGTCTGCCGTACCGGTGCCCAAAAGGAAATGTACCCCTGTCTCTTCCGTAGCATTATCACCAACACCCGTGCAGTTGCTTACGGTTAAGCCGTTCACATACAAAGACGAACCCTTGGTATTACTACCTGCGCTATCTTTTAAAAGTATTGCCGATTGAGTGGTGTTGTCAAAGTTTATACCCTGTATCGTAAGATTTTCAATACTTATATAACTGATAAAGCCGCTGTTTTCATGCATTTCGTCATTATTTGACGCAGGTGCGGTGTCGTACCAGAACAAACCAGCCTCGACTTTTACGCCGTCACAAGTAACTGTTGCGTTGTCTTGAGCTTTGATTGTCAAACCGTTAAACGCCCTATAGTATGCGGGGTAGTTGTTTGCGTCTACATCCAACTTTGTATCTCTCGTGCTTGCGGTCGTGGTTTGGCGCAAGTACAATGTGCCGTAGTCGCCTTCAGCAAGCACTACCGTTGCGTTATCGAGTATACCTAATTTACCGTCAAGACAGTCTTGAACGTTTTCGGTTGTTACGTTGTATACGGGGTAAGCAGTAATTGTAATCGTAACATTAGTATCCGTATTGTCGGTTTCGGTAAAAGTACCAACGCGTCTGCCGATGACTTTGCCTACATTGAACGCAGTTTCGGTTTTACATTTCTCATAGTTATGGCTTCTGTCGTTGTAAATCGTAACGGGAGCAGAATTACCGCTTTCGTCGGTACCGACTTTGTTGTTTGAAACGGTCTGGCTACTATAACCGATGTAACCGACAAGTCCGCCTACGTCACGATAGCCGTAGATGTTGCAGTTCGTAACATAGCAATCGGTAATGCTATTCCCGCCTTCTGCTAATTGCCCTGCGATTGCGCCTGCTTTGTCGCCGTCGTTATTTTCGTAGACAGAAGACGTGATAGTGGAGTTGGAAACATGGCAGTTCTCAAAGGTTACTGAATAGCCTCGACCTACGATTGCACCCACACGACCGATGCCGGAAACGTTAGCGTTATCTATATAAAGATTTTTTATGGTTATAGCATTCACATCACCGAAAAGACCTAAGTGCTTTAACGCTTCGCTCCCCACGAATCCACTGTTTTCTTTAACGGTAAAGTTAGAGATGGTATGATTTTGTCCGTCAAATACGGAACCGATGTTTTTCCAGTTAATAGGATCCCATTCTTGATTTTTAAGGTCGATGTCAGCCATCAACTTAACGCCGT
>CAVJMJ010000033.1:0-11839 GCA_963650915.1 Parasutterella excrementihominis | reverse complement strand
GCGTAGGCGTTAAGCAAACAGCACAGTGCGCTGTTTGTAGCCGTAGCCCGAGGCTATTTTAGCCGAGGCGGACAGGTGGCGCGCAGCGACGGATGAGGTTGGACGGTCTATATAATTGCAAAGTTTATGTAATATCCCGTTCCTTATCAGCCTTCACCTGGTAGGGGAATGGGGACCGCTTTGCGGTGGATGAGGTTGGACGGTCTATATAATTGCAAAGTTTATACAATTTTCCGTTCCTTATCAGCCTTCACCCGGTAGGGGGAAGGGGGACCGCTTTGCGGTGGATGAGGTTGGACGGTCTATACAACTGCAAAGTTTATGTAATATCCCGTTCCTTATCAGCCTTCCCCTCGGAGGTAATTTCCTTTGGAATTTATCATACAATTAAACGCTTACATAAGGTGGGGATATATGATAAACGACTAATTTATTTACGCCTGCAAGATTGGTTTATTTGCCTTTTGCCGATAGATTTTTACGCCTGCAAGATTGTTCTGTTTGCCTCTTGCCGATAGATTTTTGCTACTTAAAGATTGTTTTATTTGAGCCTTGAAGATTTTTTTGTGTCTTACAGGCGTTCGGTTGTTTGTAAGATGCAACACTTAAAAACTGTTCGCAAACGGCAAACAAAATCGACGTTGTATCTTTACTGCGAGCGATTGTTTGCAGACTGTAACCTGTAAGTTAAAAATGTCAAAATCGGTCTTTTATGTTCGTTTGTTCTCGTTTTACGAGCGAGTGTTTTTTATATAAAAGACGATTAAAACGCACGTTTTTTTGATTTTTTTGATTCAAAAGTTCTCAAAATCACGCATTTTAAGCGTGATTTTTGTTTTTTCAAAATGTGAGTGTCGGGTTAAAAAATTTTTCACATAAATTTAAAAAAATGGTGCAATGTGCTTGACAGCGGTTTTATTATAATGATATAATAAACGCATTAAAAAAGCCGTTTTGGCAAAATTAAAATTCGCAAAATAATTTTTGCAAAAACAAAAAAATCACGTCGACAAAAAACGTCGATTAACGACGTTTTGCAGTGAGTAAAATATTTCGACGGCATTTTTAACCACAAACCCAAAAAACCAAAAACAATGCGCCAAACGCGCTTGATATAAAGCCAAACGCGCTTGAGAAAAACAGTTGCGCTTAAAAAACCAATCGCGCTTGATATAAAACCAATCGCGCTTAAAAAACCAAATGCGCTTGATACAAAAGAAACAAAAGAACAAAAAAAACGATTTTCCAAAAAATACAAAATCGAAACAGGAGGCTTGTATGAAAATCAAAAAGTTAAGCCTAATCGTATTATCCGTTTTGATGGCGTTTGCCATATGTGCATTCGCCGCATGTAGCGGTGACGAAGACGGCACTTACACGCCCGGCGACGAAGTCGGTAGTTATTACTGCGTAGTCGACGGCAAGGAAGCTAACCTTACCCTCACCAAAGAAGGCACGGTTACGCTTAAGCTCGGCGATGAAGATTTAGTAGGCACCTTCTCGTTATCGGAAGCCAAAAGATTAGTAGCGATTTTTGGCGATTCCGTCGACATGTCTGCCGATATATCTTACGCCAACGACGTAATTACGTTGCTTTTCAGAACCAAAGAATACAGGTTTTTGAGGGACGTTAATTACACTGTCAAGTTCGATTCCGACGGCGGAAGCGAGGTTGCGGACAAACAGGTCAGAAACGGCAAGACTCTTTCTAAGCCCGCCGACCCCGTAAAAGAGGGCATGACCTTTATCGGCTGGTACAAGGACAAAGAATTCAAAGAGCCTTACCAGTTCGGTTCGGAAGCCGTAACCGGTGACATGACGTTATACGCATGCTACGCCGCACTTTCGGGTGACGAAAAGGAATTCAGCGTTACTTATAACCCGAATTACGACGGCGCAACCGTAACGACGGCAAAAACCACCGACGGTATAGCCGATACGACCGCACCCGTAAGAGAGGGCTACACCTTCGTCGGTTGGTTCGTAAGCGACTACGACGATGCCGAAAAATTAACCTATCAATATAACGGTGAAGTTCTTTATCAAAACACCGTTTTGTTTGCCGTGTGGAAGTCCGACGTTCCCGTCGTATCCGTTAAGGACGGAAAGATTACCTGGAACAACCTCGGCATCGGTTCGTATACCGTTTACGTTTATAAAGCAGACGGCACTTTGGCAAGTGACGACGCTTCCAAAACGGTGTCTTCCGCTTACGAGTGGGAATTCAATTTCAACTCGTTAAACGCCGGCGAATACAAAATTCAGGTATCTTATAAAGGCAAAACGGGTTACTCCTACTACAAGAACAAAGCACTTGCAAAAGTTTCTCTCTTCAAGGTAGTAAACGGCACGATTTTAACCTATAATGCCGTTCCGGGTGCCGAAGAATACTTGATCACCGTCGATTGCGGTAACAAAGCCCATAAGCATACCGGCGTATCTAACGGTACCTCTTTAACCTACAACTTTGCAAACTGCGAAATGCAGAAAGGCGGTATCAAATTTACCGTTAAAGCGACCAAACAAGGCTATTTGACCTCCGTTTCCGAAACCTACGTTTTCGAACAGGGTTTGGAAGCCGTTGAAGACCTTAAAGTCGTTGAAGACGACGAAAAAGCCACTTGGTCTGCGGTAGAAAACGCGACATCTTATAAAGTAGCGGTTACCTATAACGGCAAAACCGAAACTTACTACGTTACCGCGCCCGAACTTTCCTTAAAGAATTACGGTAAGGGCGAAATCTCCGTTGAGGTAACTCCTCTTGCCGACAACTATTATTCACCCGAAGCAAAGTCCGTTTCTTACACCAAAGAAACGCTCGCTTCTCCCGTGAACGTCAGATTAAGCAGTAGTACGACCGATAAAAAGTCGTATTTAATGTGGGATGCCGTTGAAGGCGCAAAGAGTTATACCGTCCTTATCGGCAACACGACTTACGAAACGGCGACCAATTCTTTAGAGTTAAGCGAATCTTACTTTGCGGGTACCGATTGGACGGTTGCCGTAATGGTAACGACCGCTTCTGCCTCTTCATCCTATTCCGATCCCGTTTCCGTATCGAGCGTTGCAAAACTTACCGAAGATATGGTTTATTACAAAGACGGTAAGGTATATTGGGGCAACGTTTTCGGCGCAACCCATTATCGTGTGGATATCGATAACCGTAACGAACTTGTTTCCGCATCCGAGCCTCACTCGCTCGAACTCGGGTTTACGACTCCGGGCGAACACACCGTTAAAGTTACCGCCGTCGGCTACGGCACCGGCGTCACCTTGAAATTACAGGTTTACGAAGTAGTCTTTAACTCAAACGATGGTACGGACGTATCGGCTCTTTACGTTGCGGAAGGCGATTATCTTAAACTTCCCGAGAGCGTAAAAGGCGGTTACGATTTCATCGGTTGGTACAATGCAATCGACGGTGCCGCAAGCGGTAAAAAATACAACGACGGAACCTTTACCTTAAACAACAACGTTACGTTGTACGCAGGCTGGAATCCTAAGACATTCAAAGTCACCATGAACTGGGCAAACGGTGAGGAAGAGGGAACTTTGGAAGACGAAGTTTCTTACATGACTCAATATCGCTTACCCACTCCCGAATACACCGTAACGACTAACGCATTCTACGGTTGGTATTTAGGTTCGATAAGATACACCGACGAAAACGGTGATTCGCTTTACGCATACGACCGTATCAGCGAAGTTACTTTGGAAGCGAAATTCGTTGAAGTTTTGAATTTCGAACTCAACGAAACCTTGCAAGAAGGCGAAACTGAAAAGAGTTACTACGTAGAAAAAGGCGAATATATCAACCTTCTTACCGAGGTATATATTCCCGAAACGTATAATGGCAAACGAGTAACCGTTATCAACGGTTCTGCCTTTGCGTCGGCAACCAAACTCGTTAAAATCAAAATTCCCGACACGATTAAATACATATTTATCGGTCAAGACGGCGTTAACGCCACCGGTTCGGCTTTCCAAAGTTGTTCTTCGCTTGCCGAATTCGAAATTTACGAAACAGATACCACCGAAGGCGAAAAAGGTCCTTACTGGACTAAAGACGGTGTTATGTACCAAAGTAACGGCGTTACGGGTGCGAAAGAAATATACGCCGTTCCTTACGCAAAACTCGGTTCGGTAACAATCGACGATGAAATCTCGACTATATCTCAAGGTATATTTGCAAGTTCCAAGATAACTTCGGTTACCATTCCCGCGACGGTCACGACGATTGAAAAGAACGCATTCAAGTCCAACTCCAACTTGACTTCCGTCGTTTTCGAATCACCTGCGGAAGGCGAAGAAGGAGCACCTTTGACCATTGCGGACGAAGCCTTCTATTCCTGCTCCAACTTGCTCGAAATAACCTTACCCACTCGTTTACAAGCGTTTAGCGGAAGCATGTTCAGGCTTTGCTCCAAACTTGCCAACGTATATTTTACGGACGATAACGGTAAGTATATTTCCAAAGACGGCGTCGTTATGGAAACCAATGAAAACGATAAAAATCTTACCTTGGTTTACTATCCTGCCGGAAAAGAGGGTGCATACGCCATTCCTTCCGACGTTACCGCTATAGCCGAAAGTGCGTTCTGCACCAAGTTTAAGAAAGACGACTATACGGACGAAAAGCCGTCGTATACTTATACGGGTGCTACCAAGCTTACCTCTATAGAAATTCCGAGTAACGTTACTTACATCGGTAAGTACGCTTTCAGGGGATGCACGGGCATAACCTCGGTTACTTTTGAAGGCGGTTTAAACGACCTCACCATCGAAAGTTTTGCCTTCTACGGCTTAACCAACACCGCGTTTACCACGGTAACCCTCCCCGAAAACTTAGTTAAACTCGGCGCAAACGCTTTCGGCGGTTGCACCAAACTTATTACCGTAAACCTTAACTCCAAAGACTGCTCAAAATTCGAAACCGCTGCTTTCGGCAGTGAAGCGGTTGTTCCCGCTTACTACGTAACCACCCTTAACATCGGTAAGGAAACGAGTGCGGTTGAAATCGCGGGCGTATTCGGCAAAAAACTTGTCGAGGTCAATGTTGACAAAGATAACCCCAACTACACTGTAACAGACAACGTCGTTTACGATTATGACGTTACGACCCTTTTGTTCTATCCCGTTGAAAAGGAAGGTGAGTACAAAACACCCGATACGCTTACCACTATCGGTGCAAACGTATTTAACGGCAGAACCAAACTTACTAAAGTTACGATAGGAAAGAACATAACCAAAATCGGCGATAGCGCGTTCTACGGATGCACGGCACTTGCAACCGTAGTGTTTGACGATAATCGTGACAGCGATTTAGTCTTCGGTGACGAGGTTTTCAGAAATTGTTCTTCGCTTACCGAAATATCTTTACCCGAAAAGACTACCGAAGTCGGCTCGATGATGTTCTACAGTTGTCCGAAACTCGTAACCGTGAACTTACCTACGACGCTTACTTCTATAGCAGATGGTTACGATACCATTCTTAAAAAGAACATTTTCAACATGTTCTACGGCTATAAAACCTACGCATTAGAAGCGATAAACGTTGCAAAAGGCAACCCGAAATACGCTTCTGTCGACGGTATTTTGTTCGGTGCGGTAGACGGTACGCCTACAGACTTACTCTTCTGCCCCAGTGCAAAAATCGGCACGGTAGACTTACCTAAAACCACTGCTTCCATTGCCTCAAAAGCATTTATGGGTTCTCAGGTAACCGCTATTACGTTTAGCGAAGGTATCGACCCCGACGTTAAATTAACTTTCGGCGAACAAGCGTTTTATAGCAGTCAACTTCAGTCGATACAACTCCCCGAAGGTCTTACCGAGATTTTCGACAAGATGTTCTACTGGTGTGATACTTTGGTAAACGTTACCATTCCTTCTACCGTAACTTCTATCGGTAGCGAAGCTTTCTATTACTGCAAGTTGCTCGAATCCATCAACATACCTAAGAGCGTATCGTACATCGGCCTTAAGGCGTTTTCATCTTGTTATGCTCTTAAGACCGTTACCTTCGAGGAGGAAAGCGAAAAGAACGATGACGGAAGTTATAAAAACCCGTTGGTTATATCCGACGGTTATAGTTCAGACGGTTACTACTACGGTGTGTTCTCTAACGCACCAGTTACCGAACTCATATTCCCTGACAGAACCACTTACATCGGTTCCTATCTCATGGGATACAGTTCGTATTATGGTTCTACCACTTACAACGCTGCTCTTAAAAAAGTCGTTATTCCTTCCACAATAGAATATATCGGTCAGTATGCATTCTACTACTGCAAAGGGCTTGAATACGTAGAGTTCAAAGGAGAGGGCGTTTCTAAATTAAAGAGCGGTTCCTTTAAACAAAAATTCGACACCTCAACGACTGCCTCCGCTCAAGAATATCATTACGGTTTATATGGTACGTTCGGTATGTGTTCCGCTTTAAAAACGCTTATCAACTTACCCGAAACTTCGGAGAAAGACGGTTACGATATGACGAGTACTTTCACCTATTCCGCTCTTAAGGACGTTGAAATCCCCGCTACCGTTTCTTCCATGTCTTCTGCGTTCAATTATTCTCCCGATATTGAAAAAGTTACATTTAGGAAAGGTAGCATTCTTAAAACGTTAAAGCAATCATTCTCTAAGTGCACGAAGCTTACTTCCATAGAACTCCCCGACGGGCTTGAAACCATCGGCAACAACGCTTTGGGTAGCTCGTTATCGTCTTCTTATGCTACGGGTCTTACCTCTATAGTAATACCTAAAACGGTAAAAACCATCGAGTATGGTGCTTTCATGAATTTGCCGAATTTGACGAAGGTAACCTTTGCAACGTATACCGAAGGTGAAAACGCAGGCAAATGCGACATTGAAAAGATTCAGTATAAGGCGTTTGCAAACACCGGGATAACTTCCTTTGAATTCCCCGTCTCTACCGCCGATTCCGTCGAATTAGGCAAGGGGACGGACACTGAAAGCAACAAAGGCAGATTGTTCTACAATTGTATAAACCTTACCGAAGTAACCCTTTCAAAATCGATAACCGATATCGACTACGTGTTTAAAGACGCACCTAATCTTAAAATTATAAATATAGCGTCGGACAATACGAGCTTCGCAACCGTTTCGGGCAAACCTTACGTTTATAGTTACGATTCTACTAAGACGAACAACGTAGGCAGTGCAATCTTATTCGTATTCGGTACGCCCGACGTCGATAAGGACGGCAAGTTAACCATAGAAACGGGCATTACCGAAATTTCGGCTTACGCTTTCGAAAGTCAAAAAGCAATTAAATCGGTTACGATTCCTTATACTCTTGAAAAACTCGGCGCAGGTGCCTTTATTAACTGTACTAATTTGACCTCCGTTACCTTTGAACACAGTGCGGAAAACCCGAGTGCATTGAAGAGTGCTAACGTCGGTACGTACGTTTTCTCGGGTTGTACCTCTCTTGAAACGGTAACTTTACCTAACGGCGTAGGGTTTACAGCCATTCCTCAATACATGTTCAACGGTTCGGCAATTAAATCGATTACGATACCTTCTAAAGTCACGAGTATAGGTAACTACGCTTTCCAAAATTGCGATGAATTGACTTCGATTGAGATACCCGCTAACGTCACGAGTATAGGTAACTACGCTTTCGACGGATGCACTAAGTTGGCAACGTTAACCTTTGAAAGCGGAAGCAAACTTACTTCGATAGGTACCTACGCTTTCCGTAAGGCAGACATAAAAGCTGTCGTTATACCCTCTAAGGTTACAAAGATCGGTAGTTACGCTTTCGTCGGAAACGAAAATCTTGCGTCGATTACCTTTGACAAAAACGATGCCGGTAAGTCGGCTTTAACTACTATCGACACGTACGCATTCGGATATTCTTCGATTGGCAACGCTACTTACGGCAACCCCTGTTTAGCCCTTACTTCCGTAGTTATACCTAAATCCGTAACTACGATAGGCAACTTCGCTTTCGCTAACTGTACCGGTCTTCAAAGCGTAACCTTTGAAGAAGGCAGTGGGTTAACCACTCTTGGTTCGAATGTGTTTATGAATACGGCTTTAACCGAAATAACCTTACCTAAGAGTTTAAAGACCATTAACACGAAAGCCTTCTTGGACTGCAAGAGTTTAACTTCCGTTAATTTTGAGGAAGGTAGTTTGTTAACCACCCTCGGTGCTCAGTTCTTAGCGGGTACGAATGTTCAATCGTTCACTCTTCCTTCATCGGTACAAAAAATTGCCGATGGGTCATTCGTGAACGCAACCTCTCTTTCCGAGATAAAGCTTAACGATGGTTTGACCACGATAGGCGGTTATGCATTCTATAATTGCCAGAGTCTTACAAGCATAGATATCCCCGACACGGTAAAGACGTTCGGTACTTACTGCTTCTCGGGTTGCATTAACCTTAAAAGCGTAAACTTCGGTGAAAACTCTGCTCTTACCACATTCGGTACCTATATGTTCTCTAACTATACGGGTTCAACTGCTCCTTACAAAGATGTCAACGCAGCTTGTACCTCGCTTAAATCGCTTGCCGTTCCCGACGGCGTTACGGCGTTAGGTAACTACATGTTTAAAAACTGTACCGCCCTTACGGAAGTCACGTTCGGTGAAAATTCGGCGCTCACCTTCTTAGGTACTTACACCTTCCAAGCCTCAGGTCTTAAAAAGATCGAAGTACCGAGTGGCGTTACGATGATTGGTACCGCAAAAACTACCTGTTCGGCAACGGGCAGTGTTTACACCTTTGCGGACTGTGCCGATTTGACCGACGTTACCTTTAAAGGCAAAATTACAAAGATAGGCGGATACGTTTTCTATAACTGTACGTCGTTAAAATTAGACGTTCCCGAAGATGCTATCGTGGTCGGCTCCTACTCGTTTGCAAATACTGCGAACGAAACTATAACCGTTCCTAAAGGACTAACCGTCGCAAACTTAGGAACCGCAACGTTTGCCTATAACAAAAACTTGACGGAAATCAAAGTCGCTACGGGTAGCAAGGCGTTTAAAGAAGACGCTTCCGGTGCACTTCTTACAAGTGATAACAAGCTTGTATGCTTCCCCGCAGGAAAGAGCGGTGCGGTTAGCCTCCCTGACGGCGTTACGATAAACGGATACGCTTTCGCAGGTTGTGACAAAGTCACTTCGGTAACCCTTCCCGAAAACGTAACTTTGGCTAACTATGCATTTAAGGATGCAACCGGTCTTAAATCGATTACTATCCCCGCAAGTGTTGAAAAACTCGGCACGACCTACGCTGTAGGATACATGTTTGACGGTTGTACTTCGCTTGAAAGCGTTACCTTAAAAGGCAACGTGACGTTAATAGGCGGTTATACTTTCCGTAACTGTTCTTCGCTTACCTCTATAAACCTTCCCGATTCTTTGGAAACTATAGGCTACGGGGCTTTCCAAGGCACCGCTATTAAGGAATTCACCTTCAAGGACGGAATCGAGTATAAAGGAACGAGTGCTTCATATGCTACCTTCAAAGACAGTGCGCTCCAAAAAGCAACGATACAAACGAACTCTTTAATTACGTATTTGTTATCAGGTGCGTCTAAACTTACCGAAGTCGTTATCGAAAGTGAAATCACATCGATTCCCAATTACGCCTTCCAGAATTGTACCTCACTTGAAAAGTTTACAATTCCCGAAACGGTAACTACGATAGGCGACGGTGCGTTTTACGGTTGTACCGCTCTTACGTCGATAACTATTCCTAACAGCGTAACGTCAATCGGACAATATGCATTTACGGGTTGTACCGCTCTTACGTCCGTTAATTTTGGTACCGGGTTAAAGACAGTCGGTAACTCCGTATTTAACGGTTGTACCGCACTTACGTCGATAACTATACCCGACGGCGTAGAAACGATGGGTAATTACGTCTTCCAGAATTGTACCGCTCTTAAATCGGTAGTTCTTCCCGATAGCGTAACTTCGATAGGCACTTACTTCTTCAACGGATGCGAAAGTCTTACCTCCGTTAAATTAGGTAAAGGCATTACTGCTCTTCCTAACTACGTCTTCCAGAATTGTACCGGGTTAACCGAATTCACCGTTCCCGAAACGGTTGAAACTTTCGGCACCGCAACATTCAAAGGATGCAGTAACTTGAAGACAGTCACCCTTAGCGGACAGACGATAATATCTATAAACATGTTCCTCGATTGTACCTCTCTCGAAGAAGTTAAGAACACCGAAACTATCGTCGAAATTGCAAACTACGCATTTAGCGGTTGTACTGCGTTGAAGAAACTTAATATCCCCAACGTAGAGACTTTCGGAATTGAAATATTTGCAAACTGCACGAGTTTGACTAAGTTAGTCGTCGAAAAAATTCCCACTGCTTTTAAAAGAGATATCTTCAACGGCTGGACTGCCGATCAGACGATATATTTCTGCTTCTCCGAAGAAGAAACCGTAATATTCGACTCCGCTTGGTACGACGATTGTCAGGCAAAGGTAGTTTGGAACTACACGGTTGCGTAATTAACCTTAATTTTTAATCAACTTTAACTCGTAATAAATTTTGATGCGTCTTAATGCGTGCCTATTAGTGCGTAATTATAGTGCGTAAACAACATTGATACGTGATTGTATTGCGTAAATGACAATGACATTGATACACGATTATAGTGCGTGATTCTTAGTTCATAATTATATTGCGTGATTTTCAATACGTATTTGTTAGTGCGGAATCATCGGTGCATAAATGGCTTTAATACGTAATTATAGTGCGTAAATAACATTGATACGTGATTATAGTGCATACACAACATTGATACACGATTATAGTGCGTGATTCTTAGTTCATAATTATATTGCGTGACTTTCAATACGCATCTGTTAGTGCGGAATCATCGGTGCATAAATGGCTTTAATACGTAATTATAGTGCGTAAATAACATTGATACGTGATTATAGTGCATACACAACATTGATACACGATTATAGTGCGTGATTCTTAGTTCATAATTATATTGCGTGACTTTCAATACGCATCTGTTAGTGCGGAATCATCGGTGCATAAATGGCTTTAATACGTAATTATAGTGCGTAAATAACATTGATACGTGATTATAGTGCATACACAACATTGATACACGATTATAGTGCGTGATTAACTTTGATACGTGGTTAACAATTGATACATGGTTAATCTTAGTGTGTAACTAATCTTAACTCCACCCCGATTGCGGAAATCTTCCTATTTAGTAACCTTTCCGCAATCGGTCAAAAACACAACTTAACCCCGCTTGCGGAAATCCCCTTGTTTGGTAACCTTTCCACAATCGGTTCCGCCTCGGGCGTTTCGTTTTTGCGAAACGCCCGAGCGTTTTTATAATTCGCCATTCCGCATCAGCCTTCACCTCGGAGTAAAGCCATTCCGTCAGGTCATCCTGAGCCTGTCGAAGGATCTAGCCGCAGGCGCATTTATATAATTTGCCATTCCGCATCAGCCTTCCCCTCGGAGTAAAGCCATTCCGTCAGGTCATCCTGAGCCTGTCGAAGGATCCAGCCGCAGGCGCATTTATATAATCCGCCATTCCGCATCAGCCTTCACCCGGTAGGGGTGCGTAGGCGTTAAGCGGATAACACAGTGTGTTGTCCGTAGCCGAAGCCCGAAGGTCGTAAGACCGAGGGGGCAGGGGGACCGCTTTGCGGTGGATGAGGTGTTTTATTTCCCTATGCGGCTACGCCTAGATGTTTCGACTACACTGCGTTCCGCTCAACATGACTAAATGAGGTATGTGTTACTATATAATTCTTAACGCCGACTATCGTCGGCTACACCTCATCAGTCAACAAGTTGACAGCTTCC
>CAVJMJ010000032.1:0-12501 GCA_963650915.1 Parasutterella excrementihominis | reverse complement strand
AAGACACACGAAAGCAAAACCCCGCCTTTATGCGAGAAGTCCGTTGCCCGATACACAATCGTTTAATCGGCAAGTATGACGCCCGCGACGGTTTAATCAATGCGACGTTTTATTGTCCGAAATGCGGTCGCGAATACACTTTCACGATAAAAAGCGAACAAAATTTCGCGATATATCGTAAAAAGTCTTGACTTCGTAATCGAAAACGAGTAAAATGAAAGTAATTAAATAGGCATATCCACCGTTTCGGCGGTGCGTACCCTAACTTTTATAACAAAAAGTCAAGTGGGTCGATATTGTGTTTTGAGTACAAACAACCGTTTGTGCTTATTAACCGTATCGACCCACTTTTTTTATTTTCGTCAAGGAGGCGGCGGGCATTGGGAACGCTTAAAAACGCAATACAAAGTTTGCTCGGTTGGGATAGCGCGAGCAACTACAACCGCATAATTAACGCAAATTCCGTTGTTTTTTCCGCTTTCGGGAAAGACGTAACGGCGTCGGATATTGTCAAAACGGCGGTACACCGCGTCGCCGAGGAAGTATCGAAATGCAACCTAAAATCGGTTGTCGAGGCGCAAAACCCGCGCCGTATCATTGTTGCGGACGACGATATAAACGCGGTATTTGCCGCGCGAGTAAACCCGCTTTGCGGGCTTAAAGACTTTTTGTACAAGGTCGCATACATTACCCTCTTAAACCGAAATTGTTTCATTTATTGGGCGTATGACGAAGTGAAAATCAAAGATACCGATAGCGTCCGTCGCGTTACACGCGGCTTTTACCCTATCGAATACGCGTCAATCAAGTTGTATTACGCCGACGGCGAAATGCGCGCGGAACTTACGGGCAAAAACGGTATCGTGCTTGATTTGCCGTATAGCGACTTGATACACGTTAGACTCGGTTACGGCGCAAATCAATATCTCGGCGGCGACGTCGGAGGGCGTGCGGATTTCCGCGCAATGCTCGGCAATTTGCAAACGCTGAGCGTAATAAAAGAGTCTATCCCGAAAGCGTTAGAGTCGTCTTTGTCGCTTAAAGGTATTTTGTCAATGAAAACCGTTGCCGACGCGGACAAACGCACCATAACCCGCGAGGAATTTGAAAAGCACCTTTTTGACAGTAAGTACGGCATAGTTGCAACCGATTACGAGTCGGAATTTCAACCGATAAATATTTCGGCGACGGATATACCGTCGAATACGTTGTCGTTTGTACGCGACGAAATATTGTCGTTTTTCGGCGTTTCGTTGCCGATATACCTCGGCAAGTACACCGACGACGAATACACCGCGTTTTATCAAACGGCAGTCGAAGGCTTGTTATTGCAGATTGCCGAGGCTTTCAAGATAACGTTATTCACGCCGCGTCAACTTGCATACGGACGCACGATAAAGTATTACGACAAAATCGTACAATCGTTGTCGTTCGCGCGCCGTCAAGAAATTGCGGAAATGACGAAAGACGACGCATTGCTCTCTCGCGACGAACGCCGCGAATTGTTGGGCTATGACCCCGACGGCGAACCGACGCGCGTTTCGCTTAACTACATTGACGTATCAATCGCAAATCAATATCAATTAACGTCTTTGTCGCAAGGGAAGAAACCGACGGCAAAGCCGACCGACTCAAAGGAGGACAAAGAATAATGCCCGAAATACCTAACATTGACAAAGGTTTTGTATTCCGTCGCTTTGCTCGCGATATGCAAAGCCCGACGATCGAACCGACAAAAGGAATTATCGAGGGTTACCCTATCGTTTTTAACGAACGTACGGCGATCGGCGATTACTTTTTCGAAGAAATAGACCCGCACGCACTCGACGAGGCGGATTTATCGGACGTCAAGTTTATGATAAACCACGACGACGGTATGATACCGCTTGCGCGGCATAGACGCGGCAAACGCTCGACAATGGATATTGCAATCGACGACCGCGGTATGCGTATACAAACAACGCTTGACGTTGAAAACAACTCCACCGCCCGCGAACTTTGCTCGGCGGTGCAACGCGGCGATATTGAGGATATGTCGTTTGCGTTCGGAATAATGGTATCGGGCGAAGATTGGAGCGACCTTGACAAGGAAATGCCGACTCGCCGAATAACTAAAATATCAAAGGTTTGCGAGGTATCCGCCGTAAACGACGGTGCGTATCCGCAAACTTCGATAAATGCGCGCTCCCGCGCCTCGTTGGATAACGACAAAATCGCGTTGGATAACGCGAAGGCGGCGGCGTTGGATAATGAACAAAGGCGACGCGACGCCGACTCGCAAGCGGCGTTTAATCTTGCGAAAGAAAAATATTTATTTTTGGAGGCAAGAAAACACTATGAACCTTAAAGAACTTATCGAAAGACGCGCCGCACTTTTGGCGGAACTCGCAAAACCCGAAACCACCGCGGAACGTTTCGCGGAAATCCGCTCCGAAGTCGAAAAACTCGACTACACTATCGAACACGCGAAGAAAGACGCCGACGACGCAAGACGCGAAGAAGAACTCCGCGCGGCTCGCAAACCTAACGGCGGCGCACCCGCGCCCGCAAACGGCGTTGTATTCAAATCGGGAAACACCGCGGAAGAAGAAAGAAACTCCGCAAACAATGCGAAAATCGAAGAACGCGCAAAAGCCCTTAAAGCGGGCAAAAAAGCAACCTTTGAACTCCGCGCCGTATCGTCCGCAAAAACGGCAATGACCGACCTTGCAAGCGGTGAAATCAACCCCGCTTTCGAGCAGGTCGGAACGCTTGACAACCTCGTTAAAATCGTACCTTTGCAAGGTGCGGGTTGCGAAAGTTACAAAGCACCGTTCCTCAAAACGATTGGCGAAGGCGGAATAACCGCGGAAGGCGCGGCTTATACCACCGCCGAACCGACCTTTGATTATGCGACGATTAACAAAGTAAAAATCACCGCATACGCCGAGGTCAACGAGGAAGTCGAAAAGTTGCCGCCCGCGCGTTACACCGCCGAGGTTGAAAACGCAATCAAAGGCGCGTTCCGCAAGAAACTTATTTCGCAAATTCTCAACGGTAGCGGTAGCGGCGAACTTGTCGGCATTATCAACGCCCCGACAAGCATTATCGAGGCAGATCAGCGCAAGACGATTGCGGCTATCGACGAAAACACGCTCGACAATATCGTTTTCGATTACGGCGGCGACGAGGACGTAGAAGGCGACGCTACTTTGATACTCAACAAACTTACCCTTAAAGAGTTTGCAAAGGTCAAAGGCACGGACAAAAGACGCGCATACGATATTGTCGTACGCGGCAATACGGGAACTATCAACGGTATTCCGTTCGTTTGCACGAGCAAACTTGCTCCGTTTGCAACCGTAACCGCGGGCGATCCGTATATCATTTACGGTAAACTCAACGCATACGAACTTGCGTACTTTACCGACGTTGAAGTCGAAAAGTCCACCGATTACAAATTCAAAGAAGGCGTTATCGCTTTCAAGGTAAGTGGCTTTGTCGGCGGCTCTCCCGCCGTGTACAACGGCTTTATGTCCGTACAGAAAGCCGCAAAAACCACCGTCGGCGGCTAAAATTCGCTTGATTTTTCGTGCGGGTCGGGCGCATAGCCGATACGCAACGGTAAACGTTTAGGAGGTCAACAATGCAAGAAGTTGATAAAATTCTCTATAAAATGGGCTACTTTGACGCAGACCCGCACAAAAAACAAGAAATACAAGACTCAATCGACGCGGCGGTCGAATTTATGATTGATAGCGGCGTACCCGCGGAACTTATAACGAGCAAACGCGCGTATGCCGTCAAAGCAATTTACGCCGACGCGGTAGATAAAGGAACACCCGACGAGATAGTCAAAAAAGACGGTATGATTGTTGCGTTGATTTCGCAAATGCGGAGGTCGAAGTAATATGTCGCAAACGGTAAAGGAAAAACGTACGCTTGTACGCTTTGCGGTACAAAAGACGCGACACGTTGCGGGTAAAGGCGCGGCGACGGAGTGGGAAACAATCAAATCACAAATCGGAACGGACGACAACGCCGAACCGATTACGACCGATTGTTTTTATGTCGAGTGGCTTTCGTCCTACGGGGCGGCGGCTATTCAACAACAAGCCGACGGCGTAACAAGACCCGCTCGCGTGCGTATGCCGTACGTCAAAGCGGTTTACGACGCATTGATTACAAAAGACGTTCGCATTTACCTTAACGGCGTTATCGACGACGCGCACGCTTTCAAACTTGCGTCGGCGGCGGATAACTACCTTCAACAAAACAAAATGCTCGAATTTCAAGTCAAAAAGTACGAGGTTAGATAATGGACGTTAGGACGGTTATACAAGAAATCCTCGATAATACGTTACTTCACTACGGCGTGTTATCAAACCACTTGCGAAGAGTGGAAACGGATTATATCGAAAATTCCGACGTGGCAGTCAACAAAGACGAGTACGTCGTGTTTCGCGTCGTATCCGACCGCCCGCATACATACGGCGACGGTACTTGTACGCTTTCCCGCGTGTATATCGACGTCAATTACTACTACTCGTACGAAAAGACCGACCCGCGCTATACGGACGCGCAAAACCGCTTGCAAGCGGTCAAACGCGCGATATTGAGCGATAAACGCTTTCGTCTTGCAAACGACGCCGCGGATATTGCCGATATAGACAATCCGTATCGCGGATTAAACGTCGAATTTGTTTATTTTGAGGTGGCAAACAATGGCTAAAACGACAAGCATTACGACGGGAAGAATTGCTCTTGAAGATATGCCCGACGCGCTTTCGCAAATTTTGACAGACTTTCAACACTCGTCTTTCGACGTCCGACAAGACGCCGTACAAGCGGGAGCGGAAGTTTTCAAATCCGCCGTTGAACAAGCAACGCCGCAAGATACGGGCGGTATGGCGAACTCGTGGGAAATAAAAACGAAATACAAAGATCACCGATACGTCGGCAACACAAAGACGGTAAACGGCGGCGGTAAACAAAACATACCGCTTTCAAACGTATTGGAATACGCCGAAAAGTCGCCTCACGCGGGTTTTATCCGTAAATGTTTCGACAGTACCGAACCGCAAATCTTTGACGCAATCAAAAAAACTATCCAAAACGGAGGTAAACAATAATGGCAGACAACAAAAAAACTCTTGTACGTTTTAACGTGCAGAACGTAAAATACGCCGTACCCGACGCGCAAGGCGTTTTCGGCGCGTTTGCAAGTATGGGTACGTCAATGAAACTCGCACTTGAAAACGACTCGTCCGTAAAGAAAATTTACGGCGACGGTCGCCGTATCGTCCATATCGTCAACGAAAAAGGCAAAACGGCAACTCTTACTCAAAACAACGTTTGCGACGCTTACGAAATCGCTATGGGTCGCAAGATAAGAACAAAACAAGGACTTGCCGATATAAAGCAAGTCAAAAACATTTCGCACGTTATCTACTTCGAAACGTGCGGCATTGACGAGGACGGCGCAATGCCGATTGCAAAAACTATGCTTTACGGCGTAACGTCCACTCGCCCCGCCGAGTCTTTCGACCAAACGACCGACGATATTAACGAGTCGTCTTTCGATACCGCGCTCGAAATAAGCGGTACTTCGCTTTTAGCGGCAAACGGTCAAAAATACGTTGACGACAAGGGCAACGAAGTTACCGTTTGGCAAATGACCGTTACGCCCGACGATCCCGATTACGATACTTTCGGCGACGAAGTCGTTTTCCCGACTATGGCGGAATAAGCAATCGGAGGGCTTGAAGAATGATAAAAACGAAATTACCCGTACTTGAAAAGGAACTCGACGCCGACGGTAAACTCGTCGTCAAAAAAAGCGAAATAAGCGTCGGCATTGATACGTCTTTATTTGCCGAGGAGCGTTGGGAGGCTAACTTCCCGTTGCAAGCAAGGGCGGAAACCCTTTTTGCATACGTCGAACGCGTCGGCAAAGACGGACTCGTCGAAGATAAAGCGCATATTTTGTCAAATCTTAAAGCCCTTTATTGCTTTATGGATAGCGACGAACTCCCCGACTATAAGTCGTTTTTGCGTTTGTTCGATTTGGCGGACGCGGAATACCTTACCCGCCTTACCGACGCAATCAAACGAGTATTTGAAATCGCTATGTCAACGGCGACGTCGGACTCAAAAAACTTGTAACGCACGGCGAGGAATTTACGCGATTGTTGGCGGTTTACAAACGGCTCGACCCGCAACCCGACAATCAAAGTAAAACTCTAACCGTGCCGCGCTACGTTGCGATTATGCGAAAATGCGTCGAGCATAAAATACAAGACGTGTTTATCCGTAATTCGCATTTCAATGACCTTTACGTCTTGATAATGTCGATTGATATTGCAAACTTAAAGCAAATGATACGGCAATTACGGACGGCAAAGGCAAAAAACAAAAATTATAATGTGCGCGACGTTTCACAAAACGACGCGGTCAAATTCTTAAAAGGAGGCTCGTGAAATGGCAACAAGTATTCGCGGATTAACAGTTGAAATAAGCGCGGACGCTACGACTTTTAATAAGCAAATGAAGTCTATGCGCGACGCGGCGAAATCGTCGCAATCCGAATTAAACGCGTTGCAAAAAAGCCTCGAACTCGAATTTGACTCCGAAAAGTTTTCCCGCGCGCAAAAAATCGCACAACAAGCGATTGACGATACGGCGACGGTGGCGGATACATTACGTCGCCGTTTGCAATATCTCGAAGAAACGGGAAACATTGACACCGCGCAATACCAAAAACTACAAACCGAACTCGCGCAAACCGAACTTAAAGCGCAACAACTCGAAAAGCAACTCGAAAAAATCAATCAAATAAAATTCGACGAACTTTCCTCTCGTGTAACAAAGGTCGGCGACGCTATATCGACGGTCGGTCAAAAATTGACGCCGATTTCAACCGCCGCGGCGGCGGCAGTTGCGGGGCTTGCGGGTTTAGGAATAAAGGCGGCAAGTACGGGCGCGGAAATCGACGATATGTCGCAACGGCTCGGCGTATCCGCCGAAAAAATACAAGAATGGCAATATATCGCCTTACAAACGGGCGTCGATACGCAAGTATTCAACAACGCCCTCGTAAAAGCCCGCGCCGCTATTACCGACTTATCGTCGGGAACGATAAACAACGCGTCAAAAGCCTTGCAATCGCTCGGACTAAATATCGACGATTTCGACAACAAAGAAGAAATGTTCGACGGCATATTGTCCGCGCTTGCGGGTATGGAAGATAAGACGTTGCAAACGGCGTACGCAAACGAGATTTTCGGCGACAAAATCGCAAATCAAATGATACCGTTTTTGAACGCGGGAGCGGAACAAGTAAGCGTATTGAAAGACGAATTTTCGCAACTCGACGCATTAACTAACGAGCAAGTATCTACGCTTGCAACGCTTGACGACGCATTTAACCGCGTTAAAGAGGGGTTGAAAAACGTATGCTTGCAAATCGGCGCGTCGTTTGCGCCGCTATTACAACAAATAGCAGATATAATCAATACGCAAATCGTACCGAAATTGCAACAACTCGCCGAATGGTTTAACTCGCTAACGGTTGAACAACAAGCGTTTATCGCAAAAGCGTTGCTCGTGGTGGCGGCTCTCGCCCCGCTTGCGCTCGGTATCGGTAAAGTAACAAAGGCTATCGGCGGTATTATAAAACTTATCCCCGCATTGCAAGCGGGATTATCCGCGCTTGCGGCTAATCCGATAATCCTCATTATTGCCGTTGTTGCGGCAATCTTGCTATTGCTTTATACGCGGTGCGAGGCTTTCCGCGACGCGATAAATAATCTTGTATCCACTATCGGCGAGGCATTGCAACCCGCACTCGACGCCGTAATGCAAGTGCTTGATTTGGTTATGCAAGTATTACAACCGATAATTGATCTTGTCGGCGGTATTCTTGCGGTCGCGATTAACATTATATCCGAGGCGTTGCAACCCGTTATCGGCATTATACAAACAATATTCGATATTATTTCGCCGCTCCTCGATATGCTTATGACGGTTGTTGAAATGATATTGACGCCGATACAAATTGCGATACAAGCGTTATTCGGGATATTGCAACCGCTTTTGTCGGTCGCCCTTATCCCCTTAAAAATCGTTTTACAAGCCTTGCAAGTACCCTTGCAAATGCTCGGAACGTTGCTCGGTTGGCTTGCCCCGATATTTAAGATTTTCGGAAACGTCGTTACAAAGATTTTTAGCGGCGTCGTGAAAATTATAAATATCGTCGTCGGCGTTGTTGAGGACTCCGTCAACTTTGTTATCGGTATAATCAACGGGCTTATCGACGGCGTAAATAGTGCGCTCGGTTGGCTCGGCGTGCATATCGACCGTATCGCAGAAGTCAAACTCCGCATTGATACGTCAAATATCGAAGGTATGGACGACGTCAACGCTATTATCGACTCCACACCGCCCGCACAAAAGGAAGAAAGCGGCGGCACGGTTTACGACGGCGGGAGCGGTACGGGAACGTCGGGAGACGTTTACAACTACGATAACAGTACGAAAAACACAACGCAAAACGTAACGGTAACGATACAAAATTACGCGGCGGAAGTCGATACCGACAAACTCGTTCGCGAAATCAATATGAAACTTGCGGAGGCTATGTAATGAGGCGGTTTATTCTACACACCTACGACAAATCAAATTCGTTTGACTTGAACGGCGAAACCGCGCTTGCCGCCGAACCGCAAGGGCTTGGAAACAATTTCGCTCTTACCTACAAGGAAAGCGAAAAAGGCAAGCACCTTACGAACGTTACACCCGAATTTGACCCGATAACACTTTCGATTTATTTCAACGCGGACGGATCGAGCGGATATAGCAATTATAAAGCGTTGCTCCGTTTCTTGACGGATTGCGGCACGTCACCGTTTTTGTTCGAGTACAACGACGGAATAACCGACAAATATTGCGACGTTGTTTTGAAATCCGCCCCGAAATCGGAAATAAACGAAGAGGGTTTATTTGTCGAAACGTTTTCTTTCGAACGTCAAACGTATTGGTACGAACGCGTCGAGGAGTCTTTCTCTTTGAAATCGACGCGGGCGGCGGATACGAAATTTCCCCTCCGCTTTCCTTTCGGGTTTGCGGGGCGCGTATTCAAATCGAAATACAAAATCACAAACTCGTTTTTTGTGGACGCACCTATCACGATACGCATTACGGGCGATATTGCAAATAACATACAACTTTATTTGCAGTCGCTCGACGGTAAGACGATAGAAGAAATCGCGCTTTCCACAAATAACACCGACGGTACGGAAATTTTAATCGAACCGTCAACGAAAAAAATTACGGTTACGACGGACGGCGTATCGACGAACGGTTACGGACTTACCGATAAAACGAAACAATCGTTTTTATATTTACCGCAAGGCGAATATTTTATCGGCGCAAATATGACCGCGGACGACGACGGCGCAATCGAAATATCAATCAAGCGTTATTTATTCGACTAAAAGGAGGCGGCGGGCGTGTATATCGCAATATACGACGAAAACAAAAAGCATATTACGAACGTTGACAACGCGACGTACGATTTAACGACCCGCGTTTACGACAACGACTCTTTTTCCGCCGAGGGTGTTTGCGACGTTGATATTAACGACGCAAAAATCGCTGTGCTTAACGACGACCGCGGGAATTATGAATATGCTTGCTTTGCCGACGAAGTAAAACCCGAATACAATAAACGCACCGTCAAAGGGCTTGACTTCAAAACTCTTTGGGATACCGAAATTTTGCTTGATTACACCGCCGACGGCAGTTTTGACGGGCGATTATCGGCTATCTTTACAAAGGTAAAAACGCAAGTTTTTGACGGTAAAGATACGGCAGTAAACAAAATTCCAGTTGTTGTCAATATCCCGACCGACAACACCGATACAACGACAACGTACGGCAGTTATGCGGGTACATATCAATTTATCAACGCGTATAAGTTTTTGAAATGCTACTTGAAATATTACGAGTACAATATCGAAAGTTATTACGACGTGGCGGCGGGCAAAATCGTTTTTACGTTCGTTAAGTGTACGGACGCGGTAAGCGTCGATTTACGCGACTTTATCCACGAACTAACCACGACTTCGACAACGACAAATAAAACGGTTGCAACAATCAAATACGACGTCGAAACGCCCGAAACGGACGCGGACGGCAATATCATTTACACGACGACGCAAAAGACGGACGACGACGGCAACCCCGTTACCGACAAGGACGGAAACCCCGTATATATCCCGAAGTACAAGCCGCGCCCCTCCACTATCGCAACCGTCTATTATTACCGCGACAAGGATAACAACATTGTACAGTCGGACGAAAGCGGCAATATAAGCGGGCGACTTTATCCCGTAAAGGCAAAATATTACGAGTCGGAATACTTGGCAGACGCGCAATTCAACGCGGTTTACGAACTCGCAAACGCGCGTTTCGTCGATAATATCGTAATCGACAACAACAAGCCGATCGATCCGATTGATTTTTCGAGTTATCGCCTTTATACGAAAGTCGCGCTTTACTACGACGGCAAGTTATTTAAGACGTTACCGATAAGCGAGAAGATAATCACGCTCGACGGCGGCGGCAAAAATACAAAAATCAAACTCGGTTTTAAGAAAATACTTTTGACCGAAGTTATCAAAAATTAGGAGGTCAGCAATGATAAAACCCGTAACGTTTCAAGGTTGTTTTAATTTCAACGCGAATTTGTACGCGCTTGAAGTACGCTCGCGTTTTATAGACCAAAGCAAAGCAAACGGATATTACAAGGGTTACGGCAACGAACTTGCCGCGCAAATCGTCGGTCAAAAAATACAAATCGGCACGGGCGCGTTTTTGGTGCAAGGTCGTATGTGCGAAATCACGGCGGCGGAATTAGTCGCCCCGCAAATCTTTGACGGCTTTGTCGGTTACGTTGTGGCGCGTATTGAAACGTACCACCCGTCGGACGACGCAAATTGCAGTCTTTTAGCGGTTGTCAACCGTACTTACGAGGCAATAACGCTCGAACAAAACGACACCTACGCGGCGACCGCGGACAACGTCAACACGGCTTACGAACTCCCGTTGTATTCGTTTGAAATTTCGGGTACGTCGATCGTCAATCTTAAAAAGTTGATAAACCCCGTCGCCGACTATGCGACGATTAAAACAATCGTTGACGAGGCACTCGAAAAAGCCGCAAGCGCAGTCGCGGCGGCAAACACCGCTATTTCGACGGCAAACGCCGCAAACACGAAGTCCGACGACGCAGTTGCAAAGGCTACGGACGCAGTATCGAAAGCGGCAAACGCCGTCAGCACGTCAAACGCCGCAAATACAAAATCCGATAATGCAGTTGAAACGGCAAACTCGGCAAAGTCCACCGCCGAAACGGTCAAAGGTATTGCCGAAAGCGCGGACACAAAAGCGGGAAACGCCGAAACGGTGGCGGCGGGCGCAGTTACTACGGCGAACAATGCAAAAACCAAAGCCGAGGACGCCGTCGGCAAAGCGGAAACGGCGACCGAAACCGCAAACGGCGCGGATACAAAAGCGGATAGCGCAACCGAAGTTGCAAGTGCGGCAAACACAAAGTCCGACAATGCGGTATCAGCCGCGAACGAGGCAAAACAAACCGCAAGCGACGCGGCAAACCTTGCAAGTACCACAAAAACGCAAGTCGAGCAAAAAGTAAATGACCTCGAACAGCAAATCGGAACGAAACAAGGTACAACCGTTACACTTGACGGAACACCGCAAGCGACTTTCGAGGGCGGCGGATTGATCGACGAAAACGATACAATCATTTTCAGCGGCGGCGAGGCATAGAAGGAGGGCTTGCAATGAAACTTACCTTTTGCGGCAAATCCCCGCAACAACGATTTTTCCGAATTGGCGTTGTCGGCAACAACCTTGCCGACGATTTGACAATGATAATCGACAAGAAACAAGGCAATTTGAACCTTGCCGAATTTACGCCGTTTATTAAGATTGTCAACCGCGATTTTACGTTCGTCGATAAAACGCGACATTTTATTTTCGACGTCGATACCGACCCCGAAAAGGTAAGACTCATTTATGTTTTTCCGAAAAAGGTTACAAGGCAACGCAACGTCGATATGCAAGTGCTTTTTCAAAAGACGGACAACGACGACGCGATAATTTGGCAAACGGAAATATTTAACGCGACTTTCGATTTAGAAATCCCCGCCGACGAGGTTATTTCCAAAGAATACCCCGACGAGTTACAAGACCTTGACGACCGCGTTACCGCGCTTGAACAAAAGGACGGCGGCGTTACCGAATGTATCGACCGCGACCACTTCCCCGAAGTTGGAGTCGGCGGCGTAATCTATATCGACGCGGCAACAAACACGCCGTACCGCTACGATACGGCAATAAACAATTACGTTATTATCGGGCTTGATCCCGACGATATAACAATTAACTCAAAAGTAAAGGTAAGTTCCGCAAAAACGACTAAAAATTGAAAAACGGCAA
>CAVJMJ010000031.1:0-13134 GCA_963650915.1 Parasutterella excrementihominis | reverse complement strand
CAAAGACAACAAAGACAACAAAGACAACAAAGACAACAAAGACAACAAAGACAATCTAAAAGTCGGGATATAAGCCCGTTTTCGATATAAAAGCGCGGACGAATTTCGTCCGCGTAGTTTTTATTATTACTAATTTTAATCGGGCGATATGCCGTTTTAATCAAGTTGACGCCGTGTTATTTTAGGTGTGTTCGATTTAACCGAGCAAAACGTCGAGAGCCGTCATAACGACAAAGCCGAAAAAGGTCGTCCAAGCAAAGAATTTCCCATTTCCTTTTTCCGACGGCAACAAATCGTCGAACACGACGAAAATCATAGCCCCACCCGCAAAAGCCAATAAATAAGGTTGTAAAAAAGAAAGACTTTCGGATAAATAAAAGCCGAGGGCGGCAAAAAGCGGTTCGACTACACCGCTTAATCCGCCTAAAAAGAAGGCTATCGCTTTATTTTTTGTAGCAGATAAAAAAGGCAGTGACACCGCCGCACCTTCCGGGAGGTTTTGTATCGCAATGCCGACGGCAAAGGTGAGGGCTGTCATGTATGCGTCATAACTTCCGGAAAGTTTTGCCGTTCCGAAAGAAAACCCTACCGCCAAGCCCTCGGGAATATTATGCACGGTTACCGCAACGAATAGTTTGAGCGGTTTTATTTTTTTGTCTTTTTCGACTTTGAAAACACCTATACGGCTTATGCCCGTCATGAAAAGTCCGCCTAAAATCAAACCCGCAACGGGCGGTAAAACTTTGATAGGGAAAGTTTGGCTTAAGTTAACGGATGGTAACAGCAGTGACCAAAAAGACGCCGCAAGCATTACGCCCGACGAAAACCCGACGGAAAGGGAATTTGCCTTTTCTATTTGCTTTTTTCCCACTAAAAAAGAGGCAAGCGAACCTATAATCGTTGCCGAAAATATAATTAAAAACCCGAAAATCGTCATTTGTGCATAATTCATTTAGCCTTGGTATTCCTTTTATATTGCTATGCTTTAACCGATTTATTTGCTACAAAACTCGTTTGCATTCGACAACGAAAAATAACGATAACTGGCTTATAGGCAGACTTTTTTGCAAAACAGTTGAAAAAAACGGCTTAAATATTCCCCTTTTGCCGTTTTAAAAAGGCATTTGTTTATCTATTGTAAAAGCCGTTTTATTTTTTATTTGCATTTAACTTTACTTTTTCGGCTACTTGCTTTTTTCTTTATACTTTTTTCTTCTCATTACCCGCTTCCGCTTCCGCTTCCGCTTCCGCTTCCGCTTCCGCTTCCGCTTCCGCTTCCGCTCCCGCTCCCGCTCCCCGTTATCTTCTACCCGCTGACGGCTACCGGCTACCCGTCTACTCGGCGAACTTTGAGGCTCTTTTTCAAAGATATTTAGCAAACGATAATATTCGATTTATCGTTTGAAATATAGAGATAAAGTCCATACTTTATAAAAAGTAATTTATAAAGCGAGGTTTTTATGGCAAAAAAGAAATTAGGTTTATCGTTAAGCGGAGGAGGGGCGCGAGGAGTTGCTCACGTCGGTTTTTTAAAGGCACTTGCGGAAAACGACATCCGCCCCGACGTGATTTCCGGTTGCTCGATAGGGGCGGTGGTAGGCGGTTGCTATTCGGCAGGGGTGACGATAGAGGAGATGAAAAACTGTCTTACAAAACTGACAAAAAGAGATCTTTTGGACATCAATTTTAATCTTTTACGTTGCAGATCTATTTTTGCTGGTAAAAAAATGCGTCGTTTGTTGCAAAAATATATCGGAAAACGGAACATAGAAAACCTCGATATAACTTACGGGTGCGTGGCAACGGACCTTATTTCGGGCTCACTCGTGAATTTAACCGACGGCGATCTTTTAAGTGCGGTGTTGGCAAGCGCATCTATTCCCACCGTTTTCGCACCCGTCGAAAGAGAAGGACGACTTTTGGTGGACGGTGGAGTGCTTTTAAGAAACCCCGTAAAACTCGCCAAGGATTTAGGTGCGGACGTGGTCGTCGGCATCGACGTTTTGGGAAAACTTACCAAAACGCCCAAAATAGATAAAATAATCGACGTCGGAATGCGGACGTTTTCCGTCGTCGACAACGTTTTTTGCTCAAAACTCGGCACCAAAACAGCAGATATGATGATATATCCACAAATAAACGACGTGCGGGTTTTTAACTTTGAAAATCTTTCGTCCGCCTACGAAAGCGGTTACGACGAAGGCTTAAACACCGTCGAAAAAATAAAAAAACTTATCGCATAGGCGTTTAAAAATTAAAAATGTTTTTTCGCAAAAGGTAAATGCTTTCGTATAACTTGAAAATCGGCGACTGCTCATACGAACAAAACTGCCGTAGAAAAAAATTTGCCATAAAAGAGGCGAAAAGTCAAAAAAAGTGACGGAAAAAACAGCCTGAAAAATGGTAAAAAAGGCGTCAAAAAAGGCGTCAAAAAAGGTAGAAAAAAAAGACCGAGGTAAGGGGGGATTAAATCTTCTTACCTCGGTCTTTTTTGGTTTATAAATCCACTCTCCGAGTGAGTGAAGAGAAATACATACTTCCTGTGTTTGATTTGGATTTTTTAATAAATTCAAAACTATATAGTCGTTATTTATCAATTTAACTTAGGATTTTACAGTGATGTTTTCTGTGACGTTTTTCCCGTAAAAGGCAAAAGAAAACCGTCTTCGTTTGATTCGTAATCGAATTTAATATTGTTTTCGGCGCACGTCGAATACACTTTTTTAAACCTGCTACCGAACATTTCGACAACATTACACTTATCTGTATTTTTAATTAAAAATTAATCGATATTCTAAAATAATTCGACTTTTCCTAAAAGAAAATCAATAAGATTACAGTGAAAAATGCCGTTATCGTCATAGAAATGATGTGGTATATCCATTCTTATGATTATCTTTTTGAAGAAATCTTTAGTTAGCATTAACGACGATAGTTCTGAAATTGCCTTATTATCGTTATCCATTCTAAATGCCGATTGAATATATAATTTTCGGTCACAATCGTTTACGACAAAATCAATTTCTTTTTGCAACGTTGAACCGTTGGTTCTGTCGTATACTACGCCGACGTCGACAGAGTAGCCTCTACGCAAAAGCTCGTTGTAAATAATATTTTCCATTATGTGTCCGGGGTCGAATTGCCTAAAATTCAATCTAACGTTGCGAAGCCCGATATCGGTATAATAATATTTGTTGGGATAATTAAAATAATTTTTACCTTTGATATCGAATCTTCTTGCGGTATTTACCAAAAATGATTCCGTAATAAGTTCTATATACTTTGATACCAGTGCGGGATTTATTTTTTCATTTTTCATACTTGCAATTGAATTTGCTATATTTGTAGGATTAGTTAGCGAACTTATTTGAGATGCGAGAAAATCTAAAATATCGTTTAAGATATCTTCTCTTTCGATATTATATCTTTCGACGATATCTTTTATATATAGTTCCTTAAAAAGGGATGATAAATACATTTTTTTATCCCTCTCGTCTTTTAACGACAAAAGCCGAGGGAGGCCGCCGTATAACATATATTCGTCCAATGCCTTTCTTTCATCGCCGCCAAAAAAGGCATAAAACTCCTCAAAAGAGAAAGGATAAACGTGAATTTGAGTTGCTCTTCCTCTAAATTCCGTTGCTATATCTTCAGATAGCGCATGTGAGTTACTACCCGTTACATAGACATCGAGATTTTTATATGACTTAAGTTCGTTAAGCATATCATAGACGGTAACCTCTATATTGCCGTTTTCAACATCGACAATCTTTTGTGTAAACTGCACCTCGTCGATAAATAAATAATATTGCTTGTTCTTATTTTTAAGAACTATCGATTCAACGTAATTACATAAATTGATAGGATTACGATATATATAGTTTCTTCTTTGATCAAGTTCAATCTTTATAATTTCTTCTTCGTTAACTTTTTTTTGTCGTACAAGATATTCGTAGAACAAATCAAAAAGCAAAACCGATTTACCGCATCTTCTAATACCGGTAATTACCTTTATTTCGCCATTCCACATATTCTGAATTATACGATTTAAATAGAAATCTCTTTTGATCATCGCTTCACCTCGAACTTGGTTCATATTTGTTTCAACTTCGAGATAAGTATATCATCGATTCGTCGATAAGTCAAACGTATTACGAACATTGTATCTAAAACTTCAAACGTTTTTGTTTCAAGTTCGATGTCAAGAGGGCTGTTTTTTAATAGAATACGGCAATATGCAAAGAATGTAAAAACAGTAAACCGTATAAAAACGGCAAAAAAGGCGTCAAAAAAGTGACAAAAAAGACCGAAGTAAGGGAAATTAAATCTTCTTACCTCGGTCTTGATTTTTTTTGGTACACCCGACAGGAGTCGAACCTGCGCGCCCGCCTCCGGAGGGCGGCGCTCTATCCACTGAGCTACGGGTGCATTTAAAATGCTTATAATCTGTTATTTTAACACTAAAGCATGAGTTTGTCAATTTATATGATATTTAAACGGCAAAAAGGCATTCGAAAAGCACGAGATGAATTTGAAGAATTTTTGACACAAGCCCGTTTTGTGTGGCGTTGAGGTTAAGGAAAAACGAATTAAATCGAGAAATTGGTGAATATATATTCTAAGCCGAAAAAAACTATTGACAAATGATTTTTACCATTATAGAATTGAATCATGCAAAAAGTTTTAGTGGGTATGAGCGGTGGCGTCGACAGTTCGGTTGCCGCATACCTTTTACAAAAGAGCGGTTACGAGGTAATAGGTTTGCACTTTACGCTTACCTCGAAACTCGGAGATAATTCCGATTTAGAAGCGGTTTGCAAAAGACTTAACATTAAGTATTACGTTGAAGATTTTTCAAAAGTATTTAACGAAAACGTTTTTAAACCCTTTATTTCGGAATACGAAAGGGGGTATACCCCAAATATTTGCGTTTTATGTAACAAATATATAAAATTCGGCGCATTGCACCGAAAGGCGGCGGAACTCGGGTGTGATTACGTTGCGACGGGGCATTATTGCAAGACCGTCGTCGAAAACGGAAAAACCTACTTAAAAAGAGCCGAAGACGCAAATAAAGATCAAACTTATTTTTTAAGTATGATATCTCCGGACGTTCTTTCTAAAACCCTGTTTCCTCTCGGCGATCTTAAAAAAGAAGAAGTTCGGCTTATTGCCGAAAAAAACAATATTCCCACGGCAAAAAAGAAGGACAGTTCCGACGTTTGTCTTGCCGAAGGCGGAAAGTTTTCCGACTTTTTAAGAAAGTACGTTCACGCAAAAAGTGGGGCTATAGTCTCGTTAACGGGCGAAATCGTCGGAAAACACGAAGGATTGTATCGTTACACGTTAGGGCAAAGAAAGGGGCTCGGGCTTGGCGGAAAAAGCGGTGAAGACGGCAGATGGTTCGTTGTAAAAAAGGATGCCGAAAACAACGCTCTTATAGTGTCGCACGGCTCGGAAGAGAAACTTTTTGCAAAATCGTTTACGACCGATAAGGTCAATTTTTTATCAAAACCCGAGCTTGACGATTTCGATTGCTTGGTAAAAACCCGCTACCGTGCCGAATATAAACCGGCGCACGTAACCGTGTGCGACGGGTGCGCAAAAGTCATTTTGCAAGATTTCGAACGTGCAGTGACCGTCGGGCAGTACGCAGTGTTTTACGATAACGACGTTTGTTTGGGCGGGGGAAGAATTGCTTTTGTCGAAGAGCAAATCAAGTAATTAATCGGCGTCCAAAAACGGCAGTTTTTAATTACAAATTGTTTAAAAGTTCGGCTATAGGTCGATTTTTAATATATTTTTATATTTTCAATATTTAATAAAGGCACAACGATAACCCGATTATTTTTATATAAAAACGATGGCTCGTTATCGCAGTTTCGATGTTTTATGTTATCTGCTTTTCAGAGGGAGGGGGCTTAATGAAAAAAATCGCTAAATTGTTATTAACGATAATTTGTCTTAGTGCGGTAGCAACCGCTACCGCTTGCACGAACACCGCAAGTTTGACTTACAATCAACTTATGAATTCGGACGAGTATTCTTTCAATATTTTATACACCGATTCCGAATCCGAAGCACCGATATACGTTTCCTGCTATAAAGACGGAAAAAGTTACGCGTATAGATTTTCTTTAAACGGTTTTAACAACGAAAATCTTGCATACCGTCAGATTTTTACCGATAAGACTTTCTACGAGATTTGCGAAAACAAACTCAACGGATTTTGGAGCGGAGAATACAAAAAGACGGAAAACGTAGAAGTAACTTGCGACAAGAATTTTATGTATAAGTATACTACTTACATTACTTCCGGAAGTTTCCTTACTTTGCTCGATAAAGGCGAAAAAATTCAGTATAAGGGCAGGCAATGCACAAAAAGCGACATCACGTACGAGTCTTCCGTTTACACCTTCGTCTTCGACGACGAAACGTCCAATCTCGTAAAATTCGTTCTTACAAGCGGAAACAGCGTGAAAAAGCTTGAATATTCCGATTATAAATTCGAGTCGATAGACAAAGAATGCTTTATTCTTCCTTCCGTAAGCGTAGGCGTTTCCGGCATTTCTTTGTATCGTGAAGTAACGACCTTTACTTACGAATATTTTATTTCGTAATCGTTTCGCCGTAGAAAACTTTCGACTGTTTTGCCCGAAAAAGTTTTAATAACTTTTTTACGACAAATTAAAAAGGCGATAAATTAAAGAACTAACAATATACAATACAGATAAAAAATTAAGGACGGGCTTTCGCTTAAAACGGCTTTCGTCCTTTTTTCATACAAAAAAGATTTTTGCGTTGCGTTTGTCTTGTTTTTTTGCAAACGATAGCATAATTTTACGATAAGGCTAATCGCCGTTATAAAAACAGCCTAACGGGTTGTATGAAAAAAATTTTTTAAAACACTTCAAATACCCCGTCAAAAATATTTGACAAGCAAAAAAATGCGAGTATAATAGTTTTATGTCAAACAGTTTGACGGCGAATTTGATAAGGAGCGAAAAATGAAAAGGCTTATCGGCGCGGAAATCCGCGGTTTACAAAATTTAATATCGAGACAACTCGACGGTTTTACCGCCACGTTGGGAGAGGATTTGGTATCGGGTCCGAATTTATTTATCTTAAAATACCTTATGGAAAATCAGGAAAAAGATATTTTTCAATGCGATCTCGAAAAGGTTTTATCGGTAACAAAATCAACTTGTTCCAAAGTTTTAACCACGATGCAACAAAAGGGACTTATCGAGCGTAGCGGTGTAAAGGATGCAAGGTATAAAAAAATCACCGTTACCGAAAAAGGAAAAAAGCTGGTCGAAAAATGCGATAAATTCATCTACGAGCATGACAAATCTCTCGTGGAAGGACTGACGGAAGAGCAAATCCAAACCTTTCTTTATTGCATCGACACCATAAAAGCAAATATTTTAAACAAATAAATTCAAACAAATAGATTTAGAAAAAATAAAGTTTTTCGTCGTTTCTCGGGAAACGACGAAAAAAATCGCTGTATAGTTTGACGTCGAACTTTGTTTCTTTAAAAAACCGTTTTTTAGGAAACGATAGGCGAAAAAACTATTCCGTTCACAAAATTTCGGAGGTCAAAAATGAAAACGATTAAACTTCTTATGAAATCACTAAGGGAAAACAAGAAAAATACCTTTTTCAGTATTCTGTTCGTTTCCCTCGAGGTTGTTTGCGAATGCGCATTGCCTTTCATAATGGCAAAATTGATAGACAATAGCGGAGTAGATTGGGGTAGTCTTTTAACTTACGGCGGAATTTTGGTTTTGCTTGCGACCTGCGCCGTTTTTTGCGGTGTCGTTTCGGGAAAATGTGCCGCAAGGGCGGGCGCGGGATTTGCCGCAAACCTGCGTGACGATATGTTCGTTAAAGTGCAAGGATATTCTTTTGCGAACATAGATAAATTTTCCGCATCATCCCTCGTCACCCGCATGACTACGGATATAACGAACATACAAAACGCTTTCGGCATGATAATTCGTATTGCCGTCAGAGTGCCTTTGATGATGATATTTTCCATAATCATGGCGTTTATCGTCAGTCCGTCGCTTGCCTGGGTGTTTCTTGCCTGTGTGCCGATATTGGGCGGTATCATCGTACTTATCATAAGTAAGGCAACGCCCACCTTTTCCCGTGTTTTTAAGCGTTACGACGCACTTAACAATTCGGTGCACGAAAACGTAAAGGGGATACGCGTGGTAAAGACCTACGTCAGGGAAGATTACGAAAACAAAAAGTTTGAAAAAGCCGCCGACGACGTAACGAACGATTTCGTCCATGCAGAAAAAATCGTTGCTTGGCTTACTCCGTCGATGAACTTATTTATGTACGCATGTTATATCGTAATTTCCGTGCTCGGCGCATACGTCATCACGGGCAAACTCGGTTGGGGAAGCCTGTCGACGGGAGACCTTTCTTCGCTTATAACTTACGGCATCAATATTTTGTCATCCCTTATGATGCTTGCGATGATACTGATTATGATAACCATGTCGGTTGCGTCCGCAAAGCGTATTGTCGAAGTTTTAGAAGAAGAAAGCACTCTTAATAATCCCGCTAACCCGTTGACTGCGGTTAAAGACGGTTCGGTTGATTTTAATAACGTAACTTTTAAATATTCCGACAAAGCCGAAAACGCAGTTTTAAGCGATATAAATTTACACATAAAATCGGGAGAAACCATCGGTATTTTAGGCGGAACGGGTTCGAGTAAAACTTCCCTTATCAACCTGATTTCTCGTCTTTACGACGTTACGGACGGAGAGGTAAAGGTCGGAGGCGTAAACGTAAAAGAATACGATCTCGACGTTCTGAGACAAAGCGTAGCCGTCGTTTTGCAAAAAAACGTACTGTTTTCGGGAACGATTGAAGAAAATCTTAAATGGGGCGACGAAAACGCCACTACAGAAGAGATGAAAAAGGCTTGTGAAATTTCGCAGGCGGACGAGTATATCCGTTCCTTCCCCGAAGGCTATAAAACATACCTCGAAGAAGGGGGAACCAACCTTTCGGGCGGACAAAAACAACGTCTTTGCATTGCCCGCGCCCTTCTTCGCAAACCCAAGATTTTAATACTTGACGATTCCACAAGCGCGGTAGACACGAAAACCGACGCTCTGATTCGTAAAGGTTTAAAGGAAACGATGCCCGAAACGACTAAAATAATAATCGCACAACGTGTTTCCTCCATTCAAGAAGCCGACAAAATAGTCGTTTTGGACAACGGAAGAATAGACGGGACGGGTTCGCACGAAGAACTTTTGAAATCCAACGCGATATACAAAGATATTTACGAAACTCAAAATAAGACGGGAGGTAGCGATAATGAATAACGCAAAAGTAAACGATAAAAAACCGTCGAGCATGAAACGGCTGATTAAGTATATTTTTTCGCACAACAAAGGTGCGATGATAGTCGTAACGATTTGTCTTTTTATTTCGGCGATAGCGTCGTCGGCGTCGGGCGTATTTTTGTTTTTCCTGATAAATAACGTCGTAGAACCCGCTCTTTCAAACGGATTTTCGAGCGTTATATCAACCTTTACCGCCCTCGTTGCGTCAATGATAGCAGTTTACGGACTCGGCATTCTCTCCACGACTTGTTATTCGTTTATCGTGGCTAAAATGGGGCAAACCACCCTTAATAGGCTTCGTAAAGATATGTTTGCCAAAATGGAGAAACTTCCCGTAAAATACTTTGACAGCCACAAGCACGGCGATATCATGTCATATTATACCAACGATATAGATGCGATACGGCAATTTATTTCGCAAAGCATGATTCAGATTATGAATACCGTATTTACTCTCGTCATATTGACGGTGGCAATGCTGTATTTTTCGGTATGGCTTACTATCGTCGTTTACGCATGCTCCGCCGTTATGCTTTTAGTCATAAAAAAAGTGGGCGGAAAGTCTGCCGAAAACTTCGTGGCGCAACAACGTTCCACAGCAAAAATCGAAGGTTTTATAGAAGAAATTATCGGCGGAGAAAAAGTAGTCAAAGTCTTTACGCACGAACAACGTTCCGTCGAAGATTTCAGAAAAATCAATCAAACCGTGAAAAACGATTCGGCAAAAGCCAACGAATACGGCAATATAATCATGCCCTGTCTTTCGGGTATCGGCAATTATATGTACGTTCTTCTTGCTCTTATCGGCGGTGTTTTTTGTCTCGTTACGGGGTTTAAAAACCTGTCGCTTACGGGGGCGTCGGCAATGAGTGCGGCGGTCATAGTTTCGTTTTTGCAAATGTCGAGGCAGTTCGGGCAATCTATTGCGCAGGTATCCCAACAAACGGCTATGTGTGCCATGGCTTTTGCCGGTGCGGACAGGGTTTTCGCATTGATAGACGAAAAGCCCGAAGAAGACGGCGGATACGTTACCCTCGTAAATGCAAAATATAACGAAAACGGCGAACTTTGCGAATGCAAAGAAAAAACCAATCTCTGGGCGTGGAAGCATCCCCATCACGACGGAACCACGACGCTTACGGAACTGAAAGGCAATATCGTTTTAGACCACGTCGATTTCGGCTACGAAGAAAATCATCTCGTTCTTCACGATATATCGATCAATGCGGCGGCGGGGCAAAAAATGGCGTTTGTCGGTGCGACGGGTGCCGGTAAAACGACCATAACCAACCTTATCAATCGTTTTTACGATATAGCCGACGGAAAAATTCGTTACGACGGAATCAATATCAACAAAATTAAAAAAGACGATCTTCGCAATTCGCTTACCGTCGTATTGCAGGAAACCAATTTGTTTACGGGAACGGTCGCAGACAACATTCGCTACGGCAAACTCGACGCAACCGAAGAAGAAATTATTGCCGCCGCAAAGACCGCCAACGCATACGACTTCATTATGAAGTTGCCGGAGGGATTTAACACGATGCTGACTAGCGACGGAGCAAACCTTTCGCAGGGGCAACGCCAACTTCTTTCCATTGCCCGCGCAGCCATTGCCGATACCCCGCTTCTTATTTTGGACGAGGCGACTTCTTCTATCGACACGAGAACGGAAAAACTCGTGCAGAAGGGAACGGACGAAATAATGAAGGGCAGAACGGTTTTCGTTATAGCCCACCGCCTTTCCACCGTACAGAACGCCGATAAAATTCTCGTTCTCGACCACGGCAGAATAATCGAAGAAGGCAATCACGAGGAACTTATCGCAAAACACGGCACGTATTATCAATTATATACGGGTGCCTTCGAACTCGAATAAACTCTAAGTAAAATTTAAACGTAAAGTTAAAAATCAATCGTAAAATTAAAGGACGGTTTCCGTTTTAACACGGCTTCCGTCCTTTTTTAGGTAAGGAAATTCGGCTTATGAGGGGAATCGGGCGTATTAGACGGGAGCTGAGTTTTTATCGACCTTTTGCGTAACGAAAAGCAGGTGATTTAAGCGATTAGCAAACTTTGTTTATCTGTTTTTGGAACATCGTTTATCGGCGTGTTTAACGTTAATAAAGCCGTAAATAAAAATTTCCGAATCAACTTTTACAGTGCAATAATACATTATTGAAATACGTGTGAGCGCACGCCCGCGTGCGTACACGAGCGTAAACGCGTGCGTGTACGCACGCAAGAACATATAATTAAAAGACTTACGATAAATAATTAAATAACATACGGCAAACAATTTAATTGCGTACGATTTTTTTCTAATTAAATAACATATGATTTTTTCTTTTGCAAAAATTAATATCGAACGAACCGTTTGCTTACAAAAAAGTCAAAACGACTAAATGAATATGCTTCAAGCCGACCTTTTTTTGACGATTTAGAATTTAGACGGGCAAAAACCCTTTATTTATTGTGTCTTTTTAAGACTTCAACCCCAATATATTGTGTGCGTCGAAAAAAAACGAAAAAAGTTTAAAAATAATAAAAAAAGCGAGAAAAAACAGTTGACAAAACATCGAAAATGTAGTTTAATAAACGCACGTGTTATCCAGTAGGACTAAGCGGTCGGGCGTCAAAAACGGCTCGTAAAACTCGGCAATTTTGATTTCAAAAAAAACTTCAAAAAAAGTTTTAAAAAAATTAAAAAAGTCGTTAAAAATGTTTGACTTAGTAAACTACTTATGGTAATATGTATAGGCTGTCATCGAAAAACAGCACTCGTTGAGCAGGCTTTGCTCAATCAATTGTAGATTAAAAACTGAATAGAAGGAAATGAATTGATTCAAATGACAATTTGATGAAAAAGTTTCTGTCAATTAATTTGAGTATATTTAATATGTACCAAAAAAACAGTCAGCAATAACAAATAACGTTAGAGCAGTTGCGCTTGGAAACAGGCGTGGCTTTAAGAAATTAAACTTAAGAGTTTGATTCTGGCTCAGGACGAACGCTGGCGGCGTGCTTAACACATGCAAGTTGAACGTGATTAGAGGGGCTTGCTCCTCTATGAAAGTAGCGGACGGGTGAGTAACGCGTGAGCAATCTGCCTCTATCTGGGGAATAACACAGAGAAATTTGTGCTAATACCGCATATAATCCTTTTACGGCATCGTAGTTGGATGAAAGATTTATCGGATAGAGATGAGCTCGCGTCCCATTAGATAGTTGGTGAGGTAACGGCCCACCAAGTCAACGATGGGTAGCCGACCTGAGAGGGTGATCGGCCACATTGGAACTGAGACACGGTCCAGACTCCTACGGGAGGCAGCAGTGAGGAATATTGGGCAATGGAGGCAACTCTGACCCAGCAACGCCGCGTGAATGATGAAGGTCTTCGGATTGTAAAGTTCTGTGATGGGGAACGAAGAAAGTGACGGTACCCCAATAGCAAGCCTCGGCTAACTACGTGCCAGCAGCCGCGGTAATACGTAGGAGGCAAGCGTTGTCCGGAATGACTGGGCGTAAAGGGTGCGTAGGTGGTCAAGTAAGTTAGTGGTGAAATTCCGGGGCTCAACCTCGGCGCTACCACTAAGACTGCATGACTTGAGTACAGGAGAGGTAAGCGGAATTCCTAGTGTAGCGGTGAAATGCGTAGATATTAGGAAGAACACCGGTGGCGAAGGCGGCTTTCTGGACTGTAACTGACACTGAGGCTCGAAAGCGTGGGGAGCAAACAGGATTAGATACCCTGGTA
>CAVJMJ010000030.1:0-13648 GCA_963650915.1 Parasutterella excrementihominis | reverse complement strand
TTATAGATGATCCGACTGTATACGGCTGGGCTATTCATTACTTTGAGGAAGATTCCATTGAAGGCACTCTTTATACGATAGACGGTGAAGAATATAAACCTGCGCCGAAAAAGGTCGTTACAACAAAGCCTGTAACAGTAAAACCGCAACCGCCGAAACAACAAAGCCTGCAATTCTCATTGTTTGACAAATTCGACGAAAACGATGTTAAAGAACCCACAAACGAGCCTTTAACCGCCGAAAGCGTTGAAAACGATGACGAACCAGAAGAAAACAAAACGCCAATTGTAACGCCTGTAGAGCCTGTTAAAGAAGAACCGAAAGGCAATCGGATTTACCAAGATTACAAGTTGTATCAAAGCGAACGTCCTACGGCTGTTGTGGCTTTACGACTCGGAGATTTCTATGAAGTTTTAGGCGACAACGCCGTAATGCTCGGGAATGAAATGGAACTCACTATTACAAGCCGTGATGTAGGTTTGAAAGAACGTGTTCCGATGATTGGTTTCCCTTACCACGCTGCCGAAAATTACTTTGCTAAAATCGTAAGAAAACACGACCTTTATATCATCGAAAACGAACGCGAAACGCAGTTTATTCCAAGCCTGTTACATATCGATAATCGGCTTATAGACCAAGATACGGGCGAAATATTGTCCGAAGAAGAAATGCGAGAATTTGACGGTGATATATACGAACCGCAAGGCATTGACGAACCCGAAACAGTAACAAAACAATCTATTCCGAATGAGGTATTCGCCCTGTTTGGAAACAAAGTTGAGGTGAGATAGCGTGAAAGAAACAGACAATAACCCATCCGAAGGGCATAAAGAAAACACCCTGCAAGGGGACAGAATTTTTGCAGAGGCGGGAGAAAAAAGGAAATTGAGGGATATTTTAAGCGACCGTCAGCCCATGTTTTTCAAGGAATTTGGTAGCTTGCTTTACAGCCCTGGATAATTGTTTTTCTTTAAGAGCTTCAGGCATGTCAATCTTAAATAAGTCAGTAGGATTCCAGACTTCGGCAGTAGTCAACATTTGAAAAATAGCGGTAAGAATCATTCTGGCAATGGCAATGATAGCGCGTTTTTTTCCTCTTCGTTTTGAGATCTGCTCATACTTCAGACGGTAATAAGAATTGTCTGTAGATTTCACGGCTGCATGGGCAACTTGTACCAAAGCAGGTTTGAGATAAACTCCCGCACGTGTAATACGAACAGATTTTTTCTTTCCGGCAGATTCGTTGTTTCCGGGCGTCAACCCCGCCCAACAGCACAGACGTTTAGAAGAGCCAAATTGCGACATATCGTCACCGATCTCAGAAATAACCGTAATAGCGGAGTTTCGGTCAACACCTGGTATAGTGCAGAGGAGCGAAATAAGAGATTCGTGTTGAACAACCATAGAGTCAACGACCGAATCAATCTCAGCAATAAGGGATTCGATGTGGTTCAGATGGGAACGAATAATTCTCATACGTTGTTTTTGCTCTTGTGTAATGGAATAACCTTCAATTGATTCTAATACGGACTCGGATTTCTTTTTCAAGGAATGACGTAAAAGAGAGATGCAATATTCCTTATCGAAAGTATCCGAAGATATAAGGTAATCTGTAATGGCAGTTGCGGATTTTCCGAACATATCCGAAACGACAGAATCGAGGGCAATATTGCAAACGGTAAAAGCGTTTTGAAAACGGTTTTTCTCACTGCTTTTCATTGAAGTCAATTTGAAGCGATAACGGGAAAATTCACGAAGAATACGAATATTCTTTGAAGGAGTAAAGCTTCCGGGAACAAGTCCTAAGCGAAATAAATCGCCAATCCACTTGGAATCCTTGGTGTCATCTTTATTGCCTTTTACAGCTTTTACCCATTTGGGATTTGCAATGGTAACACGAATTTCTCGTTCCTCAAGGATGTTGAACACGGGAACCCAATATTTTCCGGTAGATTCCATACAAACATCGAGACAGTTGTTAGCGTGAAGCCAATCGGCGAAGCGATGCAAATCCGAATTGTAGGTAGAAAAACGTTTTTTCTGATAGCGAGGTTCAACGCCTTTTGTGGTGGAAATGATTGTACCGACCAGAAAAGTTTTGTGAACATCAATACCACAACAAATAGGATAAATAACTTTCAAACAGTGTTCCTCCTATAAAAATTTGAGGAAGAAGACAGTGACTGAATCATCACACAATTTAACAGGTGTTAAAACAATTCTTAGCGTACGTGCTCCAAGGCAACACTTATTTGTGCTTGAAAAAGATGATTCCAACACTGATTAAAATACTGTTTTAAGCGAGAGTAGCTTGTGCAACTCACCTCAACGTGCGTTGTAGTTTATCTTCTTCCTCAAAATAATTATACAATAAAAATCGCCGTTTGTCAGCATTCTTTAATTTCTATTTGTGCTGACGCTTTAGCGGCGGCATGGAGATTAAAATGAAAATCGAAAAGATAAAACCTATTCCGAAATACATACAGAAAAAGATAAAACTTTACGACGACCAATTAAAATCCGCGCCGTTAGGCAGAACTCGCTTTTATGCTTACTTTACGAAAAACGACGGCGAACTTGTCAAAGTTACGGTTGCCGTTCGAGAGTATAAAAAACAATGGTATTGTAAGCCTGTTGTCGTTCACGGTGTTCATTCAGACAGATGCTTTGGCAAAGACATAAAGTTTACATACATTGCAGGTTATACTGTCGGTTGGCACGATCAAGGGCTTTCAAAATATCCCGATTGGTATGAAAGCAAAGAATGGGGTTGGTCATCTGATGATTCGTTTGACCCTTATGCCCCGATAGTCAATCGCGATTATATCTTACAACACTTTCCCGAATACAAATACAGCGCCGTTGACAGATACACGGGCGTTAATGTTTTCAAATACTTGCGACTTTATGAGAAGTTTCCGCAAATCGAATATCTGACTAAACTCGGATTGCATAATATCGCAATGTCAACGCAAATTTTGCGGCTATGCGGTAAAAACAAAAAGTTCCGTAAATGGCTTGCGGCAAATAGGTTAGAAATAAGGCATTCCAGTTATTACGTTTCTTCAATCATTTCTGCTTACAAAACTTCAAAGCCTATATATGAAATTAATAATTTCGCGAAACGAAAAATACAATTCGACCATTCGGAACGCATCAATAACGTTAAAGCACTTGTAAAAAACGAACTTGACAAGTTTTTAGATTATATCGAAAAGCAGAAAACTAACTTTTATTCATATCGAGATTATCTCGACGCTTGCCAATATCTCGGATTGGATATGAATGAAGAAAAGAACCGCTATCCCCACGATTTCAAACGTTGGCACGATATACGAATTGACGAATATCGTTCCGCAAAAGCATTGAAAGACGAGCAGGAACGCAAAGAGTTTTACGACAAATTTGCCGCCGTAGCAAGCAAGTATTTAGGACTTGAATATGATAAAAAGTCCGTCTATATAGCGATTATCGCGCAAAAACCGTCCGACTTAATACGCGAAGGCGAATTGCTTCATCATTGCGTCGGACGTATGGGTTACGACCAAAAGTTTGCACGCGAAGAATCGCTTATTTTCTTTATCCGAATGAAAGACGAACCACAAAAGCCACTCGTAACAGTTGAATACTCTTTGAAAGATAAAAAGGTGCTTCAATGTTACGGCGACCACGACAGCAAACCTAATGACAACGTAATGGAATTTGTTAATAAGAAATGGCTGCCTTACGCAAACAGAAAACTTAAACAAATCGCGGCATAACCGCAAAGGAGAAACAATTATGACAAATTACTTTAGAATTACCGCATACGAACCCAACCACGACTTTTCCATCATTATGGACACATACGGAATGTTTGAAAAGATTTGGCAGTTTTCCGCCGATTTAATCAAACGCGGACTGAAAATACTCGAAGTATCAAGCGATGAACAGTTTATCGACGTAAATATCGATAAATTAACCGAAGAAGAACCCGATAAGTTTATCTTACGCGCTCATGCGGACGGTAAGCCTGAATATCTCGAAAAAAACATAGGCGGAACGACCTATAAAGCCGTAAAAGTCGGTGAGAAAATCTATATTCCCAACAACTAAAAATCACCTCAACGTAAACGAAAAGCCGAGCATGTACAAAAATGCATCTTCATAAAAGCATTATGAGTCATTTCAACGTGCTCGGCTTAATTTTATCGATTATATGTTTTAATTACTTTCACGATAAAAATCCATCAAATAATCTAAGTATTTATTTAAAATTCTTCTTGCTTTTTCGTCAAAACGGCAATCGACAGCAACCATCTCTCTTATCTTTTTGACATAGTTATAAAGAGTCGCGTTATCATCAAACAAAAAAAGATTTGTATAGCTTTTGGAAATCTTTTGTAACATAGGGTTCAAATATTTTTCTGTTAGAGAAATAACCTTATTGCTATATTCAACTCCTTTACCTGTTTTACTTTGAATATAATAAGAATAATTTTTCTTAAACCTTTGTTCTATATAGTCTGTTGTTTTGTCAATCGTTTTTTAATAGTTTTTATGAAATTTTTATAATTTTTTATATTTTACCGTTTTTACGGGGTGGAAGTCAAGAAAAAACCGCCACCGAAAGGGGCGGGAAAGATTAAAAGACGATTAAAAATACACGAGTTCGGGCAAAACACAATAAAAAGTGTATGCCAAAAATACCGCGACGATTTTGCCGCGGTCGGGCGATAGAGAAAATCAAAGCCGTTATGCGGCTTTTTTCTTTATGAATTTTACGCGGTAAACTTTGTCGGGCGGTGGCGTTTTCAAAACTTCCATAAGTTCGGCGCGTTTTTGTATCGGCGTAATCCACGACCGCCGCCCGTTTTTATCCCGTAAAGACGAGTGCGGGCAATTATTGTAACGCACGAGCCAAGCCCGCATTTTTTCGCGGAGTTCTTCAAACGTTGAAAAAGTTAAATGATTATAAAAATTTTGTTGATCCGTTCGGTGCGAGCGTTCGACCTTGCCGTTGTGTCGAGGCGTGTAAACGCGTATCAATTTATGTTTGATATTTAGTTTGTTCAATAATTTATCGAGCGCGTGGACTTTGCCTTCGCCCGTGCCTTTCGGGTTTGTAAATTCCGTTCCGTTGTCGGTTTGAATTATCGCGGGCAAGTATCCGAAGTAAAGTATCGCGCGTTTGACAAAATCGACGGTGGAGTATCCGCTTTTTTCTTTGTACGGATATATAAACCGCTCTCGCGTTGCCTCGTCAATCATTGTATATTGATAGTAACGCTCTTTTCCGTATTCGCCGATATTACATTCTAACGGAACGTATTTGACGTCCATTTGCATTTTTACGCCGAACATTTCGGGCGTATTGTACGGCTTTGCGATATAGCGGTTGACCTCGCTAACGGGGCGTATTTTGTGTTTCATTAAAAACCGATAAAACCCGCCGTACGTCCGTGAGTATCCGTATTCGGTGCGAAGTATTCCCAACGCCTCGGCGTAACTAATATCGGGGTGCGTTTTGAAAACCTCGTTTATATGTTCCGTTTCTTCGTTTGTGTGCGCGTTCGGGTGCGGTGTGTGCGGGCGGCTTGATTTGTTTTGTAAACTATCCGTCGTGCCGTCGTAGGCTTTCCGCCACCGATAAAGACTTTGTATCGTGCATTTTGTTTTCTTTGCCACCTTGAAAACGTCGTCACCGTCAACGAGCCATTGTTTGAGCGCGTTTTCTTTTTCTTTTGCCGTGTATTTTACGCCTTTCATTTTAGCCTCCGTAAAGCAAAAGCGGGCTACCGATAGGGCAACCCGCTTTACCGTTTGTTTGCGATTATTTGTTTTTGTTTTCCAATTCGCCGACCGCCCAACGCAAAAACTCGGCTTTTTTCATACCCGCCGCCGCGATAACGGCGTCAATGCGGGCAAGTTCGGCGGGGTCAAGATTTACAATAAACGGCTTGTATTTTCCGTTTATCTTTTTTGCGTATCTTGCGTCGGCGGCTTTTTGTGCCTCGCTCCGTGCCATAATTTACTCCTCCTCGATTTCAAGCGTAATGCCGCAATCGGACAATGCCGCTACCGCCTCGGCGTCGAGTCCGTGTTTGTGCGTGATTTCAAGTAACTTCGTTATCGCCATAACGAGATTTTCGGGCGATACTTGCATACTTTCAACCGTGTTTTGTGCATTTTCAATAATTTTTTCGATTTTCATACCTTGTAACTCCTTGACTTAAATTTATTTTTTTGATATATTATAAGTAACCCAATCGGCAAGGGGCTTTCGCCCCCGCCTTTCGGTTAGCGGTCTTACCGCTTGTTTGTTGCCTTGTTTACGACTTTAACGGTTACGGTTGCAACATTTCCGTTTTTGTCATAAGTTACTTTTATGTAACTTATTTCGTAACAAGGCTTTTTTTGTTTTGCCATTGCTTTGTACCTCCTTTTTAGATTTCAAAGGTTTTTGTTTCCCTCAACCTTTGTGATTATATTATATCATAGTCACTATGATAAGTCAACTATTTTTCATAACTTTTTAGAAAAAATTTTAATTTTTTTTTGAGAAAATAACGCCTTCCGATAGCGGAGGGCGTTTTACGTTGCGTCGATATATTTTTATAAAGGAATAGCCGCGTTATTGACTTCGCCGTAAAGATTTGCTATAATTGATTTGCTTACAATCATTACACTTCATATCTTGCGGCTCGGTATAACACGGCTAACGATATAAGGACGCCCGTTTTTATCGGTGCGTCGATAATCGTAGCACTATTATATATCGAATAGCCGAGAAAGTCAAGACTTCTTGAAGTGTAAACGAAAATTTTTACGTCAAGGAGTCTTTTTTGTATGTTGATTTCCGAGCGAATATTTGACCTTTTAGAAAGCCGCGGAAAACGGCAAAGCGATCTTGCGCGGGCGTTGGGAGTTCGTCCGACGACCGTTTCCGAGTGGAAATCGGGCAAGCGCGAGCCGTCCGCCGTACACTATGAAAAACTCGCCGAATATTTCGGCGTGTCGCTTGATTATCTTATTACGGGAAAATCGGCGCGCGACGCACCCGTACAACAAATAATCGGCAACAATAACTCAAATAACGTTGCGACCGTATCGGGCAACGTTTCGGGCGAGTTGACCGAATACGAAAGAGAATTGCTAAAAGTGTGTGCGCCGTTCGATATACGGCGTAAAACCGCGCTTTTGACGTATGCGTATAAACTTGAAAGCGAAATCAAAGAAAATAAGGAGTAGATCTTATGAAGTGGTTTTATAATCTTAAACGCGTTGTACGCGTAATAATTGCCGTTGTATCGTGGTTGCCGTTGTTTATTTTTGCGGGCGTTATCGGTGGTAGCGTCGGCGAAAACGGCGAGAATATGCAAACGTGGCAAGCGTTGATAATTTGCGCATTGCTTGCCGTCGGCGTCGTGTTTACCGTGTTTGCGATAAAGGCGCGGGCAAAGGAAACGAAAGCCGACCGCGACGCAAAGCGGGCGGAACGAGCCGAAAACGCAAGCCGTAAAAAAATTACGGCAACGCAAAGCCGACAAATAAAAATAAGCGACGAGGCGATTAAATCAAAGCCCGTAACAACAAGCGATACCGAGTCTTTATTTAGCGGTACGCCGTCGCACGTTGTAAAATTGATACGGAACGGCAACGAGGAAATGCAAGACAATATCGCGACTTGCAATATCGGCGACGATATATACGTCGATATTGACTTCGGCAATGGTTTATATCTTTGTTCAACGTGTATCGGTGATATAGGATATTTGCCCGAAAAAATCGGCGATACGTTGACGGGAAAATTTTGCGTTAAGGTAACGGACGTAAAGCAAAAAGACGACGGCAAATATTGCGTCGAGGTTTCTATTTATCCGCCGCTTGAAAGCAACGGATTTTCGGCGCGCATTGTATCGGGCGTAGATTTTCCGATATTTACAAAAGCCGTCGGCGTAACTTTCGGGAATTGCCAAACAAGCATACGGGAAAGCAAAATCGGCGACGCGCTTATAATCAAGCACGCACCGACAACCGAGTATCCCGATAGTACGGATATAATCAACGCCCGCACGGGCGAGCGCGTCGGTAGAATAAAAGCCGACCTCGCGCAAGAATTTTTAACCGCATTTGACCGCGGTTTCGTTCTCGACGGCGAAATTGCCGATATAACGGGCGGTAGCGACGGACAAAATTACGGTTGCAACGTAAAGATTGTCGGCGAGCATATCGACAAATAAAGCGTAAACGAGCATAATAAAAACGCCTTCTTGCGAGGGCGTTTTTGTTTGTCAATTAAAATGTTTTTCGCCGAGGCGGGTTGCCCAACCTTCAAACCATATCCGATCGTAGGGCGGTAAGGTGTTGCCGAGTCCTTTTCGTATTTTATACTCGCGCCGCCAATAGCGGACGCAAGAGGGAATACTAACGACAAAAGGCATAAACACGCCGAGCATAATATTTTGTAAACCGTGTCCGCTTTCGTGTTGTAAGATATGTAAAGACGGATTTTTATTGACGACGAAAAACGCGCCGAGTTCAAATCCGCCCCAACCGCTCCCGACTTCGAAATAAATCAAGTAATGAAATCGTTTCGGTTTATGCCCCGTAATAAGCAAGGCAAGGGCGACAAAAACGCCGCAAAGCGTCATAAGCGCGCCCCACGTTAGCGATAAAAACCAAAATAAAATTACTTTAACCGTTTTCATTTTGCGCCTCTGCGGGTTTATTCTTCAAGTCGTAAAGCGTTGACTCGATTTGTTCTTTTACCCAATTTTCGACGTCGCCGAAGTTTTCGTTTATGTATTTTTCGACGTCCGCCGATAACTGCATACGCGCCGACGTAACCGCAAGCGACAAAGCCTCTTCTTGCGCGTCTTTCGTCCAAGCGTTAGTACCTTTGATAGCCTCGACGTATGTTTGATACGTTGCTTTTACGGCGTTTGCAACGACGGTCGTTGCGTCGGTTAAGAGTTTGCGCGCTTTCTCGTTTTTGATTTTGGTAGCGATAAGGTCTTTTACCTTTGCCAAAACCCACGCGCCGAGCGCGGCGAGCAATGCGGAAACAATCTTGATTATGATACTTTGCCAATCCATATATTTTTATTCCTCCGTTTTGATTTCGTTTTCTGTACGAGGCGGAAATTCGGGCAACTTTATTAAATCGTTGTATAAATCCGTGATAACGCCGTTGCCGCCGAGTAAATGATACGACTCATATTCCCGACGCAATGCGTCTTTTGCATATATCGGGCAATAACCGCGCTCGGTGTATTTCTCGTGTTGTCGTATGATTTCGGCGCGCAATAGACTTTGCAAGCCGCTTTGCATTGCTTTGTTTTTTGCGCGACCGTTTTTGAAATTTCCGACCGTCGCCGTTACGATAACGCCGACAAGCGTACTTATCAATGCGGTTAATATAGTTGCCCCGACGTTCATTTTACGCCTCCACAAACCACTCGTCGCGGAGCGACGCGCCGTTATTGTCGGCGATTTCTTCTTTTGACTTTCCGTCAAGGTCATTGACCCAAATTTCGCAAGCGTCGTCAATTTCGCGTTGAGTGAGTATCCCCGCCGCCTTGTCCGCGTTTGCCGTTTCGAGCCATTTGTTTTTGCTGAATACTTTTTGTTTTGTGCTTTCCATTTTTAAGATTACCTCCGTTTTGTTTACTGTAATTGCTTACAATTCGTTTTAGTTTGTTTTTCGGCGCGTACGGGTAAATATTCTTTTTGTAGAAGTTTCGCCCGTTGATATGCGATAGCCAACCGATAAGGGATAAGAGGCTCATTGCTTGCCGCGGCGTGGTGTAACCCGTTTTGCCGACTTTCCGTACCCGACGGCAAAGCCGAAAAAATATTCGCTTGCGGAGCAATGTTTTGTTTTTGTAAAACCGATACCCGACAAAATCAATCGGGCGGGAGTTGAGTTTCCATACTTGCCAATTGCCTTTTATCTTTAAGCCGATACCGTGTAAATACTCGTCTATCGACGCGACGGCTTTATGTAATTTTCGTTTGTTAGAGTCTATCAAAACCATATCGTCAACGTATCGGACGTAGTATTTGACGTGCAATACTTCTTTGATATAGTGGTCTAAACCCTCCAAATAAAAATTTGACAACCATTGCGACGTATAATACCCGATAGGTAGGTGATCGCCGCCGTTTTCGAGGATTTGTCCGATAAGACGGATTATCTTATCGTCTTTGATTTTCCTTTTAAGCATTTCGAGCAATATCGGCGGGCGGACGCTATCGAAAAACTTTGATACGTCGAGTTTTGCGCAATAACGTATTTTGTCGTCGTGTATCGCCGTTTCGACATAAGCCTTCGCGTCTATGCCGCCGCGGTTCGGTATGCTACCGCAACAATAACGATACATACCGCGCGTTATAACGGGGTTTACCGCCGTAATTACAAGCCAATGCACGATTTGGTCGGGATAAAACTTCGGTATCGTGATTTTCCGCGTTTTATAACAAGAATTGTCGTAAATTTCGATATATTCGTTCGGCGAAAGTTTTATCGTTTCGGTTTCGAGCATTGCTTTAATTTTTCGTGCGTAACCGTCAATATCACTCAATATCGCTTTGACGTAGAGTCGGTCGGTTTTACCTTTTGCGGCGTTTCGGATTGCCGTTTTGATAAAATCGACGTCGCACATTTTCTCGTACAAATAACCGACTCTTTTCATAGAATATCCTTTAATCTTCTTGCGGTCTTTCAATGACTTACTAAACCGCCCTCTTTGTGAAGTGTTTTTTGCCGAGGGGCAAGGATTATGCGCGCTCTAAATAAATATCAAGATTAAATGCGACCCCCGATATTCGAGTTCGCGTTCGACGGATCGTAATTACCGTTCCAATTCCACAAACCCGCGTTCGTCGTGTTGTTCCAATTCCCACCAACGGCAAGGACAGAGCCGTTGACGTTCGCGTCGGGGAGTGCGCGCAATACCCTTTGTATTTTATTGTTGCTATTGAATAGACGCCAAGGGGGAGGTATCCCCCTTGACAATCCCTCTCTTAAAGAGGTTTATAGCAAAGGCGACCCCCGAAATACGAGTGCGCGTTCGACGGAACGCAACGACCGTACCAAAACCACAAACCCGCGTTCGCCGCGTAGCACCAAAACCCACCAACGGCAAGGACAGAGCCGTCGACGTACGCGTAATCCGCGTAGTAGGTGGAGTCGCTACCGCCGACTTCGGTTGCATATTGTATAAGCGGATTGCGTCCGAGAGGTTCGACTTTTTTAATATAGCCGCCGCCCGACGAGCGGTCGCCCTGATAAACATACGGCGACGCGGTTTTGCCCGCCGTGTAAGACGCGGGATCGGTGCAAACATATACTTTTGCGGACGAGAAAGATATACCGTCAACCCACTTGTAAACGTTGCCCCACAAGTTCTCGATACCGCGGTATTTCATTGCGTGCTTGCCGTCGGTGTTGCTTTCTTCCGACCCCGACGGGGTTTTTATGCTGTCCGTTCTTCCCGTAGCGACCGCCGCCGAGTTGCCGTTTGCATAACCATACATTACCGATTGCGAGTTCGTCGTTTTCATTTCAACGAGCCACAATTCTTTGATAATAAGGTCGATCAAGAAGTCGTACGACTGATAACCCGCGCCGTTTGCCTTGCAACCCGTACGGAAATTATCGCAAGTAATATTGACAAGCACCGTTGCGCCCGATTTCGAGTACACGCGCGCCGACGACCCGCTCCCTTCGTATTTACCAACGAGAACGTAATCAAGTTCGTTTCCCGCGCCGTCAACAAACAACGTCGAAAAGCCTTCGTATCGGATACCCGATATTTGGTGCTTGTACGTTCCGTCGCTGTTTTTCGTGATTTTCGAGTAAAATTTCGGTATCTTGATAAATACGTTACCCGACGCGTCGGTTACTTCTTGCATATCGCTCCACGGATAGCAACGGTCAAAGTCGCTTACAATATCCGTTGTACCGACCGTGTAGGAAAGCCCGACGGCGTCGTCCGTCCTTGTAAGGGCGGACGGGGTGGACGAGCCGACTTTATCTACACCGTAGATTTTTGCTTTTTCAATGTTCATAGTTTAATTACCTCCTTCGAGTGCGGCAAGCCGCGTTTTGATTTTCTTAAATTCGGCGTCAATTTCGCCGCCGCGCGTATATCCGACGGCTTTTTCCGACTCCGCCGCCGTTGCGGCATAAATTGCGATTGACGCGCCGCCGCCCTCGGTTTTGAGTGCAACAAGGTTTGCCCAAGCGGTCGTACCGTCGCCGATTTTCAAAACCTTGTTTGTGGTATCGTAGCCAAATTCGCCCGCGGAAAGTACCGAGTTTTTACTCGCCCAATTTGCCGCGGTGTCTTGTCTGACTTTGAGTGTTACGGTTATATTCCGCGTTGCCATTTTGACCTCCTTTACGCTTTGCCGCCGTTAATCGTCAATGTATCGGTTGACAATACGACGTTTGCGCCGTCTTTCAATTCCGTTACGCTTTTGTTTTTGAAATTCGAGTTAAAGTTTGCGGTAGCGCGTGCCTCGGTAAAGTAAAGGTTTGTGCCTTCCGCAATATCGCTCGTAGTAAGCACAACCGCGCCCGTTTTGCTGTTTACCGAAAGTACCTTACAATCGGGGGTACGCAACCAAACCCAATTTGCAAGCACGGTCGGATCGTCGGCGTTAAGTATGTAAGACTTGTTTTCGTCCGTGCGGACTGCCACGTCGCCACGTTGCGCGGAAAGTGCGAGCATTGCGGCTTGACTGTCAACGACAAAAGTTTCGGTAATCGCGATTGCGGGGAGCAAACTTTCGTCGAGTTTTCCGTCGCTACCAAGCACGGGAACGTTGCCCGCCGCCGTACCGACGTTTTTACCCGCCGCCGTTCCTGCGTCGCTAATCTTTGAAAGGGTAAGCGAGGGGATAAGGGCGACCGCGATTTTTGCGTTTGCGTCAAGCACGGGTACATTGCCCGCCGCCGTTCCCGTATTCTTACTTGCCGCCGTTCCCGCGTCGGAAATTTTTGAAAGCATAAGAGTCGGAATATCCGACGCCGTAAGTTGCGTTGCGCTTGTGATAATGCCTTTTGCGTTTACGGTAACTTTTGTATAAGTTCCCGCCGATACGCCGCTATTTGCAAGCACGAGGACGTATTCGACGTCGCCGCTACCGTCAAACGTTTTAGAGTTTGCGACGACCGCTCCCGAAAACTTAATCGTCCTTGCGGTTTGGAGTTTAACTGCCTCGTCGGCGAGTGTTGCTTTGTCGATTTTCCCTTGCGAGTCCAAAAGCCCGATCCACGTTGCCGCGGTTGCGGTTTTTGCAAAAAGGATATAAGCCTTCGTACCCGTCGTGTCAACCCAAAGCGTGCCAATGTCGTAGCCGACGTCGCTCGCGGTGGGGGCGGTGCTTTTGACTTCGACGTTTCCGCCGAGTCCGTATTTCAACGAGTTGTATGCGGTAGTGCCGTCGCCGATCTTAAATTTGCGAGTGTCGGTTTCGACGCCAAGTTCGCCAAGCGTCAAAACGGGGTTTTTACTCGCCCAATTTGCCGCCGTGTCGTTGCGCATAATCAACGTTACGTTGAGTGTCTTGTTTGCCATTTTTAATTACCTCCGTTAGCATTGATAATTGTTATATCGTCGGGATCAAGCCCGATAATAACGTAATTGTTTATTGCCGT
>CAVJMJ010000029.1:0-14039 GCA_963650915.1 Parasutterella excrementihominis | reverse complement strand
GTTTTTCATCTCAAAGTCATTTCAATCGCGTATTCAAATCAATTACCGGCAAAACCCCGAAAGAATACCGCCTGAACGGATAGCAATATATTGATTTAAAAAATTGTTATTAGACGTTATTATATATAGATATTAAAAAAGGGGCTGTAAAAAAATTACCCCCTTTCAATTTTAATATTCATCTTTTTACTTTTATACCGAAATAATCGTTAGAAAAAATAATACGAACTCCAAACTTATCGTCAGGGTTCGTATTATTCACTAATGGCGGAAAGTAAGGGATTCGAACCCTTGACACAGTTACCTGTGTACCGCATTTCGAGTGCGGGCCGTTATGACCACTTCGATAACTTTCCAAAAAATATTTGTACGCTATTTCAAAAAATAGACGCATTTTATTGTTACAAGTGTATCTATAAATAGACGCATTTTATTGTTACAAGTGTATCCATTATTACAATTTTTATATATTGTAATGATTTTTATCGTAAAAAACTTCTATATTTTTACTGAAATGTATATGTGACGTTAAGTACGTAGCATTATACGGTGTTAAACATAGAGTTGTAAACAGTTAAGCATAACGCGGTATACTATAAACATGCTTAACGGCGAGGACATATTGTCGTTACGCGGTGTTAAATGCTCGTTGCATGCAATTAAACGTAGCCGTTATACATAGTCAAACGACCGTTGAAACCGTTTATGACAAACTCATGCCCTAACGACGCTTTGATATTATACAACATTATCAAAGCGAATGCAACAAGTTTAAACTAAAAAAGCTCAATTTGTTTAAAAAATTACCTGTGACGATACGATTATTAAAGGTTGAGCGGTTATTTTTACGGTTTGTAAACTTGTCGGAAGATTGAGGTGTTCTTTATTCGTTTATAAACGTAACAAACAGGTTGTTGGGTTATTTTTTGCGTTTATAAACGTAGCGGAAGGTTAAAAGATTTTTTTCTTTATCGACGTAATGTTGTTCGCCGGTGTATTCGAAGCCGTAATCTTCGATAAGGTGGGTCGTTTTATAATCGGTAGAGTCAACGTTGAAAAACACGAGGGTGATTGCGGAAAACTGTTTGATAACGAATTCCATAAACTTGCTGAGGTACTGTTCTTCAACCAAATCGAAGTTTATCCAAAGGTTTACGATAGACGAAAGGGGTTTGGATACGGTAACGAGGCATTGATAAACGCCCTTGTCCGCAAGCATATAAGTATTCGCCGAGTCTTCGTCGGTCTTTAAAACCTTGTTTAAATCTGCCGAGGCGATGTCCTCGTCAAGCGCCTTGTAAAAATCACCCTTTGCAAGGTAAAAGAGATTTTTTGCTTCCGCTAAATTTTTTTCTGATAATTCTACAATATTCATACTTTACCGTAAGGTCGTCGCCCGTGCGAAAACCATATTTGAAATCTAATACGTAAAAATTATATAAGAAAAAAATCGAAAAGTCAAGCGATTGGCGCAAAAAAGGTCGAAAGTCGATTTTTACCTTTTTTATAACGGTTTAACGCCCTTTCCGACTATTGATTTAGCAAGCGTTTTTACGTCAAAAAGTCGGTCTATAAGCCCGTTAACGTCATCTTTCGTGATTTTTTCGAGTTTGGAAAAACGCTCGTCGAAGTCTAAACATTCCCCTGTTAAGAGTAACCTTTTACCGTGAAGTTGCATTTGAGAAGAAACACTTTCTTGTGCGAAAACGAGGCTTGACTTCATTTGTTCGCTACTTCTTTTAAATTCCTCGTCGGTAATCCCTTCCCTTTTAAATTTGTCCGTTTCCAAAATAACGGCGTCGTAAGCGTCCTTTGCTTTTTTAGGGTCGACCCCTGCGTAAATCATCGAATAACCGCAATCGGTGTAAGCCGACATAAAAGAATACACGCTATAACAAAGCCCTAATTTTTCCCTTACGGTCTGGAAAAGTCTGCTACTCATTCCACCGCCCAAAACGTAAGTCGCAATATTGAATGCGTCTGCGTCGTCGGACAAAATGCCCACTGCTTTAAAGCCGAGACAGATATGCGTTTGAGTGATATTTTTGCTTTTCGACAGGCTTTGTGCCAAGTTTTCGGTATTATAGACGGGTTTTTCGGCGCATTTGGATTTTTCGACGCAACCGAAATATTCGTCGACGAGTTTCAAAACTTCCCCTTCGTCAATACCGCCCGAAACGGAAATTACGATATTATCCGTTGTGTAATATTTTTGTTTATAGTTAAGAACGTCCGTACGTTTAAATGACTTCACACGCTTTTTATCGCCCAAAATACGCGCGCCGTAACCCGTTTTGCCGAAATACGCTTCGTTTAAAAGGTCGGCGCACAAATCGTCGGGGGTGTCTTCGCACATATTGATTTCCTGCAATATTACGTTCTTTTCTTTTTCGAGTTCGTCCTCGTCGTAAACGGAATTCAAAAAGACGTCGGATAAAATTTCGAGAGCCTCTTTAGTGTGGTACGCCGTCGATTTTACGTAGTAACAGGTAAGATTTCTCGTCGTGTAAGCGTTGATATCGGCACCGATAAGTTCGATGTCATTGGAAATATCGAAACTGTTACGCTTTTTCGTACCCTTAAAGGTTACGTGCTCGATAAAGTGAGATATACCGTTTTCTTTTATCCTTTCGTTTGCACTGCCCGCACCTACGAAAACGCCGAAAGAGGCAGAATATACCCCTTCGATTTTGTTTATGACTACTCTTATTCCGTTATTTAAAGTATAAATTTTAATCATTTAAGACACGCATCGACCGTAAGCATGGTGATGCCCTTCTCCTTATAAAAATCAATAATTTCAGGCAAAGCCTTTAAAGTATGCTGTTTCGGGTGCATTAAAACGAAGTCGCCGTTTTGGACTTTTTGAGCTCTTTCGATAATAACGTTTACGTCGGAATCACGCCAATCGATAGTGTCTTTTGACCACATAACCGTCCTATAGCCCAACTTTTCGGCAACGATGAGCGTAGTTTTGGAAAAACTTCCGTACGGCGGAGCAAATAAATTCATCTTGACGCCCGTCATATTTAAGACGAGATCGTTACATGTTTTTATTTCCGTGATATTTTGCGATTCGGATAGTTTTTTATGGTTTTTATGAAAATACCCGTGGTTGCCTATCGAATGTCCTTCCTCTATAATTCTTTTAACGGTCAAAGTATTGTCGTCCGCCCAACAACCGCCGACGAAAAAAGTCGCTTTTACCTGTTTTTCTTTAAGCACGTCGAGGATTGCCTCGACGACTTCGGTATTTTCGTAAACGTTAAACATCAAGGCAACGCACGGTTTGTCTTCCTCTCCTTTATAAATCGGTTGATAGGATTCACCGCTTACGAGGGTAACCGCCGTGCTTTTACGAAAACAAAAGATTCCGAAAACTATCGAAAGCGAAAGGACTATTACGGTAGAAAGTAATCTTATCCCCTTTACGCTTAGTTTTTTCATATTTAAAATTCCTATACTATATTTGTATTTACATGGAATTTAATATATGATTTTATCGATAAACAACGTTGCTTTTTAGTACAACAAAAAACTCAAATGTAAGCCTATAAGCCCGAAAACGAGGGAAACGACGGCTACGATCGCACCGTATTTTATAAAAGTCAGAAAACCGAAATTTTCGTCGTAACGCTTTACGATGCTTGTAAACATTAATCCCGCAAGCGCACCCAAAGGCGTTAAAAATGCACCGATGTTAGAGCCTATTACCGTTGCGTAAACGGCTTTTTGCATTATCGAAGGATCGGCTATTTCGCTCGTTACCGACGAGAACAAAACGCTCATCGGAATATTGTTGGTCAAATTGCAAACGAGCGTCGATATTACGCCGTATTTGGTAATCGGGTAGGATGAGCCTATTAAATTGCAAATCGCGCCCGTTGTGCCGGTGGATACGAGAGACATTACGACTACGAACATGCCGAGAACGAGCGGTAACATTTGCCAAGGCGCACGAATGAGCGAACGCTTTACGATGATTTCGTCCTGATGTTTGACTAATTTATATATTGCAACAGTTACGTAAGCAAACAACATCATACCGAGTGCGACGTACCACATTTCAAGGTTTATATACGAAGCGACGGCAATAAGTACAGTGGTCGCACCTAAAAAGACACAATCTATCACCGCAACGGGTTTGTCCTTTAATTTTACTTCGTTAATCGACCTATAGACGGGTTTATTAAGTTGCTTTTTAAAAACGAGAAACAAGCATATAAACGATGAAATACCGCAAAACAAGGTAGGTAGCCACATTCTTAAAAAGTAATCGCCGAAAGTTACGCCGTATGCCTGCGACAAAAAGACGTTTGTGGGGTTGCCTATGAGAAACAAAAGACTCCAAGTATTTGCACCGACGAATTCCGACACTACGTACGGAAGAGAGTCGATTTTTGCCTTTTTGCAAAATTGGCAAATAAAGGGCGTAAAAGTTAAAATCACGACGTCGTTCGACGTGAAAACGGTAAGTATCGAAACGGTAAAATATATCGCAACGAAAATGCGTTTTTGACTATTGCCCGCTTTTTCCGCTATTTTTTCGGCTATGTATTCGAAAAAACCGGATTCGTCGAGTAAAACGGAAAGAAGGCTCATCGAAATGAACAGCACGATTATTTTTACGGGATTAGCCGACGATGACGAGGTAAACTTTTCGACTACCACGTCTATACCTATAGTTTTGAATACTATGGCTAAAACTCCGCCCAAAAGAGGGACGAAAGGATAAACGTCTGTTTGAAACTTACCTATTTTTAATCGGCTTTTGGTTAAAACGGCAACTATGAGCAAGACGCACGTTAAAGAAGCAATTATTATCGACGTAACCATATAGCAAATGTAGGATTTTATAAAGCAAGGGCTAATTTTTGAATGAATTCTACGAACTTGATTTTCGTATGACTTACCAAATCTTTAAAGGAATAATATTCGTCGGCGTTTTCCGAGTCCGAAACGACTTTAAGTATCAAAACGGGCGTACCGTAATTTTTACAAGTCAACAAAACCCCCGCACCTTCCATATCAAAGACGATTGCGTTATACTTTTTATTCATTTCGTCTTTAAAACCTTTATCGGTTACGAATTTATCGCCCGACGCCAAAACGCCGATTTTAAAATCGACGCATATCGTTTTTGCAAATTCAGTAAGTTTGTCGCCTACGGGTATTACGGGCGAATCGTAAAAGTCTATATAGGTGCAAGGCTCGCAATCGTCGACTTTCGATATGTCGAAATCGTAATGAACGACGCCGTTTACTATAATTCCGTCGCCCTGCTTTAAGCCGTCGATTGCCCCCGCAAAGCCGTAATTTAATATAAGCCCGACGTTATAACAAGATAAAAGTATTTGCGTGCAGGAAGAAGCGAAGATTTCCCCCACTCCGCAGTTTGCCAGGTAAATATACTTTTCGTTTACGCAATAAGTTTTTACCGAAAAGTGCCCGTATAGGTCGGTTTTCAGGGGTATGCCGAGAATTTTTTCCACTTGTTCGCCCTCTAAAGTAAGAGCGGTTATAATACCTATTTTTTTCATATCGTACCTTTTTTAAAAAAATTTCATACTATACTTTACGAGTAATTTTATCCGAAATGAGCAAAAACGTTCTCGTTTTATACCCCCGACAAAGTTATATAAAAGCACTGACGGCGGTAGGACTTACACCCGTTTTCGACCTTTATAAACTCGCAGACGGTTTAGTTTTGACCGGCGGAGGAGATTTATCGCCTTGCAGTTACGGCGAGCCGAATTACGCATCTAAAAACCTATCGATTATAAGAGATCAAACGGAATTTTTGGCGATTAAAAAATACGTCGAAAAAAACTTGCCTATTTTGGGCATATGCAGAGGTATGCAAGCGGTAAACGTGTTTTTCGGCGGTTCGCTTTTTCAAGATGTAAAACTGCACGGAAAAATAGGTTCGGGAGACAGACTGCATACCGTTTACACTTTAAAAGGAAGCGTCATGCACAAAGTTTACGGCAAAAAAACGGTGGTAAACAGTGCCCATCACCAGGCGGTAAAACGTATCGGCAAACCGCTTAAAATTACATCGTATTCAAGCGACGGCATAATAGAGTCACTTGAATACAAAAACATTCTTTTAACTCAGTTTCACCCCGAAAGATTAGGACATCGGGGCTTATTACTCTTTGACTGTTTTAAAAACTTTTTCAAATAAACTTAAAAAAATTTTTTAATAAAGTTTAAACAATTTTTTAAATCGACCTTTAAAAAAATTTAAAAAATCAAATAAAAACGGGGCTATAAGCCCGTTATCGCCGTTTATTCGGTTTTTTAAAGTTTATTTAATCTGTCTAAAACGTCGTCATCGAAAACGTGTTTGGATAAGGTGGAAATCACTTCTTCGTTCTTTTCTAAATTATCGTAAACGATTTTTTCCGATTTTTCGACGATCTGGCAATCCTTTTCGGTCAAACATTCGAAGCCCGATATGGAGGAGGTTTCTGCAATGTTTATAGGCAAAAAAGACGATCTTTTACGTAATTGTTTATATAGTTGCAACCGACCGTTGCAAACGGGTGCGATTTCTTCCGATACCGCCTTTGCAAAATCGTTGTCGTCCCTTGCGGTAACGAGCACGGTAATGCTTCTGTCGCCGATATCCCTTGCAAACGACATCAACTTTTTGACTTTTAATATGGCGGAGTTGAAATTATGTCCGCTTTCACCGCTCAAAAGCCCTTCGCTTTCGGCATAGGCTTTGACGAGTTTGGTTACCGATTCAAAAATCAAAAAGGCGTCGAACCCGTCCTCACACAATGCCTTAGCCCTATAAAACGCCGTTTCGGCAACCTTGACGTGCTCTTCGGGCGTTTTTTCAAAGGTCGTGTAAGTAAATTCAAAATTATCGGCGAAGTCTTGTATTTTTGAGACGGCTTCGGGTGTTTCGTCAATCGCGACGAAGATAATTTTCAACTTTTCGTCCGATTTTATATTCTGAACCAAATCTTTAAGATATGCGTACTTTATGCCGTTTTCTGAAGTGACGAAAATTTCCCTTAAACCTTTTATTAAGGGACAAAACAAATCCGCCGTCTTTAATGCCGAATTTTTGCCGTAATCGATTTCTATTTTTCGAGATAACGGGCTGATTTTATATTCTTCGAGGCACTTTATCGGTGCGCTTCTCGGGGCTTTGCCGTTTACCGATTGAACGGACACGAGTTGCAATTTGTTCTTAGGAGGACGCTTGGCGGCATAACCCTTTACCCTGTCACCTCGACGCAAAAAACAGTTGTCGATGTCGTACTGCTGTACGAAAACGTCGGACTGACTCGGCAAATAATTAAAAGTGCGCAATAGCCCTCCGTAAAAATCAACGTCGAGAACGCCTTCTACTTCAAGTAAAGTTTCCGTTCCGACGTCCGCAAGATAATCGTTTTGCACGGGCAAAGTGAAATCGTAATCCAAAAAGCGTTTTTGCTTTGTAGTTTTTCTTCCGCGCGTCGAACGAACAGCCTCTCTTTTGCCGTTTCTGATTTCAATGATTTCATCGATTAAATCGGCTTTTTTCTTGTTGACGGGCGCACCGCCGAGGTCGGTGAGTATGGAACGTAACTCGGCTATGGTATAATTTTCGTAAACGTCTTTAGTCATTTTTTCTCCTTAAAAATCGTTCGAATCGAAAAAGTAAACCGTTTTTTCCTTCGGCAACGCTTGTTTATCCCATTCGAGTTCTTTACAATAAACGACGTTATCGTATAAAGACAGAAAATCTTCGGCACCGTCGATATCCACGGTGCATCTTTCGGTTTTGTAATGCATGGGGATAACGATTTTCGTATCGATAGAATCGGCGTACTTTTTTGCCGTTAAATAATCGATCGTATAGTTACCGCCGACGGGGATAAACAGAACGTCTGTTTTTCCTATCTTTTCGACCAAAACGGAAGAAAAATCTTCTCCGAGGTCGCCTAAATGGGTAAACGTTACGCCGTCTACGGTAAATTTATAAATCATATTCACACCGCGCTTTTTGCCTTTGCAATCGTCGTGGTATGAGGGTATAACCGTTAAATCGATTTTTTCAAAGGGTTTCAACCCCTCTTTTTTCATAGCGTAAGGCGCGGTAAGTTTATAAACGTAATCGACGCCGTCTATCGCGTTATGGTCGAAATGCTCGTGCGAGGAAAGAAGAAAATCCGTCTTTACCCTCTTTAACGGGTAGCCTATACCCGAAAACGGATCGGTTACGACGGAAAAACTTCCCCTTATAAAAAAACACGAATGCCCCAAATAAGTAATCTTCATACGCCATACTCCTAACTTTTTTTATATTATACCACTAATTTCGGAAATCTTCAACTTAAATTTGAACAAATTTTTAATTTTGAACAAATATTTTAATTGTTTTTATCGGCGTCGAAATTTATGTTTCCGTAAACGTCGTCGATACTACGCTTAACGTATGCACCATCGATACTACGCTTAACGTAAACGTCATCGAAATTTTTTTCGCCGTAAAATTTAGAATATAAAAATTCGGCGTATAGTTTGGCGACGTTTATCTTTGTCACTTCGACGAATTTTTTAAAAAAAGCGTTGCTGTTGACTTCGCAAACGTAAAGTTTTTCGCCGTCCGATATAACGTCCACACCGCAATAATCGAGCCCGAGCGTTTTTGAAACCTTTTCGGCAAGATTTTTAAGTCCGTCGGTAAGCAAACAGGCTTTACCCGATCCGCCGAGTTCTATATTTGATCGAAAATCCTTTTCGTTCACCCTTTCCATCGCCCCTACCGCTTTATTGCCGATGACTATGACACGGTAATCGCATCCGCCGACGCCGATAAATTTTTGGTACAAATGGGGGCGTGATTTCAATTTATTGCGAAGATCGACAAGGGACTTTTCGTCTTCGGCAAGGTAAACGTTTTTGCCCATAGAACCGAAAACCTCTTTCACCACAACGGGAAAGCCTATTTTATTTTGGACGCCGGACGCAAATTCGTCCTCTTTTAACGCGTAGTTTAGGGGGGAAGAAATGGTGTCCGGTAAATTGACGCCGATATTTGCAAGGGCTATATAGGTTTTCATTTTGTCGTCGCATATTTCTATAGAGGACGCCGAGTTTACGAGTTTAGCCCCGGCTTTTTCGAGCATACGGGAAAGGTAAACGTCTTTATCGAGAAAAACGATAAAGTCGTAATTTATGACTTCCGTTTTGATTTTTCCCGCCGATATCGACGCAAGAATCTTATCGGTTTTTAAAATGTCTGCAATTACGCCGAGTTTTGAAAGTTCGTTTGATATGCAATTTATTTGATCGTCCATCGAAGGGCAGGTAAAAAAACCGTTTCTCACGATTGCGCATTTTTTCATATGTCCGCTTGTACCTCTTTTTTAGGTTTGAATTACGCCGTAAATCTTTGCGTTTTTTTGTAAGATAGAAGGCTTCTCTAAAAGTTTATTCCACTTGCTTTACCGAATTAAAAATACTTTCGGCAACTTTTATCCCGTCGACTGCGGCACTCGTTATACCGCCGGCGTAACCGCAACCCTCTCCGCACGGATAAACGCCAGCGTGACTTACACTTTCTAAATTTTCTTTGCGTAAAATTCTGACGGGAGAGGACGTTCTCGACTCGATGCCCGTCAAAACAGCACCGAAAGATGCAAATCCTTTAATTTTTCCGTCCATGTCGAAAAGCCCTTTTTTAAGGCTTTCGTTTATGCTTGCGGGAAAGATTTTATCAAGGCTTACGAGGTTAAAACCCCGCCTATAGGTCGGATAAACGCCGTTTAGCGTCTTTGGCGCATTGCCTTTTATATAATCTTCGCACATCTCTGCGGGGGCGGAATAATCGCTTCCGCCGAGCAAAAAAGCACGACGTTCCAACATGCGTTGAAACTCCACTCCCGAAAGAGGATGGGATGAAGGAAAATCTTCCTTTCTGACCTGAGCAATGACCGCACTGTTGGCGTTTTTTTCGTTGCGAAGATAATTGCTCATACCGTTAGTAACGACGGCGTCTAATTCGCTCGTTGCGGGGATAACCGTTCCGCCGGGACACATGCAAAAGGTAAAAACGCTTCTATCAGAAAGATGGCTTACCAGTTTATAGTCGGCGGGAGGCAAAGTTTTGAACTTTTTAAATTTTCCGTAACGATCTTCGTCTATTACTTCCTGTAATTGTTCAACCCTAAGCCCGACGGCAAACTCTTTGCTTTCCATCGCGACTCCTTTTTGGAATAAAACGTTAAAAGTATCGCGTGCGCTATGCCCTATGGCAAGCACGAGATAGTCGGTAGGGATTTCCGCTCCGCCAGCAATTACCGACTTGATTTTTCCGTTTGAAAAATTAAAATCTTCGACCTTGGTATTAAATAAGAACTTACCGCCTAACGATTCTATTTGCTTTCTTAACCCGACGACGGTCGTTTTCAGTCTATCGCTTCCGACATGCGGTTTGTTTAAATAAAGTATGTCTTCGGGGGCGCCGCAGTCGACGAAATCATTCAAAACCCTGCCTATAAGCCCGTTATTGACACCTGTGTTCAATTTTCCGTCTGAAAAAGTGCCGGCTCCGCCCTCCCCGAACTGAACGTTCGTGTTTACGTCGAGCAAACCGCCCGATAAAAATCTTTCGACTTTTTCAGTTCTTTCTTCGACGCATCCGCCACGCTCGACGATTATCGGCTTTATACCGTGCCTGCACAAATACAAGGCGCAAAAAAGCCCGGCGGGACCCGCCCCTACGACGACGGCTTTTTTATCGGTGTCTATCCTCTCGTAACAAACGACTTCTTCTTTTTTTACGCCTATCGAATATACGATTTTTATATTGTTTTTGTGCCTTGCGTCGATAGACTTTTTATATATTTTTACTTCTTCTTTTTTTACGCCGAGTTTTTTAGCCGCTTTGTCTAACGCTAAACGTTCTTCTTCGTAAGGAGTTAATTCTATAGTAATCATAAACTGCCTTTAATCGACTTATAGGCGCATATTGCCGATGAAAACGCCCATTGAAGATTATACCCTCCGCAATCTCCGTCAACGTCTAAAACCTCGCCTATAAGGTATAAATTTTCGTTAAATTTGCTTTGCATCGTTTGAGGCAAAACGTCATTCGTGTCTATTCCGCCTTTGGTTACCTGACTGTTGGCAAAACCGCCGTTCCCCGTAATTTTTATCTTTACGTTTTTAAGAAGACTAACCGTTTTTTCGATATCTTCGTCACTAATGTTTTCGTAATTTATATCCGAAACCTTTTCGCCGAGCGTTTTTACGGCAACCATTCTTGCTATTCGGCTATGCACCATGCCCGATAAAAAGGTATCGGCTTTAAGGAAGGGGTATTCGGTTCTTCTTGCCTTCAAGGCGTTTACTGCCTCGCCAAAATCGACGTCGGGCAAATAATTTACGTGAATTATCGGTTTTTCTGCGTCGACAAGGTAGGCAGAAAGGAAAAACACCGTGTTACCGCTTACGCCGTTATCGGTAAATAAAATATCGCCCGTTAAAGAATTTAGGTAATTTTCGCCGTCGTACGCCGAAACTTTTGCATACTCTTTAACGCCCTTTAAACCTTTAACCGCATCTTTTTCGGTCGTAAGTTGCACGAGCGACGGGTAAAGCGCGGTAAGTTTATGCCCGAATTTTTGTGCGAGCGCATAGGATTTTCCGTCGGTACCGAAATGAGGCGACGACTTACCGCCGACCGCCAACACGACTTTTTTGGCGTAAAATTTACCGAGCGTGGTATCGACCTCGAAAACTTTCTTATTTTTATCGTAGGATAAATCTTTAACCTCTACGCCCGTTTTTGCCTTTTTCTGAACGTCGGAAAATCTCAAAGCGTCCAAAATCGAATTTGCTTGCTTTGAAAGCGGGTAAAGTTTTCCGTTTTCCGATGATAAAATTATTCCCTTTTGTTTAAAAAACTCGGCTATAAGCCCGTTATCGTAGTTTTTTACTGCGTACGAAAAAAACTCGGCGTCACTACAGTGGTAATGAGATAAGGATAAATCTTCGTTTGAAACGTTCCCTCTGCCGTTACCGGTTGCAAGTATTTTTTTGCCCAAACGGTCGTTTTTTTCAAACAATAAAAAATCGATGCCGTCTTTTATAAGCATATTCATTACGATAAGTCCGGAAAAACCTCCGCCTACGATTATAACGGGATAAATCATATTATTTACCTTCAATATTTTTGGTTAGATTAACGCCCTAACTAATTTAGTGTAGCACAATTTTACGAAAAACTCTACAAATTTAGCATTTTATTTGACTAAATAACTATTTTAATATAAAATAATTGTCGTGAGGTGAAATTATGACTCAGATTATAGAATATTATAAACAAAACCCTACCCTTTTTACGGTTACGCTGATAGTTTTGGGCGTAGCGTTGGTTGCGATAATTCTTATCGCGCTTTTAAGACATTACGTCTTAAAAAAACGCGAACATAAAGCCGAAGTTGAAAAAGCAACCGCCGCTTTGGCAGTTCTTCCGCACTCGGATACCGAAAACAACTTGTTTTTGGATCCTAAACTTAACGAAGAAACGAAGATAGAAAACGCTAAAGCCGAAATGCTTTTGGAAGATTTGAACGACGATAAGAAGGACGACGACGAAATTCCGAAAAACGCAGAAAACGTTGAAAGTTCCGCTAAAGACAAAAACTCTCAAAACAGCGTAGGTGTCGAAAAGGACAAAAACGGCAAAAAGGATAACGCTATCGACAAAAAAGCCGATAACAAAAGCGACGAAAACAAACAAAAAAACGGCGATAAAGATTCTTTAGATAAAAAAGAAAAAACCGAAATTACAACTGACAATAACGACAAAAAGTCTGCCTATAAGCCCGAAAACGCCAAAAATTCAAATGTAAACGGCTCAATCGAAAATAAAACCGCAACAAAAAATTCCGATAAAAAAATCGATAAAGACGCCGATAAAATTACCGACAAAAAAATCGAGCAAAGTACCGAGAAGACTACGGAAAAGAAAATCGATAAAACCGCAGATAAAAAAGTCGAACAGAATTCCGATAAAAAAGTCGAGCAGAATTCCGAAAGTGCGTCAAACACCGATAAAGCAGAACAATCCGTTCAACCTTTTGAAAAGCAAAAATATTATCCGAAAAGAAATCCGTCTGCCGAAAAGGCACAAAAGCCTGCCGCAAAATATTCCGGCAAGTGGCTTATATATAGCGAAAACGGCAAATATGCGGCAAATTTAGTTGCTTCTAACGGTGAAGTTTTGCTTCGCACCGAGCCTTACACCGCACTTTCCGGCATAAAAAGCGGTATAGAAACGATAAAAAACAATATTGCAAAAGACAATTTTGCAATATCGGTCGACAAAAACGGAAACTACTTTTTCAAACTGTATTCTTCGGCTACGCGTCTTCTTTGCGTTTCGGAAGGATATTCCACCAAAGCCGTTTTGGAAAGCACAATAGAATCGGTAAAAAGATTTTCAAAAACCGCTGTTATAGAAATCAAAAAGGACGAAACCGACTCTCAAAAAAATTAGCAACCATTGTTAAACCATTTTAAAAATTAGCAACGTTTGTTAATTATTTTTCAAAAAAATCAGTTTCGTATTGATTATTCCTCAAAAAATCGGTAGCCTTTGTTAAACGATTTTAATACATACGCATTTAACGCATACGATAACTCCTTTTACCAAAACGCTTATAAAACTACCGCATACATATTTTTGTTGCATGTAAAAGGGACGTAAAAAACAACCGAAGAAAAAACGAGATTTTGACAAATTCACAAAAAAGACTACATACCGACCGTTTCGGTTCGGTTTGTAGTCTTTTTTTGTAGTCTTTTTTTGTAGTTTTTTTTATAGCGCTTTTTCATGGCTTTAACATACGAAACGACTACACCGTTGACATGACCAATCAGCTCTGACGTTTAATAAAGAGCAGAAATAATATTTATACACTTATCAATCCCCGGCTCGCCACTGTTCAGGGTAAGGTGTGTTAATACAATTATTCCATTTCAAATGCACCCGTATAAAGCTGATAATATGTTCCTTTTTCATCAAT
>CAVJMJ010000028.1:0-16054 GCA_963650915.1 Parasutterella excrementihominis | reverse complement strand
TATATGCGCTTGACCGTTTCGGAAGAAATTCCATCGAGCAAGCCATAAACAAGTACAAATTACAGAAAACTGGTAAAATCGTTATATCCGCAACGCAAAAAACTTCAAAAAATATAGACGGCTCGCAGAACCTTGACGGTATCATTCTTGAAAATATGTACGTCGGCATGGCTGAATATTATTCGGCAGAGTTATCTCAAAAGGTAAAACGCGGTATGAACGAATCTCGTATTAAAGGAAACTTTACGGGAGGTTATCTGCCTTTTGGCTACTGCAAAACAGGAGACAGAAAAACGGGCGTAAAAGTCTGTGTCGATGAAAACCAAGCCGCCGTTGTAAGAAGATTATTTGAAGAATTTGCCGCGGGTAAACTTGTAACCAACCTTATTGACGAGTTTCATGAAGAAGGTATTCTCTTTAACGGAAAGCCGTTGGCGAGAACGACAGTTTACAATATGCTCAAAAACGAAAAATACATAGGCATATACAGATTCAACGGCGAAGTATACACGAATATCTACCCCGCAATTATATCCGAAACGTTGTTCAATATTGTGAGAGCAAAAACCGAAGCCAATAAATACGGAAAACATAAGGAAGGCGTTGAATACCTGTTAAAATTCAAAGTTACTTGCGGTTATTGCGGCCAAAGAGTCAATTCAGATGCCGGTACGTCTAAAAGCGGAGCAATTATGCGTTATTACAAATGCGCCGGTAAACGAAAAAATAAATCTTGTCCCCACGTCCCTATTCGAAAAGAATTACTTGAACAACTTGTAATCGATGCCACTTACGAAGCATTAGCAACGCCGGAACTCATTGAAAACATTGCCGACCGAATAATGGGCGCACATAAAAAACGAATGCAAGACGCTTCTTGTCTGAATCTTCTCGAAGAACAAATAAAATCTGTTGAAAATTCAATAGAGAATTTGATAAAAGCAATGGAGCAAGGCATTATAAGCCAAACGACGAAAGACAGACTGAACAGCCTTGAGCAAGAAAAGGCGGACTTGCAAAATAAAATTGCAGTAGAAAAACTAAAAGCACAATTGATTGTTAAGCGTGACGATATAGTCAAGTATCTGAAAACGGCTATAAAGAAAGAGCCGCGACAAATGATTCAATTGATAATAAAAAACGTCGTTCTTTACAACGACAAAATAGAAATCCACTTCAATTACACGGAAGCCAAGAGACCTGATGACGAAAAGCATCGGGCCTTTTCTTTTTACTCGTTCAGAAAGAAAGTTGTAATTGATCAACATAAACTCGGTAAGCCGCCGATTGAAACAGAATACGAAGTTGTTCTTTCGATATAACCCTGACGTCAGATAAAAGCGACGTCTTTTTTTATGAGAAAATGCGCCAAGATTTCGGATAGGTCTGTGCATTTCCCTTATTTATGTTTTTGAAGATTTATCCGATACAAAGAGATCCTGAAGCAAAATTTCAGAAGTCGCGGCATAAACGTTAATTACGCATAATGCTTGGACTCCAAAACAATCCGAAAAAATTTTCAGTGCAAAAACAGACTCGCTTTTTCATCTTAGAATGTACATTTTTCGGCTTTGAACTTAACAAAAAACTGCTCGTTAATATATACGCAGTATATATTAAAATCTCGAAATTTCGAGTGTTCAGTTTGGGTTTAACGTGTGCCGCCACAGGGAGTCGCGTTTGAACACGCGGCTCTTTTACTTTTGTCTAAAAGGAGTTGCAGGTATCGTTTTTCAAACCAAGCAGTATGAAATAAAGCGTTCAAACCATTATCTTACGCAAAAACGAGATACTCACGGCAACTTTATAAAATAACTCAATATCGATTTAAGGCGATAGAACATTGATTCTACCGCCTTTTTCTATGCTTTTGATAAATTTAACCGTCCGATTTATCGCCTTTCGTCGTCTCGTTGTAGCACAGTGAAAAGCGAAAGTCAACGGTAAAAAATTCTTGCTACGGCTTTTAATTGCGTCAGATACCAACGCAACAATTTTTGTGCTTTTCCGTTGACTTCCGTGTAACAGACAGCAAAATTAAAAACTTCTATCTTTTCCCGGTGCTACCCCGTTTTTTGCCGAAAGGCGAAGTAAATCGGAGGTAAACCCAAATGAAAAGAAAAATATTAGATTTCAGCGTAATGAAAGAAGAAATCTCACAAAACAACGTGCTTGAAATGGCAGAACTTATTGCCTTTATGGAACTGCGTTTCCAGATAGGGTATCAAGGACGTCGTATGCAGAAAATGTATGCCGACCTGTATGCCGATATCAAACACAAAAACGAATTAGGACATACTTTCAGCGATTCTTATGATTTAGTTCAGGAAGGCGCGTTGTATCTTTGCGAACATTACGGAAAACACTTGAGCGACGTTGTATGTTACAGCAAAAAAGGCAAACCGATTACAATCGAGATTGCCTGTATTCGTAAAATGATGAAGTTGATAAACCGAAAAACGAGTGATTATTACCGCTCGGTAAGCCTTGACGCTTTAACGCCCGTAAGCGAACCGTCATACGAAATAAAAGAAGAAGTCGCACAAGATTATACTTTATACGAAAAAATCGTTTCAAGCCTGAATTTAACCGAAAATATGCGTATCGCGTTGGAATGTCGCGTAAAAGGCTTAAGCTATCCCGAAATAGGCAGAGTTTTATCTCGCGCGCAAGCGACGGTTTACGAATACTTCATAAAAATGCGCCAAAGATATATGGCGATTTACGGATAGATAGCGTGTATCAAACAAATCGCATAACCATATGGTGAGGCAAAAGCCGGGAGCATAAACTCTCGGCTTTCAAAATGATTAAGATTATTTATTCATAATATCCATTAGCTGTCGATAACTATTCACTACGTCGTAATGAACTTTGCCGTCGTTGAGTTTTGCAAACAATTTTTTTGCGCACAGGTTTTTTGCAATTTCGATTTCATCCCTATGTTCTTCGCTACCTTTCGTTTCGGCAATAAAATATATGTATTTTACACTGTTTTCGTAGAAAGCGATTGCCCAGTCCGGAGAATAATTACCAACGGGAGTAGGTATTCTAAACGCTTTTGGCAGTTTTGCATAAACACATACTTTATCTTCATCACGATCCAAATCAAGAGCAAAATTCTTTTCTATATCGCTGTCAACGACAACGTATGGCGTAATATGTTTGTCAACTTTTACTGCTTTTTCAAAGTTTACAACACCTCCGAGATTGAAAATATCCGAAGTATACGGTTCTTCGTCGGTAATATCATACTTTATTTCATCGATAACAAGCGTTGCTTTTTGCTCGTTTATGTATCTGACTACTTTATTTAAAAATTCTTCCGGATTATTTCTGAACATTGCGAACTTGAATTTCTCAATGCCTTGCAGAATTTTAACTACCGTTTTTCTTGTAAGCGTAGTTCCTTGTGCGACTTTTCCGATAAGGTCATAAACGGCATTTGAACCGCCTGTATTTTTGAGTGTGGTAGTTTTTGTTTTACCCTCTGTAAATTCTAAATCATCTTTCCCCTGTGAACCGACAGTTCTAACATATGTAAGTTCGGTGACATATAACCCGTCGTTAATTGCTTTAATCGAGCGGGCTATCAATTCATCACTATCAAAATTTACGGTATAGGCGTATTTGTGGTTTATATAATTCCACAATTTTTTGAACTCGGCTTTATAAAAGTTATCGTTGAGCGGGTTTTCGGTAATCTTAGGCTTACTTGCCGAACCGACCAATTCTGCAAATACTTTTTCGTCAAATACGCCTTGAATAAGTTTGTGAATGCCGTCGGACATATCCGCAAGTTCGGCAGGAAGCGGTGCAAACGTGCCGTTTTCTTGCGCCGTTCTGTATTCGTCAGTAATATTGCCGTCGTAGTCGATGTAATTGTTAAATCCAAGGTAGCGTTCGATTTTTATAGCTTGTTCTTTGGTTATCTCAACTCTGTCACCATTAACAACGATAATTTTTCCGGCAAAATATTCTTTTGTGGCTTTTGTAGGTCTTTCATAAAGCGCATCTTTAATATCCTTTTGCAAATCGGCTACAAATGTTCTGTAACTATCGCTGGCGATAACGGTAAGGACGTTTATATCGTGTATTTTAAGCCCTTGAATGCTTCCGTCTATTCTGTCGCCTGCACGGTTAACGCAAAGACGCATACCGCGACCGACTTCCTGACGTTTATTAACCTCGCTATTGCTTTGCTTTAAGGTGCAGATCTGGAATACGTTTGGATTATCCCAGCCTTCTCTTAAAGCAGAGTGTGAGAAAATAAAACGCGTTGGTTCTTCGAAAGACAGCAACCTTTCTTTGTTTTTCAATATCAAATCGTATGCGGAAATATCGTCGCAAACGCCTTTCTTTTCAACGGAATTTATCGCGCGATTCGTCTTTTTATCTATTGAAAAATATCCTTTATGAGTATCGTGTACGTCAATACTTTTCAGATATTGCACATACGGGGTGTCGTAAATAGTAATGTAGTCGTTAAGCACGCTTATATACTCTTGCTCGAACATAACTCCATAATCGCCCAAGAGTTCGTTCCCTTCGTCGTCATATTGGCGATAGTGTGCAACCTCGTCAATAAAAAACAACGAAAGACACTTAATCCCCAAGTTAAACAGCTTTTCTTCTTTTTCAAAGTGAGAAAGAATAGTTTCTCTTATCTGAATACGGCGCATATCGCGTTCGGAAATATCTCCGCGAACCTCGTCGACGGCTATAACTAAACCGTTAAGGAAAGTTATGGTATTGTCGATAGGACTTATGTTTTTGATTACAAAACCGTTTTTATACTGCTCCAAAGGCGGCATTTTGCCATTGTTGCCGGCAGAGAGTTCGTATAAATTATCTCCGACGCCTAAAATTCTGGTTTCGCGGTTGATACTCTTTGCATAATTTACTTCAAAAGTAACTCTTGCCATCGGCGGTTTTTTGGGATCGAGCAATATCTTAGAAAGATAAACAAAACCGTCCGTGCCGCGTAAATTGCGAAGTTCGAAACCTTTAACTTCTATCTTCTTTACGAGTTTCTTTTGATAAGCGTCTAATGCGTCAAGAACATACACAGGGTTATGAACGTTTTTATGCGTTGCCGAGTAGTTCAAAGAAAACAACGGATTAAAGCGTTTTATACTTGTTTGAGTTGCGTCTCCGCCGAGTTTTTGCGGTTCGTCAAGAATAACAATAGGACGGTTCGCCGCGATAACGTCGATCGGACGGCGGCTGCCAAAACTGTCTTGCTTGCTGTAAATAATACGCGCTGCTTCGTTTTTCGCTCCTTCTTTAAGAGACGATGCAAACGCCTGACTGTTGATTATCATCACATAAATATCTTTACTCGATGAAAAATTGTCAAGCTGGTTTAAGTTTTTACTGTTATATACGAAGTATCGAGCCTTTTTGCCGTAATACTCGAAGAAGTGATCTTCCATTACTTCAAAAGACTTCTTAACGCCTTCGCGTATAGCAATAGAAGGCACAACCACGATAAACTTACTCCAACCATATTGCTTGTTGAGTTCAAACATGGTTTTTATGTAGCAATAAGTTTTGCCGGTCCCCGTTTCCATTTCAATATCGAGCGCGCAACGGCAGTTACTACCGAACGGTTTCGATAACTCGCTTGATTGCTTAATATTATTTGTAAGCTGTAAAGTGCGTATATTGTCAAGAAGTTGCGCATCCGAAAGTTCTATCGGAGCGTTTTCGAAGCCATTACCGTCGGAATAGATATAGTCGGCATCATCGGCAAATATCGAACCCTGCTTTAACATTTGCGCGCTTCCGAGATCGCGCAAATAGGACACTTTATCGTTAAATGGTTGCCCTTCAAAGACTTTTACGACAGCATTTACCGCTTCGGTTTGATAATCTTGTATCTTAAATTTGAATTTCATAATTATTTGAGTTCTTTGCCATCTTCGGTTATTACAACAACATCTGTTTTACAATGCCCACACTTATATCGATACCAATTCCCTGATTGTGACAATGGCACCAATTTGTGTTCAAGTTTCCAGCAACAACTGCAATAAGGGATTGGGGGCTTATCGCCTTTAATTGTAAAAAATCCCTTGGTATAATACTTGATTTTATTTTCAATTTCAGGGACTTTCGATAGTTCTTCGATTTCGACTTTTAATTGTTTTATTTGTTGTTGTAAGCTATCATTATCTTCACGCAACTCAAAAAACTTTTCTTGCAAATCCATTGCCAAATCTAACACCGCTTGATTTTTTGCAGTTCTTGCCGCGCTTACCAAATCTTTTATAATTGAATATACGTCGCTAAATGAAAACATATTTACAGCACCTTCCTTGTAGTGGTTGGAGAATAGGTTGCAAAAATTTGCTCAAAGTTTGCGGCAACAGTATCACTTGAGAAGGAATTATCACGGAACACGGCATAAAGCGGCTTCTTTTGTGCAATGGCTTTTACAACGTCTTCTGTAATATTCTCGTCAAAGCAAGCGATAAGGTCATTATCGTCAACAATAAACACTTTTTTATTTGCAATTTCGTTTTCTTCGATTTTTGCAGACAACGGCTTGCCAAGCTCAAGCATAACTTGGAATAACAAATCTAAAGGGGTTCTATCTTCCTTAATGTTGCTTTCAAGGTTTGAGAGTAAGTCTTGTGTATAGTCAGACGATTTGTAATAAACGTCTTTCATGTTAGACGAATCGAGTTTAAGCACACGGAACCCGACATCGAGATTAGTAGCGGACGGATTTTCTTCCTTTATTTTTTTGCCCGCGCGGCGAATACGTTCTTTGCCCACTTCGGTTAGATAATGATGAACTTTTAATTCGTCGCACAACTTAATAGCGTTTTTAATAATATCTCTACTTGCTGGATTTGTAGCTTTTTCAAGATTTTCATCTAAGTTCTCAGGAAGTTGCACACAAATATATCTACGTTTACCATTATCTGCAGAATTTAAATCCATTACAGCTTGAGCTGTTGTCCCAGAGCCGGAAAAGAAATCCAACACGGTAAAATCGCTATAGAATTGTTCATCTTCTTCATTATACAACATTGAAATGAAGTATTTGATTAAAGAAACAGGCTTGGGGTATGAAAAAATAGTCGCATCCATTAACTCGTTTAATTGACTTGTTGCATTTTCGCTTGTGTCTATTTTTGTTCCAAAACGACTTTTAACCGCCATGGGGTTATTTGAATTAGTAAATATAATCTGCTTAGGTGCAACTGTAGCAGATTTGCCTTCTCCGTACATTGCCCTTATGGCAAACGTGGTAGTTTTTACCCAAAATGTTGTTCCCTTTTTTATCTCTTCTTGAACTGTTTTATTTGACCATCTTGATCTAAATTTCAATGAAAACTCATTTGCGTTTCTTCCACAATTAACAGTAACTGGATTTAGTAATTCGTAATCCGAACTTGTACTTTCCGTATATAAGCCGTCTTTCATATTAAACTTCACGCTACCGATAGGAAAAGTCAAGATGTTAATATTGTTTGAGGCATTGTATAATGGGGCATCCTGCAATTCGCAGTTGACGCTTTCGACCAAAAGCTCTTTCAACTTTTCAGAGATTAAATTATTCGCATAGCACAACACAAAATCTGCGTTTGAATAATTATTCAGTTTTTGTCTTCCAAAATGTTGCGTTTTTTCCCAAATAAACGTGCAAACAAAATTTGAAGAACCAAATATTTCATCGCATATTTTTCTCAAATTGCTTATTTCATTGTCGTCTATACTAATAAATATTAAGCCATCTTCTGACAGTAAGTTCTTTGCTACTTTCAGTCTTGGATAAAGCATATTCAGCCAATCTGTATGAAAACGTCCATTGCTTTCGGTATTTTGGAAAAGTCTGTTGCCTTGTTCGTCGTATTGTCCGCTTGCATCGGCATATTCGTTTGCGGTTTGCGAAAAATCATCATTGTACACAAAGTCATTGCCGGTGTTATACGGCGGATCTATGTATATCATTTTAATTTTACCGAGATATGTTTCCTGCAAAAGTTTAAGCACGTCAAGGTTGTCGCCTTCGATATAAAGATTCTCGGTATTATCAAAATCTACGCTTTCTTCCTTACAAGGGCGCAAAGTGGCAGATATAGGGGAATTGGCAAGGAGAATTGACTTCTTCTTATCCGGCCACGTCATCTGATAGCGTTCTTCACGATCGTCGATTAGAACATTGCTCATTTCTTGTTTAAGTACGTCAAAATCAACGGCAAGCGTTGGCTTACCGTCACGTAACACTTCCGTAACCGCATTGGGGAACAATTTTTGTATTTTTTTAATATTTTCTTGTACATTGTCTTTAGACATCATTGTTAATTTATCCATAAAATTCTCCTTAGTTTTCCAGAATTGCAAGTTGTTCTTTCAGCTTTTTCAGTTCGTTGTTAAGTTCAAAGCGTTTTTTAGACTGTCTTTCGTTATCTACCTGCCGTTGTTTTTTAGCTATTTCGGATTTAAGTTTCCTTATCGTATCGTAACGGGCTACAAAGTCGTTTGTCGTTTCATTCTGCTTTGCCGCAATAGGAATTAGTTCATCAATAATAGCGGTGTAAATATCGTCCATTGAAGCAACGTTCAACGGCAGTGGCTCAAGTTTTTCCGCTTTTGTCCAATCGGTAAAATAGTATTTACCGAGTTTTACGCCCTTTTCTGTCTTTTCTTTGTAACAGCCGTAAAGCATGCGTTCATCATTGAACCTTAGAACAAACAACGTATGCAAATTTATTGCCTTGTCCAAAGACGAGATAAACAAAGAGGGTATTGTTTTTGAAGATAGTTCTATATCAAAGATATAGATTTCTTTCACTTTGTCACCGGCGGGAACATTCATTGTGTCTTGCGACAGCACGTTCATAAGCACAACAGAAGATATGCCTTTTGCATCTGCTTTTACATCTTTATCCGCCGCCATCAATTTATATAACTCCGCAAGGCGAAACCGTCTATTAACCTTTGTTTTGCTACTTAAGTCAAACATGTTTCACCTACCTGATAACAACAAACGAAATCAGCTCGAAGTCATCAAGCCCGTCTATGCCTTGCTGGAACAATACTTTACTACCGACCTTAAAGAGTGATTCAAGGTCGTTTTCTTCTTTTACTTCCATAATGCTCAACACGGCGTCTTGCAAAAGTTCACTGTATTTAGCCATTTTTGCGCCGTCTTTTGTTTCTTTATTAAACGAACGGCAAAGCTCTGCAAGCGGTTCGATTCTTCCTTTAGAAGTCGCTCGCAACACATCCAAAGTAGACTTAACGTTCAAGTGGTTGTAAACAACTTCGCCGTCGTTTTTCAAGTAAACAAGGTAGAAGGGGTGAAGTCTGTTTTGTTTGTTTATATTTACGCCATTATTGCGGTTACATAAAACGAATATAACGCCCTGTTCGATACCTTTGCTTTCGTCCGCTGCAACAACAGAATGCAATCCCTTTGTTACGCCCGTCGGATCTCCGTTTGCTTTTCTGTATGCAACCAAATCCATTACAAAATCGTTGAGGCCCAAATCGGTAATAGATATATTGCCGTCGACGTCTTCGAGGTCTTGCAGAGTGCCTTCTTGCAACTTTTTAAGTTGCTCTTTGCGATAATCCATTTCTTCGTTTTCTTCGGAGATGATATTATCGTCGGCTGTCGCAGTCTGATTGACTATCGTCATTCTCGCGGACACGCGTTTGTTAAGGTTTATATACTCATCTAGCGATAAGTCTGGCCAGAAATTGACCAGCTGAATACATTCGTTTTTGCTCCCGATACGGTCAATTCGCCCGAAACGCTGAACTATACGAACCGGATTCCAATGAATATCGTAGTTGATACAAATATCGCAATCCTGCAGGTTTTGACCTTCCGATATGCAGTCGGTACCGATTACGATATCTATTTCGTGTGTTTCGTTAGGATAAATGACGTTTTTCTGCTTAGAAAACGGCGAGAATAACGTCAAAAGCCTATCTGTTTGCGGACTGCCGCCTTCGTTGGTTTTGTTGTTATTGCCACCGGCGATTTTTGCCGTATACATGCCGTATTTTCTAAGCACATATTGCGATACGTTTTGATACAAGTAATCTGCAGTATCTGCAAATGCGGAAAAAATCAGGAACTTCCGGTTACCTGCGTTGATGGGGTTGGCAATCTTATCGTCAATCAATGAGAAAAGTTCGTTGAGCTTTTTATCTTCCGCCGGCGTAACTTTTTTCATTTCAACGTATATGCTCGTAAGAATTTCTATATCCTGTTCGATATCGCGTTTCCACGAAACGACGTCCAAATCCGCAAGGTCGATATGTATCTTTTTGCCGGAAGAAGTTTTTGTCAATGCAAAATCATCGTCATCGTCGGGATCGACAGCGGCATAATTAAACAATTCCTTATCGATACCGGCACTCTTATTGCCCGCAAGGAAAGAATTTATCAAGCGTAATGTTGTTTGATTGGTTTCAAGCAATGACTCAAGAGTAAGCCGGAAAGAGTATACGCTGCTTTCAAGACGCTTCAAAAGGCTTATCGTCATCAGCTTTTTTATACCGTTTTCACGGTTCATCTGACGTGTTAATCCTTGTCCGAGAGAATTGGCGTTTTTATCTTCGCTTTGCAAATCGATCTGATATCTTTCTTCATACTTTTCAATACGTGACGGAAAAAGCATTGCTAAAGGAGCATATACGTTCATCGTCATAGACAATAACTTGTCGTATATTTCCTTGTACTTCATAACTGCCAGGTTGTCGGTTAGCTTCGGATAATAGGATTTTGCAGGTAAACGGCGCGGGAACTTCCCGATATCGTTAATATCGTAGAACTTTTGTATGTGCTTACGGCTTCGGGCAATCGTTACGCTATCCAAGATAATTGAAAAGTCGATGTCGAGCTTGTCCATCAAGTCTTTTGCCTTACGCTTTTCAATCGGCAATTTGCTCCATGCATTAAATACTTTCTGCGCATTACGGAAAACAGACTGAACGTCTTTTGCTGTTCTGAGAGTGGCGTTCATTTCGGAATAATCTCCGCAGTATGCCAAAATGAGTTGGTTTTTCAAGTCGTTATACCGATTGTTTACGGGTGTTGCCGACAGCATGAGGACTTTTGTTTTAACACCGTCCTGCATGATACGCTTCATTAAAAAGTCATATCTTGTATCCTTATCCTTGTGTACCGCATTGTTGTTTCTGAAATTATGGCTTTCGTCTATGACAACTAAATCGTAATTGCCCCAGTTTACGGTAGCCAAATCCATATTTCCGCTTTTGCCCGAAGTGCGGCCTAAATCCGTATGGAACAACACATCAAAGCGGATTCGATCCTTATAAAAAATATTTGTCGTTTTGTTTCCTTGATACTGCGTCCAGTTCTGTTCAAGACGTTTCGGACAAAGCACCAATATCGACTTATTGCGAAGCGAGTAGTATTGCATTACCGCAAGCGCGGTGAATGTTTTACCCAAACCTACGCTATCGGCAAGAATGCAACCGTTGTAACGTTCGAGTTTGTTAATAATGCCGATCGCTCCGTCTTTTTGGAAGTTGTAAAGCTTATTCCAAATAAGACTGTTTTTGAAGCCCGTTGCCTCATTAGGCATATAATCTTCATCCAAATCACAAAGGAATTCTTTGAAAATGTTGTAAAGAATGATGTAGTAAATGAATTCCGGAGAATTTTCTTTATAGCAAGAAGATATGTAATCGACTATGGCATTTGTAATATCTTCCAAATGGTTATCACTGTTCCACAAACGGTCAAATTCAGATATGAAAAACTTGCTTTGTTCGGGTATATCGGTTTTCATAATGCCGATAAGTTTGCTGTCATTTTTCTCATAGCCAAGGTCCGCTGTGGTAAATCCGTCTACGGGAGTATAATGGACGTAAGAACCCTGCGACGAAATGTTTATCATCGTCTGCGTTGCAACGGGTTCTTTAAGTGATTTGACTTTGACTTTATTCCTTATCCAATCGGCGCATTCGCGCGCAATGGCTTTTTGCGTCATCTGGTTTTTAAGCCTGATCTCAAAATCCGTTCCGCAAATACCGCTTTCCGAAAATTTTGGTATATAAAATTCGCGTTTTTCTTTTTTGATATTGTCGCTGACTTGTTCGGGTAAAAACGTGGGAGTGGTAAACAAAAAGTCAAGTTCTTCGATTTTTTCTAGTTCTTCTTTCAGCGCGGCATAAGCATAGATCGAAAAACAAGAAGCGGCGATACGCAATCTGCTTCCAGATTTGATTTCTTCTTTTAAGTCGTCGCCGAGCAACTTGCTTTTATTGTTTATTATGTCAATCATTTTGTCTCCTACTTTTTGATGCACATTCCCGTCAATAAACGTGCATCAAACAAAATAATTGATGCAATAATTCGTATGGATTTGTTTTGAATGTGCATCAAAAAAATATGTGTATCCCAATAAAATCACACAGAAGCAGTCAATACACCTTGATTTTTACGAGAAATTTTGTTACAATAGTTAAAAAACGTGCGCGGATTATTTTGTTTGATGCACGCTTTTTAGTTGTTTTTTACAGCAATTTTCCTAATCGATTCATCATATCTACCTTGTGTTCTAAAAGAGAATGTGCATATCGGTTAAGCGTAATCGTCGCATTTTTATGCCCTAACAGTTCTGAAAGCGTTTTTACGTCCATACCGCATTCCATTGCACGGGTTGCAAACGTGTGGCGTAAAGAGTGAAAGCCTTTATGCGAAATATTCAGTTTTTTGAGTAGAAATTCGAATGTTCGCTGATACGAGCGCACAAACACGGGTTTTTCGTTATCGGCTATGATATATTCGCATTCAGAACACTTTTTTACGCCCTTAAGCAAGAACAATATTTTTTTCGGCAACGGTATTACCCTGCGGGAATGAACGGTTTTCGGATTGTCGATAAAGCGGATATGATTTTTACCGTCGTTTCCGTCGTGGCACGTTTTTGAAACAAAAAGCAATCCTTTGCCGAAATCGATATCGTCCCACGTTAAAGCGAGTAATTCGCCGATGCGTAAACCCGTGTAAAGACATAAAACGATGCCAAATAATTTGTCTTTACCGCTATTCAACACATAATTCTCAATTTTCTTCTGCTCCTGACAAGAAAAACATTCAACTTGCTTTTCCTTTGTTTTGGGGCGTTTTATTTTATTTGCCACATATTCGTTTGTGATACCGACTAAATGTGCCGTTTTCAACGAGTTTTGAATAACGGATATAACCATATTCACAAAGTTTGCCGACAACTCTTTGCCCGTTTTTAGATTGCCTGTATTTAATAATTCAGTCACAAACGATTGCAAAACGATAGGCGTAAGGTCGTTTACGTCTTTATCGCCGATTTTCGGGGCAATGTGTGTGCGTATAAGTTGCTCGTAACGGATATAAGTGCGTTCTTTTGCACTCGGTTTTATGTAATGGGTTAGCCACTTATTGAGCCAGTTTTTGTATGTCATATATCACTCTCCTTGGATTGTAAATTGATTGTAAAATTAACTTTTGGCACCGGTGCGTGGGCTTGTCTTGATACGAGAGCGGCGTCGCTTTGCTCCGCCGCAGACAAGCCCACGCACAGACCAAAACAGACCGACTAAACCGAATTTGACTGAACTTCGGCTTGCTAATTGAATGTCGCAAAAACTGCCGCCAAATTAAACGCAACCGTCCGTATAGATAAATGAAAGCGCGGACGGAAGGCGAAGTCGCCGCTAAACCGCTTGGCGATCTTTCGCCTTTTTCTCCGTCCGCGCGCATTTCATTTAAGACTATTGTGGGGCGTGTGCGCCTTTTAATTTGCTTTCGGCATTTGGTCTATTACTTCCTTGCTTACTTGTCCCACAAGGCAACCTTCGTCCCAACAGTTGAAGTTGTCAAAGAGCAACAGTTTCTTATCTTCTTGCCCTATGGCGCAGGCAACGTCCTCGTCCATAATGTCGGATATGAAATATTGCGGCAAGCCTTTAGAGTAGACGATTCTTCCGCCGTCTTTTTCAAGATACTTCATAATGTATCTCACTGCTTCGCTTAAAACGTGTTCGTTTACTTCCTTGAAGTCCGATCTGCCGAAACGTTCGTTAAAATACGTATTCTGATACGTCGTTTGTACTTTTCCTTTTACGGGCGAGTAGTCTTTTACTTCCACAAGTTCGCCGACCATTGTATCGGGCGGAATATAAAACAGTCCGTGAAAATGTAATCGCTTTTTATCCGGGGAGCGTTCCCACACGCCGACATATTTCCATTTGCGGCGGTAGCACATCTTCTTGAACGTATCGGAAAGTTTCTTCCTGAACGATTCTTCGGTATGCTTTGCATTATCATAGGTGAAAGTGCAAAAATAGTTGAAAGTTTGTAGGTTTACTTTACGAACAAGTCTGACGCGTTTGGCAATGGCGTTGCGTTTCAATCTGTCGAACTGACCGTCAACGTATTGTTTTGCCGCTTCGATGTTGGCGAAATACTGTTTCATGCGGTCGTAAATATACTTTTTACGTTCACGCTTTTTAAGATTTTTACACTCTTCATACAGCTCATCAAACAGTTGCCTGCGAGTTATTTTTCGTGTTGTCGTAGGCTTTGAAATTTTGTCCGTGGGCGGACTTACAGTTGCTTCCGAACATTCTCCCGAATCGACTTCGTTTGTGTCGTTAAGTGCCGTTAAAGCCGTTTTAGTGTTACACTTATCTGCATTTAACTGCGGTTGTTGCGGCGTATCGTCAATAACTTCGATTACTTCTTCAGGGCGATAGCGTTTCGGTGTGGCAGGTCTTGTCGTGTGAGGAATCGCTATAAAATGGCTTCCGTCGTTGTATATTTTACACTTCTGATATGGCATAGTTTTTACCTCCTTTCCTTACACAAATGCAAGGTTATTTTTTATTAAACCAACGGGAAACGATTGAACGAAAATACTACTTCGTTCCCGTCGGCGGCGGTCGCTTGGAATTCATAATTTCGGCAAGTTGTTTTTCGTACCTGCGCATCATAATTTCAGTGACCTTATGGATAATTTCCTCTCTGGACTCATCCATGTCCTTTTTGTCTACTTCGTCGAGTTTTACATACAGCGGAATATTGACGGCGTAACTGCCGTCTTTTCTTCTAAGCCCTATGTATGCGACCTTTTGGTATTGTTCGTTCATTTAATCGTCTCCCGTTTGTTTTTGTGATTTCAGTATATTTCGCTCACATTGCTGGTTTTGAAATGTGATGAAAATCTTTTCTATCGAGATTGTAAGGCTTAACTGTGACACCTTTTGCAACAATTAAAAATCTTTTTGTAGCCGTATCTTAACAGTCAAACCGGAAGGATTTTTTCCTATTTGAAAAATTTTTTAGATTTATTTTCAGATGTTGTCCGGTAAAGTTTTTATCTGTTTAACCTTGTTTTGTGGATAGCAACTACTTTTGTATTTATTCTAAAAGTCAAACTCGCCAAATCTTTGCGACTTTGAAAAAGTTTTTACAAAAAAATTTTACACCGTGATTTTACCGATTACCAGAACATCGGTGTGACGGAAATGTTCCAATTTGTGATACCGCTGTAACCTCGACGTAACCGCCGTGTAACTTCGATGTGATGTTTTTTGTGTGCAACAGCATACACAATCGAAAAACTAAATGTAACAGACTTTATCAAGCACTTTTAGTTACGACCGTGAACTTTTGGATGTGGGTTATAGCCAACCCATAAAAAGCTGTAAAAAACCACAACAAAACAAAAAGCCGCTCGGTTTCGACAAGAAAAACCAAACGGCTGAATGAAATAACGAAAAATATTTGTAATTCACTATTTCTTAATATTGACTTTTTATGAAATAGAGGTTTGCCAACTACAATTTCCGACAAAAGAACCTTTCAAAAGATTCGATAACCCGATGAATTACCCTTGACAATTACAGATTTATCGTGTAAAATAAATTCAGACTTTATTTTACTCAAAATAATTTACGAGGGTTGTATCAATGTATATAAAAAGACATCTTGAAAACGAAGTAATAAAAGCATCGAAAAACTATCCCGTCGTTATGGTTTGCGGACAAAGACAAGTCGGAAAGTCTACAATGTTAA
>CAVJMJ010000027.1:0-18695 GCA_963650915.1 Parasutterella excrementihominis | reverse complement strand
CAAAATTCCTCCCGCAAGGCTTTTTGCCTTGCATTTTTATTATTTTAATTGAAAATTTAATATTTATAGTTAAGTTTTATATTTATGGTCGCGTTTTTTTTTGCCTTCACCTGGTAGGGGTGCGTAGGCGTTCCTTGTAAGCCTCCCTTGTGTAAAGGGGCGGAGGCTTTACATCTTTGCAAGGCTTATATTGCGCGTCAGCAAGGCTTCACCTGGTAGGGGGTGCGTAGGCGTTAAGCGGATAACACAGTGTGTTGTCCGTAGCCGAAGCCCGAAGGTCGTAAGACCGAGGCGGACGCGTCGCGTAGCGACTGAGGAGGTTGGATGGTTTATTTAACTCAAAAGTTTATATAGATACTTTAACGATGATATTCGTAGACGCATATTATATAATTTGCCGTTCCTTATCTGCCCCTTTTGTGCAAAGAGGGGGTGGCGCGTAGCGACGGGGTGATTGTTGTATATAATCTTTGTTCCTTATGCGGTGCTAACGCACCTGGATGTTTCGACTACACTTGCGCTCCGCTCAACATGACGAAAATGTAGTGATAATCGGCTTATAGGCGGACTTTTATTATCATAATATGTCTTTAATAGTTAATTTTTCGACTTTAATATGCAAATCATATTAATTAATCACTCTATCTTTTTTGCTTCAATAACCATAAACCCAAAAATATTTTTAGCGTTAAATTGTCGATAAAAAACGCTTACTTTATTAAATAATTGTTTGACATTTTTTAAAATGAATGTTAAAATACAACTCGAAAATGAGTTGCAATTTAAAAGTGCGTAAATCCGATTTTCTCGGATTTACGCACTTTTTTGTTTTCAAAAACAAAATTTTCGACGCAATAAATTTCTAAAACAACAGCTAAAACGACACCATAAAACAACAGCTAAAACAACGGGCTAAGCGACTACAATAAGCGACTACAATAAGCGACTACAATAAGCGACTACAATAAGCGACTGCAAAAAGCGACTATAAGTTAAATTGTTGCTGTTTGTACAAAAAATGCAAGCGACAAAAGAGGACTTTTTAAAAATAAAAAAATAAATTGCTAACCTTTAAAAGGCATTTATATTTATATAAAATTAACTATTTAAATGAGGTGTAGACGATGGAAACGGTAAAACAAAACAAAATGGCAATTGCGCCTATAAACAAGCTTTTTTGGAAAATGGGCTTACCGATGATAATATCTATGGTATTGCAAGCCCTTTATAACGTCGTAGACAGCGTATTTGTTGCCAATATGCAAGGTACGGGGGCTTTGGCAAACGAAGCACTTACCATTGCATTTCCCGTTCAGATAATGATAATTGCCGTCAGTGTGGGAACGGGTGTCGGCTTAAACGCTCTTTTATCTAAAAACCTCGGCGAGAGAAACAAAGAAAAAGTCAATGCGGTTGCGGGTAACGGTATCTTCTTGTGCTTGGTAATATACTTGGTATTTTTGCTTTTCGGGCTATTTTGCTCGGAATGGTTTATTGGGCTTTTTTCAAACAATTCAGAAATTATCGAGATGGGAAGCTCTTATCTTCGTATTTGCGTTTGTTTTTCAATCGGTTCAATCGGTTTTGCCATATACGAACGTTTTTTGCAGTCTACCGGGAAAACTTTATTTTCCACAATAGCCCAAATAACGGGTGCGGTTATGAATATCGTGCTTGACTACATATTTATATTCCCGCTCGGGTTAGGCGTTGCGGGTGCGGCGTGGGCAACGATTATAGGGCAATTCGCATCCCTTTTTATTGCCATGATATTTCATTACCGCTTAAACAAAGAGATAAGCGGAAGCCTAAAATATCTAAAACCCAAAATGTCTATCATAAAAGAAATTTACGAAATAGGTATTTCGGCGGCGTTGATGCAAGCATTGTTATCAGTTATGATGGCGGGCATGAACGCAATTTTAGGCAGGGCGAACGTAGATTCGGTCGTCTTGGTCGGCTCTTTCGGAATATACTATAAAATTCAACAAATCGCACTGTTTTCGGCATTCGGTTTATCAAATACCATAATAACGATTCTTTCGTTTAATTACGGAATGAAAGACAAAGAGCGTTCTGTCGCTTGCGTTAAATGCGGAATAGTAGATACTTTTATAACGACTCTCTTAATAACTGCGTTGTTTGAAATAATCGCCGTACCGCTATCCAAATTGTTTTCGTTAACGGGCGGAAGTTCAGAAGTCTTAGTAGACGTTTGCGCAAAAGCAACGAGAATAGCAAGTTTGAGTTTTGTTTTTATGGGTTTTAACGTAGCCGTTCAAGGCGTTTTGCAAGCGTTGGGTTACGCCGTAAAACCGCTTATAACCGCATTTTTACGACTTATATTGTTTGCTTTCCCCATAGCATATTTATTTACCCTTTCAGATAACGTAATAAACCTCGTATGGTGGACGTTTATAATCGCCGAATTTTTAACCTGTTTTATTTCGGTAATTTTTTTGAAACAAGCCGTTAAAAACAAAATAGACACCCTTTAATCGTTAGAGGCGTCATATTCGTAATATTTACAAAAATCGTCGATAACGGGCTTATAGGTCGACTTTCCATTGTAATTAAAAACCAATCGGAATTTGTAAAACCGATTGCAATAAAAAAACAATAGGAATTTGTAAAACCGGTTGCAATAAAAAACAATCGGAATTTGTAAAACCGGTTGCAATAAAAAACAATTACCGCGCCGTGCGGAGTTTTTCCGCACGGCTGTTTTTGTATCTTCGGTAGATTATTTGACGAAAAAGATTAACAAGTCCCTATATAGGTCGATTATCGACGTTTTTTGCGTCTTTATGACCGTTTTTAAAAACCGCTCGAACGATATTGACAAACAAAAATTATTTTGCTAAAATATAATAAATAAAATTATCGTTTATAAAAATTGTTTATTTTAAAAACATCTTTAAAATGGATGTTTTTTAATTCGTATAACGATTTTAATCGAATCAAAATTTAAATATGGACGGGAAAGTAAAATGATCTATTACTGTACGAAAAACACACTTGAACGATACAACATAAAATGCTCGAGTGAATTTCACGGTGAACTGAAAGATTTGCAAGAGGAAATCATAATAAGCGAAAAAGGTAATTCTTATTATGAGTGGGGTGTTAAGTTATTTTATTTTTGCGGAAAAAAATGTTTACTGGTTATGCATTTTAAAAGTAAATTAACGACCTTTTTGTGCGATATAAAAATAAAAGATATGTCGTCCGTGCCTAACATGGTTGCATGTTATCTTTTTAATTTATATGAAAACGACAAGCCGATGAAGACCGCTCTCGAAAAATTCTTTGCGTCTTCTCCGCTCGTCGTTTTCGATAAAATAACGGACAAGAGTGCAATAGCGTCTCTTAACCATATGTTGTCGTGTTTTGCTTTCGACGGATACAGATTATACGATTTTATTTCCGATGACGGTATTCTTCAAACGCTTAAATTTAACCGTGCATCCGCCGAATACCTCGTTACGGTAACGATTGACGGCAAAAAGGAATATATAACGCCGTTAGATTATTTTCGTGAATTGATAGTTAAAAAATTCGGATAATAACGATTATGGCAATAAATACGTCCTTTTTTAAAGGACAAAACGCCCCTCGGGGCGTTTTTATATTTTATGGCAAACAGAGAATTTACAAACAAAAATTATTTTGCTAAAAAAGTTTTTAATTTTTATTGCTGGGTTAATCTGTCGTGATTTTACCGTCGAGTTCGAGTTTTAGGGTTCTAACGGCACGATAATCGGCGGGGGATATGTCGTATTTTTTTATAAATGCACGATAAAAAACGGAGTAATCGGAAAAACCTACCGAATAGGCGATAATATTTATAGGTCTGTCGGTAGAAAGTATAAGTTCGCACGATTTATCGAGTCTTAAATCGTTCAGATACTTATACGGTGTTTTTTTAAAGGCTTTTTTAAAAATGTTAATTACTTGGTTTTTTGAAATGTAAGCCTTGTTACTCAGTTTTTCCAAAGTAATTTGTCCGTCGTAGTTATGTATAATATAATCTCTTAACTCGTCGGCTAAGGTTTTAGGCTTTTCGTTAAAAGAAAGTTCGTGCAAAATATTATAAAAAATCCTCGTAGGTTCCATTCCCGTATCTTCGGGCGGAAAAGAAAGGAGTTTTTTGATATCCTCATCCACTTTTTCTATATCGAAAGTACCTCTCGGTTCAAGTCGTCCGATTTTGCTAAAATTGCCGTTAAAATGGACGTAAAAGTAGTTCGGAAGGTCGCTTTCTTTAAAACCGACTTGCTTTAATCCGGCACGCTGGATATAATATTCTCCCGCTTTAAGTTCGATTTCCTTCCCGTCTTCTGAAAACCGCAACGTCCCTTTGCGCATTAAAATCAAGACGCTTTCTTTAGAGTATCTCGTTACGTGTTTTTCGTTTTTCAAAAATTGTCTTTCACCGCAAAAGCAATATTTAGGCAAACTGTCAAAATCGAGTTTTAGCATAAATCTTTTCCTTCCTTGTAAATATCATAACACATGAGTGTGATAATTGCAATGTTTTAAGTGCTATTTGAAATTTAAATTTTCCGCTTGCGGGTTTATAATTACGTTATGCGTAAGTATTCGGGTACCAACATACGAACACGAGTACACGACTATATACGAACATTTATAAGGAGTATTTATGAAATTTGAATTTTTTAAACCTTCGTCAATCTCACCGCAAGGTTGGCTGAAAAAGCAACTCGACGTTCAAAAAAATGGACTGTCGTGTAATCTTGACAAAATATGGCTTGACGTAAAAGATAGCAAATGGTTAGGCGGTAATCGAGAAGGCTGGGAAAGACTTCCGTACTTTTTGGACGGGTTTATTCCGCTCGCTGCTTTGACGGGCGACGAAGATATAATCGCACGTGCGAAAAAGTACGCCGACTGCATTCTTTCTTGTCAGGACGAAGAAGGGCGTTTCAGACCGAAAAACGATACCGACGCTCAAAACGACGATATATGGTCGCAATTTTTGATAATGAAAATGTTGACCGTTTACGCCGATTGTCTTTGCGACGAAGAAAAAACCAAATCGGTAGAATGCGCAATATTAAACTGCCTCAAATTCGTATATAACTACATAAACTTTAGAACGCTTTATAACTGGGCTGCCGCAAGGTGGTACGAGTGTCTGATTCCTATAAAGTGGCTTCTTGACAAAAACCCGTCCGAAAAAGATGAAAATTTATTGCGCCTTTTGGCAATACGTTTGCGCACCCAAGGCATGGATATTTCGGAATGTGTAAAAATATGGCAAAGTAAATATACCGAAAACGTCGGTTGGAATTTTGAAACCCACGTCGTAAACATTGCAATGGCTTTAAAAAGCGGTGCTTTGTATAAAGAAGTCACCGATGACAAATCCTGCGTTACTGCAGAAAAGATGCTCGCCGTATTAGACAAAAAACACGGCACCGCCTACGGTCATTTTACGGGTGACGAGTGTTTGTCGGGACTATCCGCCATACAGGGCTCGGAACTTTGCGGAGTGGTCGAGGCAATGTACAGTTACGAATGGCTTTTTGCGCTGACGGGTAATCCCGCATGGTCCGAAAGGCTCGAAGCCCTTGCTTTTAACGGACTTCCCGCAACGGTATCCGAGGACATGTGGACGCACCAATACGACCAACAGGTAAACCAAATAGCGTGTAAAAAATTCGACAAGACGGTTTTCAGAACGAACGGTACCGAGGCAAACGTTTTCGGGTTGGAACCGAACTACGGTTGTTGCACGGCAAATTTCAGTCAAGGATTCCCTAAATTTGCACTGTCGGCATATATGAAGGAAGGGGATAAACTTGTCGTTCTATCACCCGTTCCGATGAAGATAAAAACCGAAATAGGCGGAAAAACGGTGAACTTCCAATGTATTACGGAATATCCGTTTAGAAACACCGCTCGCCTTATATGCGATGACGATTTGACGGTAAAAATGCCCGTTCACGGCTACGAAGAGGTAAAAGTTCGTTCTGTCGGCTCGGATGCATCTATCGGCTCGGATGCATCTATCGACTCAAATGTATATAACAAACAATCTGTAGAGTATTGCGAAAACGACGGATGGATTATTATAAAACTCAAAAAAGATATACCTTTTGACATCGAATATATTTACGAGCCTAAACTCGTAAAAGCACCCGAAGGCGGTTATACGTTGCGTTACGGAGCCTTGCTATTTGCTCTTCCCATAGCCGAAAAGAAAGAAAAAGTCGAATACGTTTTGGACGGAGTGGAACGAAAATATCCCTATTGCGACTATTATCTTACACCCGAAAGCGAGTGGCGTTACGCCTTTACGGACGATAATTTTACGGTGGAAAACCAAGAATACGACCTTCCGTTTTCAAGAAGTAACCCGCCCATAAAAATCAAAGCAACGCTTGCGCCCGTAAAATGGAAATACGAAAAAGGTTACGACCTTATCGCCTCGAAAACCCTCGGCAAACAACGGGTCGGCGAGAACGAAACTTTAAAATTTCAACCATACGGCTCAACTAATTTAAGAGTAACCGTCCTTTCAAAAATTCCTAAAAAAGAAAAATAGCCTCTATAACCTTAAACACTTAAAAACGATAAATCAAAAATTATTATAAAAAAGCGTCCTCGATAAAAGTATTTGCCGTAGGACGCTTTTTTTGTAAAAGTCTGGCTATAAGCCCGTTATCGACTGTTTTTTGATTATAAATCATCGGTTTTCGGGTTAAAATTCAAATGTCTTTAAGGCATGAATCGTCGGTTTAAAGGCTACAAACGGTAAGTTTAAGGGATTTGAATAAAAGTTATAAATCGTCGGTTTTTTGAGTTATAAATCGATGCTAAGGGGACTAAAAAAACGAGATAAAATATTAACGAGATTTTTTAAGTCGAGTAATTTTTTCTTGCCTTTTAGCCCGCTTATGTATATAATATAGTGCGGAAATAATTTTTTTTAAAGGCTTAAATGCCGATGCGTTTGAGGCGCAGTATGCGCCCTGCGCATTAACGGAGAATCAATGAAGAAAACAAAAATCGTATGCACTTTAGGTCCTTCAAGCGACACTAAAGAAGTCATCTCGCAAATGTACGACGCAGGTATGAACGTTTGCAGACTCAATTTTTCCCACGGCACCCACGAAGAACAGTTAAAGAAAATCAACATCGTAAAAGAACTTAGAAAAGAAAGAAAAATTCCTCTTCCCATAATGCTCGACACCAAAGGTCCGGAGTTCCGCACCGGAAGATACAAAAATTCAAAAATAACCCTTCAAGCGGGCGACAAGTTCACGTTTACCACAGATGAAATTTTGGGCGACGAAACACGCGTATCGGTTTCTTACAAATATTTGCCCGAGTCCATGCAAAAAGGGGATAAAATTTTATTAAACAACGGGCTTATGACGTTCGTCGTCGACGAGGTCAAGGGTAACGACGTTTTAACGACCGTTTTGGTCGGCGGTGAAACTTCCGACCATAGAAGCATGTTTTTCCCCGACAAACATTTAAAACTCGACTTTTTGTCCGAACAAGACAAAAAAGACCTGCTTTTCGGCATCGAATGCGGAGTTGACTTTATCGCATTGTCCTTTGTTTCTTGCGAAGAAGACATTGCGGTTGTCAGAAAATTTTTAAAGGAAAACGGCGGAGAGGATATCGACCTCATCGCTAAAATCGAAAACTCAACGGGCGTTAAAAACCTTGAAAGCATAATAAAAGCGTCCGACGGCATAATGGTCGCGCGTGGAGATTTGGGCGTTGAAATCCCTTACGAAGAACTTCCAAACATTCAAAAACACATGATAGACATGTGCCGTATTTGGGGTAAGCGTTGCATAACAGCAACCGAAATGTTGGAGTCTATGACGCATAACAAACGTCCGACAAGGGCTGAAATATCAGACGTCGCAAACGCCGTTTACGACGGAACGAGCGCGGTAATGTTGTCCGGAGAAACCGCTGCGGGGCTTTATCCCGTCGAAGCCGTTTCGGCAATGTCGAAAATCGTCGAACAAGCCGAAAAGAACAGAATTTACATTCAAATTATTCCCGACGAATCCTTCGTTATATCTCACGTAGGCGAGGCGCTTTCGCACTCTGCATGCACCTTGGCGCACGACCTTTCGGCAAAGGCGATAGTCGTTTGCACTCGCACCGGTATGACGGCAAGAATGGTTTCCCGTTTCCGCCCGGAAGAACCCATTATCGGTATGACCACGGACGAAAAGGCGTTTAGAAAACTTGCTCTTTCTTGGGGGGTACTACCTATATTGAGCGATGAATACTCTTCACTCGACGTTTTGATTTATTTTGCCAAAGAATGCGCATTAAAGAGCGGTTTGGCTAAAAAGAACGATAAAGTGGTAATTACCGCCGGCACCCCGAACGGCAAGGGCGGTAACTCTTCCTTCATCAATATACAAATTTTATAATAAAAATCGTATTAACCGAGCCTTTGCGACTTTTGTTAAGTTTAGATAAGTTTAGATAAGTTAAATAAGTTTAGACAATTCGGGTTTGAGTGATTTTAACAAGTCGCGCTTAACTCAATTTAACAAGTCGCATATAACTAATTTTAACAAAGTTTGACTTGACTAAATTTAATAAGCCGGGCTATAAGCCCGTTATCGGCTTGTTTTTATAAAAAAACAAAGACTAATTGCTTGGTAAAACAACGATAAAAATCGTTGCGATAATATAAAAACGGTAAATATTTTTTGTCGGTTTATAGTATTCGATTAAAAATATTATCAAAAAATATCATATAGTTAGATATAAAGGCGAGGGCGTATGCCTTCGTCTTATACTTTACCGAAAATAAAATTAAACCTTTACGACGTTTGACAATATTATAAATTTCGGTTATACTTTATAAAAAAGGAGAAACTATGTACTATCTCATATATTACGGTTCGCTTATAATCATCGTACCGGGGCTTATTTTTGCACTAATTGCGCAAATTTCAATAAAAACCACTTATTCTAAGTATTCCAAAATATCGGCAAAAATCGGAATGCCCGCAAGCGAGGTAAGCAGAAACTTACTTTCAAAGTACGGTTGCAACGGTGTCGTCGTTAAAAGAATAAGCGGAAACCTTACGGATAACTATAACCCGTCAACAGACGTTCTCAGTTTGTCCGATACGGTTTATAACAGTTCGAGCATCGGTGCGATAGGCGTCGCTGCCCACGAATGCGGGCATGCTTGCCAACAACACGAAAACAGCATTATGCTGAATTTAAGAAAAATTCTCGTTCCCGTAACGAATATCGGTTCACGCTTAGCTGTTCCCGTCGTAATCGTCGGGGTTATACTCGAATTTTTAATAGGCGTAAACCAACAAAACAACATCGGCTCGCTGATTATAGCAATAGGTTGCGTTATGTATTCGCTTTCTACCATCTTTGCTTTGGTAACCCTTCCCGTCGAATTTAACGCGTCAAGAAGAGCACTTCAAATGTTGAAATCCGAAAGATACCTCGACAGTGAAGAAATCAAAGGCGCAAGGTCGGTTTTGACCGCAGCGGCAATGACGTACGTTGCGTCGCTTGTAGTGTCCCTTTTATATTTACTTAGGTTTTTATTGATCGTAGCATCGGTAAGAGGCAAAAGAAAAGACAGATAGCGTTTAAATCTAAAAATTAACGATAACGTTAAACTCTAATAATTATCGATATCGATGTACTATAAAAATTATCAATATCGTTAGAACTAAAAGATTAACGATAACCGTTAAAATCATATCGAAAGTGGCAAAAACCCGCCTATAGGTCGGTTTTGCCACTTTTTTCATAAGTTTACACTGCAACAGTATATTAAAAATCACATATTAAAAACCGCAAAAAGTTCATATATACGCAAAAAAGTCAATATATAAAATCATATATCATTTATACCGTACATTTTCAAAATTACATATAGCCTAAAATTAACTTAACAAAACGACCGTAATTTAAATTTTAGGAATTTAAAACATTTACACTCATTTGACGGCAGATATAAGACGCTATAAAAAATTTTTATAAAAAAAGAAAAAACGCTTGACATATCGTTCGGGATATAATATACTATTTAATAGGAATTATTCCTAATAATTAAAAATCAAAGGAGTTATTAAAAATGAAAAACAAATACGAAGGTACTCAAACCGAAAAAAACTTACAAGCCGCTTTTGCAGGTGAATCCCAAGCGAGAAACAAATACACCTATTTTGCATCGGTTGCTAAAAAACAGGGTTACGAGCAAATTGCCGAACTCTTTTTAAAGACTGCAGAAAACGAAAAAGAACACGCCAAACTTTGGTTTAAAGAACTTAACGGCTTAGGCGACACTGCAGAAAATTTAAAAGCAGCCGCAGACGGTGAAAATTACGAATGGACCGATATGTACGAAGATTTCGCAAAAACCGCCGAAAAAGAAGGCTTTAAAGAATTAGCCGTTCGTTTTAGATTGGTCGGTGCAATCGAAAAGCATCACGAAGAACGTTATCGTGCCCTTTTACAAAACGTTGAAACCGCAAAGGTTTTTGAAAAGAGCGAAGTCAAAGTTTGGGAATGCCGTAACTGCGGTCATATCGTCGTCGGTGTAAAGGCTCCTCAAGTTTGCCCCACCTGCTTACATCCCCAAAGCTACTTTGAAGTAAGAAAAGAAAATTACTGATTTTTGCTTTAAATTTACGATAAACGCCATGAAACGAAAATTTTATAAATGCAATCACTGCGGAAACATAGTAACTTACATAAAAAATAACGGTAAAAAAGTCATGTGTTGCGGTGAGGAAATGCAAGAAATCATTCCGGGCGCAACAGATGCATCGAAAGAAAAACACGTCCCCGTGTATAAAAGGGAAGAGGATATTTTAATCGTAAAGGTAGGCGAAATCGCCCACCCGATGGCAGACGAGCATTATATCGAGTGGATTTTGGTTGAAACGAAAAAATGCAATCAGCGTGTAGAACTTTGTCCCGGTGATAAGCCCGAAGCACGTTTTTTGCTTGAAAAGGACGACGAAGTCATAGCCGTTTACGCCTATTGCAATTTACACGGGCTTTTCGTGGCGTAAAGGAGTATGTTTTGAAACCGAGACGCGATACCAAACAAAAAAATTTGATTTTATCCGTTGTAAGGGGACGATGCGACCATCCTACCGCCGAGCAGATTTACGAAGAAGTTCATAAACTCGACGAAAAAATCAGTAGGGGAACGGTTTATCGCAATCTCAACGTTTTGTCGGAGGACGGCGAAGTTTACCACGTGAAAGTTCCCGGTGCCGACAGATTCGATTTAACTACGGAAAGTCATTACCACGTAATATGCGTAAACTGCGGTGCCGTTATCGATGCGCCGATAGAATACGAAGAAAATTTCAATCGTGTCGTTGAAGAAAAAACGGGATACAAAGTGTTGCGCCACACGATGACTTTTGAAGGCGTCTGCCAAAAATGCATTAAAAAATCTAAAGAATAAAGCAAAAAAACAAATAAAAAAGGAGAGCGAATTTTGCTCTCCTTTTTGCCTTATAAAAACAAAAATACATTGATAACGGGCTTATAGACCCGCTTTTTTAGTTTTTAACTTTTTAATTTTCTTAATTAAAACGACTATTTCGTGCCAGATAAGAGGACAAAGCGAGCAAATTGCCGTAATAATCCATTCTTTTACTGAAAGGTTTGCCGTCGAAAATACCGTTCTTACGGCAGGTATTTCTATAACCGCAAGTTGCAAAAGGATTCCCGCAAAAAACGCTATAGCCATCATGTAATTTCCGCTTTTAAAAACAGAAAGGAAGGTATGATTGGTGTCGTGCATACCGAGCATATGAAGAAGTTCGCCGAAAGCAAGTGTTGTAAACGTCATGGTTTGGGCTTGACGGAGTATGTCGGGGTTATTGACGTAAAGTTCTTTTATAGCCGATAAACTCGTCGCTCCGTTTATAAAACCTGCGGTAAGGTAGGCAATAAGGACGGAAACAGTCAGTACCGCGCCCCTTATCATTACGAGGGCAAAACCGCCGTTAGCAAATATGTTTTCGTCGGGGTTACGCGGTTTTTCGTCCAAAACGTCGGGAGAGGTTTTGTCCATACCGAGTGCGACCGCCGGAAGTGAGTCGGTAATCAAGTTAATCCATAAAAGGTGTATGGCAATCATCGGCGAGGGAAGACCGATTAAAATAATCAAAAACATTGCCAAAACTTCGGCTATGTTGCTTGACAATAAAAAGTATACCGTTTTTTTGACGTTTGCGTAAATGCCTCTTCCTTCCTCGACGGCTTTTTCTATAGACGCAAAGTTATCGTCGGTAAGTACCATATCGGCGGCACCCTTGCTTACGTCGGTTCCGGTAATGCCCATCGCTATGCCGATATCCGCCGCTTTTAAACTGGGGGCGTCGTTTACGCCGTCGCCCGTCATTGCGCAAATATTTCCGTTTGCTTTAAACGCTTTGACGATTCTTACCTTGTTTTCTGGGGAAACCCTTGCGAAAACTCTTACGGTTTCGCAAACTTTTTGAAGTTCTTCGTCGCTTATAGCGTCCACTTCGGCACCCGTCATGCACTGATTTTTATCTTCGCAAATTCCCAAATCACGGGCAATCGCGTATGCGGTGTCTTTATGGTCACCCGTAATCATTACGGTAACAATGCCCGCATGTTTGAATTTTTCGACGGCGGTCTTTGCTTCCGGTCTCGGCGGATCCACCATTGCGGTAAGCCCTATAAAGGTCAAATCGGTTTCGTCTGGAGTTTTAGACTCTTTAACGGCAAGGGCTAAAACGCGCAAGGCTTTGTCCGAAAAATAAGCATTCGTTTGATAAATTTTTGCTACGTCTTCCTCGGTTAACGGTCTTATAGCCCCGTTTTCGCAAATTTTAGTGCAGTATTTCAAGACGGAATCGATAGCCCCTTTGGTGTAAGAAATCGTTCCTGAAGAGGTCTTATGCACGGTAGTCATCATTTTTCTTACGCTATCGAAAGGCAGTTCGTCTATACGGGGACTTTTGCTTTCGAGATCTCTTTTTTTCATACCGAGTTCGCCCGCAAAATTTACGAGTGCTATTTCGGTAGGATCGCCGTAAACGCCCTCGTCGACGGTGGCGTTAGAGCAAAGCGTCATTCCCTCGGCAAGAGTTTTAAGACTGTCGATATTTTTAGTAAAGTCTTTTTGCAAAACGATTTTTCCGTTTGCATAAGCCTCGACGACGGTCATTTTGTTTTGGGTAAGCGTGCCTGTTTTATCCGAGCAAACAACCGAAACCGCACCCAACGTTTCGACGGAGGGGAGTTTCCTTACGATAGTGTTTGCTTTTACCATTTTTCTTACGCCGAGGGCAAGAACTATGGTAACTACCGCCGGCAAGCCTTCGGGAATTGCCGCAACGGCAAGCGAAATCGCCGAAAGCACGGTTTCGATATATGCTTTTACGTCGTTGTATCTTCCGTCGATAAAAATCCAGACTAAATTTGCTATAAGCACAGCTATAACTACTGCAAGGGTAATAAGCCCGAGCGTTTTGGAAAGTTTGGCAAGTACCTTTTGCAGTGGAGTAGGTTCTTCATCTTCGCCGTCCAAAGCCGAAGCGATTTTGCCTATTTCGGTATCCATTCCGACGGCTGTAACGACGCCCAAGCCTCTGCCGTAAGTAACGGGGGTGGACATATAGGCGCAGTTTAGTCTGTCGCCGACGCCGACTGCGTCCGAAAAGGTTAAATCGGCATTTTTTTCGACCTGCGCCGACTCACCCGTCAAACTCGATTCGTCGGTTTTAAGATTGTAAGTTTTAATAAGCCTTAAATCGGCACCGATGGTGTCGCCCTCTTCAAGCACTACTATATCGCCGTAAACGAGGTCTTCGGACTTTATTTTTTGACGTTTTCCGTCACGGATAACGGTGGTTTCGGGGCTTGACAGTTTTTTAAGGGCTTCTAACGATGACCGCGCTTTTAGTTCCTGAACGGTACCTATGACGGAGTTAATCACGACGACAGCCATTATAATAATTACGTCGGGCCAATCGCCGACCTGAAAAAAGTCGAATTTTTGACCTGAAGAAATGGTTTTTACCGTTTCGTAAATCGAAACTGCTATGGTTACGAGTATTGCCGAAAACAAAACGTAAATCATAGGGTCTTTAAACTGGGCAAAGAATATTTTGTACCAAGGATCTTTCGGCTTTTCGTAAAGTTTGTTTTTCCCGTACTTTTGAAGACGAAGTTCGGCTTCGGACTCGGAAATCCCGTTTACCTCGTCGGTTTGTAGCGACGATAAAACTTCGTTTACCGTCATGGTTTCGTAAAGACGTTGCATTTTTTTTACGCTCCTAAAAATATTAAAAAACCTTCGCAGAATTTATGCGAAGGTTTTTTAGGTCTTAAAAGTAAAAAGACTTTCGCATAAAACTATTATGCTCAAGTCTCGTATTTTAAAGTAAGCCAGATAAGCGAAAACGCTTTAAACGGGATTGTTGACTCACTACGCCAAAAGGCGCATACTACTCCCTCAAGACGGAAGATTTATTTGTTGAAACATATTAACACTATTTTTTTACGTTGTCAAGTAATTGCACACAACATTTAAGCTTTTAGCACAATAAAAGTTTTTCCAAAATATTTTTAAAAACCTGTGTAAAACACTTTACAACGCTAAAGCAATAAAGTATAATATGATAGCAAAATTACTTTAGTAAATTAAAGTACTAAAGTAAATCGATTAAAGGTAAAAATAAATTTATTTGTCGAGTGTGCCGACAAAAAAATTTATAAAAGTCAGCCTATAAGCCCGTTTTCGGCGTTTTTTACAAAAAACGATAAGCGTTTTTGCCGTAGAGTTTTAATTAAAATCGGTGGAGTTTTAATTAAAATATTAAGTAATATATTTTGAAACTATCTTTTTACAACAACAAAGGCACTTTAACGAGCGATTTAGGCTATTTTAATTTCCGATTATTTTATTATAAGGATATATTTATATGAAAAAATTTTTATCTGTTTTATTAAGTACGGTATTAACGATTTCCTTACTTTCTTTACTTGCCTCATGCAATCAAAAAGGCTCCGGCGGGGTAGTGGATTACAGGACGAAAACGATAACCGTCGGTTATACCGATTACGAACCTATGAATTATACCGAAAACGGCGTATTAACGGGTTTCGATACCGAACTTGCCCTTATGACCTTTAACGCACTCGGGTATCAAGTGCGTTTCAAACTTATCGAATGGTCGAATAAATACAATGAATTATCTTCCGGCACCGTGGATTGTCTATGGAACGGCTTTACCGCAAACGCCTCCGACGACGGAACGCCCCGCTCGGAAATTTTGAACTTGTCCTATTATTACATGCAAAACAAGCAATGCGTAATTAAAAAGCAAGCGACGCAAAATCTTTCTTCGCTTGACGAATTAAAAGGCTACACCGTAGCCTATGAAAGCGGTTCGGCTGCCGACGACTTAATGACGGGTGTAAGCGGTGCAAATCTTAAAGCCGTTTCTTCCCAAATGGACGCCGTAAAAGAAGTTAATTCGGGAACGGCTCAGTACGCCGTAGTAGATTTATTGCTTGCAAGTCGTATTTGCGGAAAGGGTAATTTTTCCGAACTCGTAATGAACGACGGCATCGATACCGAATCGGAATTTTACGCCATAGGTTTTGCAAAAAACGAAGAGGGCGTAAAATTAAGAGACAACGTAAATATTATGTTAACGGCGTTTTCCAAAACCGGAGTTACCAAAGCCCTTGCCGAAAAATACGGTCTTGAAAAGGCGTATATAGATTTGTCCGACCCCGAAAACAATTAGCCAAACTCGGGTAACGATTAGTCACCCCAAATTACGATAAGTTAGCCGTAAAAATGGCAATTTATGCCGATAATCAGCTTATAGGCGGACTTTTGTCGTATATACGGCATTGTTTTCTTAAGTTTTTTTGACTTTTTACGTCGGTTTTTCTCAACAAAACCAATGGCTTCCGCTCGTCAAAACCGACTATCACGCAAACGGTTGTTAACAATTACGTAAACGCTCATTATTTTTTAATACGTTATTAATTTTTTCGAACGATATAGAAACAAAATAGAAACGATATAGGAACAAACGATGGATTTTTTTAGCGTAACGCTTTCTCTTTTAAACGGTTTTAAAGTGACCTGTCTTTTATTTATATTAACGCTTGTGTTTTCACTTCCGTTAGGGCTTATCATATCTTTTTTGACGATGAGTAAGTTAAAACCGGTAAAAGCCGTTTTTAAAGTTATAGTTTGGATAGTCAGGGGAATACCTTTGATGCTCCAACTGTTCATGATATACTATTTACCGGGAATACTCACAAACGCCACTGTTTCCTTTTGGGGGAGCATCGACAGTACCTTTTATTTTAAATACGGAATCGACAACGTCGGTTGTTTTATAGCAACGCTTATCGCATTCGTAATAAACTACGCATGCTATTTTTCGGAAATCTTTCGTGGCGGTATCGAAAGCATAAACGTCGGGCAGTACGAGGCGGGCAAGGTTTTAGGAATGAAAAAGTCCCAAATTTTCGGCAGAGTCATTCTTTTACAGGTGATAAAACGCATACTTCCGCCCATCAGCAACGAAATCATAACCTTAGTTAAAGATACCGCGCTTTCGCGGGTTATAGGCGTTATAGAAATCATAAGGGTTGCCGACAAAATGTCCTCAAAAGGGCTTATTTGGCCGATTTTCTATACGGGCGCGTTCTATCTCGTTTTCGTCGGTCTGCTCACTCTTTTATTCGGCAAACTCGAAAAAAAGCTCGATTATTTTAAAGCGTAGTAAATTTTAAACAACAGGTTATTTTAAAGCGTAGAAAATTTTAAAGCGTAGAAAATTTTAAAGCGTAGAAAATTTTAAAGCGTAGAAAATATTTAGGTTATTATGTCATATTTACAAATAGAAAATTTAAAAAAAAGTTACGGAACCGTCGAAGCCTTAAAGGGCGTTTCGTTAAGCCTTGACAAGGGGCAGGTTTTAAGCGTAATAGGCTCGTCCGGTTGCGGAAAAACCACCTTGCTTCGTTGCATAAACTTCCTCGAAACCCCGAGCGAAGGGGTAATGACGTTGGACGGCGAAATACTTTTCGATGCGTCGACAAAGGAAAAGCCGACCGAAGAGTCTTTAAGAAAAAAACGCTTAAACTTCGGTCTTGTTTTTCAGTCGTTCAACCTGTTTCCGCAGTACGACGTAACCGAAAACGTTACCCTTGCCCCCATCCTTGCTCTTAAAGACGACTTAAAGCAATACAAAAAACAACTAAAAAAGCAAAAACTCGGCTATCTTGAAATAAAACGCACGTTAAAAGAGTTTGAAAAGACGAAAAAAGCCGAAATTTTAGAAAAAGCCGATATTTTACTCAAAAAAACGGGGCTAAGCGACAAAGCAAAAAGTTACCCCGAGGAGTTATCCGGCGGTCAACGGCAAAGGGTGGCGATTGCACGGGCACTCGCTTTAAAGCCCAAAATATTGTGTTTTGACGAGCCTACGAGCGCGCTCGACCCCGAACTTACGGGCGAAGTTTTAAAAGTAATAGAGGAACTGAAAGGCGCAGATACCACCATGATAATCGTCACGCACGAGATGGAATTCGCAAAGAAAATTTCCGACAAGGTAATTTTTATGTCCGACGGCGAAGTAGTGGAGTTCGGCACGGCAAAAGAGGTTTTTGAAAACTCGAAATCCGAAAAAGTCAGACAATTTTTACAAGGATACAATAGGTAAAACTACTAATTTTTATGATGATGCGATAGGGTGAAACTACTAATTTTTACAAAGATATAATAGGTAAAACTTACGAGCATCTACAGCGAACGCATAAAAACATAAGATAACATTTACAAAGATATAATAGGTAAAACTTACGAGCATCTACAGCGAATGCATAAAAATGTTAGACAATATTTATAATGATATGATAGGTGATAAGACATGAGTAACGACAACGAAAATATTAAAAACGAACATATACAAAGTCTTTACGAGGCGATATTGAAATTAGAAAGCGTAGAAGATTGCAAAGAATTTTTCGAAGATCTTTGCACGTACAGAGAAATCGAACAAATGGCGCAAAGGGTTTATTCGGCGAAACTGCTTATAAAAGGCGAAACTTACGAAAACGTAATAAGCAAAACCGACATTTCTTCGGCAACGTTATCGAGGGTTTCCAAATGCGTAAAGTACGGCAAAGGCTATAAAAAATTCCTATCCTAATCAGCCTTCACAACGAAAGCCTTCACCCGGTAGGGGGAAGGGGAACCGCTTTGCGGTGGATGAGGTTGGACGGCTTATATAATCGCTCGACCTTGTTAGCCTTCACCTGAAAGGTTTCACCCGCAGGAAGCCTTCACCCGGTAGGGGTGCGTAGGCGTTAAGCAAACAGCACAGTGCCTGTTTGTAGCCGTAGCCCGAGGCTATTTTAGCCGAGGCGGACAGGTGGCGCGTAGCGACGGATGAGGTTGGACGGTCTATATAATTGCAAAGTTTATATAATATCCCGTTCCTTATCAGCCTTCACCTGGTAGGGGAAGGGGAACCGCTTTGCGGTGGATGAGGTTGGACGGCTTATATAATTGCTCGACCTTGTTAGCCTTCACCTGAAAGGTTTCACCCGCAGGAAACCTTCACCCGGTAGGGGTGCGTAGGCGTTAAGCAAACAGCACAGTGCGCTGTTTGTAGCCGTAG
>CAVJMJ010000026.1:0-19164 GCA_963650915.1 Parasutterella excrementihominis | reverse complement strand
TGGTTTGTTTGTAATGGTTTGTTTGTAATGGTTTGTTTGTAATGGTTTGTTTGTCTGGGTTTTGAGTAAGTTTGTTTTGCGACTTTTACAGTTTAATAACCATAAAATAAAAACACGTCCAATAAAAATACACCCAATTAAAAACTATCCGAAATTAGCGGACACACAGCACGCTAACAAAAAAAACGGCAAATAACGATGCGCTAAAACAAAAGTGTTTGAAAATTATTCAAACTAAAAATATATCAAACCAAAAATACACCAAAACAAAAACATACAAAACAAACCGAGCCAAAATAGAAATAGTACAAAATAAAAAATACGGCAAACCTTTTTTCTTGCGATTCCGCGAGGTTTTCCGTATTTTTTATTTTTTAATTTTAATGATTTTCAAGGTAATCTTCGTACCACTCAACGTTTTCGGGAAGTTCGCCTATAAGCCCGTCAACGTTGATTTTTTCATCCGTAAGGCTACCTTCTTCGAGTCCTAAAAGCCTTTCCATATCGTCGGTTTTCATAAGTTTTACGCCACGCCTCATTCTTTGCCGAGGAATTCTCGATTTTTCGTCGACCAAAAGGTAGTGTGCGTCGCAAATAGACAGCGTAAATTGCCCGCCCTGTTTTTTGGATTTTTCGCAAACCGCCATCGTAACGGCGAAATCTTCCTTTGCGATATTGGGTGCGACCGAGAAAATTTTTCCTTCAAATTTGTCCGATATTAGGCTTATAGGCTCACTTTTTATGTAATCGTCCAAAATTCTTCTGTTGGCGACGGTGGTTCTTCCGCCCTTCGTGTAGTTAAAAACCGAGCCGTCGCGTATTACGATTCTGCCGTTATAACTTTCGCCGGATGCCGCTATAAAATCTCTTTGAACGTCCTCAAACGACAAATTATAGTCGCGAAGAAGTTTCTTCAAAACCTCTATCGTCATTTTGCTATCGTAAAGGGCTTGATGGTGCATAAGGTCGCTACACCCCGTTTCGGCGTACAAAATGTCGAGTTTAAGAGCGGTTTCTCGTTTTGCGATAAGCCGATACATCCGCATAACATCCCAAAAAAGGTAGTTTATTGGGGGCAAGTCGAACCTGTCAAGATCGTTTATCAAAAATTTGGCGTCGCTGTCGGTTGCATATCCCATAACCACCGTTTCGGGATCCGTCAACAATGCTTTTATTTCCTCGTACCTGTCCATAATGTCGGGCGAGGAATAATATTCGTCCTTGGAATAAGCAAAAACGATGCCCGCCTTTTGATGTCCGTAATCGTCAAATCTTATGTGTGGATTTATAAGAAGATTGTCTTCTTTTATATAATTAAAATTTTCATCGGTTATGACGTAACCGAATTCACAGATACCGCCTCTTCCGTAAGCACACTCGGTATCGAAAAATAAATATCTCATGTATTTTATTATATAAAATTATAACCCTCGTGTCAACGTTTATTTACCGAGTTCGTAAAATTCCGAAATGTTACGGCTGTCGTACATTTTTGCTATTTTACCGTTAAAAACCTCTAATAACCGACCTATAGGCAGACTTTTTTTAAAAGATTAACCCGTAAGCGGATAAAACTTACGGGTTAAATAAATAATTTTTATTCTGTTATGTCGAAAAACTCGGTAATCAAACGACTCTCGATTATTCGAGTTTTCAAGAAACTTTTATTCTACTACGGCGAAGAACTTTTACTCTATTGCGCGCATTCGTTTTTATTCTATTACGGCGAAGGACTTGTTTTTCATAACGTTATTCAAAAGGTTTCTTGACAATATAACTTTGCCGTCGACCGTTTTGTTTTCACCGCTGTAATTTAATGCAAGGGTCAGCGATTTTTTTAAAAATCGACGTTTTATATAGCAAACGCCGTCGGCTTCCCAAATCGATATATCGCCCTTTTTAAGGCAATCGAGTTTTCTTAGCGCAAATAAGGCTTTAACGGTTTCAAACTCTTTTGAATTAAACCTCGGACTATTCCAACGCATGCATTTACGGTTATAAGGATCTTGTTTGCCTTCCATGAAAATTTCGTCGCCGTAATATATCATCGGGCATCCTTGATAAAAGGTAAGTGCGGCTATTGCCATTAGCATTAAGTCGTCGTCAAAACCCAAAGTGTTATAAAACCGCTCGATATCGTGTGAATCGATAAGATTGAGCATCATACGATTCGTACCGTCTTTGTAACGCATAAGCGCGTTGTTTAAGTAATCGGCAAAATCTTTTGCATCGTAACGCTTATAGGCAAAATATCTTTGGCAGGCGTATAAAAAGGGATAGTTCATGACCGAGTCCCACTGATCGTTTCCGAGAAAGGATTCGGAATTTTGCCAGTCTTCGCCGATTAAAAATACGTTCGGGTAATCTTTTTTGAGATTATACTTAAAATACCGCCAAAATTCGTGCGATACGTCGTTTGCGACGTCGAGCCTAAACCCGTCGACGCCTAAACCGAGATAAAATCTTCCTACACTCGTAAGATATTCTTTGACTTCACTGTTATTGGTGTTGAATTTAGGCATCATAGGAACGTCGCAAAAGGTTTTATAATTGATTTTATCGTATATAGGCTTGTCGCCGTCGATAAAGTACCAATCGTAATACTTGCTTTTTTTGCCCTTTTTTACGACGTCTTGAAAAAGCGGGTTAAAATAACTCGAATGGTTAAAAACGAGATCCAAAACGACGAGAATATCTCGTTCGTGGGCTTTTTCGATAAGTTCTTTCAAATCGTCGATATTGCCGAATGCTTTATCTATTTCAAAATAATCGTCGACGTCGTATTTATGGGCGGAAAGGGACGGGTGAATCGGCGTCATATAAATTCCGCCTATTCCCAAATCGCTTAAATAAGGAAGTTTTTCGATGATTCCTTGTAAATCTCCGCCGGCAAACAAATCGTTTTTGGGTTCTTCGGTGTACCAATCCATGGTAATGTACGACTTGTCCTTTTTGTCTTTCGACATATTAAAGCGTTCGGGAAAAATTTGATAAAAAACTCTTCCCTCGAGTTTTTCGTTCGGCAAAACCACGTCGTCGAAATTGGGAAAAACCACCGTGAAGTTGTCTTCGAAGGTTTGCGTAAGGTATATTTTTTTATCGAAACCGCTTTCGTTATAGTACCAAACCGTGCCGTCGCCGTCGGTAATTTCAAAAATGTAGGAATACCCGGGGTAACCGTTGTCTAACGTCGCCGTGTAATAATCGAACAAAGCGTCGCTTGCGGTGATCTTCATAGGGGTAACGAGCCGAGTTTTCCAAAACTTGTGGCAAGTGTTCCACAAAACGTTTACGGATTTTACGTCGTCACCTCGTTTTACACGCAGTCTTAAAAACGCCGCAGTGTCCGAAACGGGAAAAGAAAATCTCGAATCCGTTTGATGTAATACGGAATATTTGTCCATAGTAATTTATAATCACTCCTTAACTTTTTGATAACTATCGTTTTATATGAGTTCAAAGGTTCCCGACTCGTGACGGAAAGTAAGAAAATATATAAAACAAAAGATTAAATTTATGCCTAACGTAAACGTTACGTCGGCTATAAACAGTTGAGCGTTTACGGGCATTTTTGTAAAAATATTCACGCCCGTTACAGAAATAATCATTAAAATCGATAATGCGATTAGTAGTACGCCGATTATGGCCGTAAACACGGCACCGGCAAAAAAGGGTGAGCCGTCACGCTTAAAAACTATGTTTTTCATAAGAAGAGTTTGCCTCGACTTCATAGATCTTATAATAAACAAACCTATCGCTACTTCGAAAAGCCCGCAAAAAAGCACGGACACCATATTTATAGTCAAATCGAAATCCATTTGATTTTTTAGCCCGTAAGCAAAATCTTTTACGAGTATAAATGCCGAAAAGCCGAAAGCTAAAATAGTAAAAAGTAGGTATATAAGCCTAAAAACGGCTATTTTGTTAAACTTTTTCATTACATTTTAACCTCTTTTAAAAGTACTCGTAACTTGCTTTTAAAACGGACGTAAGGGAAAAATCTTTTTCTTCGGACTCGTAACTTTCTTCGTTAAAGCAAAGAAGCCCTAATCGATTTATTTTCGTTTTTTGTATAAAAGTAACCGTGCCGACGTCTTTATATTCGACGAAGCGTGCCTGATTGAAAACGCACAAATCCTTTTCCTCGTCCACGTAAAAGAATTGCGAAGGATATTTATAAATATACAATTTAAAGTAATCGCCGTAATACAGTCCGCCTTCGTAATAAGCGTCGTTAAAGGTATAAAAAAGTTTTTGAACGTAATCGGAAACGAACTCATCGGTAACCTCTTTCGTTTTTGTTACGCCGTCCTCCGTGTTTTGATGAACGTAGCCTTCGTCAAATCGCTTTATCGTAACGAGGCTTTCCTTTGTCTTTCCGTCCGAATAATCGCCGTCGGTCGTCGTCTTTACGGTAACGACGTAGGCGTTTTTATCGGATAAATCGATAAAAACTTCGTTGACGCTTGTTCCCTTCACCGTACCGTCCGAGGTACTTTTTCTTTCGGTAACGGTATAGTTTACCGTTTTTACGGCATCCATAGCGTTTTGTGCGGAAATATCTCCGTTCAAGTATTCTTCGACTTTTGGGTCGGGTTTATAAGATTTTTGACAGCCGACGACAAAAAACAGCCCTAATATGACGGTCAAAGTCGCCGATATAAATTTTTTCATGTTAAACGCTCTGTTTATGGACTGCCTCGTAACGGTCGTATATTTGCCGTTACGAGGCAGATATTTTGTCGTGCTTTTTATTTGTAAGCGATAATCGTCTGATAGGGCAAAAGCGGTGTGTTTTCGGATGCAACCGAGTCGCCTACCGTGTCGAGATAGATAGTATAGCCTGTAAAATCCGCAGTACGGTTTTTGCCTTTCACTCCGCTGTTGGAATGAATTATCTTGTAATCCTTTCCGTCTACCGAGAAGGTTATCTGAATGGTCGCACCGTCATTTAGCGTAGTGACTTTATAGGAAGACATTTGGCTTTCGGTGTAGTGGAGACCTTTGCAATTCTGCTTAAAGGCTATAAGTTTTTTGAAGTTTTCAAAAACGGTATAATTTTTGATTTTCAGCGAATAATCGAGTTCGTTTACCTTATAACTCGACTCGTAGGAGTTTGAGTCTCCGCCCTTCGTGCGTAAAAACTCGTCGCCCGCAAGCATAAACGTCGTACCGTTTGAGGTAAACACTACCGACTCGGCTAAAACCGCCATTTGGCTTATCATATCCGCATGGTTTATTTTGTCGTACTCGCCCGTTGCGACTATTCTGTCGTAAAGGGTATAGTTATCGTGACAGGTTACGTAGTTAACCACCTTATCGGGGGAAGATATCCTTAAAGAGCCTGTATATATCTGCCCTTTCAAACCCGCCGTGATTCTTGCAAGATCGCCCGTGTCGACGGAACCGATTTTGGTAACCCAACCGAGATTGGTTTTATCGTTCAGTCCGCCCTTAATCAAAGCGTCGCGGAATTGATCGTTAAACTGACCTACGTCAAGAAGATTTCCGTTGCTTTGGTCGGCTTGTTTTGACTGAGAAAGGGCTGAAGTACCGCCCTCCCAAGGTTCGCCGTAAACGACGATAGACGGGTTGATTTTTTTGAGTTCGGCGTTCAAATTATTCATGGTATCTATATCGTGCACGCCCATAAGGTCGAATCTGAAACCGCCGAGTTTATACTCTTTTGCCCAGAAGCACACCGAGTCTATCATGAATTTTCTAAACATGCTGTGGTCGCTTGCCGTTTCGTTACCGCAACCGGAACCGTTTGAAAGTGCGCCCGTTTTGGTGTAACGGAAGTAATACCCCGGCATTAAAACGTCGAAGTTAGAACCGCTTGCCGCCGAAACGTGGTTGTAAACGACGTCCATAATGATATTTATACCCGCTTCGTTATAAGCCTTTACAAGCTTTTTAAACTCTTTTATACGGGTGTAACCGTCGGTAGGATCGGACGAGTAACTGCCCTCCAAAACGTTGTAATTTAAGGGATTATAGCCCCAGTTGAACTTCATGACGCTTTCGTCGTTTGCCTGATCGAAGACGGGAATAAGTTGTACGGCGTTGACGCCCAACTCTTTAATATGATCGAACCCCGTTTTGACCGTTACGCCGTCTTGGGTATAGGTAGTGCCTTCCTCTATCATACCGAGGAATTTTTTACGATTTGCTTCGGTACCCGTCCAGGTTGCCGAACTCGTAACGTCGGAAACGTGCGTTTCCCATACGGTGAGAGATTTTCTGTCGTATGCGTGCGGTGTAATAGCGTCCCACCCGTCGGGATCGGTTTTTGAAAAATCGACTATCTGTCCTCTTACGCCGTTTAAGCCAGCGCTTTTGGCGTAAGGGTCGACTATTTCTCTTCCGCCCGAATAAGTCGCGTTATAAACGGTATAGGTATAATACTTGCCCTCTAAATCACCGCTTACTTTGGCTTGGAAAACCCCTTTTTCGCCCTTAACCATTTCGGTGGTTTGGGGCGTTTCCGCTCCGTTACCCTTTTCGTAAATATTCAAAACTATTCTGTTCGAAACGGGCGACCAAACGCGGAACGTCGTGGCGGTTTGTTCGTAAACAGCCCCGAGTTCTCCGTCAAAGTAGTAAGCGTCGTCAAAGGCTTTCGTTCCGTAAAGATTGGTAATGGCGATATTTTCGGTTGCCGTTTTACCGCCCTCAAACGTTACGTTGACCGAATATTCGTCGCCGATAACGGCACTGCTACCTTGCTTGAATTTATAAGTTACGTCGGTGGTAAGAGGCATGCTCGTACCCCCTAAAAGTTCGTTGCCGTGTAAAACTTCGACATAATTTATCGGCGACTCGGTTTTAACGGAAACCGTGCTTTCGTCGGTAAATTCGGCACTGACGCCGTATTGAATATCTTTGACCTTTTGTTTTAACTGTGCGTCAAGCGTCGTATACACGTTGATATCTCCTTGAACGACGTAAATATGATAATAATTGTTCGTTAACGTAAGCGTAGAAAAATCTACCGCTCTATCGGCGTCGCCGTCTTTCGTCCAACCCGACTGAAGCCTCGGTATGACGCCTATACCCTTTTGTACGGCAAGACTGCCTATATCGGATAATTTATATAAAGCGATTGCGCCGAAATCGTCCTGATAGTTAAGATTGAACAACTTGCCTTCTCCGCCGGTAACCCATAGCCAAAATCCCCATTTTTTGTAATCCGCCGAGTTTTTGCGGTAATAGTGAATTTGCAACGTCGGTTCCTCAGCCCTTTCGGGAAGGGAATCGGGCAGAACTTTCTCGTCACTGAAAACGGTAGTTCCGCTATATGGTTTATAGGTAAATTCTCCGTCGCCCGTCATCGAGGGGTTATCGTTACACGCAACGAAAGCCGTGCAACAAACCATGACGACGAACAAAAAAACGGTTAAAATTTTTTTCATCTTTTCCTCCTGATAAAATATATTTGACCTAAAAAGCACGACCTTCAAGTTTGCGCTTTTTAAGTTTTTTATCCCGTTACCGAAAGGGCAAAAACCCTTTCGGTAACGAAAATTTTAATATAATCTGATATCGAATTTGTTTTCGAAGATTTTGGTCTTTTTAACGTCCAAGCAAACCGAAATTACGTCGCCTTCTTTAAATTCGTTTAAAGTTTTGACGTAAACCACGTTACCGTCCACTTCGCAAACGGCGAACTTATCGAAACCGTAATCGAGCATTCCCTTGACTTTAAGTTCGATTCCGCCCTCTTTTAATTGATAAGCGTCGTGCGCTACTTCGAAGCGATAATGACTGAGGAAGAGTTGCGCACCCAAACCTTTTACTATCTTTTTGTTGATATCGAGGTCGGTTATGAATATTCTGCCGTCGATATACGCGGCAAAAACCTTGGATTCAAACAAAATATCGTCGATTTCGGCGTTGTGGGAAGAAAGCAGTGCGTTAACTTTGTCTGCCTTTGCACGCTTTGCGTCTTTTAAAGCGACTATGGCAACGTCCTTGTCTTCTCCCGTCAAAGAATTAATCTTTTGCTCGGCTTCGGTAATCAAAGCATCCTCTTTGGCAATCAAGTTTTCTCTTGCTTGTTTGTATTTTTTGTTGCAAGCGTCAATCTTTTCGTTGCATTCCGCCTGTTTTTTCTGTTCTACGGGAAGAAGAGTTTCGTCGACTTTACCGAGATTGTCGGTAATTTTTTTAATCATCTCGTCGTAACGAGCGATAACGGCTGATTTTTGCCCTTCGTAGTTTTTGCGTATTTCCTCTTCCTTTTGCAATCTTTCCGCCTTTTGGTTCTCGGGCAAGGTTGCAAATTCGGCTTTGGCTTTTTTAAAGGAAGTTACTTTTTCGTCGTAACTCTTTTTTAACGCCGAAAGTTCGGCATCGGCTTTTTGTTTGATTTTCTTTCGAGCCTCTTTTTTGGTGCCGTCAAGTCCGAGCGAATATGACATGTCTTCCTGAATCTTTTCGCGTTTTTTGAGATACTCTGCTCTGAATTCTTTGAGCAATGCATCCGTCATAATAACGCTCGACAGTTCTCTGTTCATCTTTTTATCGATTTCGGAAACTTCTTGCTTTTTGAGAGATTCGAAGTGTTTGACGAGTTGATTGGAGGAACGTTTGGCGTTCGAACGGTCGAAATACGAACCGATGAATCTGTCCGATTCGGGTAAAGCAGTCACCACTTCATTTTGTCCGTCAAGTATCGAAATACCCTTAAAATCGACACCGAGGTCGAGATTTTCGCCTGCTTTATGCTCACGGTCGGATATCATAAAGAAGGTTCTTTCACCCGATTTTAAGTGGGTAACTACGGTTTTGTTGATAACTTCCTCGTTTACGACGGTAGCCGTAAAATCCTTTCCGCCCTCGTATAAAGCGTCGGTAGGAATCAAAACGCTTTTCTTATCGGAAAACGAAACGGAAGCGAGTTTTTCCATAATCGCCTTCGGCAATGTTACGGTTTGCCCGAGTAAGCCCAATTTATCGTCTTCTATCGTTACGTCGAAAACGTTTTCCTTGGGAATACGCGGGGCAATGGTTTTTTCGGTTTTTCCGTCGAAGAAGTGGGCTTTTTCCATATTGACGGCAACCTTGATAACGTCGCCTATCTTCGATGAGTGTGTTCCGCCGTACTGTTTTACTATAACCGCGGTGTCGCTGTCGCCGAGCCCGTGAACGTCAAGGTTAAAATCGCCGTAAATAAGCGTTTCGTTGCCGAGTTCTTCAAAGTGCGAGATTTTCATTTCCAAAACGTTATCGGTTTTTTCGATGGCACTTGCGTCCGCCGATAAATGTTCGCACCTAAGCCCTATTATAACCTCTTTATTACCGCTTAAATATTCGGGACGAACTTTTAACATTTGCTCGTAAGGAATGTTAAGCGGTTTGTCGATGCCGTTAAAACGAACTTCCACCAAATCGCCCTTTCTGAGCAACGTAGCCTTAAAGAAGTTCATTTGCGGAGTGCCTATAAAGCCCGCAACAAATTTGTTTTCGGGATAGTTGTACAAATTCTGAGGGGTGTCGATTTGCTGAACGTACCCCATGGACATAACTACTATTCTCGTACCCATGGTCATGGCTTCGACCTGATCGTGGGTAACGTAAATAAAAGTAGTCGCTATTTCCTGATGCAGTTTTGCGATTTCCGCGCGCATTTCGGTACGAAGTTTGGCGTCGAGGTTTGACAAAGGTTCGTCGAGAAGGAAAACCTTGGGCGTACGCAAAATGGCTCTGCCCAAACTGACACGTTGGCGTTGACCGCCCGAAAGTGCCTTGGGCTTACGTTCGAGGTATTCCTCGAGTTTAAGTATTTTAGCCGCCCACAAAACTTTTTTGTGAATTTCCGCTTGAGGAACGTGCCTCAACCTTAGTCCGAAAGCCAAGTTTTCGTAAACGGTCATGTGCGGATACAAAGCGTAGTTTTGGAAAACCATTGCTATATCCCTGTCTTTCGGCTCTACGTGGTTTGAAAAGGTATCGCCTATGTATAATTCGCCGGCGGTAATTTCTTCAAGCCCCGCTATCATACGAAGGGTGGTAGACTTACCGCACCCCGAAGGGCCGACGAAAACTATAAACTCCTTGTCTTCGATTTCCATATTGAAATCGTTTACTGCTTTTACCCCGTTGGGGTAAACCTTATATAAATGTCTTAAACTTAAGTTTGACATATTTCCCTCCTAATCGATTTGAAGCACTGCAAAAGTCGCAGGCGGCAAGGTAACGGTCGAACCCTTTAACGAAGGATTATTAGATACATCGGCAGACAAAGTTGCCGAAAGTTTAACGTTACCGAGTGTTGAAGCGTCGTAACTTTGGGTAAGAGTTCTCGAAGCGTTCCATATTATATAAACGGCGTCATCTCCGCTACCCTTTTTGACTACGCATAAATCACGATTGCGATTTAAATAAATTTGTTCGGCGACGTTTCTTGCTATCTGCGGGAAAGCCCTTCTTATAGCGTTGGCGCGTTTTACGTAGTTTGGCAGAGAGTTTTCGTCCGCTAACTGGTCTTCGACGTTTCCGTAAGGATATTTTTCGCTATCCTCGCCTTTCGTGGAACCCGCAACGGGCTTACAACGATAACCGTCCTTCCAAGGCATGGGTTGGCGTTTATCCTCGTCTTTATAACTGTCTTTCGAACCTTTTTGGGCAAGAACGGTCATGCCGACCTCGTCGCCGTAATATGAAAAGGTTACGCCGTAAGTCATGGCCAAAAGCCCGTAAATTTCTTTCGGGTTTTCGGAATTAGCCCCTGCAAGCGATATGCCGTAGGCGCGCCCCGTATCGTGGTTTGCGATAAAGTTTGCGGGAATCCCCGGAAGCGATAACTTAGAAGTATCGGTGTCTATTAAACTTAAATACGCAGCCTTCTCCATTCTTACCGCATAAGAAAGATTTCCGTTTGCGGTATAGCCGTTTTGGAAAGCGAAAACGCCGTCTATACCCGACTCGTAATAAGTTTGGTTGGCGACGGGGTTAGTCCACGTGCCTTCGGCAACTATATAGCAATCGGATTTGATTTCTTTTGCCGTGTCGTTAAGCCAAGTTAAAAACTGCTTGTTAAGATTGTGGTTTTGGTCGAAATATTCGCTTACCGCATCCAATCTGAAACCGTCTACGTCGTGGTCGACGAGCCAAAACTTCATTATATTTTTCAAGTCGTTTGCCAAATTTCCGTCGGGTTCGTCCAAAACGTTTTGCAAGTTAAGATCGGGCATTTCCGACCAAAACTTACATTCGTACATCAAAGAAGATTCCTGCGGGTGAACCGCCCACCCCGACGGGACGGGATAGGAAACGGGTTTTACGTTGTAATAGTTATAATACTTGTTGGTCGTAAGATTTACGCTGTGCGCCGAAATACAGGTTTCAAACCATTCGTGCTTTGACGAAGTGTGGTTAAAGACCAAATCGAGAAGAATTGTCATTCCCCTGTCGTGACAGGCTTTTACGAGGTTATCGTAGTCGGTAAGACTTCCGAAAGCCCTGTCTATGGTATAATAATCGACGACGTCGTATTTATGATAGGTAGTCGATTGATGCACCGGGGTAAGCCACAAACCGTCGTAGTTTAAATTTTCGATATAGTCGAGTTTGTCGATGATACCTTGTATGTCCCCCGTACCGTCGCCGTCAGAGTCGGCAAAACTGTACGGAAAAATTTCGTAATAGGTGCGATATTTATCCGAGGTTTTTTGAACTTCCGGAATAATATCGCCTTTTTTGGAACATGCCGTAAGCGATGCGAAAAGCAAAACGACTACGAGTATAAGAGATAAAATTTTATATTTTTTCATAGTCTTATCCCTTTACCGAACCGCCCGTCACACCTTCCACGTAAAAGCGTTGCATTACGAAGAACAAAACGATGGGGATTATCGAAACGACTACACCGCCCGCACAGAAGTGTGTAAAGTGTTTGGAATACATGGACTGACTTGCAATCCAACTTTGCAAACCTACCGCGACAGTCTGATACTGCGGACCTTTACTGCCACCTACTATGTAACTTGCCATCATATAGTCGCCCCAAGGTCCCACGAAGGCACTTAAAAGAGTTTGTATAATGATAGGCTTACTTAAAGGAAGTGTTATCGACCAAAAAATTTTACCGCGACTGGCGCCGTCGATCATAGCGGCTTCGTCCAAAGACTTGGGTATGGTGTCGAAAAAGCCTTTCGCGACCATGTAGCCCATCATCGAACCCGAAGTGTAAACGAGCATAAGCCCGAATATGGACGTCGAACTTGCCACAAGTCCCAAAGTATTAAGCAGATAGTAAATGCAAATCATACTCAAAAACCCGGGGAACATACCGAGAACGAGCATAAACTTCATAAGGGCTTTACGACCTTTGAAACGCATACGAGAAAGGGCGTAAGCCGTCAATAAAGTTATAAACGTGTTTACGACTGCAACTACGAGCGATATTATAAGGGTGTTTACGTACCAGTTCACGAAATAGGAATCTTTACCGGTAAACAACCAAATATAATTGTCCAAACTCCACTTTTGCGGGAAGAAATACTGAACTATGCTCGTGCTTTCGCCCCTTAAAGAGGAAACGACGAGATAAACGAAGGGGAATACCCAAACTATCGAAATTACTATCAAAAGTATGTATATAAGGGTATTTACCACGCCGTTTTTTAATTTTTTACCTATTAAACCTTTCGTCATTGGAAATCCTCCTCGTTTTTAACCGAGCCTATTCTCGAATACACGATAAGCGAGAAGAAACTTATTATGATGAACAATAAAATACCTATAACCGACGCTAAGTTGTACGCCGATTTATCTACCGTCATACGATACAGCCAAGTTATCAAAAGGTCCAAATCCCCTGCGCTCGATACAAGCCCCGCCGAGGTAAACTCGCTCGTTTTTGCCGTACCGCCCGTCAAAAGATAGATAATGTTAAAGTTGTTGATGTTACCCGTGAAAGCCGTTAAAGTACTCGGTCCCAAAACGAACATCATATACGGGAAGGTTATTTTTGCGAACATTGTAAAGGGATTAGCCCCGTCGATTTTTGCCGCTTCGTATAAATCGGAAGGAATGTTCATCAAAATACCCGTACACGTTAAAACGGTATACGGAACGCCCACCCACAAGTTGATTACTATAATCATTATCTGAGCGGTTATTCTCGTTCCGTCAAGCCACCTCACCTTGGGAAGATGCAAAACGTATTCGAGCAGATAGTTCATTATACCGCCGTCCGACATAAACATTTTGGATACGAGCATAAGCGATATAAATTGGGGGACGGCTATTACCGTAACAAGGCAGGTGCGCCACAACTTTTTAAGTCTTATACCCTTTTTGTTGATAAGCATTGCGACGAACATACCTATAAACAGGTTTGAAAAAGTCGCTATGACCGCCCAAATAAGCGTCCAACGAAGGATAAACCAGAAAGTATGAGTGTATCTGTCCATATCCTGACCTTGCGACCCGAGAGCCGAACCGCCGAAAAGCATTGCTTTGAAGTTATCGAAGCCCACCCAGGTAAACAAATTTTTAGGCGGCATCGTGTCACGATAAAAGTCGGTAAACGCAACGAGTATCATGAACATAAGAGGCACTACCGTAAATACGACGAGGGTTAAACTCGGAAACGCCAAAATGGTAAGATGAAATTTTTTGTTGAGTAGTTCGGACATATCGTCGCGCGAGGTAGCAAGCCTTTTTGCAATCGAACGATTAAGTTGATTGGTGTACGCAAGTTTTACCGAAGATATCAAAACCATTACGGTAAACACTATTACGACGATTGACAGCATGGAATAGAGTAAAATGGAAAACGAGTTATCGTAATCGTTTATGGGAACCCCCCTTATCGTTTCCATTTTAACCGTACCCAAAGTATCGAGTTTGCTAAGATACTTTGCGCCGAAAAAGACCATAAAACAAACAAAAGCGACCTCGTACAAGGCAAGCAAAAGCCCCCTTCCTATCTGACCGTAGCAAAAACAGCCAAAACCCCATATAAGGGCGGAAAGTCTTGTTTTGTAATTGCCGTAACGAAGCGCTTCTATAAACGTCGAGAACCATCTGCCGACCTTTTGTAAAATTCCCCATAAAAACAAAGGGATTTTTTTCAAAAAGCCCCAAACAGCCGACGGAATATTCAAAAAGAAACGTCCGAATTTTACCCAAAACCTAACAAACTTCGGCATCGATAAATATTCGAGCGTAGATATTTTTCTCATAGAAACTCCTTTTAATGCTCTAAAAAACCGACTTTTTTTAAAACTCGCCCTCTCCCGTAAAGGAAAAGGGCGAGTAAAAAAACGTTTAAACCGTTAATGCGCTATATTAAGCGGATTGTTGGATTTGAAGTTGTAATTCTGCCAAAGTAGTCTTAATATTCAAAGGATTGAACAAATTGAATTCTTTTTTCGAATATTCGTTGTAAACGTTCTGACCGAAGTTGGCAAGCGGAGTCCAATAGTTTTGAGGAACGCTGTCCTGTACGCGGAAGCCCTTTCCGTTACCTACGGGTTTACCCGCAAGAGAGTTTCCTTGTGCGTCCTTCATGGTAGTAGTTGCGGGATATACGCAAACTCTGTCGTACTGTTTTTGCAATGCGACGAGTGCTTTATCCGATTTAATGGATTCGTCTTGCAATGCTTCCAAGTTAGAGGGACCCGCCCCGCTTAACGCATGACGTTCGAGTTGGGTAGCCTTACTCGTAAAATATTTTGCCATTTCGTGCAAAATATTGATGTTGGAAGGATTACTGCGAGTGAATTCGCATAAGGGGTTAACGCCGATATGTTTGTATCCGCGGAAGTTTTTGTATGCGTAATTACCGTCTGTGCCTTCGAGCATCGGAAGTACCGTCGCGTCGTAATTGTCGCCCCAATATCTACGAACTTCGGCATCTTTCCAGGTACCGCAAATCATTGCGGCGAGAGGAGTTTTAACGGCGTCTTCGTTTGCGGTGTTGATGTATAACGCATATTTATCGTTGTAACTTTCATCGGCAAACATATAGTGTTTGTTAACCGAACCGTCGTCGTTAAGGAAAATATTCTTCAAGCATTCCAAAGCGTTAAGACCTACCGAATAATCGGCGTCTTTAAGTTTGGTTGCGCCTTCCGGCATGGTGTAACCGAAAGTACAGGAAGCGCTCGTTTGTTTACCTTCGGAATTGTATTTTACTTCGTAGTCACCGCCGACCGAGAAGAATACGCCCGAAACGTACCATGCACTTGCCATAGGCATACAAATCATGCCGTTTGACCAGTTGAGTTTTATGTCTTGACCGTTTTTGTCTTTATAAACGGCGTCGCCTTCGCCTCTTTCGTCCAAAGCGGCGTAAAGTTGACGGAAGGTTACGTCTTCTTTTAATTTATCGGTGGTAGTATCCCAAACGGAGGTGCCTTTAAAAGCGTCTCTGTTATAGTACATATAGTAACCGTTGTCGGCTTGGAAGGGATATGCTTTGTATTCTCCCCCTATTTTGGTGGATTCTACGGCGTCTTCGAGGTTATTTGCCTTAACCCAGTCGATATCCGACTGTTCGAGTGCCGAAAGCGCACCGAGGTTAGACAAGTCCGCCAACTGATCGTTTGCAAAGGAATATATAGCGGCGCCTTGAAGAGGATCTTTACCCATTTCGGCAGACGCACCGGCGTCTCCGCTTCCCGCAAATTCGAAAGTATAGCCTTCAAAAGCCTCTTGGTGAGTAGCGCGGAATTCTTCCGCCCATTTAAGATAGAGTTCACGATGTTCTTCGGGACCCCAAAGCATTATGGTTTTAGTACCGCCGTTGCAAGCCGTCAATACCGACAGACAGGCTACCGACATAACGAAGCACAAAACCAAACTTAAAAGTTTTTTCATACATTATCCTCCATTTTATCGATTTTTTACAAGTAATGCCGTGGCGACGGTCGCCACCACGGCATTATTGACTTATTTAAACGATGTTCTATCGTTTTATCTGAAATTTAAAGTGACCTTGCACTCGATTATTCGGCGGTAGTCGCAGTAATAACGACGGCAGTTGCGAATAAATCGTAAGAAGTCGTTCCTTTAACGATGGTAACTTTTGCGTTGGCTTCGGCACCTTGTTCACCGGTACCCGCAACCTTTTGGTCGTACTGGTTGCCGGAGTTGTCCGCAGTGTCGCACAAACAAATGATGTATTCGTATTCGCCGGCGTTAACCGCTACTTCATAAGTATATTCGGTTTTAGCGTCGTTGGCAATCATTTCGTGGAAACCTGCCCAACCGTCGAAACTGCCTTTGATTAAAACGTAGGGTCTTTCAACGGGAGAGGCAAAAGTAACCTTTAAAGTGCTTACCTGATAAGCAATTGCGATTTTGTTGCTTGCGTCGGCTTCGGAAATATCGATTTGATAACCGATAATGGGGAAGGTATTGTTAAGAACGCATTCGTCGTCCTTATAAGCAATTTTGAGTTCGAGAGAGAGGTTTGCACCTTGATAACCCGCGATTTCGACACCGTAAGGTATATTGTCTTCGTCGCTCCAGAATTTACCTTCTTCGTAGTTAGTGAAGACTTTAATTTTGTAATTGTAAGTCATTACGAGAACGTCCGTAAGTTCTAAAGAAGCGGACATTCTATCGTCTGCTACGGTTGCGAAAGCTTTTGCAGAGTCCCATCCGTTGAAATCGCCGGGAATAGCAACTTTTGCACCTTCGGGAAGAGCGGTTTTGAATTGAACGACAAGGGTAGTATCCATTCTTTGAGGAGCGGGCATAGCCGTTTCAAAGGTTTGAGTACCGAGGTTAACGGTGGTGTCGCCTTCATTGTAAACCATGGTTTGGTTATCAATGCCTGCGGGGCATTCTTTTGACTGATAAGACCAATTTACACCCTGCTTATCGGCGGGAAGAGTGCTTGATTCGTTATAACCGAGGGTTACTTTGAAGCCGAGTTTATATTCGCCGTCGTCGCCCTTAGTAGGAGCGTCGCCGAATACGTAATATAATCTGGTACCTTCGACGTTCGTTGCTTCCAAAGCACCGTCGTTCGGTTTTTCTTTCCAGTCGCTGAAGTCGCCGACGATCCAGTAAGAAGCGTACGTACCTTGTTCTACGGAGTCTTCGGCTAATTCGAAGTAATAAGTAACCTTGCCTTCTTGGGTAGGAACTTCAGCGCTCGGTGTGGGCGGGGTGGGAGTGGGTTGGTTGGGGTTGCAAGCAACAGCCATAGAAAGACTGAAGCATAGCATGAGTGCTAATAAAACTGCCAAAAACGATTTTTTCATATTTTCCTCCTATTAATCGTTTGTTATTTTTAAGGGCTTTGCCCTTTAAACCGAATTTCTCAAAGGCTTTGACCTTTGTTCCTTGATAAAATCCTTTAAAAAAGCAACGTCTAAATAAGCAACGTTAAAAAAACAACGCCTGCCGTTTAAAGTGCCGTACACCTTTTAAAGTACCACTCACCTTTTTTAAGGCGTGAACTTTAAATTAAATTTTTAGGTGTCTTTTTCAAAGGCATTTTTTTGTAGAATTATAGAAAGTTTTAACCGCCGTTATTTAAGGTTTAGACCTATTGAAGGACTTTTTGCCGTAAACACAATTAAAACGGTTAACCAAAACAAACCTTTCTACGGTGCCGATCATAATTTTTCAATATCAAAAACGGTAAAATCGACTTTTACGTACCTACAACCCGACTGTTCTACAACCAAACTGTTTTTAACTTGCCGACTTCGAACTTGCCTGCACGGGACGATTGAATAAAAAACTTACGCCCTGTAATAAAGTCAAACTCGAATGCACGAACGATTAAGCGAATTTGCGTTTGCCGAGGCAAACGCAAAGGGAGTACTCCCTTTTGCAAAAAAGTAAGAATCAGTCGATGTAAAATTGATTGAGGTTAATCGATTTAACTGATTTTCGTAAATCCATTATACATTGAATGCATTGACTTGTCAAGTACTTTTAGAAAAAAACATTAAAAAAACATTTTTTAGCAGCAATTGCGTAAAAAACACGGTTTTCGTCATTGACAAACGTCGATTCGACTGATATAATTTAAAAAAAGGATAAAGGAGCAACCGAAAAATGAAAAAATATATCAATCCCGTTATAGAAGGAGCAGACCCGTTTTTGCTTTATTACGACGGCAAATACTATCATTACGCAACCGACGCACCCGACGGATTCGTGGTTCACTCTTCAAAAGACCTCGTCGAGTGGAAAAACGAAGGCTACTGCCTTAAAGTCGGAGAAGACGTTATGGGCGACAAATGGTTTTGGGCTCCCGAAGTCAAGGATTATAACGGCAAATTTTATATGGTATACGTGGCGAACGAGCATCTCGCCGTCGCGGTTTCAGACCGCCCCACAGGTCCGTTTACCTGCCCTACAAAAAAATGGCTAAGCGAGCGTAACGCCATAGACGGCAGTTTTTTTATTGACGACGACGGCAAAATCTATCTTTACTACGTACGTTTCGACGGCGGAAACGTCATTTACGGCGCACCTATGAAGGATATGTTTACCCTCGACGAAGAAAAAGAAAAAGAACTTATCCGCCCCGCCCTTCCTTGGGAAATGGTCGCAGGTAGCGTGGCGGAAGGTCCGTTTATGCTTAAACACAACGGGAAATATTATCTTACTTATACCGCAAACGATTACCAAAGCCCCGATTACGCCGTCGGTTATGCCGTTTGCGATATGCCTTTAGGAAATTTCGTACGATACGAATGCAATCCGATACTTAAAAAGGACTACGTGCAAGTCGGCACCGGTCATCACAGTTTCACGACCGCGCGCGACGGAAAAAGCATGCTCATCGTCTATCACGTTCACAACAGCCTAACAAAGGTTCACCCCAGATTAACCTGCGTTGACAAAGCCGAATTCGTCAAAAATTCAAACGGCGACGATGTGCTGAAAATAACCGTCTGCCACGACGAACAAAGCGTGTAACCCGCACCTAAACGGAAAACGCTTTTAAAACGACTAAAAGTGCAACTTCTGCAACTAAACGGAAAACGCCGCTCAGGCGGACAAATTTACTTTGTCAGCCACCGCTTAAAATGGCGTAAAAGTGCAATAATCGACCTATAGACGGACTTTTATTGTTAGTATATATATCCGCAGGTCATCCTATATTGTCAGCATAGACACTCCGCAGGTCATCCTGAGCCTGTCGAAGGATCTAGCGGCGTTGCCGCGCATATTATATAA
>CAVJMJ010000025.1:0-19402 GCA_963650915.1 Parasutterella excrementihominis | reverse complement strand
TTTGAATACGGCTGCAACTACGACAGAATTTATATCGAAGATTTTGAGGTGATGTGAAATGAAAGGAAATATCAATATTGTAATAGGATCTTGGGGATCTTACAACGAATGCAACGAAAGAGCGTTAGGAAGTAAATGGCTTGACCTTTCGGACTATTCCGATTGGGATGAAATCGTAGAAGAGTTACAAAAAGAAGGATTTGAACTCAATGGTATCGACGAAGAATTGTTTATACAAGACGTCGAAGGTATCGAAGACCGTTCTGTGAATTGGGATTACGTCAACCCCGAAACGTTATTCAATACGTTAAAAAAATCGGGCGTTCTGGACGACGATTACAAATATAAAGTGTTTTGTGCGTTCCTTGAAGTGCGTGATTTCGATGATTTTGAAGAAAAAGTAAAATCTCACGGCGATCGCTGGGATGATTGTATCAATCTTTGGAGCGGCTATTCGTGGGAAGATTACGGTAAAGAAATGCTCGACTGTTGCGGCTACGAAATACCCGAACATATTTTAGACTTTATAGACCTTGAACGTTACGGAAAATACTGCGGCGAAGAATGTTTACAGGAATACAGCGACGGGCTTATTGAGATTTATTAAGGGGTTTTTACTATGAATAAATACGGTTATAAAGTCTGTTATAAACTACGCGGCGAAAACAAACTAAAAATTTATCTCGTAACGGATACATACGACTGCGCAAGAAAAACATTAGATTTCAGCGTTATGAAAGAAGAAATCTCGCAAAACAACGTGCTCGATATGGCGGAACTTATCGCATTTATGGAACTGCGTTTCCAGATAGGTTATCAAGGGAGTCGTATGCAAAAAATGTACGCCGACTTATACGGCGATATTAAGCACAAAAACGAGTTAGGATATACGCTTAGCGATTCTTACGATTTAGTGCAAGAAGGCGCATTGTATCTTTGTGAACATTATGGGGAGCATTTGAACGACGTTTTGTGTTCCAACAAAAAAGGCAAGCCGATTACTATCGAGATTGCCTGTGTTCGTAAGATGATGAAGTTAATCAACCGAAAAACAAGCGATTATTACCGCTCGGTAAGCCTTGACGCTTTAACGCCCGTAAGCGAGCCGTCATACGAAATAAAAGAAGAAGTTACACAAGATTATACTTTATACGAGAAAATCATTGCAAGCCTGAATTTAACTGAAAATATGCGTATTGCCTTGGAATGTCGCGTAAAAGGCTTGAGTTATCCCGAAATTGGCAAAGTTTTATCTCGCGCGCAGTCCACAGTATTTGAATACTTTATCAAAATGCGCCAAAGATATATGGCTACCTTTGGAGAATAACGGTTACGCCTAAATACTACCATATAGAGCAATAGCCCGTTTCAAACGAGCTATTTTTATTGAACAGTATGGCTAACAATATAAACGGTTGAAAAAGTGAATAAAATATGCTATAATCTAAGTGTTATTTTATGACTAAGGGATTATGAAAATGGTAAATTCTCACTTTGTTCCCCAACAAACTTTGCGTAAGTTTGCGGATAAAATATGTTTGTATAACATTGAAACAGGCGAATATCGTGAAAATGTAAAAATTGATAAGGCGTTTTCGCAAGTCGGATTTTATGACGAAGAAACAGAAAAGAAGTTAAATGAAAAAATAGAATCGCAATTCGGAAGTTTATTTGCCAATAAATTAAGCCTATGTGAGGCTACCGTCGAATTGAATAGAAAAGAACTCCAACTAATAAAAAAGTTCTTGCTAATATCTGTAATACGAAGTCTTGGCAATGAGCAATTTTTACAAGTTGAGCGTAAGTTCTACGAAAACAAAAAATTGTATTGGAAGAACTTTTGTAAAACAAAAGGATTGTCTCAACAAGAATACGAAAATGGTATAAAGTCAATGAAGGCTCCATTCATTGAAAAAATTATTGAAGGAGAAACCCCTTGGCAGTATTGGATGCGCACATTAAATGTCATTTTGGATACAGACGGAACGCCTGCCTCTATTCTCCAACATCCAAACAAAACATATCCGACTCATAGATGGGCGCAAGTGATTGCTACGGGATACGTTGCATTTTGGGATGCTGATTTTATCAGAGACGAATTTGTTATTACTGATATCGGAATGACATCTGAAAATGAAGTCGGCTGGAACGGAATAACGACACATAACAGCAAGAAATCATCTTTTCTCATAGATTTATTTAATAAAGAAACGGATGAAAATATGAAAACTGTCATCGCCGATCTGATGTTCCGTCAATCAAATTTCACCGAAAACTTTATGATGTTTCCCATTTCGGCCAAACGAATGATTGTTGAAATTACACCGTTTTATAAATTCAGGCAAATGTATAAGAATTATTACAGCATGCCCGCTTTATCTTATTTAACGAAATTAGATAACGAAAGGTTATTTTACCCAAACAATGCCGTATATGTATTACCTCAAAATAGTGTCATTACTCCGAACTGCCATCCAGACGATAAGTATGTTTACGAAATAAAAAAATTATCGCGCGCAGAAACACGATACTGCAATGAATTGTTTTTAGATAGGATAAATACATGGGTTGGTTTTTCTTCTTTGAACAAGGCTGTCGGAAGTATAGTAAAATACAAAAAAGACAACTCTTATCCTTTTGTCCCGAGAGTTGACTATACTGCATTGTATAAAGTTATTGAAAACCGATACGGAGGCAATCTTAATGTTTGAAACGTTAAAATCGATAAATGAACGAGTTTTTAACAGAGCAAAAACCGTTGAAAAAAACATCAAAGCCGCCAGCAATTCATTTTACGATTCATATCTGGATTTAACGGAAGAGTTGTTGAAAACAATTGCGGAAACGGCAAATATAGAATTAACCACACGCATGACGTGTGGCGACATTTTACGTTGTAATAGTTTTAAGTCATTTTTAACGGAAACATTGAAACTTGACGACTATACATACGGCAAATTGTGTGATTATACCTTGAAGATAAACGCTCATAAACATAAAAACGAGAAAAACGTGCAAATTGAAACGGTCGTAAATTATCTTCGGGTTTTGTATAGCCTTGTAAATGCGTTTTTTGTTTATAAAAACATCGCCGCCGTAGATTTTGAAACTGATTCTGTTGTTACTGCTTTTGGTATAATGGAAAAAGAAAACACTTCTTTGAAAACGGAAATGCAAAAATTAAAAGAAGAATTACAGTCTTCAGTCGAATCCGGTAAATTGAAAGAAAGTGACATCGAAAACTATCGTAATCTGCTTTCGCAGGCTGAAATAGACAAATTATCTTTAGAAGACCAAAACTCGGAATTGCAACGTCAAATCAGCGTATTAAAAGACATAAAACTCTCTTCTATGGAAGAAAAACTCAACAAAACGATAGATTTATTACTTGAATTAAAACCTGCCATTGTAGAAAACCGTATTCTCACGAAAGCCGTTGGAAGAAAAGTCGGCGGAATGATAAGCGGCGATACGAATATCGAAAAATGGATTGCGGACGAAAAAGATAAGGAGCAAATATGATGGCTGACAACGTATTCGATAAACTTGACGAACAAGCCCAAGTTTTAGCGCGTATAGACAGAAATACAAGCGAAAACTCTTCTGCTGTAGATGAAATGTTAAAGACAAATCCATCCGAGTTGGCTGAATTTGTAAAAAATGCAGACAGGGTATTCATATACTGCGGAGATAAAAGCGAACTTAACAGGAAGAACAAAAAAAGTCATATCGCAGATATTAAAAAACTTATATTGTCCTTAACACAAATAATTACCGTTCTTTCGGCAATATATATTCCGTATATGTGGTGCGTATTGATACTGAATTTGCTTATTTACGTGTATCCGATTTATAAAGCCGTCACATTCAAACCGTTGCCATACGAAATGAAATACGACGAAATGGATAAAAAATCTAACGGTATATACGACGATAATAACATTCTGTGCGGTAACGACGGTGAAAAGTGGTATGTTAAAATTTTAAGAGTTGCGGCTATAATTATGCCAATTTTGAACGCCGTATCGCTTTGGTTAATTCCTGCCATTGCGGGAATCGCTCACATATATTTATTTGTTCTTGTCGGAGTCGATTTTATTTGTGGATTAGTCTCAACTTCAATTTTTAACCGCACCGTCTATCGCGGATATAGCCTATATTTTGTAAAAGATAACTTGTCAATACCTTACGAACAATTAAAAGAGTTTATGCAACAAAACAATCTGAAATAAAAAGCCACCCTCTCGGTTAGGAGAGGATGGATAAAGCGTCAATACCGAAGAAATCGGCAATTTGCTGTATCGTATCCAAGTTTTTGATACCTCTGTTGATCCATCTTCCGACGGTTCTGACATCGGTACAGAATTCAAAAGCGAATTCTTCCTGTGTGCGATACTTCGATTCCTTGATAAGACGTTTTAAGTTTGCCCCGGCAACTAAGCCAAGGTCTTTACGTTTTTGTTCCATAACGTATACCTCCTTTGCTTAGCTTTCGCAGTGCTCCGAAAGCAACTATTAAAGAACATTATCATTATATCATAATTCCAGAAATAATTCAAGCGATAAGAATAGGACAAAACGTGTCCTGTTCTTTTTTTATGCCCTGCGATACAATAAAGACACAAAACAAAAACGGAGGCAAATATGTACTACTTGGTATCGGGAACCGGTGACGGTTGGTTTGAATGGGTAATTGAGGCGGATTCGAAAGAATCTGCCAAGCAAAACGCAATGAAAGATTTGAGCGCGGACGATAAAATCACGTCGATAAAAGAACTTTCAATAAATGAGTGCATCGAACTTGGATATAAGGAGTTGTCGAACGAAATAAAACGATATTACTTTGAAAGTCATTACAATATGAAAACAATTACCGTTGGAGAATACGCCAAAATCGAAAAGCAATTCAAAGAAAATTCGAACGGATATTACAAAGCATTAAAAGAGTTTAACGAAAAACTTCGTTTAATTCGCCTTTTTAATAGAGTCGCCGATATCGACGAGATGAAACTCGGTGAACTAAAACGCTATCTGGATTTATTGACGCAGGCAAAAACCGAGGAAGAGTTCAACGAAATACTAAATAACGCAAAGGAGAAAAAATAATGGATATCGTAAGCACGTTAGGCTTAATTGTAACGGTAGTCAGCACAATCGCATGCCCGATCATCGCGCATAACAAAGGTCGTAGCGCAATCGGATGGTTTTTCGGTGGGTTGTTTCTCGGCGGACTCGGCTTAATTATCGTCAGTTGCCTGTCAAGCAAAAACAATTAACCCGACAAAAAGTGTCCTTCACGGGAAAAGTACAAAGAGTTAAACTTAAGGTACAAAAACCAAGGAGCGCAAGAAATGAGTTATTCTGAAAGCGTAAATCAAAAACACTTTGAAGTTGAGGCAAAATGCGGGCATGTCGGCAGGACAAATTGCGTTTGGATAAGATTTGCGGTCGTTGCAGAAAGTCGCACAGATGCCGCTAAACGGGCGCGTATGTTCGGACGCGTCAAGCATGACCACCCGAATGCTATCGGATATGTAAAAGAAATCGATTTTGAATCGTTTATGGTTTTGAAAGCCGAAAACGATGCCGACCCCTATTTGCATTGTAAAAGCAGACGCGAACAAAACCAAATTGAAGGATTTTCGGCAAGAATCGAACCCGATGAACTAAATATCGCGAAACGGCAAAAGAAAAACACGAGAAATGTCGAATATAAGTTGAGAAAAAGCAGATGCGCCGAATACGACGCAAAAAGAAAAATTTTCGAGTATTACAGCATCGCCTGATTTTATAAGTGCAAGGAGTATGAAATTGAAAGTTTACATAAATTCCATTCGTTTTAACAGAAGTCTGGTTGACGGACCCGGCGTTCGCACCGTGGTTTTCTTTCAAGGTTGCGATATTCATTGTAAAGGCTGCCAAAATCCGTCGTCTTGGGATATATCGAAAGGAAAAACTTACGCAACAGACGAACTCGTTCAACTTTTAAGAGAAAAAGTCACTAATAAAAAGATTACCCTTTCCGGCGGTGAGCCGCTAATGCAGAAAGACGCGGTATCGGAGATTATCAAAAAATTGTCCAATTTCGACATTGCTCTTTATACGGGACATGAATTATGCGAAGTTCCCAACGAAATTTTACAAAACGTGACTTACGTAAAGACCGGTCCTTTTATAGAAAAGTTAAAATCGTCCGTACTTCCTTTCGTCGGTTCTACAAATCAAACGTTTATGAGGGTGAACCATGCAAAAATGTAATGAAAACGCCGCAAACAGATACAGTTACGTCGGCGAAGTATATAAAGTCGGAGAAAACGAAATTAAAAAACGTATCTTAAACGGACTAAAATCCGAATGGAAAAGGCTACACGAGAACGGATATATACATATTCACGACCTTGACGCTTACGGACTGACTTATAACTGCCTTACATTTAATATCCTTGCCGATTTTCCGTATGAAAAATTTAAGGCATATACGGTTTCACGCAAAATTATCGCATATTTCGATTATCTTAAAAGTCTTTTCTCTGATATGGGCAACGAACAGTCCGGCGGAATGGCGCTTGCAAACTACGATAACGATACCGCAAAAATTTTCGAGCGAATAGGCGTTGATGTTTTTCGGAACGAAGAACTTATCCGTTCCTGCACCGCAGACTTTATCGAATGGAGCAACGGAACACATACCCGTATGGGACAAACGAGTTATTACGTTACGTTAAATATCGGACTTGCAAAAACGGAATCCGCAAGAAAAATATGCTTAATTCTTCTTGACGAGTTTGAAAAAAGCGGTGATCTCGTTTATAAACCGAATATCGTATTCAAAGTTTGTGGCGGAGTAAATCGCAACGAAACCGACCGAAACTTTGATTTATATAGAAAATCATTGTTATGCACGGCAAAAAAGATGATTCCGACGTACCTGCTTTGCGATAGCGCTCCCAATAAAGACATAAACCCCGAAAATATAGGGATTATGGGTTGCAGAACCCGCGTCGTTGCAAATAGATTCGGAGAAAATTCTTCTATCGGTCGCGGAAACATTGCAAACATATCGATAAATTTGCCGCGACTTGCTTTGGAGACTGAAAAAGAATATTCTGATGACGCAGAAGAAAAGAGAATCGAAATTTTTACCGAAAAATGGAATCGTATTGCGGCTATTACAAAAAATATTTTGCTTGACCGATATTACAAAATTTGTAATCGTAAACTATCTGATTTTCCGATTAACGCCAAACATAAATTGTGGTTGAAAGAATTTAACGACTGCACCGAAATATTCAAAAACGGAACGCTTTCAATCGGGTTTATAGGCTTATCCGAGGCAATCGAAGTTTTAACTGGAAAAAGATTTTATGCCGATAAACGCGCTTACGAAACGGCGATTTCATTCGTAAAACATATGCGAAAATATTGCGACAAATTGCGTGACGAATATAATCTTAACTTCTCGCTTCTTGCAACAAGCGGCGAACTGATTTCGGGACGATTTATCGATTATGATAAATCCCTATTTGCCGATAAGTGCGGTATTTTTGAAAAAGGATTCTATACGAACTCTTTCCACGTCAACGTGGACAGCGACTTGATTGCTTTTGATAAAATTCAAACGGAAGGTCCTTTTCACGAGATATGCAACGGCGGTTGTATTACGTACGTCGAATTGAAAGAGGCTCCCATCGGCAACGACGAAGGTCTTCGGGAATACGTTGAATGTGCAATAAAAAGCGGCGTGCATTATCTCGGTTTTAATTTCCCGAAAGACGTTTGCGATAATTGCGGAACGAGCGGCGTTTTCGATATTTGTCCCGTATGCGGGAGCAAAAATATTGCAAGAATACGCAGAGTGAGCGGCTATCTCGAAATACTCGACGGGTTCACCAATGGAAAGAAAAACGAAGTAAAAACAAGAAAGGAGAACTGAAATTGCAACATATAGCGATTGAAGGAATGGACGGTGTAGGAAAAACTACCGTGTCGAAAATTTTGGCAGAAAGGCTTGGGTATAAATTTGTCGATAAAAACTTGCGCGAATTGTTCGACGAAGAAGACTCCTACGAGAATTACGTTCGCATAAGAAATAAGGTAAACGCAAGTTCAGACAGATTGTTTACAGCTTGGTTTTACGCGCTCGGTAACATTTATTTGCATACTGCACACGAGGAAGAAAAAATCGTAACGGACAGATATTTTTTATCTAATTATGCTTGGAGCGGAACGGATAGCAATACAGAAGTATATGATTTGCTTGTTAAAAAACTCGGTTTTCCTGATTTAACGGTAATTCTCTATGCCGACGAACACGCGATTTTAATTCGGCTGCGTCATCGCGACGAACTCGACAGCGATATAAAAAAAGTAACTCTCGCAAAAGAAAAATACGAAAAGATGATTTACTTTTGCGAGAAATACAAAATGCCGTATATGGTAATCGATACGAGCAACCTTTCACCCGAAGAAGTCGTGGAAGTTATTATGAAAAGAATCGAAGGCAGAGAATGATAAGTAAAGATATGAAATATACTGCTCTGTATTGGACTTTAAGATTCGTCGAAAACGAACTCGACGTGCACGAAAAATTGTATAACGGTTATAAAGTTACAATTTATGCGGAAAAACATTACGTTGATTTCGGTGAAAAAATCAGAAACGGACGTAAATTTGAGTTGAATAGTCATAAGTCTTTTGTTGTGCTTGAGTGTATCGACCGTTTATTGTCGCAAGGTTATTTGCCGGAACAGATATCGATAAGTGATTTTTTCGATATTTATTTGGATACAAAAAACGGGCTTGTCGGAATTTACTGCTATGCGTGGGACGATTATGTCGGCGGCACAAACAAAGGCTTTGCCGATTACGAAGTGTTTTATACTTTTCGCCTTGTCAGCGGTTTGCTTGAATACAAAGGCGAATATTATTCCTACGGTTTTGAATTTCATTTCGGAGTAGGTTCCGACGAATACAACGTCAACATTTCTGCTTCTTCAGACTTTGAAATAAAAGGCAGTGAGTTGATTTCGTATAATGGTAAATCGAAAACGGTAAAAGTTCCGGAAGGTATCAAAACTATCGCCGCAAGCGCGTTCTGGAACAACGTATTCGTTGAAGAAGTAATTTTGCCGAAATCTCTCAAAAGACTCGGCGGAGATTGTTTTTACTACTGCAAAAACCTGAAAAAAGTAAATATTCCGAAAAAAGTATGGATAATGGGCAACAATCCGTTTGCCGGGTGTCCGAAACTTCGGCTCACAAACGAAAGCCCAAATTTTATTCTTGAAAACGGCGTTTTATACGATAAAAATAAAACTAATCTGATACATTACACGATATCTAATCCGCAAACGGAATTTATCGTTCCCGACGGTGTGATATGTTTAGGCAAACACTGCTTTTATGCTTGCAATAACTTGCAGAAAATTATCGTTCCAAAGTCCGTTATACGCTTTGAAAACAACCCCTTTTCGGGGTGCGAACATTTATCCGTAGAAAGTCATACGCCGTATTACATAATCGAAAACGGCGTAATTTACAACAAATTCAAAACGACAATCGTCGGTTGCCTTAACGGTAGCCAAATCGACTGCCTGCGTGTTCCCGAAACGGTTACACTTATAAGCCGAAATTCTTTCTGGAATTGCAAAGGCGTGAAGAAAATCATCATCACGAAAAACGTTGACAGAATAGGCTACAACCCGTTTGCGGGATGCGAAAATTTAATAATCGAAAACGAAAACGATAATTTTGTGGTAAAAAACGGGATCGTATACGATAAAACGCTTACGCATATGTTGTGCGCTACAGATAAAGCAGTCGGTAAAATTTTTACTGTTCCAAACGGAATAACACACATAAATCGCGGAGTTTTCAGCGGGTGTAAATCTCTTAAAAAAATCGATTTTAATAACGTAACGTATATCGGCAAGAGTTCGTTTACGAATTGTGTAAGTCTTACGAATATTGATATTTCCGATACTGTTACCCACATCGGAGAATGGGCTTTTGCTTACTGCGTGAATTTGAAAAAAGTAAGCATTGGCAAAAATACGTTTGTGGATAGAAACGCGTTCAACGAGTGTCCTGCCGTTATCGAAAGGAGAAACTGATGAAAAATTTGATTATTGAAAGCGATAATCTTATTGCAATGAAAAAATTGTTGTCTGATTATGAAGGGAAAATCGACGTGATGCCGATAGATCCGCCGTATAACACGAATATTTCTTACGTCGGCTACAAAGATTTTGATCTTGATTGGAATACGTTTATGCGTGAACGACTTGAAGTCGCATATAAACTTTTAAGCAATTGTGGCGTTATGTTTATTCATATCGACGAAAATGAATACGTTACATTATACAATATCTGTTCCAAAATTTTCGGTTGCGAAAACGTTCGGACATTGATATGGAAGAAAACCAACGAATATTTTGATAAAAATCGTATCGAAAAACCTCTTGAAAACGGAATCCGCCGTACACACGAATTTGTTTTGTTGTGCGATAAAAATCTGAAAGAAACGGTATTAAAGCCTATAATGCAACCAATTTTACAAAACGGAAAAATAATCGAGGTGAAGAAGTCGATTGAAACGATAATCGATTTTCTTGGTACGACTTCTTCCGCAAAAGACGAAATAGGCGTTCTACTCGGCGACAGGACGGCGTTTTCTACTCCTAAGCCCGTAAAATTGATAAAAGAGTTCGTCAGAGCGGCAAGCGAAAAAGATTCCATAGTCCTTGATTTCTTTGCCGGTAGCGGAACAACAGGACATGCCGTTATGGACCTGAATAAAGAAGACGGCGGTTCACGCAAATTTATTTTGATAACGAACGACGAAAACAATATTTGCAGAAATATTACCATACCTCGAATCCGAAAAGCGATAGAACTTTTTAACTATAAAGAGACTTTTAATCTTATGACATTTTGAAAATATAAGACAAATCTTGTCCTGTAAAAAATGTTTGTGCCGTGATATAATGGAATCAGAAAAACAAAAGGAGTCCACTATGCAATACTTAAGTTTTGATATCGAATGTTGTGACGGCAAACACATCTGTGAATTCGGTTATGTAATAACGGATGAAAATTTCAATGTGACCGAAAAAGAATGTTATACAATCAATTCGGAGAAGCCTTTCAAATTGATCGGACGAAAAGACCGTGAAGATTGTATTCTGTTCTTTTCCGAAGAGGAATATTACGATAGTCCGATATTTCCCGCGTTTTATGATAAAATAAAAAAATTAGTTTCAATGTCGGGAACAATTATATTTGGACATGCTATGAAAAGCGACGCAATGTTTTTGAGAACTGCTTGCAAGCGGTATAAACTCCCGCCGCTTAATTTTGAATTTATTGATAGTCAAGTGCTATATAGAGAATTTTTGGGAATTCACAAAGATATATCTTTAGAAAATGCAGAAACTGCTTTAAATCTCGATAAACCGAAATTTCATCATAAAAGCGATGAGGACGCATTGCTTACAATCGAACTTGTAGAAAAGATTTGCAAAGAATTGAATGTGAATATTCCGGAATTGACGGCGCTTTGTCCCACGGCGTGCGGCGCAAGCCATAATTTTAATATCCAATATACGGGTAATGATTTACAATCAATGATAAATGCGATAGAAAAAAATCCCGATGCGTTAAGTCGAAGGCGTAAACAAAAATGTATTCAAAAGTTTGCTGAAACTGTCGTTTCGCAAGGGAATATTGTTGCAAGTCGCTTGAATAATAAAAGTCTGTGTTTTTCTCGTGCGTTTGAAACAAGTAACACTGCAAACGCATTAAAACTAATACAGGTTTTGGCTAATCTTGGGTGTAAATATAATACAAAAGTTTCAGAGAACGATTATTATGTCGCTTCCGATAAAGAATTGCTTGATTCGATTCCAAAAGAAAATACCCGATATTTCGCAGCGTTAAAAAATGATGACGGGAGAAATGTAAAAATAATATCTTTTAAGGATTTCCTCGCAATTATCGGTTTAACAACGGATGAGGTAGAACAACTAAAAATACCGGTGGTTTCTAAACAAAAGCCGAAAAAGAAAAAAGTATATTCCACAGGAAATAATTCATACACCATAGGCGATCAATTACGTGCGCAGGGAATAGATCTGACTAAATTGTTTTCAAATTAACCAATAAGCAGAATAATTCACATATGCGCAATTCACTCAGAAATTTCGAATGGCTCTTTCACGGGTGCTTGACTTATACAAGCGCGCCGCTTCGCGGCGCGGTCAAGCACCCGCCAAACAACTCACTAAAACTCGGTAAAAAGACAAACTCAAAAGCCGAGCGAAACGGGGCGTTCGCCGCTGAACCGCTTGGCGAATCGCCCCGTAATTCTTCGCTCGTCGGCATATTTTGAGTTTCATTCCTTTTATATCTTCCGAGTGTTTTCGCTACGTTTTATTTTCGGGCGGTGTTTTTCCTGCGCCGTCCTTTTTTGTTGCCTGAAAACCATTTTACAAATATCACACAGTCACTTGTGCTTCCAAGTGGCTTTTTTTGTTGCCCTTTTTACCGTTCTGTATGGGTTCGTTTTGATACATATCCGAAAGTTCACGGTTATAGCCAAAAGTGCTTTGTAAAGTCTGGTACATTTACTTTTTCTTTTGTGTATCCTGATTGCGCACAACGAAAAAACATTACATCAAGGTTACGCGGCAGTTACGTTGTGGTTACTTGAAATCACAAATCGGTACATTTTCGTCACACCGGTGTTCTGGTAATCGGTAAAACTGCGGTGTAAAATCTTATCGAAAAAGTTTTTCAATACGAAAAAAATTGTCGTATTGCAATCTTAAAATTCCATCGAAAAAATTTTTACGTTTCTTTCAAAAAAATCTCAAAGTCGCAAAAATCTTGCGAGTTTGAAGTTTACACTCATCAAAAAACGCAAAAGGAGCAATCACATGAATCTGAAATCAGCAAAAGTTTATCACGACGGGAGCCATTTTATTGCAATCCCGAGCGATGCGTTTCCTCATAGAAGAAAGAAATCGTCGCGTCATAATCTTCGTCTTAAAAAGGACGAATTACCTCGTTCGGACAGTCCGCCCGAAACCACGAAAGACCGATTTGAAACGGCTTATAAAGAAAGTCAATCGTTACCCAAGCGAGAACGCAAGACGCATATAAAATCCGCGTTAAAAGAAGATTTTCCCGATAAAGCGACGTTAAATGCATTCGTCGATAAAAATCTCGAACGAGTTAAAACAAACGCTATTAAGAGAAAAGTACGGCTTATGCGAAAACTTAGGTTGCAACGTTGGGACTATTTCGTAACTTTTACCTACTCGGACGAGTTGCATACCGAAGAAACGTTCCGCAAAAAGTTGACCAACACCCTAAAACACCTTGTGGCAAGAAAAGATTGGAAATACGTCGGCGTTTGGGAGCGCGGCAGTGATACAGACAGACTTCACTTCCACGGAATATTTCAAATTCCCGAAGATGGTATGATAGGCGATCTCGAAAAAGTCAAAGATTATGACACCCGAAACCACCGTATGCAAACGACATTGCAGAATACGCATTTCTTGAAACATTTCGGCAGAAACGATTTCAGTCGCATATGCGTTCCCGACGACCTGTCGAAAGCAGTCAAGTACATAACCAAGTATATGGAAAAGTCCGGCGAACGTTTAGTCTGCGGCGGCAAGTTACCCACGTATTTTCAGTCGGATATTTTAGAAGACGATATCGCTTGTCCTATCGGTATAGACGACCGCAAAGCCCTACTATTCGACAATTTCACTTGCATAAACGACGGCGAAATTATAGGTGAAGTAAGCCAAGAAATTATAGACCAAATGCCTAAGTGCAACTAAAAAATTTATGTCTTTCGAGTCGGAAAGCGTAAACGAGAACGTCTTTTTCGTCAAGGGTAAAGTGCATTGCGTTGCGCAACCCTTGACGGAAAAGAATTAAGACAAAAATGCAGGCAAAATCCTGATACGTTATCGTTTTTTTCGTTTCCGTCGAAAGACAAATCTAAACAAAAAAATCTAAAAAAGGAGTCAAAAATTATGGAAACAAATGTAAAAAAGTGTTTTTAGCAAATTCCGAGAATTTCGAGAATTGCTATATCTTTTCTCCGTCTATCGAGAAAAAGAAAAATATCGGCGGTAAAACATATCGCGTTACAAGATATTTCAACGGCAATCGAGATTTTGAAACCGCAATGCAAACACTTGCAACAAAACAGACAAATAAAATAGCGAGGTGAAGAATATGAAACAGAAAAAGTATATTGCAGGATTGTACTTCAGACTTTCCCAAGAGGACGAACGCCAAGGCGAATCGGCATCTATTGACAACCAAAGAACTATTCTTCGGAAATATGCCGAAGAGCGCAACTTTGAAATTCACGACGAATATATCGACGACGGTATATCGGGAACGACTTTCCAACGTCCGGGCGTGCAACGACTTTTAGACGACGCGAAAACGGGAGTTATAAACACGATTATCGTAAAAGACTTGTCGCGTTTCGGCAGAAATTACATAGAAGTCGGACAGTACATCGACTATGTTTTTCCTGCTTTCGGTATAAGGTTTATCGCTATTCAAGATAACGTCGATACGGAAAACAGAAATAGCGGCTCAATGGAAATGATGCCGATTATGAATGTTTTTAACGAGTGGCATGCGGCAAATACAAGCAAGAAAATACGTGCGGTAAGAAAAGAAAAAGCGAAAGAGGGCGTTTATATTGCAAAGAAAGCGTCTTACGGATATAAAATGGGTACGGATAAAAAACGCGCGCCGATTATAGACGAAGAAACCGCTACCATTGTAAAACGAATTTTCGAGATGTATGCATCCGGTACGAGTCCGAAAAATATAGCGGATATTTGAACGCCGAAGGAATATCTTCCCCGGGAAAACTGGCTTATGAAAGGCTCGGACATAAAGGTCGTCCGAATGAAATGAGATTATGGTGCGAAATAAGTATCCGGTTTATGCTGAACAATATTATGTATATCGGACATCTTCCCATGTTACAGGAAACCACAATCTCTTACAAAAACCATAAACGCCAAGCAAAAGACCGTAGCGAATGGGTAATAACTTACAACAACCACGAACCGATTATATCGCAAGAATTGTGGGATAAAGTCTACGACCGAATGAAATCCATAGCGCAAGGCAGAAAAACAAGGTCGGGATTTGTACATCCGCTTTCAGGTTTTCTTGTATGCGCCGACTGTGGCAGTAAAATGAAAATGAGCGGACATTCCAACCACACCAAAACAGAATATCTGTATCACTTTAACTGCGGACTGCATTTGCGATACGGAAAAACGCTTTGTTTTTCTCATTACATTTCGGCGAAAGATTTGGAAGAAATCGTTTTAGGCGATATACGCACGATGGCGCAAAGGATTGTACTTGACGAAGAAGAAATTAGAAACGACTTTATTAAACACAATACCGAACTTGCGGACGCGGCAATAAAGAAGATCAAGAAAGAATTGCAGTCTAAACACAAGCGCACTGAAGAGTTGACAAGGCTTATTCAAACCGCATACGAAGACAGGGTTAAAGGCAAAATGCCTGAAAAAACCTGCTTTGAGTTTATAGACAAATATTCTGCAGAAAAAGAAACACTCCTAATCGAAATTGAGACGCTCGAAAAGCAAATAATCGAAACGGAGACTACAAAACAAAGTGCCGATGATTTTATTAAAGCAATAAAAAAATATCTTGCGGCCCCCGAACTAACGCGAGAAATGTGCTATAAACTTATTGACCGTATTATTATTAGTGGCACTCCGAGTGCGACCGGAAAAGACAGAGAAATAGATATTGTCTACAAAGTTGATATAGCCTCTGTCCTTCGTCATAAACTTAAAAAATAGCCGTGTAAGCCATAAATATCATAGAACGCAAAAGTGTATGTTCCATTGCGAGCATACACTTTTTTTGCGCCTAAATAACCTTTTATGCGCCTCCATAAAATTATGTCTCATCAAGTACCCGTTAAAGTGCCATTTGAAGTGTTTAGGAAGTTTCGAGTCTATTTTTAGGTATATATCATTATTTGTTTTCGGTTGAGGTTTCGACTGTTTTCTTTTTCGGCAAAGGTGCAAGGTTTTTGCGCCTTCAAAAAAGTTTTTTTATTTTTTTTGCTGGCGGAGGAAATAAAAAAAACCGCCGACATAGGAGACATATCCGATTAAGGATTATCTCGAATGTCGGTGGCCTCTCGATACTCGACAATAAATATGTGTCTTATTATCAAGAATATCGATACGGTTAAATTACTTTTAACGATTGCCGATCACAGCTTTTCCGCCCGTAAGTACAATCATTTTTATTGCGTCGGAAGAATAGTTGTCGGCAATTACCGTCAAAGGTTTGTCGAGTGTTCCGCGCGCGAGAATTTTGACTGCTTTTTCTTTCTTTGGCACAAGTCCTTTTTCCTTCAATGCGCTGAGAGTTACGGTTTCTCCTGCGGCAAAGTTTTCGGAAAGCGTGTCGATGTTTATAGCATAACGCGCTTTCCCATTGTCTTCGTTCAACGATTTTGCACTTATTTCGTCATTTTCGGTAACGACAAGTTTCTTTGCGGAAACGTCGTCGATGAGAGTTCTCGCTTCGCTAACGCTTACGCTACTATGAATATCGAACTTCGTTCCGACGAGTTCCGAGTCATCGATGATTTCTTTATCCGAGTATACCTTGACAAGTCCACGCTTAATGTGATTGGTTTCTTCGGCAATTGCCGACGCAGATTCTGCGTGATCGCTTTCCTCCGCGTCGTTATTTTTTTCACCGGCTTTCTTTCTCGGCAGGTACAAGTATATAACGTATACCCCAAGAACGACTGCCGCAATGCCGAGTGCTACGAGTAGTACGATTTGATAAACGGGAATCACTCCGCCGAACATTACTGCCACAAGTCGGGTTTCGTTTTTCTTATCTTTCTTGTTCTTTTTCTTTTTAAGAACTATAAGCCCGATTTCTATCGCTACGATTACCGCAAGGATAATGATGAGCCACAATGCCGAACCGCTGTTGTCTATAATAAACGTGAACTCGGATAACTTATCTACGGTAAACACCGCATAATCTCCGTCTATCGTGTATTCGATTTCGGTCGTCGTTTCTCCGTGCAAATGAACGATACGGAACGTTCTGCCGTCTGCCTCATCCGGAATAAGAAGTCTTATCGTAAGTTTTCCGCTCGGCTGTATCGTTACTCCGTTGCTTTGAAGCGTGATATCGTATACTGTGGATACAACTTCATGACGTTTAACTTCTTCCTTAACCTCGGTCGGAACCTCATCCTGTTTTACAACGACGAGTTGCACGTCGGGATTGATGCCGCCCTCTTCGGAAACGACTACGTTCGGTTTATTTTCATCACCGCCGTCAATAACCTTTTCGATGTTCGCCTGCTTGATCATCCAGCTCTTCGTCACAATTCCGCTAAAATTGCCGTTAGCCGTGATTGTAAGGCTGTATTCGCCGACATTTGTAGCCTTGTTGCCGCTTACCGTATAAGTGATCGGCACACCGTCAATCGTTACCGAAGTTATAGTTTGCGTCTGCTCATTACCGTTATAAATCAATGCTTCGCCGAATATAACTTCTGCACCGGTAATATCTTTTGCCTTTATCGTAGGCACGGTAACCGTAGTTGTATAATAACCGTCCGCATAGCCGTCAATTCCCAACCAGTCGTAATTGCCATCATCGACTTTAATTTTTACGCTGTAGGTCGTCTTTCCGCTGTCGGATACGCTCGGTGCGATCGTTCCGTCAACCCATTCCCAGCCGTCCGGAAGTGTGATATCCGAAAGTTTCTGACCATACGTCAATTCTGTTGAAATCGTAGGTACGGTGGGTGTTTCCGGAATGGGTTTAACTACTTCTTCAACGTCCCCGTCCGAACCTATAACAACCTTGATATTGTCGCCTTCGGCATCCTGATCTCTTGTGTCCGTATAGGTCTTTCCGTCGATTGTTACAGAACCCGGCTTTGAAATAATTACAGTAATATTGCCATCCTTATCGACATCTACGGTTGTTTCACCCTTTATGGAGGTAATCTCTTTGTCGCCGATCGTCGCCTTGCCGTCTTCGGAAATCTTTACACTTCCCGTTCCATCAGGATTGCCGTCCTTATCGGCATTTGCATTTACCGTTATTGATTTATCGCCGTTGTTTGTGATTGTTTTGTCTCCAACCTTAATGCTCTCGCCCTTACCGAGAATAGCTGAGCCTTCGCTGACTTTAACATTGCCGTTGTTGTCAACTGTAAGTTTTGTTCCGTTGTTGCCGGCTTCGTATTCTTTGCCGTCGATAACAACTTTTCCGCCTTTGGAAACTTCAACTGTATCATTGCTGCCGTTAGTCGTTACTTTAATTGTATCGCCTGTGGGAGTTGTGGGGTTGGTAATAACCTTACCGCTTCCGCCTGTTATAGAATCGCCGTCATTCAGCGTTACTGTTCCACTAATAACTGTGGTCTTGCCGTCTTTATCGACTTCGACTTTGGTTCCGTCTTCTTCAACAATGATTGTGCCTGCGGCGACTTTAACGTTACCGTTTTCATCTACCGTAAGTGTTGTGCCGTTGCCGCCGGCTGTGTACTCTTTGTTATTGATTACAACTTTACCGCCCTTGGAAACTTCAACCGTATCCTTGTTTCCGTCGGTCGTTACCGTGATTGTATCGCTGCCAGAATTGGTCGGATTTTCAATCTTCTTGCCGCTTCCACCTGTTACAGACTCACCATCTGCAAACTTGACTGAACCTGCGGTGATTGCAACATTACCCTTTTCATCAACAGTAAGCGTTGCACCATTTCCACCGACTTCATATTCTTTGCCGTCGATAACAACCTTGCCACCCTTGGAAACTTCAACTGTATCCTTGTTGTCAACAGTCGTTACTTTAATTGTATCGTTACCGGAATTGGTAGGATTCTCAATTTTCTTACCACTTCCGCCTGTTACTGATTCTCCGTCACTAAGCGTTACTGAGCCACTAACAACTGTAGTGTTACCGTCTTTATCAACTTCGACTTTAGTTCCGTCTTTTTCAAAAATAGCTGAACCTGCGGTGATTGCAACATTACCTTTTTCATCTACCGTAAGTGTTGTGCCATTTCCGCCTGCCACGTAGTCAGTTCCGTCTATCGTTACCTTTCCGTTTGCAGGTACGGTTACAGTATCATTGTTGTCGCCTTTGGTTACGGTTACTTTGTCACTATTTGAATCTGCGGGATTAGCAATAACCTTGCCGCTTCCGCCCGTTACTGATTCTCCGTCACTAAGCGTTACTGTTCCACTAACAACTGTGGTTTTGCCATCTTTATCAACTTCGACTTTACCTTTGCCGTCATCAACAATGATCGTGCCTTCGG
>CAVJMJ010000024.1:0-19544 GCA_963650915.1 Parasutterella excrementihominis | reverse complement strand
TTTTTCTATGGTTACAATGATGTCACATCAGGTCACAACGAGGTTACATCGACATCACTTTCGGGTTACACGGCGGTTACAAATTGGTACATTTTGGTCACGCCGATGTTCTGGTAATCGGCAAAAACAGGGTGTATAGTAATGGCGTAATCTGACAAGGAGGTATAGCCATGCGAGAAATTACACTCAAAAATAATACGAGCAACAGAAAGATTTTCGTGGACGACGAAAAACCGGATTTATCTCTTATTCCGCAAAAGGACGTCGATCTCTACATTGCTCTGTTGGAACTCGAAATGTACGAGCATTTCAAGAAACGCAGAAAACGCAAAGCGCGCGATCGGCCCGAAGATTAAAATTTTACAGGCAACCTGTACATGTTTACGTACACCTCAAAATTTTCACAAAAAATATGGCACTACTCGCTTGACATTTGAAAAACAGAGAGTATAATATAATTGTCTAAATGAAAAAGGACTTTCAGTTAAGTTGAGGAACCGCTATGCGAAGCAAGAATGAGGAAATACTGAAAAGAATAGTAGAAATCGTAAACGACTGTTATTACCAAGGGTGCGATTCCCCTTCTATGAACGACATTGCCGATGCGCTTAAAATAAGCGTTCCGACGGCAAGCAGGTATATCAACGAGCTTATTACTCGCGGTGAATTGGAGAAGGATAGCAGATACGGAGAACTTCGTACACCCAAGATAATAAGGGACAGTAATACCATTAAATGCCCCGTGGTCGGAGAAATCGCTTGCGGAACGCCGCTTCTTGCGGAAGAAAACATAGAATTTTATGTAAATCTTTCCAAAGCGTTGTTCAAAAGCGGCAAATACTTTATTCTTCGAGCCAAGGGCGACAGTATGGTAAACGTAGGGATCGACAGCGGCGACCTTGTTGTCGTTCGTCAACAGGAAACTGCCGAGCAAGGACAGATAATAGTTGCCCTTATAGACAACGAAGCCACGCTTAAACGTTATTATTTAGACAGGCGGCGTAAAAAAGTTCGCTTACACCCCGAAAACGACAATATGGAAGATATGTATTACTCTTCCGTCGCTATTCAAGGCGTAGCGGTCAAGGTCATCAAAGATCTTAAATAAAGTTAATGGTCGGACAAGCCCGCCCCGGTTGTTCGGTTATTATAAATGTGCGAAGGATAGCTTACCGAGACACGGGATTTCCCAACCCTGTCAATGCGGTTTGCTAAATACAAGTCTTACCGCGCTATGGGAAAAGGAGGTTTGTTTTTATGGAAACCGAAAACGTAGTAAAAACCGTTTCTGTGCGTATTCAATGTTCGGAGTGCAAGCGTTATTACAGCGCTTTAAGCAAGCCAAACGGCGAAATCGACGGTAAGTGTCCTTACTGTCACGCTAAGTACCACGAGCATTGCAACGATACTACGCGACTGATCAGGATAACTCGTAAACGAAAAGTCGCAAACTAAATCTCAAACAAAATTAAATATCGTCTAACATGGCAAATTGAGGTCGGGCTGAAACAGAGTCAGTGGTAAATCCGAGATCCATGCCGGTTAGGTAAGATTCGCTAGGAGAAATAGTGTCCCCACCCGAATGTGAGCCTCTGAAAAAGCTCGCACACCGTGTATGGGGACACTTTTATTTTGTCCTCAGACGGTTCAAATCTACATAAAAGGAGTCATTTTTTACATGAAAACATTCACAATGATCCGCGAGGACCTTAAAAATATACGCTACTATTACTCTCGACAAAAGCAAATGAACAGTTCCGCAAAGATTGTCGGAGAAAGCACGATTCTAAAAACCATAGAAGCGTATAACACCGCAATTTGTCAGGCGTCGCCTAAACTTTACGAACTCTACGTTTGTATGTACGTAGAAAACAAAACGCAGGAAGCCGCAGCCGAAGAGTTCGGATACGCAAGAGAACACATCACAAGGCTCAATAAACAATTATTGCGCTTTTTACAGAATCATTTGACAGCTTAGGAGGTATTAAACAATGATTGACGATATCAACACCGAATTTATCCCGTCTTTTATTTTGGGAGCAGACAACGTATATCGCACAAAGGAATTTATCGTAAAACAACAACTGTCTATCGTCAGAGAAGACGCATACGAAGTTCCCGTGCTTTTAAGTACGGATACGTTCTACAAAAGGACGAAGTACAGGGATTATCAGTACGACATTATGTACGATGATCGTGAAATTCCGGAAGGTAAAAGATTGCCTAGCACGAGTTACACCAGAAAGTACATTTACTAAACTCACCTGTTCTGCCCTTGTGTACCATGTCACATTGAGGTTACAAAACATCACTTCAAGGTTACATTGTGGCTTATTTAAGGTCACAAATTGGTACATTTTCGTCACGCCGATGTTCTGGTATTTCGGAAAAACAGGGGTTAAAATAGATGTGTAATCAAAAAGCGACGGCATAAACCCGACGGTTCGTTGCGGACTGAATTCAGACAAGGTGGCCACCTTCCGTAAACAAGTCGCACGAAACGAAGTGTTTCATTCTCACCGAGCTTGAGATTACAAAAACTACAACTTAATAGCGGGCGGCACGAAGCAAAACTTCTATACGGCGTAAGTTCCCGAACGATGTGCTATCCGTCGATACGGGCAAATCCAATAAAATCACAAGGAGTTAAAAAACATAAAAATGGCAAAAGAAAGACGTTGGTCCGTTCCTAAAAAGAGAGCGGCAAGTTACGCGGAAGAGCGTAAAGCAAAAGTGCATAAGCACGGTCTTAAGGAAGGCAAAGAACTTACCGACTACGAAGCAGGACTTCGTTCCGGTTATCTTCAGGCGCAGTCCGACCATGCAGGCATTTACAAGTACAAAAAGGCTTTAGCCGAGGGTAAATCCAAAGCCGAAGCAAAGAAAATCTCCCGTACTATCGGGAAAAAGAAATAATTTTCAGGAGGAATTAAATAATGAATAATGTTTTTGTAGAAAGAGAAACCTTTGAAACTAACGGTAAATCTTACTTTACCTACTTTGTCCGCGGCAACGTTCGCGGTAAGGACGTAAAAGCGTGCGTCGTTCCGCCCGATCTCGGCGGTTATGCCGTACTCGACATCGTGTTTAACGGACAGAAATCCGCCGAACTTGTGTCTACTCCCTTCGAGATGAAGGACGATCACAATAAGGTAATTTCCGGTTGCTCTTATTCGGTACGTTCTACCGACGAAGACGGCGAAGTCTACGAATGTAAGATTAAGCCTTTCCGTAACTCGGACAAGACTCTTCTCAAAATGCTTTTGAGATAATATGAGATAAAAGGCGGCTTGCCTTCGGGATTCCGCAGGTATAGCCGCTTTTTCTATACTTTTCAGGAGGAATTTATATGACTAAAACAAATAAAATCGTGACTGCGGTGGTCGTTTTGCTCGTAATCGTTTTATGCGGAGGACTGCTTACCGTTCTTTTTGTGCATAAGGACAAAGAAACCGACGTAAAACCCGCCGAAATTCAATATAACGCCGCGTTCGGCGAAAAGTTCGAAGAACAATATCCCATAACCGCGCTTAATCGCACGGATAATATGTCCGTCGCGCCCTATGCCTATACGGATACGAAACTGTTTTCGGGCAAACGCATTACCAAAATCGCCGCGCCCGTAGGAACGGTAACGGCGGTTGACGAAAATCAATATTTTACGCTGTGGGTAATTAAGTCCGAGGTCGTAAAAAGCGGCGGTAAAATAGCGGACGGCACGGAAAAAACGTACAAGGTATATATTCCGCGCGAAGAAATTACTTCGACTACCGTAAACAAATGGATAACGATAGACCTTTCCGACCAATTCGTTTACGTGGGCGCTGACGAAACGTTAGCGTTTATGAAATCCGACGATCCCGTTGCGTGTAAGTATGCCGACGGCGGTACATACCCCTTCGTTTACGACCTCGGTAAGTCCGGCAAGGAACAGAATACTCAAAGTATTTTCTACTCTGTCTGGACGGACGACGTTGTAAACCTCGAAGGTAAAACCATATCCGTTCTCGGCGACAGTATCTCTACTTTCAGCGGTATAAGCAACGACGGAAGCGATGCAAATACAACCATAAGCGGCAATGCGGTGTTCTATCCGAAATACGAAATAGACAAAGCCGAAGAAACTTGGTGGAAGCAAGCGGTTGACAGCACGGGTATGAATCTGCTTGTAAACAACTCGTGGTCGGGCTCTAAAGTTACCAACGGCAACGGAGCGGCTTACGACAAACGCGCGACCGAACTTCACGCAGATACAGGCAGTAATAAAGGCAAAAATCCCGACATTATAGCCGTGTATATGGGCGTAAACGACTTTAACAACAAAGTAGAACTCGGCTCGTTCAAAGAACTAAAAGAAGTCTATACCAAAAACAACGGATATATTACGCCGGAGAATTTCGCGCAGGCATATGCAATTATGCTGCACAAGATAACGCAAAAGTATAATAATGCCGACGTGTACGTGTTCACCCTTCCGTATAACGGCACAAACAAAGATACCGCCACTATGGATAAGTACAACGATACTATTCGCAGTATTGCAAAATACTTCAAGTGCCGCGTGGTAGACCTTGCCGCAATCGACGGTTACGCATACGAAAAGTACACGAGCGACGGCTTACACCCTAACGAGCAAGGCATGGATTTAATTACCGACTTGTTCGTAAGAACGCTTAAAAGCGTATACGAAAAATAATTTCAGGAGGACAATATATGACTTACGAAAAGAAACAAAAAATATTAAAACTTACGGCTATATTACTTGCCGTAATAACCATTCTCACTGCGGGAATTATTGGCATTTGCTATTCGGTAAAGAGTAATGCGTCTACTATTTCAACGGCAGAATTACCCGACGAACCGGACTTCGAATACTCGGAGCCAAAGGTCTACGATATGCCTAAAACCATGGCGTTTACTGCAAAAACTCTTGCCGCCGCTCAGGCAAACGGACAGACCGTCGACGTGCAGATAAAAGCGAGCGTTTCGCCTTGGGACGCTGCAAACCAACAGGTAGACTATTCTGTCGCTTGGGGAGCAGCGCCTACTCACGGCACGGAAGCCGTAACCGATTACGTCACCGTAACGCAGGATTCCGACGGAAGTCTTACGGCTACTATCTCATGTAAAAAGGCGTTCGGCTCGGATAAAATAATCGTCACCGTTACCACTCGCAACGGCGGATATACGGCAAAATGCACGGTATCGTTCGTAGGCGTGGCAAGTACCATAAGTATCACTAACGGCAGTTTGAACCCTATTAGCGATACAAACAGAGGCAGTTACTATGAACTCGGAACAAATAAGACTTACAACTTCACCGTAAATCTCGGCAATATCTTCAACACGATCGGCAGTAAAAACCTGACGGTTACTCTCGGCGGTAACGGTTCGCTGTATTTCGGAAAAGAGTTTGTAGACGGCAACAGCGGTATGGGGAATTTTACGGATATGAGCCAGAAGTCTATGGCGGATATGGTAAACAATTTCATTACTTCCGCCACAATTTCCGGCAACACGCTTACCATAAAAACGGGCACGAAAGTAATAGAAAGTTACTATTCTTCTGCCGAGAACGACGAATACGGCTTAGGCACGTATTATTATAACCGTTATGTTTTCGAGGACGAATACGGCTTTACGAGCGGCACGGACTTTGAAAAGAACGGCAAAGCCAATACCGCCGCGCTACCTTCGTGCTACTTTACTATTACCGTTAAAGATACCGTAAGCGGACTTTCTGAAACGATCAGGGTTTGGATAGTCACTTCGGTTAAAAGCGTAAGCCTTAACAAGACTACGGTCAATATCTGACGGACGAATTCAGCGAGGAGGTAAATTATGAGTGCAAGAAAAACAACGAAAACAACACTCGGAGTTATAGTTTACGTTCTTATCGCCCTTGCAGTCGTCGCCGTGGTCGGGCTAATATTCCAACTTACAAACGGGTTCACTACCGACGTGAAAACCTTTTACGTCACCGTGGATAAAACCATAGTAACGGACGGTTCCTGCGGATACGTTATCACCGAAACCAAACCGCTAAGCGGAGTTGTACGCAACCTTTCGACTGACAGTAACAACAAAGGGTATTCGCTTAAAGTGGTACCGAACAAGGTTGATGGAAAAGACTTTGCTTTTGCCGTAGACGGTCAAACACATACCTTTCAGGCGGAAGAAAATTTGAACGCGGGGTTTAACATAACGACCGACGGAGATAAGTTTTCCATTACGCCCAAAGGCAGCGGCGTTACGGATATACTGAAACAAATTTACGGCGATACCGTCACTTCTTGCGACGATAAGTCCTACAAAGATATGTTTACACTGCTTGTAACGTCCAAAGACGGCAAGTCGGTCGTAAAACTCAACTTTTCCGTTTCTGGCAAAGTTACGGGCGTGTATCTCGACAAGGAGGTGGTCTGGTTTTGACGACGAAAAAGAGAATTGCGGTAATGCTTTTCGTTTTTGTCTTGGGAATATGTGCCGTCATAACAACGGCGGCACATATTCCCCTTGTGGCAAGAGCGGAAAGCATAACATATTCCGGTGTGTTGGACGATTTGGAAAAGGATACGTCGTTTAACGCGGATAACTATCCGACAAATTCAAGCGATTATTCTTTGCAAGTGATACAACTTGCCGAAAGCGTAAATAAAGAACTGTTCGTTTACGTCTACCAGCCGAGCGGTAAAGCTAAAGACCTAAAAGCCTCGTCCATCAATATTTCGACGACCATAAACGACGAAATTTCGTACTACAACTACAAACTCGAATTGCTTAATTCAAGCGGCGTGCTTTACAAGTACAAAGTTTCGGGGCTTACGGTTAAAGACGACGCCGTGAGGTATTACGCTATCAGTTCCATATACAGACCGTTCGACGAAAGCATAGATAAACAAGCAAGCGGTGGCAATACCGTTACCGAAGTAAATTACAACGTTTCAAAACAGTATGCCTTCGGTTCAATCAACGGCAAACCGTATGTGAATTGCGTGGATATCGAAACAATCGTCGTTACGGATAAATTTGTTGGGTTTGTTAGATACAAAGACGGATTCAAGTTGTATTTAAGTGCGTGCGACAGCCATTTTGTGGCGTTCAACACGGACAAGCCCATAGATAAACTTTTGGAAGCCGACGTGTATTACACTACGCAAGCGTACTCGTCTTCGTGGGTGACGTTTTCGGGAACAAGTGAAGAGTTCGGGGACAAAGCGGACAAATACGCCTATCTAAAATATACGGATAAAGTCGAACATACCGGAGACGGTTGGTTTGCGGGAACGTACAAGTGGGACAGAATTCAGACGGTCGAGGACTTCATCTCTAACGAGAACAAGGACAATATCTACCACGGCGCGGTTATAGACGTTACATATTCGACGAAACTGACCGACGAAGCACTTGCGGAACTACAAGGCAAAAAATGGGTATTGCGATTTGCCGAAACGGACTACTCTATGTGGACGGGACAAGGCGCATACGGTTCATTCGCTACTCTTGTCGGCGATGTGACTATCTTGCGATTGAAGTTCGAAACGGACGGCATCACCTACAACTTGGGCGTTATAGACAACAAGCAATCGGGCGGCAAAGATCCGTCTAACAGTACCGACATAGACGTAAGCCTTAACGACAACGGCAAAAAGTTGGCGGCGCTTATAATGCTTATTTTAGCGATTATCTTGCTTGCTCCCGTTCTTCCGTATATTTTCAAGGCAATCGTTTGGATTGTAACGTTACCCGTAAAAGGCATAGCGGCGCTTATAAAGGCAATAAAACGCAAACGACAGTGACAAACGCGCCGGCAGAGAGATCTGTCGGCGTAACTTTTATAAAAACTTTTCAGGAGAACATAATGAAAATATTAAAAAGAATATTTGCCATAGTTACGCTAATACTCGTGATTTTACTCATAAGTTACGCAGTGTTTACGGCAAAACAAACGGCAATTTCGGAGGCTGCTTATGAAGCGTTACAGAGTATTTAATATAACAGTCACTGCGGTGATTTTTATAGGCTTTACGCTGCTCGGAATATTCGTGTTCAGACTATCCTATTGTCGCACAATCGAGGCTTTAATCGACCTATACGGCAGTTTTAAGTATTATTTTTATAACTTATTCGGGATAGAAACGAGCGGTTTTCCGAGCGTAACGCAGCCGTCAACAGTGCTTAATAATACCACGAATTTGCCGTCGGATATGGACGGATTTGTCGACCGAACGAAGGATTATTTCTATTGGTTTTTCAATGGGGAGAACTTTAAGTTATGGGGTGCGGTAACGGCGGAAAAACTTACGAATTTTTTGAAGATTGTAACCATACTATTACCGTGTCTCATCTTGGTAATTGTGGTTATAAAGCGCGTTTACGGGGCGGTTAATAATGACTATAACGTAGATACGAAACCGCTCAGGGCGTATAAATGGCTGACGAAGAAAACGGTGTTGCCGCTAAAAAATTTGGTACTCGATTACATAGACTTCGTAAGGCAAAACCGCTGGATTTGGGTAGCTTGGCTTATTATCTGGATATTCCACCTCAATTTGGCGACGATTGTAATAGAGTTTTTCGCCTATTACTTCTTCTTTGCCATATCTTTTCAACTCGGCACGATTTATCCGCAGTTCGTAAAACTCGTAGTGGATTTGCAGGTAATTTTTACGCACGTTCCGTTATGGGTTTTAATCGTTCTCGGATTGGTTTTGTTCGACCGTTGGCGCCGAAAGACTGCCAAAAATAGATTAAGACACTACGAAGCGAGAAACTGCGGTTTTATAAACGCGTTGCCTATCGTAAGTATGGCTTGCGGAAGTATGGGCAAGAAAAAGACAACGCTTATTACGGATATGGCATTAAGTCAGGAAGTAATGTTCAGACAAAAGGCGTTCGAGATATTGCAGAAAGCGGATATGAAGTTCCCGTATTTCCCGTGGATATGCTTTGAGAAAGAGATACAGACGGCTATGGAACACGGGCAAATTTACAATCTTGCTTCGGTCAAGATTTTCGTACACAAAAAGCGCGACCGTTATCTCAAAAACACAGATAATACCGAGCAAATTTACGGCTACGACATTGCCCGTTACGGCGGTGAATTTTGCGACGCATTGAGTGTAAAAACCTTGTTCGACGTACTCGAAACCTATGCTTCGGCGTACTTTATCTACGTCATAGAAAGCAGCCTGATTGTATCGAATTATTCGATACGTACCGACAATTTCGTTACTTCCGAAGGCAATTTCCCATTGTGGGTGACGGACTTTTTTCCCGAAAACCTGACCGACGGCAGACATTCTCATATCTTGGACTTCGACGTGTTGCGTTTAGGTAAAAAAGTTTTGGAAAACAACCCGAAGGCAGGCAGTTTTGAGTTCGGCGTTGTGGCTATTACGGAAATCGGCAAAGAACGCGGAAACAATCTTGAACTTAAAGAAGTCAAGAAAAAGAACGACGAAACCAACCAGAAAAACGACCTGTTTAACTCATGGCTCAAAATGTGTAGGCATTCCGCAACGGTAGACAATTTTCCGTTCATAAAAGTGTTTACGGACGAACAACGTCCCGAAAGTTGGGGTGCTGACGCTCGCGACCTTTGCGATATTATCCACATTGTTTCTTGCGGTGAACAAAGGCTCGCTCTGCCGTTCTATACGATAGAAGAAATGTTGTCCGAAATGGCGTTTAATCGCGTTATAGCCCTATATTACGATTTTCGTTACCGCCGCGGCGACAATACTTTGCTTGTGCATATTCTGAAATCCGTAACCGCATGGCTATGGAAACGTAACGAGAGAATTTACAACAAATACGGCTATTCTATTGTCAAAGTAGAAAAGGAACGCGGAACGATGGACGGCAAGCCCGAAAACAAAAAGTATTTCTTGATGAACTACAAAATTTACCGTAACCGTTTCACTACCGACTGTTTCTCGGACTATTTCAACGAGATGGCGAGAAACGCAAAGACAGGACTAAACGACTACATAGAGTACGCGACGGAAAAAGCCTCCGTTGCCGAACTCAAAGAGCAGCACAGTTATTTCATAAACGCGCTGTATAAAAGCAACGAGGAGGATACTGCTATGAACTGAGAACCCTCGTGCCACTTTATACGGCAAAGGAGAAATTATGCCTTATGGCGAAACCAAAGTATATTTTGACGGAAGTCACTACATTGCAATACCGCACACAACCAGACCTGTACGACCGAAACGCTACCACGTCGAAGAAAAAATCGAGGTTGTTGATACCGACGCTTCCTATTCTTCTGACGATGAAACATTTCTCGAAAATGGCTTAGAATCGCCTGCTTCGGACGAAAACGCTTCGTTCGAAGCAGTACTTACAGAAAATGAAAACACCGCTACGAATAGCGAAAACAAGCCGAAGAAAGCCCGACGAATTACCCGTAAAGAATTGTTTGACGAACTGTACCAAAAAGCGCAAAAAATGAAGAGACACGAACGTAAAAAGTTTATCTTTAACGGAATGCGACCGTATTTCGAAACGGACGACGAAACAACCCTATACGTAGACAATAATATGGAGCGCAAAAATCGAAACATCATTTCTCGACGTATAAGAATGACTCGTAAAGCAAACTTGCAGAAATTTAACTATTTTTGCACTTTCACCTACGATAGTAAACTACATACGGAAGAATCGTTCCGTAAATGCTTAAAGAAAACGCTTTCTAACTTCTGCTCCCGAAAGGGTTGGAAATATATAGGCGTTTGGGAACGCTCGCCCGAAAAGGAAAGATTACATTTTCACGGCTTGCTTTATATCCCCGACGGCACAATGCCGGGGTTTATGTTCGAGGACAACACATATAGTTTCAGCGAGCATAAAAGGCAAATAACGCTTCAGAACATGTACTTTAAGGAAAGATTCGGAAGAAACGATTTCGAGCCGATAGAAGATCAGGCGGGACTTCGTAAAGCCATGCGTTATATAATGAAGTATATAGAAAAGTCCGGAGAGAGAATCGTCTACTCTAAAGGACTTCCGCAATTCTTCATTTCGGATATTATGGATGACGACATTGTATGCCCTATAGGTATGGACGATCAGAAGCTACTACTCTTCGACGATTTCAATTGTTGGGACGAAGGTTGTCTTATGGGACAGGTATCGCCCGAAGTAATAGCGCAAATGCGAACGGTAAGCTAAACAATGGTTGCGTATAAACGCAAGATTAAATGAAATTACGGCGCACGGCGGTGAAAGGCGAAGATCGACAAGCGGTTTAGCGGCGACTTCGACTTCCGCCGCGCGTTTTCATTTGGTCGGTTTAACGCAGTTTAGTTTACAGGGCGTGTGCTTGTCTCGGCGGAGCGAAGCGACGCCGACTTGTATCAAGACAAGCACACGCTCTGTACTCACGTTGTAACCTAAATGTGATTTCAATGTGACTTGATGTAACCTCGGTGTGACATGCAAAAAAACATAAAAATTTTTCAAATAATGACAGACATATGGCATAATTGGTATGGTAGACTTTTAAGAAAAAAGTAACAATCATATTGGTAACACTTTAAGTGCTTCAAGCTGACAAGTTAAAATTATAATGTAAAAACTTACATTTCTTAGCGATTTACAAATCGGCTCTATTGATTTTTTTACTTTTTTATGCTATACTCATTGTAAATAGAAATTTAGTATAGGAGCGTGGTTTCGTGATTACGGGAGAAATTAAGAACAAACTTGACAGACTTTGGGACGCAATGTGGTCGAATCAGATGACCAACCCTTGGATTGATATTCAGCAAATTACATATTTGATTTTCATAAAAATGCTTGACGATAATCAAATCAGAGTTGAACGTAAGGTCAACGATATGATTGCTAACGGTATCGAAGCGTCTATTGACGATTTTAACCCGACATTCAAATCGGGTAATTATGTAGATGCCGACAATAGAATCGATGTCCCCTATAAAGATTTGCGTTGGTCTGTTTTTAAGGAATTTGAACCGAAAAGGATGTTCGACAACCTTAAAAACAACGTTTTCCCGTTCATAAAGACACTTCACGGCAGCAAAGAAACGGCATTTGCCAACTTTATGAAAGACGCTCAATTTGCCGTATCGAACCCCTATATTCTCGATAAAATGGTCGCAAGTTTGAGCGATGAATCGCTTGGACTTAACGACAAAGATATGATGGGTGACTGCTACGAATATCTGTTGTCTAAAATGGCTACAAGCGGAGATAACGGACAGTTCCGCACCCCTCGCCATATCATCGATATGATGGTTGAGTTGGCAAAGCCTACGCTTTCCGATACAATTATAGATCCCGCAATGGGAACGGCAGGTTTCTTGGCAGAAAGTGCAAAATATATTCAATCGCACTATGCTCGTGAGATGATGAACAAAGACAATAACCGTCATTTCAACAACACTATGTTCACGGGTTACGATACGGATACGGATATGCTCCGAATCGGCTGTATGAACATGACCTTGCACGGCGTTGAGAACCCGACGATTAAATACAATAACTCGCTTTCGGAAGAATATACCAATCACGATCAGTATTCGCTTATTCTTGCAAATCCCCCGTTTTCGGGAAGTCTTGATCCGTCTACCGTGTCCAAATCACTCAATCAGATTAGTGGCGGAACGAAATCGACAGAACTTCTTTTCTTGTCTTTGTTCTTAAGGCTTTTGAAGGCCGGCGGAAGATGCGTTTCTATTATTCCTGTAGGCGTTCTTAACAACACGAATGAAAAAGCGTATACTCGCCTTCGCACGCAACTTGTAGAAGAACAAAAACTCGAAGCGATTATCTATATGCCTAACGGCGTATTCCAACCGTATTCAGGCGTTCAGACCGGTATTCTTGTGTTTACCAAGACAAATTCCGGCGGAACAGATAAAGTATGGCTTTACAATATGGAAGCAGACGGTTATTCTCTTGACCAAAAGAGAGATAAAGTCGATGCCGACGATATTCCCGACATTGTTGCGCGTTGGAATAATCTTGAAGCGGAAAACGAAAGAACGCCCTACGATAAATCTTTCTTTATCACAAAGCAAGACATTGTTGATAACGGCTATGTTTTCAGTTTCAACAAATATCACAAGAAGGAAATCGTAAAAAAAGAATACCGCCCGACGAGCGAAATTATTAAGTCCATTCAGGACTTGGAAGAACAATTCAAGGCGGTTATGGACGAAATCTGCAAGGACATCAAATAAATCGATGAAGAAATTATCTCTTTATGGGTTATTTAGTTTGATAAGTGTAATCGTAAGGCAATTCTTTTTGCCGAATCCTTTTGAATGTTTCGGCGACAATGCGATTTTAATAAACTGGATTGCCGAGCCGATTTTGCAAGTAATCGCTTACGCTCTTGTCGGATTAGTGTATTGCAGAGGCTCATTCCCTGCATTGGGTAGTATTCTGTATCTTATCACCTATGCAGCATTGGTCGGCATTTTGTGGCTTATGGGAATATTCACATTTGCTTGGTGGTGGGTTGCAATTATTATAGTAATATTGAGTGCAATTATCTTTGGTATAAATTTGATTGCAAGCAAGCACGATGGATATTTTGATTAAGGAGTAGAATATGAAAATTGCAATAAACAGATTGCTTTCCTATGAGCAACCACAAAAGTACATAGTAGAAACGGAAAACTACTCCGAGACTTTTACTACTCCTGTTTTGACTGCCGGAAAATCCTTTATTTTGGGCTATACAAATGAAACAACGGGCGTTTATAATGGTAAAGAATCTCCCGTCATTATTTTTGATGATTTTACTGGCGATAAAAAATATGTTGATTTTGATTTTAAGGTAAAATCTTCAGCAATGAAACTACTGCATAAAGTCAATACAAACGATAATTTGAAGTATTTGTTCTATGCCTTGCAGTCAATCAAATATACGCCATTTAGTCATAAAAGAATATGGATATCAGAATATTCAAATTTTTTGATAGAATATCGACATCCTCAAGAACAAAATGCGATTGTTTTTGTCTTAGACGGTATAAATCATGCCATAGATAATAAAAAACAAGAACTTTCTTCTCTTGACGAGTTGGTAAAATCACGATTTATCGAGATGTTCGGTGATCCTATTCTTAACGAAAAGAATTGGGAAAAACAATCAATCAGCAATGTTTGTGAAAAAATTCTTGGGGGTGGAACACCTTCAAAAAAGCACCCAGAGTATTATATAGGAAGTATCCCTTGGGTAACTCCCAAAGATATGAAAACGAGCACTATCTGTGATAGTGTTGACCATATAAATGAGATTGCTATAGAGAATAGTACTACAAATTTAATTTCTCAATCATCTGTCTTGATGGTGATTAGGAGCGGAATTCTAAAACACACCTTACCAGTTGCAATCAATTCTATACCAGTTACAATCAATCAGGATATGAAGGCTTTTATACTTGGAGACAAAATTCTTTCGGAATTTTTACTTTACTGTTTCAAGGCAATGGAGTCAGATATATTGGGAAAGGTAAGATGTGTTACTGCGGACAATATTGATTTTAAGGACTTCTTGAATAGACAAATTATAATTCCGCCGATTGAGTTGCAAAATGAGTTCGCGGAGTTTGTTAAACTAATCGATAAATCGAAATTTATCGTGCAGCAGCAGATAAAAGACCTGCAAGAACTGTTAGATTCTAAAATGGACGAGTATTTCAGATAAAAAAGGAGGGTAAAAAATGAATTTTGACTTGTTGAAAGACAGATTTTTGTTTAAGCAACTGTATTCTTTCTGCAAAGATGCGGAAGAATTTGTCATTTCACGCCCTGAACTGTCTGCAATTTCTCAAAGAAAAGCCTTGGAAAGTGCCGTTAAGTATTTTTACATGTCCAAATACGGCTCATATCCCGAAACCGCAACATTGTTTTCCTTAATTCAGGACGAACAATTCGCCTCTTATATGGATTCAACCATATTGTCCGGCATTCACCTCATAAGACAAGTCGGAAATAATGCCGCTCATGGTGAAACCGTAACGAAGAATGAGGCAATGAACAGTTTGGAGGCACTATATTATTTCTGCGCCGAACTGCTGAAAATCTTCGGTATAATCAAAAGTTACGATAAATTTGACAGAACCGTTTACACGAAGAAAACAGAACCCGTTACGGAAACTGTTGAAACCATCGAAGAAAAGCCCGTAGAAGTCACAAAAGAAGCCGCAGAAGGCTTAAAAGGCAAGATTAACGAGGGAACAACCTTCCGCTCTGCAACCGACTTTACAGAGGCAGAAACGCGCCGTGTATACATAGATAATGCCCTGAAAGAAGCCGGTTGGAAAGTTCACAATATAAAAGGTGCAGTATTGCCTAATATGGCTTGTATCGAGATTAAGCTTGATGGAATGCCCAACAATGAAGGCGTAGGTTTTGCCGATTATATCCTTTTTGACGACGATAACAAACCTTTGGCTGTTGTAGAAGCCAAAAAGACGTCTGTCGATCCTGTAAAAGGAAGTCAGCAAGCCAAATTGTATGCAGATTGTATCGAACAAAAGTGGGGAGTCCGCCCTGTTATATTCTACACTAACGGATATGAAGTTTGGATGATTGACGGTTCGGGCTATCCTTCGCGTCGAGTGTTTGGTTATTATACAAAAGACGAACTTCATTCTCTTATCGTTCGTCGCGGATTGAAACAAATAACCGATACAAGAATTGATCCGAATATCTCAGATAGACCTTTTATTCAGGAAGCCGCTACCGCTGTTTGCGATACGTTTAATAAAAAACAGCGCAAAGCCCTTATTGTAATGGCTACCGGAACGGGTAAAACACGTTGTGCCATCTCCATTGTAGACGTTTTACAACGTGCAAATTGGGCAAAGCATATTCTTTTCCTTGCCGATAGAACGGAACTTGTAAATCAAGCAAAAAACGCATTCAAAAAGCACCTTCCGAATTCCTCTATTTGCGCAATTTCAGAAACTAAGGGCGAAGATAGAGATTTCAATGCGAGAGTGATTCTGTCTACATACCCTACTATGCTCAACCTTATTGATTGTGAAGAAAGGGCTTTTGGCGTCGGAAAGTTCGACTTAATTATTCTTGACGAGTGTCACCGGTCTGTCTACAACAAATATCAGGCTATAATACGGTATTTCGATAGTTTATTGCTCGGTTTGACGGCTACACCGCGTGAAAAAGTTGACGATTCAACCTATGAACTGTTTAACGTTCCAAAGGGTGAACCGACATTTAACTATGGTTATGAAAAGGCTGTTTCGGAAGGTTTTCTTGTGGATTATGCCAATTTTGACAGTACTCCGCAATTATTAAAATTCGGTCTGAAATACGATGATCTTTCCGAAAGTGAAAAAGAAGCCTACGAAGAGGCATTTGCAGACGAAGAAGGTAATTTTCCTAAGGAAATAGACAAAAAAATGTTTTATAAGCGTATTATGAATACCGGTACGATTGATACCATTCTTCAAACGCTTATGGACGAAGGATTAAAGATTGACGGAGGCGAAAAACTCGGTAAAAGTATCATTTTCGCATATAATCACAATCACGCAAAGGCTATTGTAGAAAGATTTAATGCTCTTTATCCCGAAAAAGGAAGCGAGTATTGCAAACTTGTCGATTATAGTGTAAATTACGTTTCTACTATAATCAACGATTTCAAAAATCCTGCCAAGAACCCTGTCATTGCGGTATCCGTCGATATGCTCGATACGGGCGTTGACGTGCCTGAAGTATTGAACCTTGTATTCTTCAAAAAAGTCTTTTCTCTCATCAAATTCTGGCAAATGATAGGTCGTGGAACGCGTGTTTGTAAAGAATTGTATCCGTTTTCACCTTCTCGTGAGTTCTTTGAGAACCCGGAATACACCGACGATACAAAGCAAACCTATGCGGATAAACAGGGTTTTTATATCTTTGACTGTTGCGAAAACTTTGCTTATTTCAAGGAACACCCGAAGGGCAAAGACGGCAAAACCTCTCTATCTCTCACTCAAAAGATTTTCTCTTTGAAGTTAGATTTGGTATACGAATTGCAACGTCTTAATCATCAGGAAAACCCCGAACACAAGGCTTTCTATGATAAATGGAAAGCTGAAGTAATGAATCGTATAAAGAATTTTAACCGTAATCTTATCAATGTTCGTCACAATTTGCAGTACGTCGATAAGTATTCTGTCGATTCCGTTTGGGACTATATCGGAGTTCTGGATTTGAAGGAACTTAAAAAACAAATTGTTCCCCTTGTTGAAGCGAAAGATGATTTTGAAGCGGCAAAATCTTTTGATTTATGGCTATTCAATATGGAACTTGCCGAACTTGAAGGCGAAAAGGATTATTCGCAGGCGGTTCAGGTTGTAACAACTATCTGTTCAATCTTGCTCGATATGACGACGATTCCTGAGATTGCACAGAAAAAAGAGTTCTTAAAAACCGTTATTCAAAATGAATTTTGGGAGAATATCACAGTTACTCGATTGGAAGATTTGCGAAATCAAGTTCGTGATTTAATCAGATTTTTGCCGAGAGATGTTGTTGATCCTCTAAGAACTAATTTTGATGATAAAATTCAACTGAAGCGCGGAGAACACCTTACGCCGCAATTCAAAAACTACAAACAGCGTGTTATCGACTATCTTGCCGACAATGTGGAATCGCCTGTTATACACAAAATCCGCAACGTAATTCCTCTTACAAGCGACGATTTGAAAGAATTGCAACGCATTTTATGGGAAGAACTCGGTAGCAAAGACGATTATGACCATATTGCAGACGGTGAATCGGTCGGCGTATTTGTCAGAAAGATTGTAGGCCTTGATCGCGAAGCAATCAGTAAACTGTTTGCGGAATATCTTGCCAAATACAACTTCAATCAAATGCAAGAGGAATTTCTACACCAGATTGTTACTTTCGTGCTTGAAAACGGCGACATCGAGCCTAAAAATCTTATTCAGGACGAGCCGTTCAAGTATCTTGAGTATACGGAAATCTTTAATGGCAACCCTGAAGCGGTTTATTCTTTAATAAAAATGCTCCATTCGGCTGTAAATGTTGCCGTTGCAGCATAATTGCATTATTTGTCTATAAATTATAAAATTACCTTCTGAATTACAGGAGGTAATTTTTTTATGAACGCAACATTTATTAACGAAGTATTGAAACAACTGGAAGGAAAGGTTGATGAAAAGCAGTTAAAAGCCATCGAGAGAACTCTATATAAATGTCTAAAAAACAAGGAAATACGCGAGAAAAAGGTTGTTTTACCTAAAGATAACAACGAAGCATTGGACTTTTTTATTGCCGCAAAGAAAATCGAGGGTTGTTCCATAAAATCACTGAATTACTATTATACAACTTTGGTTAAAATGCTTGATAAAGTGAATGTTATATACTTCTCTATTACAACGGAAGATATAAGAACATATTTGTCCGATTACCAAGAAAATAGCGGTGTTTCAAAGGCTACGATTGATAATATGAGAAGGATTATATCGTCGTTTTTCTCGTGGCTTGAAAACGAAGATTATATTATGAAAAGCCCTGCCCGCCGTATCAGAAAAGTTCGTGTCGGTAAGATTGTAAAAGAAATATATACCGAGGAAAACATTGAACTTATGCGCCAAAACTGTAAAAATGCTCGCGATTTAGCAATAATTGATATGCTTTACTCGACCGGAATGAGAGTTGGCGAACTAGTCAGACTTAATATATCCGATATTGACTTTGAAAACAAGGAATGTGTTGTGTTGGGCAAAGGAAACAAGCAACGTAAGGTCTATTTTGATGCAAAAACCAAAATTCACTTGCAACAATACCTTAATTCTCGAAAGATGCCGATCCGGCTCTGTTTGTAAGTCAATTATACCCATATAATCGACTTAAAATTAGCGGTGTTGAAATCGCATTACGCAAGATAGGCGAAAAATTGCATATAAGCAAGGTTCACCCACACAAATTCAGACGCACTTTAGCAACAAAAGCCATTGATAAAGGTATGCCGATTGAGCAAGTTCAGCACCTTTTGGGGCACACAAAGATAGATACAACGCTTGGATATGCTATGGTTGACGATGAAAACGTCAAAATATCGCATAAAAAGTTCTTGGAGTGACAAACAAATTTCGATTTATCGATTAGTTTAACAAACTCCGCGAACTTGTTTTCTTCGGCGTCACTGGGTTTAATAACCGTGTAACCATTAAGCATCCCTGTTGTAATTTGATTTACAGACGCCGTTTGCGTTCCTGTCAATTGTTGCAAGAAATAGGTAGAATTGAAGAATCCATTCAGAAAATATGGATACTTACTTCTAATGACAGTCATAAAAGCGCCATAGGACATCTGTTCGTTTAACTTTGGTATTAAGCAGCATTTCCCAACCAAACGAGCAGATCCGTTTCGCGAACACATTAGTATATCGTTTTCACGAACAAATTTATCTTCTTTAATCTTTATATTTGATACTCTTACAATGTCATCAGACAGAAACAACTCCGCGTTTTGGATATTTCCTGAGCGGAGAACTATTATTCCTTCATCGGTTACATTATCGG
>CAVJMJ010000023.1:0-22592 GCA_963650915.1 Parasutterella excrementihominis | reverse complement strand
TGTCACTTTTCACAAAGAAAAATTAAAGGAGGGAAAGGTCAATAATCGAACAAAAGAAAAATATTTCGATTGTTGTAAAAAAGTCGAAAAAAACAAAAAAACTAAAAGTCGAAAAATGTAAAAATAATCAAATCTTTTTTAAGGAGACAAAATTCATGAAAAAATCTGCTAAAAGAAGCATAATCGTATCGGCAGTGCTTGCCATAATTATGTGCGTAAGCCTTGCTGCGGGCGCAACCTTTGCATTATTTACCAGTGAAAGCAAGGTAAACATTTCAGTTTCTTCCGGTAAAGTAAACGTAGTTGCAACCGTTGACAACCTTCAAACTTATTCCGGACAAAACCTTACCGGCAAAGTGGACGAGGACGCCGACAAAATTAAGTTGACGACCGAACTCGGCGGAACAAACGGCACGTTTATCAACGGCGGTAAGGCTGCTTTCAATTCGAAAGACGCTAATACCCTCGAACTCACCAACATGACCCCGGGCGACAAGGTTACTTTTGACATCACGGTTAAAAACGACAGTAACGTTGCTATCAAGTACCGCACTATTATTATGTGTGAAGAAGACAACGGCTTGTTTGACGGTCTTGTAATAGACTTTAAGGACGGCGAAACCACCGCTACCGGCACAACCGTAACCGACGACGATTCGCCGGCGGGTGAAGCCACCGAAGAAACCAACAAAGCGCAAGACGTTCTCGGCATGACTGTTATTTCAAAATGGGCTTCTCTTGCCCTCGATGAGGACTTTGACCCCGATACCGTTCACGTAACCATCGACCTTCCTTCCGACAGAGGTAACAAATATCAGGATAAAAACTGCACGATTTCTTATGTAGTAGAAGCAATTCAGGGCAATGCGGCAACGGAGAATCCCGACAGTACGACATTATATCTCTACAGTGAGCGCGACTTAGTCAAGGTTGCCCAACTGGCGAACGCTAAAGATAAGAGTATACAAAATTACACTACGTTCAAACTTATGTCCGACGTAACCCTTACCAAACAATGGACGCCGATTAATGAAACACTTTGTAAAGGAGCCGTGTTTGACGGGCAGGGGCATACTATATATAGTATGAATGTATCCGGCGGCAGCGATAATCTTGGCTTTTTCGGTACGTATAATCAAAAATTAACCGTTAAAGATCTAACGTTCAGCAATGCGAAGGTATATGGACCCTCTTACATGGGCGTTGTTATTGGATATCAATATGGCCAAGTCACTTTGGATAATGTTCACGTCATGAACTCTACTGTAGAGACCTTTGGAACATCAAGCGGGCATATGGGAGGACTTATTGGCTTTTCGGGTACACATGACGGTGCTACTCTAACGTTGACGAATTGTTCCGTGGAAAATTCTAAGTTCTTAAACGGCTATCACAACACCTGCGGTCTTGTCGGTTCTCTAGCGTGGTACACAACCACGCCACAAAACCGCGGCAGCTACTCTATTTCCGACTGTGTCGTAAGCGGTTGTCACTTCCAGTGGCTGTGCGCTGCTAATGCTACATGGAAAGGTAACAACTACTCGACATGTGACATTGGGGCGAACGTGGCATATGATGCAGCATTCAACGGTGTTACGGCAACCGACAACACCTATGAGTATAAAGGAGAATAATCGATTTTTAAGGTTATCTCTCCTGTGTGACTCTTCCGTAAGGAATAACTTACGGAGAGGAAACCTTGAGCCGATAACATAGTAACCATGGGGCTGTAAAAAATCAGCCCGAAGAAAAAGACTACAAACCGATCCGAAAGGATTGGAATGTAGTCTTTTTTGTGGTAATATATAGACCGTTATATCAAAATATATAAACCGTTAAAAAATGTAACCGGCGAGAAGTAAATTTTGAAACAAGTTCAAAATTTGCGCTATCGCACTCGCAAAGTATCACTTTGCGCTTCTCGGTTGAAAAGTTATCGGTTTTGCTTGAAAATACGCTCCGCGTGCTTTCAGACAAAACCTCTGTCATTATTGCCATATAAGTCGATTAACCGATAGTTTTCAGCCCTCAGCCGAGCCGACTTGTCGGCGAACGCCACGGAGCATAGCGGAGTATATTTTCTATCCTTGACGGAGGCGACTTTTTCCGTTTGTCTTGCACCGAAAAAATAAAATCATAAATTATAGTTCAAGACTGTTCGGGTCTAACAAAAACTCTTTTACTCCGACAATCAAATAACCTTTTTCGTTGCGGCGCGGTTTCATGCTTTTGCCGACAACGATTATTTTTTTGAAGGAATCGTTGGTTTTATCAAACGATTTGGTTTCTTGTTTCATTTTATCTTCATTCGGGATATCGTAAGCCGATTGAATATAATAACGTTTATTGCCTTGATTTGCAACAAAGTCAATTTCAAGTTGTCGTCTTTCCGACGAACCGTCAATGTTTTCTCTCGTGTCTACAACGCCGACGTCAACGTGATATCCGCGATAACGTAATTCGTTGTAAATTATGTTTTCCATCAGATGTGTTTCTTCTATCTGCCTGAAATCAAGTCTTGCATTGCGCAAGCCGACGTCTTCAAAATATATCTTATATGGCGTACTGATATATTTTTTGCCCTTTACGTCGTATCTGTTTACTTTGGAAAGCATAAACGCCTGTTGCATATAGGTAATATAGTGATCGATGGTAAGTGCGCTTAGCGACGAATTTTTTATGCTTTTGAAAGTGTTTGCAAGTTTCGTCGGATTAGTCAAAGAGGAAATTCCAGACGCAATGATATCGAGCAGTTCGCCGATATTTTCATCAGAGTTTAGATTATGTCGTTTGACTATATCTTTAAGATAAACGTTCTTTAGTTGAGTTTTAAGATAACTTGATTTCTGTTCGGAGGTTGTCATTAAAGCAACCGCAGGCAATCCGCCGTAAACCATATAATCGTCGAAAGCATAGTCGAGTCCGTCTTTGTAATTGGCATAAAACTCCGAAAAAGACAACGGCAAAACATGGATTTCGTCACCACGTCCCGCAAACTCGGTCAATACGTCGCTTGACAAAAATTTTGAGTTACTGCCGGTTACATACACATCCATATTTTTTTTGCGTAAATATCCGTTCAGAACAGCCTCAAAACAATCAAGATTTTGCACCTCGTCGAGTAGAAGGTAGTACATATCGTTGTCGGTCATTCTTTGCGAAACGTATGCCATAAATTTTTTAGGGTCGACTTTCTTTTTATCGGAAACAAGTTCCTGTAAATCTTCTCCGATAAGTAACAAATCTTCCGCCGAATCAAAAGCAAACTTAATGATATGGTTTTCGTTTACGCCGTCTTCTTTTAATTTTTCGTAAAAGATTTCGTTTATAAGATAAGATTTACCACACCTTCTGATGCCGGTGATGACTTTTACAAAACCGTTATGACGTCTTATTTGAAGCATTTCTAAGTATTTATCTCTTTTTATCTCCATTTAAAGCCCCTCAATTTAGTTTTTTTGGTATGTTTACCGTTTTTATTAAGCGTATTATAGCATATTATTTTTGAAATTGCAAGTTGCAATACGCTTGCCACTTAATATTTTTGGTAAATAAACCGAAATCCTTAAGTATTATGTCAAAGAATTTCATTTAGCCGTTTGGTTTTTTTGTCGAAACCCGAGCGGTTTTTTGTTTTGTCGTGGTTTTTGACATAAAAATAGAGATATTCACATAAAGCGAATGAAGAGAATACGGCGAAATCGTTGTCGGTTTTGTTTTATACAAAATTGCGTATTTTTGAATCGGAAAACTCTTTTTGAAGTCTTTTTCGGCAAGGTGTTGCATTTAGTTTGACAATTCAAACGCAAAAAATGAGATCTCGACAATTTGTCAAAATCTCACTTTTTCGACTGTTTGTTACAGCCCCGTCGGCTCGCCGATGCGGAATAATAAAAAGGCGAAGAGTTGAGCGCGGGCTTTGCTCAATCGGTTCGAGTGCCATCGTAATCAAAGTAAAAAAACAAAAAAGATAGGCAACAAACCTATCTTTTTTATTTGGTAGAGACGAGGGGACTCGAACCCTTGACCTCACGGATGTGGACCGTGCGCTCTAACCGACTGAGCTACGCCTCCGAGCATTACAAGGGTAACACTTTTTAGCTTCTTTGTCAATAAAATGTCAAAAGAAAATTTAAAATACGGCTATTTTGGTTGCTTGAAAGGATGCTAAAAGCGTTGAATGCATTGCTGAACGGTAATTTTCACGCAAAAAGAGCCTTGTTTGCGTGAAAAATCGATATACTTTTGCTAAAAACGAGTTGCCGTCTTTAAAGTAAAATCGTTTTTTTAAGCCGAGTTGCTCTTGTAAAGCGACTTGTTGGTGCAAAAAAAGATATGCTTTTTAAAAGGCTACAAATCTTTGTTTCGGGCGAACCGTTTTTAGGCATCCGTCGTTATACCGAAACTATTTTATAACGGGCGAAAGGGTGCAAGTTGCGTAGCAAGCCACGGCTTCCTCTCTTCCGACCAAGCCGACCCCTTCGGAGGTAGTGCAACTAAAACCTATTTTGCTTACATCTATTTTCAAAATTCGGGCGAGGTTTTCCCTTATTTTATTTGCGTAAGGTGATAGTTTCGGCTTTTCCGCCAAAACCGAAATACTTGCGCTAACGGGCTTATAGCCTTGTTTTTTAACGATTTTAAGTACTTTTTCAAGCAATATTACACTGGAAATTCCTTCGTATTTTAAGTCGGTATCGGGGAAATAATTACCTATATCTTTTAAGGCAAGCGCGGATAGCATGGAGTCCATCAAGGCGTGGATGACGACGTCGGCGTCGCTATGACCGAGTAAGCCTTTGTCGTGTTTTATTTCCACTCCGCCCAAAATCAGTTTTCTGCCTTCGGTAAGTTTGTGAATGTCGTAACCGATGCCTGTTTTTTCGGGCAAAAGGCGTTTAAAGTCCGATTCGTAAGTTAATTTTACGTTGGTTTTTTCGCCGATAATATAGTGGCAAATGCCGACGTACTTGCAAAAAACGCCGGCGTCGTCGAAAAACTCGTCGGTATCGGTTATCTTTTCGTAAGCCGATAAAATCTCCTTACGCTTAAAAACCTGAGGGGTTTGAACGCTCAATAAATCAGCCCTCCCTGCGTCGGTTATTTCCCCGTTTTTTATCTTGGCAACCGTTTCGGTAAGTGGAAGACAAGGTATGCAATTTCCTTCGAATTCCGCCTTATAGAGGCACTTTTTGATTAATTTCGGTGTTACGAAAGGTCTTGCGCCGTCGTGAATAAGAACGTATTCGCCCTTTGCGAGTCGCAGTGCTTTTTTAACGGATTCGGTACGGGTAGAACCTCCCTCGGTAACGAATATAATAGGCGATAATTTTTTCAGCAATTTTTCAAACCGACTTATTTCTTCCGCCCTTACGGTAACTATTATTTCACCTATAGATTTTACACCCAAAAAGGCGGATACGGTTTTTTCTATTATCGTACTGCCGTCGAAGAAAAACAGATTTTTGTTTGTTTTAAGACCCGAGCGGATTCCTTTCCCCGCCGACGGAATGATTACTGTGTTCATTTTCTCTCTAAAAAGTCGGGCTATAAGCCCGTTATCGTTAATTTTTTGTTGTGTTTATATGCTATTTACCCTTCGATTATGCGGTACAGAGAAGACGCTTCGTCCTTTTTTACCGTTTCCTTTAAGTCTAAAACCTCGAATTTAACCGAGCCGTTGCCGAAGCGTATTTCCACTTGGTCGCCGACTTTAAGGGAATAAGACGGTTTTACTTCCTTACCGAAAACCATAACCTTACCGCCTTTGCAGGCGTCTTGGGCGACCGTTCTGCGTTTTAATATGCGTGAAACTTTTAAAAATTTATCTATTCTCATAAAATCCTCTTAAATTAAGTCGGTTTGACTTCTTTTTCTATAAAGGCGTGTCGTTAAAATATCGTAACGTTTGTCGTTTTTTGCGGTTTTTCGAGATTTATTTTCGACTTTTTTACCGCAAAAAGGAACTTGCGGCGTCTAAAATGCGTTCAAAATACGTTTTTACGCGCAATAGCGTGCGCGCTCGCATTAAAAAATAAAAAAATATTTAAATATATTTATACATAGGCGCAAAAACGCTTGACAAGGTTAACGCCGAGTTTTATAATTAATAAATGCTATAATGCCGTATTGTGTGAGAAAGCATCAAATCCGAATTTTCGGTGCGTAAAAATAGCCCGAAAAATGCGGTTTTTTGCCGAAACGAGAGGTAAACACAAAGTTTTGTGTTTTATTACTTGCAATTATACAACATATTGTGCAAAAAAGCAATAGATAAGTAGCATTTTTTCAAAAAAGGAGCGAAGCTAATGACACGAAATTTACCGTCAGCGATGTTCGGAAACGTAGAAAGAAGAACTTTCTCACGCATTAAAGGTCCGCAAGAAATGCCGAACCTTGTCGAAGTTCAAAAAGATTCTTACCAATCTTTCATAGACGAGGGTATTGCGGAAGTATTCGAGGATTTTTCCCCGATAACCGACTTCTCTGACCGTTTTGAACTCTATTTTCTCGACCACAAGTTGATTGACAAGCCCAAGTACGACGAAAAGGAATGTCGTGACCGTGACGCGACTTACGCTATTCCTTTAAGGGTAAACGTAAGGCTCGTCAACAAAATTACGGGTGAGGTCATCAATCAGGACGTTTTTATGGGCGATATTCCCAAGATGACCGATAACGGCTCGTTTATAATCAACGGTGCGGAAAGGGTTATAGTTTCTCAGCTCGTTCGTTCTCCGGGCGTTTATAACGGATTCGAATTCGATAAATCCGGTAAAAAACTTTACAATACCACGGTTATACCTAACCGCGGTGCTTGGCTCGAACTCGAACAGGATAACCAAAAGGTTTTATGGATAAAGGTCGACAGAACCCGTAAGATTCAAGTCACCGTCCTTTTGCGTGCTTTAGGCTTCGAATCGAATAAAGAGATTTCCGAACTTTTCGGCAACGACGAGTACATTAAAAGCACTCTCGACAAAGACAACACCAAAACGATAAAAGAAGGTTTGTACGAACTTTATCGTCGTCTTCGTCCGGGCGAAGTCCCCAACGACGAAGCCGTTAAAATCAATTTAAGAAACGTCTTTTTCGATCCTCGTCGTTACGACCTTGCAAAAGTCGGTCGTTATAAATACAACAAGCGTCTTAACCTTGCCGCCCGTATAGTAGGGCTTACCCTTGCGGAAAACATTATTTCCGAAGACGGCGAAGTTTTGGCTGAAAAAGGCGAAGTCGTTACCCGTGAAAAAGCAATCCTTTTGCGTGACGCCGGCATTAACGAAGTAAACGTCCAAACGGCTGCGGGCGTACACAAAGTCATCGCCAACAATACCGTAAGCTTTAAAGCGGTAACGGGCGTAAACTCGAGATTTTTCGGGCTTATCGACACCGTTCATTATCCTTCATTAAAGTTTGCCGAAAAGCTTAAAGATTCCGTCGAAGAAATCGGCATCGACGAAACGGGCGAAAAATTCGCAAACGAAATCAACGCTTTATATTATACCGAAGAGTCCTCCGACGAAGGTGCCGAAGAAAAACCCGAAACCAAAAAGAACGCCGAAAAACGCAAAGAACAAAGAAGAAAATTCGTGGTTGCCTGCGTTGAGTTCTTCAAAATTTTGGCTGAAGGCATCGACGGCAAACTCGACGCCGAAAGAAAGAAAACGGTTAAGCCGTTATTGAACGTTTTAAATCATAAACACATCACGGTCGACGATATCATCGCTTCCGTTTCGGTCAATATCGACCTTTGCTACGGCATTGGCGAAGTCGATAACATCGACCACTTGGGGAACCGCCGTGTTCGTTCGGTCGGCGAACTTTTACAAAATCAATTCAGAATCGGTATCGCAAGGTTAGAGCGTCTTATCAAGGAAAGAATGGCGACTCAGGATCCGAAGGAAGTAACGCCGCAAGGTCTTATCAATATCAGACCCGTCAACTCGGCTATAAAGGAATTCTTCGGATCTTCCCAACTTTCTCAATTTATGGATCAAACCAACCCGATTGCCGAACTTACACATAAACGTAAACTTTCCGCACTCGGTCCCGGCGGTTTGAACAGGGAAAGAGCGACCTTCGAAGTCCGTGACGTTCACTACACTCACTACGGCAGAATGTGTCCTATAGAAACCCCCGAAGGTCAAAACATAGGTCTTATTTCATCCCTTACCACTTACGCAAAAGTAAACGAATACGGCTTTATCGAAGCGCCTTATCGCAGGGTAGATAAAGAAACCGGTATCGTTACCGACGACGTAAGATACCTTACCGCCGACGAAGAAGACGAATTCATCGTTGCTCAGGCCAACGAGCCGTTGGACGACGAAGGCAGATTCGTTCACGAACGTGTATCTTGCAGAAGAAGGGAAGAAATTACCGAGGTCGACAGAAGTTTGATCGACTATATGGACGTTTCGCCCATGCAACTCGTTTCCGTCGCTACCGCGCTTATTCCTTTCTTGGAAAGCGACGATACCCACAGAACGTTGATGGGTTCCAACATGCAACGTCAAGCCGTTCCTCTTTTGAAACCCGAAAACGCCATCGTCGGTACCGGTATCGAAGCGAAAATCGCTTACGACTCCGGCGTCATGATAATAGCAAAGCAAGACGGTGTCGTAAAATCGGCGTGCGGTGACAAGATAATCGTTACCGACGGCGAAGGCGCAGACCACGTTTACGAACTTAAAAAATTCCAACGTTCCAACCAAGGAACGTGTATAAATCAACGCCCCATAGTGTCTACGGGCGACGTCGTTAAGACGGGTGACGTTTTAGCAGACGGTCCCGCGACGGCAAACGGCGAACTCGCACTCGGCAGAAACATTCTCATCGGCTTTATGACCTGGGAAGGTTATAACTACGAAGACGCTATACTTTTGTCCGAAGAACTCGTTCAAGACGACGTGTTTACTTCCATCCACATCGAAGAACACGAAACTGAAGCGCGTGACACCAAACTCGGCGAAGAAGAAATCACGAGAGAAATCCCCAACGTCGGCGAGGACGCTTTAAAAGACCTCGATGCCGACGGTATCATAAGGGTCGGTGCCGAAGTAATGAGCGGTGATATTTTGGTCGGTAAAGTTACGCCCAAGGGCGAAACCGAACTTACACCCGAAGAAAGACTGCTTCGTGCCATTTTCGGCGAAAAGGCAAGAGAGGTCAGAGATACTTCTTTGCGTGTTCCTCACGGCGAAAGCGGTATAGTCGTAGACGTCAAGATATTTACGAGAGCCAACAAAGACGAACTTGCACCGGGCGTAAACAAACTCGTCAGAGTTTACATTGCTCAAAAACGTAAGATTTCCGTCGGCGATAAGATGGCGGGTCGTCACGGCAACAAGGGCGTTATCTCGAGAGTATTGCCGAGATACGATATGCCTTTCCTTGCAGACGGCACTCCTTTACAGATTTTACTTAACCCGTTGGGCGTTCCTTCCCGTATGAACATCGGACAGGTTTTGGAGGTACACCTCGGCCTTGTCTGCAAACAACTCGGATGGAAGATCGCCACCCCCGTATTCGACGGTGCGACGGGCGACGAAATAAAAGAATTACTTGCGGAAAATCAAATCGTTAACCCCGACGGCGAAGTCGACGGTAAAATTCAACTTTACGACGGCAGAACGGGCGAACCTTTTGAAAACCGTTCGACGGTCGGTCAGATGTACATGATCAAACTGCACCACCTTGTAGACGATAAAATTCACGCAAGATCGACAGGTCCTTACTCACTCGTAACCCAACAACCTTTGGGCGGTAAAGCGCAGTTCGGCGGACAACGTTTCGGCGAAATGGAAGTTTGGGCGCTCGAAGCCTACGGCGCGGCTCACATTTTGCAAGAAATTTTAACCGTTAAATCGGACGATATCGTCGGAAGAAGAAAGACTTACGATTCAATCGTCAACAAAGGCGACGACTGCTCCGAACCGGGCATTCCCGCTTCCTTCAAGGTTTTATTGAAGGAATTGCAGTCACTTGCGCTCGATATGAAGGTTCTCACCGAAAACGGCGACGAAATTTCGCTTAAAGAACTCGAAGACGACGAAGTCGACGAAAGAATGATGGTTCCCGAAAGAGAAAAGACCGAAAGCGTCGATCTCGGTATCGAAGACGACGTGGTCGAACACGAAACCGAAGACACCGATCTCTTCGACGAAGATTACGGCATCGACGACGAAGACCTCGAAAACTTCTCGTCGGACGATCTTTTGGACGACGACTACGGCGATCTCGAAAACCTCGACAATCTCGACCTTTTGGACGACGATTTCGACGACAACAATTAAGGGAGGGAGTAATCCATGTTTGAACTTAACAATTTCGACGCTATACAAATCGGCGTTGCTTCTCCTGAAAAAATCAGAGGATGGTCTTACGGCGAGGTTACCAAGCCCGAAACCATTAACTACCGCACTCAAAAACCCGAAAGGGACGGTCTTTTTTGCGAAAGAATTTTCGGACCTACGAAAGACTGGGAATGTCACTGCGGTAAATATAAAAGAATTCGTTATAAAGGCGTCATCTGCGACAAATGCGGTGTAGAAGTTACCCGTTCCAAGGTAAGACGCGAACGTATGGGACATATCGAACTTGCCGCCCCCGTATCTCACATTTGGTATTTCAGGGGCGTTCCTTCGAGAATAGGTTTAGTCCTCGATATGAGTCCAAAACAACTCGAACAGGTATTGTATTTTGCCTGCTTCGTCGTTTTGGATCCGGGTTCTACCGAATTTACTTATAAACAAGTTATCAACGACAAAGAAAGAGACGAGGCAATCGAAAAATACGGTTACAACTCCTTTAAAGCGGGTATGGGTGCCGAAGCCATCAAGGAACTTTTGCAAGCCGTAGATCTCGATAAAGAGGTCGAAGAGGTAAGAAGCATCATAACGAGCAGTCCTTCAGGACAAAAGAGAGTCAAAGCAGTTAAAAGACTTGACATCTTAGAGGCTTTCCGCCGTAGCGGAAACCGTCCCGAATGGATGATTTTGGACGTTATCCCCGTTATTCCTCCCGAACTTCGTCCTATGGTTCCGTTGGAAGGCGGAAGATTTGCCACGAGCGATTTGAACGACTTATACAGAAGAGTCATCAACCGTAACAACAGACTTCGCAAACTTATGGAATTGGGCGCGCCCGATATCATCATAAGAAACGAAAAGAGAATGTTGCAAGAAGCGGTAGACGCTCTTATCGATAACGGCAGACGCGGAAAAGCCGTACTCGGCGCAGGCAACCGCGACTTGAAGTCGTTATCCGGCATGCTCAAAGGCAAACAAGGTCGTTTTAGACAAAACTTACTCGGTAAACGTGTCGACTATTCCGGTCGTTCGGTTATCGTCGTAGGTCCCGAACTCAAACTTTATCAATGCGGTTTGCCTAAAGAAATGGCAATCGAATTGTTTAAACCCTTCGTAATGAAGAAATTGGTCGAAAACAACCAATGCCACAATATAAAGAGTGCCAAACGCACGGTCGAAAGAATGAAACCCTGCGTTTGGGAAATTTTGGAAAACGTCATTAAGGATCACCCCGTTTTGTTAAACCGTGCTCCTACCTTGCACCGTCTTTCCATACAGGCTTTCGAACCCGTTTTAATCGAAGGCAGAGCAATTAAACTTCATCCGCTCGTTTGCGGTGCTTTCAACGCAGACTTCGACGGCGACCAAATGTCAGTTCACGTTCCTTTGTCCATCGAAGCCCAAGCCGAAGCAAGATTTTTAATGCTTTCATCCAACAACATACTTAAACTTGCCGACGGCAAGCCTGTTATGTCGCCTACACAAGACATGGTTTTAGGTTGCTATTACCTTACCATCGTAAGACGCGAACACGGCAAAAAGTACGACGAAAAGTTTAACGAAACGGAAAACGGAGAACTTTACACCGCGGGTATTTACACTCCCGACGAAGCCGTTATCGCTTACCAGACCAAACAATTAAGTCTTCAGGACGAAATTTTCGTCCGTCGGGTAGCGACTACTCCCGACGGCGAAAGGGTAAGCAAGATGATAAAGACCACTACGGGCAGAATCATCTTTAACCGTGCAATTCCGCAAAACATAGGTTTAATTACGAGAAGCGTTCCCACGGACTACTGCGATCTCGAAGTAAACTACCTCGTCAAAAAGGGCGACCTTAAAAAGATAGTTAACGCCTGCTTCAAAACGGGCGGTGCTCCTTTGGCGGCGGAAGCGTTAGACAGCATCAAAGCACTCGGATATAAATATTCGACTATAGCGGGGCTTACGACGAGCGTATTCGATATGCACATCCCCGACAACAAGGCAGAAATCCTCGCAACGGCGGAAAAGGAAGTTTTGCGTGTAGATAAACTCCACGCAAGAGGCTTGCTCACCGAAAACGAAAGATACAAAAAGGTCGTTGAACTTTGGTCCAATGCCACCGACGAAATTTCAGACGAAATCGCCAACAATACCGAAAAATTCAATCCTATCACCATGATGGTCGACTCGGGCGCGCGTGGTTCCAAAGACCAGATCAAACAACTCGTCGGCATGCGCGGTCTTATGACCAACCCGAACGGTAAAATCATCGAAATCCCCGTTAAATCTTGCTTCAGAGAAGGTCTTTCCGTTTTGGAATACTTCATTTCGTCGCACGGCGGCAGAAAAGGTTTGGCGGACACCGCATTAAAGACAGCAGACTCCGGTTATCTTACCCGTCGTTTGGTAGACGTTTCGCACAACGTAATTATTCGTGAAGAAGACTGCTACGAAGGCACGGGCGAAAAACCCAAGGGCGTTTGGATTTCCAACATCATGGGCTTTGAAGGCAATAAAGAAAAAGTCATCGAATCTTTGGAAGACAGAATCATCGGTCGTTTCACGATAGACGACGTATGTTATCCCGAAGGTCACGAAAAAGCCGGTCAGGTCATCGTTAAAGGCGACACGATGATTTCCGAAGAACAAGCAAAGGAAATCACCAAAGCCGGCATAGACAAAGTTTTGATAAGAAGCACCTTTACCTGCCGTTCTCGTACCGGCGTATGCGCTAAGTGCTACGGTAAGAACATGAGTAACAACTTACCCGTCAACATCGGCGAGGCAGTCGGCGTTATAGCCGCTCAAAGTATCGGTGAACCGGGTACTCAGCTTACTATGAGAACCTTCCACACCGGTGGTATCGCATCGACGGAAGATATTACTCAAGGTTTGCCGAGAATCGAAGAATTGTTCGAAGCGCGTCGTCCTAAGGGACAAGCGGTCGTTTGCGAAACGAGCGGGCTCGTTACCGTCGAAGAAAGAGAGGGTTTGCGCCACGTTATCGTTAAGGGCGAAGGTACCGGCAAAGACAGCGTAAAGGATTACCCCATTCCTTTCTCTTCGGATCTTAAAGTCAAGACGGGCGATTACGTAGAACCCGGCAAGATATTGACTTCCGGTTCGGTATATCCGCAGGATATTTTAAGAACTCAGGGCGTAAAGGGCGTTCAGGACTATATTTTACGTGAAGTTCAGTCCGTTTACCGCGCTCAAGGCGTTGACATCAACGATAAACACGTTGAAATCATCGTTCGTCAGATGCTCAGAAAGGTTCGTGTCGAAAACTGTGGCGATACCGATTTGTTGCCCGGCGAATCTGTCGATCTTATTCGTTTCGAAGACGAAAACGAAAAGGCAATGGATAAAGGTTTAAGACCCGCTACCGCAAAGAGAACGCTTTTGGGTATAACCAAAGCCGCTCTCGCAACCGAAAGTTTCTTATCCGCGGCATCCTTCCAAGAAACGGCAAAGGTTTTGACCGAAGCCGCCATCAAGAACAAGATCGATCCGTTGGTCGGTTTGAAAGAAAACGTTATCATCGGTAAACTTATCCCCGCAGGTACGGGCGTTAAAGATTACAAGATATTGAATCCGCAGATAAACAGCGGTGACTTTAATAAGAGCGGAAACTTATAAGCCTTTTAAGGTCGAAACCGATAAATCGTTGAATTTATGCCCGAAAAAAGGGCAAAGATTGTAAATAGCGATTTGTATATTTGCATAAAACCGATAATTCGTTTGACTAATAAATTAAAAAATGATAAAATTGACGAGCAAGGTGGGCTTTTATAGCCTGCCTTGCGGACAAATAATTTAAATTTGTTTTTTAACCGCGCCTTTTTTGGCAGACGGTCAAAAATATTCCGAATCTTAAAAGGAGGTAAAAAATGCCAACAATCAACCAGATTATCAAGTATTCCAGACGTACGGCAGTTGAAAAGAGCAAGGCACCTATTTTGGACTCTTGCCCGCAAAGAAGAGGCGTGTGCCTTTCGGTTACTACGACTTCTCCCAAAAAGCCTAACTCTGCAATGCGTAAGATAGCCAGGATAAGATTGACCAACAAGCAGGAAGGTACCGTTTACATTCCCGGCGAAGGGCACAATCTTCAAGAACACAGCTCCGTGTTAATCAGGGGCGGCAGGGTTAGAGATTTACCGGGCGTCAGATATCACATCATTCGTGGTACGCTCGATACGGCAGGCGTTGCAAAACGTAAACAAGCGCGTTCCAAATACGGCGCGAAAAAGCCTAAGTAATTAAAACACCCTACAATTTAATTTACCTACTGATTCGGAATATCGACCAAGGTATTTGCCCGAAGCCAAGTAGGCAGTATCCCCAAAAGGGAGAAGGTTCGCTACTTTATTATATATATAATAATGATAAAGCGTGCGATAGCTGTACCGGGCAGATGCCCAAAAATATTAAAAGGAGACATTTATTATGCCAAGAAGAGGCTCAGTCCCCAAGAGGGACGTGCTACCCGATCCTCTGTACGGAAGCAAGGTTGTAACGAAGCTCGTTAACCAAGTTATGCTTGACGGCAAGAAAGGTATAGCACAAGGTATCGTTTACGATGCTTTTACCATGATGAGCGAAAAGACCGGTAAGGAAGCCATGGAAGTGTTCAATACGGCACTCCAGAACGTTATGCCCCAACTCGAAGTTAAGGCAAGACGTGTAGGCGGTTCCAACTATCAGGTTCCTATCGAAATCAGGGAAGAAAGAAGACAAACATTAGCAATTCGTTGGATAGTCTTAAACGCAAGAAAGCGCAGTGATCGCGATATGTACGTAAGGCTTGCAAACGAACTTATCGACGCTTCTAACAACACCGGCGGTGCCGTTAAGAAGAAAGAAGATATGCACAGAATGGCGGAAGCAAACAAAGCGTTTGCACACTTCCGTTGGTAATAAAGGAGCAGAATGCCAAGACAAGTTGAACTTAAAAATACCAGAAACATCGGTATTATGGCGCACATCGACGCCGGCAAGACTACAACTACGGAACGCATTCTATTCTATACGGGAAAAACCCACAAACTCGGAGAAGTCCACGAAGGCGCAGCCACTATGGACTGGATGGTACAGGAACAGGAAAGAGGCATTACGATAACTTCTGCCGCTACCACTTGTTTCTGGAAGGGCAATCGTATTAACATAATCGATACGCCGGGCCACGTTGACTTCACCGTTGAAGTTGAAAGGTCTTTGAGGGTTTTGGATGGTGCCGTTGCGACTTTTTGCGCTAAAGGCGGCGTTGAACCTCAAAGTGAAACTGTTTGGCGTCAAGCCGACAAATACCACGTACCCCGTATCGCTTACGTAAACAAAATGGACATTAACGGCGCAAACTTCTTCGGTGCTGTCCAAATGATGCACGAAAGATTGGGTGCTAATGCCGTTCCCGTTACGTTACCGATAGGCAAAGAAGATACGTTTACAGGTATTATCGACTTGGTTTATCAAAACGCCATAGTTTATAAGGATGCGCTCGGCAAAACCGAGGAAATCGTCGATATCCCCGCAGAGTACAAAGACTTGGCGGCGGAATACAGAGAGAAACTTATCGAAGCGTGCGCCGACATCGACGACGAACTCGGTGAAAAATATCTCTTGGGTGAAGAAATCACCGTTGACGATCTCAAACGCGTAATAAGAAAAGGCACTATCGCAATGCAAATAGTTCCCGTTCTTTGCGGTTCGAGTTACCGCAACAAGGGCGTTCAGCATTTGCTCGACGCAATCGTCGATTATCTTCCCAGCCCCGTTGACGTCGATCACGTCGTCGGCATTAACAAAAAGGGCGAAGAAGAAGTAAGAGAAACTTCCGACGATGCCCCGTTTGCAGGGCTTGCGTTCAAGATAGTAACCGATCCTTTCGTCGGAAAGATTGCCTTTTTCAGAGTTTACTCCGGGCATCTTACTTCCGGTTCCTACGTGTACAACAGCACGAAAGGAAAGCGTGAAAGAGTAGGAAGACTCCTTCTCATGCACGCTAATCATCGTGAAGAAATTCCCGAAATTTACGCGGGCGACATTTGCGCCATAGTCGGTTTGAAAGATACGACTACCGGCGACACGCTTTGCAACGAAGGCGCTCCTATCATCTTAGAAAAAATGGAATTTCCGGACCCCGTTATCAGAGTAGCAATCGAACCCAAAACAAAACAAGGGCAGGAAAAGATGACGTTATCTCTTCTAAAACTTGCAGAGGAAGATCCTTCCTTCAAGTTTTATACCGATAACGAAACGGGACAAACCATTATCGCCGGTATGGGCGAATTACACCTCGAGATTATAGTCGATAGGTTGCTTCGCGAATTCAAAGTGGAAGCGACGGTCGGTAAACCTCAGGTTGCTTACAGAGAAACTTTCCGTCAGGCAGTCGATGCGGAAGGTTTGTACAAACGTCAGTCGGGCGGCAAGGGTCAATACGGCCACTGCAAAGTTACCTTTGAACCGTTACCCCCGGGATCAGGTTTTGTATTCGAAGACAAGACAGTCGGCGGATCTATCCCGAAAGAATACATCGAACCTGTCAGAAAAGGTATCGAAGAAGCCGCAAAGAACGGTATTTTGGCAGGTTACGAAGTCGTTGACTTCAAGGCGACCGTTTACGACGGAAGTTATCACGAAGTCGACTCCTCGGAAATCGCATTCAAAATTGCAGGTTCCATGGCTTTCAAAGACGGCGTAAAACGCGCCAAACCCGTGTTGCTTGAACCTATCATGAAGGTTGAAATAGTCACCCCGGACGATTACTTCGGTGATTTGATGGGCGACGTTTCGTCAAGACGCGGAAGCATCGTCGGAACGGACGATCGCAATGGTGCAAAGATTATCGATTGCGAAATTCCTCTTTCGGAAATGTTCGGTTACGCTACCGACTTAAGATCGAGGACGCAGGGCAGAGGACAATATACGATGCAATTTGCCCACTATAACGAAGTTCCTAAATCGGTTGCCGAAAAAATTATCGGCGACAGAGGCTCGAACTGATAAAACAATGCGCTAAATGCGCTTGAAATAAAAACAAAAAAACAAACAAAAAAACAAAAAAACAATTTTTAAATTCGGAGGAAACAAAAACATTATGGCAAAGGCAAAATTTGACAGAAGTAAACCGCACGTAAACGTAGGCACCATCGGTCACGTTGACCATGGTAAAACCACTTTAACCGCTGCAATCACCATGGTACTCGCTTGCAAAGGCGAAGCTACCAAAATGAGATACGATGAAATCGATAAAGCACCTGAAGAAAAAGCAAGAGGTATTACGATTAATACCGCTCACGTTGAATATCAGACTGCTACCCGTCACTACGCACACGTAGACTGCCCGGGTCACGCCGACTACGTTAAAAACATGATCACCGGCGCTGCTCAAATGGACGGTGCTATCCTCGTTGTTGCTGCTACCGACGGTCCGATGCCCCAGACCAGAGAACACATCCTTCTCGCTCGTCAGGTAGGCGTTCCTTACATCGTAGTATTTTTAAACAAGACCGATCAAGTTGACGATCCCGAACTTTTAGACCTCGTTGAAATGGAAGTAAGAGAACTTCTCAACGAATACGACTTCCCCGGCGACGACACTCCTATCATCAGAGGTTCTGCTTTGAAGGCTTTGGAAAAAGCTACCAGCGGTTGCCCCGATGAAGAAGTTTTGGCTGCTCCCGAATGCCAATGCATTCTTCAACTTATGGATGCTATCGACACTTATATTCCTACTCCTGCAAGAGAAGACTCCAAGCCCTTCTTGCTCCCTGTTGAAGACGTATTCACCATTTCCGGTCGTGGTACCGTTGCTACCGGCCGTGTTGAAAGAGGTGTTGCTCACGTTGGTGATCCTGCTGAAATCGTTGGTCTTAAAGAAAAACCGACCAGCACCGTTATTACCGGTCTTGAAATGTTCCGTAAACTTCTCGACGAAGCTCAAGCAGGCGACAACGTAGGTGCTTTGCTCCGTGGTATCGACAGAAAGAACGTTGAACGTGGTCAAGTTATCGCTAAACCCGGTTCAATTCATCCTCATACCGAATTCACCGGTCAAGTTTACGTTTTAACCCAAAGCGAAGGCGGAAGACATACTCCTTTCTTCAACAACTATCGTCCTCAATTCTATTTCAGAACGACCGACGTTACCGGCACCATCGCTCTTCCCGAAGGCGTAGAAATGGTTATGCCCGGTGACCACGTAACCATCACCGTTCAACTCATCACCCCGATCGCTATCGAAGAAGGTCTTCGTTTCGCTATCCGTGAAGGCGGCAGAACCGTTGGTTCCGGCGTTGTTGCTTCCATCATTAAATAATAATTAAAAATTATTTATAATAAAAGGCGGATTCTTTTTGAATCCGCTTTTTACGTTAGCAACGGTTTTTGTAGCCGGTAGCAGGTAGCGGACGGCTGATAGAGGGTAGCGAAAAGAGAAGGAAAAGTAAGAGTAAAAAAATGAGAAAGGAAAGTTAAAGGCAAAATTAAAAAACGAAGAGGTTTTGCCCTTTCGTACTTGACAAAATTGAGCATATTGTGTTAATATTTAATACCGAGACAGGAAGGTATTTTTGATGTATAAACTCAATTTCGAACTTGTTCCCGACAGTTGTTGGTATTCCAATTTAAGAAGCATTTTAAAGCCGTCAATGTGGGACGTAGTCAGGCACGATGCTTACGCACGCGCAAACGGGCGATGCATGATTTGCGGACGCCCCGCAAAAAGACTCGAAGCCCACGAAAAATGGCGTTACGACGAGGCAACCGAAACTCAGGTTTTAGAGGACGTGATTGCCGTATGCCATAGTTGCCATTCGGTTATACATATCGGAAGAACTCAACTTTTAGGCAACGAAGACGAGGCTATAAAACACTTTTTAAAAGTTAATAATTGCAAGTATTCCGATTACGTAAAAGCCCTCGGCGAGGCAAACAAAACCCATCAAAGGCTTAACAAAGTCGGAGAATGGAAGCTCGATTTAAGTTGGTTAAAAAGATTTACTTAATAAAAATGTGTCGAAAACGGGCTTATAGCCTCACTTTTTAAAAAATAAAGGAGAAAAGTCGATAGTGACGATTGAATTGTTTTTGGATATTTTAAAGGATTCCGTTTTGGATTCTCTTAAAATACTGCCGTTGATATTTTTAATATACGTTTTAATAGAAATTCTCGAATCGAAAAATTCGGCAAACGAAAGATTAAAAAAATTACTGTCGTCAAAATGCGCGCCGATTTTCGGTGCCACCATAGGCGTTATTCCTCAATGCGGGTTTTCGGTAGTCGCAACCGGACTATATAAAGACGGATATATAATGCTTGGTACGCTTATTTCGGTGTATTTCGCAACCAGTGACGAAGCAATACCCATACTGTTTTCCCAAGCCTTTCAAACGCCGGAATTATGGTTAAAAACCATTTTGCTTATCGTTATAAAGGTAGGTTATGCCATACTCGTAGGGTTCATAATTAACGGATTTTTCGCAAACAAAAAGGCATTAAACGACAACGAGTGTGCGGAAGATATGCACGATAATCACGAATACGAAGAAGGTTGTTGTCATCACGACCTGTCTAAACCGCATGCAAACTTTAAATCATTTATAGTTCATCCGCTTTTTCACTCGCTGAAAATTTTTGTGTATATTTTTATTATAAACGTAGTGTTCGGCGTAATTATAGGGTGCATCGGAGAGGATAAACTGAAAACCTTTTTAGATGCCAATATATATTTGCAACCTCTTTTATCCACGCTTATAGGGATAATTCCGAACTGCGCTTCAAGCGTGCTTATTACCGAAATGTTTGCTCAAAACGCACTGTCTTTAGGCGGGGCGATAGCGGGGCTTACCGTTAACAGCGGACTCGGGGTAGCGGTACTGCTCAAAGATAAAAGCCAAATAAAATCTTCATTAAAAATAGTTGCGTTAATGGTTATCTTGTCCCTTTTTATAGGATATATAGTGACGTTTATATCGATGTTGTTTTAACGGCACCGTCGTCATATAAAAACTGCCGTTAATCGACTTATAGGCGGACTTTTAGGTTACTTTTTATAATAATTTCACTTAACGGAAAAAAAAGAAAGGTCTTCACAATACGTAAAAACCTTTCTTTTTTATATGTGTTAACATTGAAAAAAGTCCGCCTATAAGCCCGTTATCGCCGACTTTACATACAAAATGTCGAAAAAAGATTATATACGAATACTTTTTAACCAAACTATAAAACGCTTGAAAATTTTCAAAGTTTTAGTTATAATTAAAAAAAAGGGGATTGTATATGAAAACAAAAATAGAATTATCCGACTATCCGAAACTTGAAGCGTTTAAATTTTTCAGCAAAATGTCCTATCCGTTTTATGCGGTATCCTTTAATCAAGACGTTACTAGGTTATATAATTACGTAAAAAAACGCGGACTGTCCTTTTATTGTTCCCTCGTATACCTTTGTGCCGAAGCGTTAAACTCCGTCGAAGATTTTCTTCTTACGGTAAACGGCGACGAAATGTACAAAATAGACAAAAGGATTCCGAGTTTTACAGATATGAATGACGGAAACGAGAACTTTCATATCGTAACGATGCCTCTTACGGATGATTTGGACGATTTCGTCGTCAAAGCCAAACAAAAAAGTCAAAATCAAACCTATTTTTTATCGGAAGAGGAAGAAACCGACGAACTTATTTATTTTTCATGCCTTCCGTGGTTAGACACGACGGCGATAACGAACGAAAGGGATTTAACCGGAAACTATAAAGACGATTTTATTCCGCGCGTTATGTGGGGAAGGTTTACCGAAGCGGGCGGAAAAAAGACCCTGAATATTTCAGTCGAGGTAAACCACAGACTGATTGACGGGTATGATTTAGGCAAATTTGCTTTAAAACTTACCGAACTTATAAATTCTCTTGAATAGCAAAAGATAAGCAAAATAAATTACTGAAAGCTCGGCGAAAAAGTTGGGCTTTTTTATGTGAAAATATAGATAACGGGCTTATAGACAGACTTTTTGGGTTACTTTTATAATAATTTCACTTAACGGGTAAAAAAAGAAAGGTCTTCACAATAGGTGGAAACCTTTCTTTTTTATATGTGTTAACATTGAAAAAGTCCGTCTATAAGCCGATTATCGCAATTTTTTAAGTAATATGATATAAAAATTACTCCTAAACGACAAAACGAGATTAATCGTCTTTATCGCAAAGCATCAAAACGCCGGCGGTAAAGTCAACGAATATAAGCGTGCAAATTTTAAGCCCTAAACTTCCGCCCATGCCGTCATGCACGTTTTTCCAATAAAAAACGGTCATGGGAATCTTCCAGGCAAGCGATATCAACGTGCCGATACCTATAGGCATCATCAGCAAGAAAGACAACACGGTGCCGTATTGGTCGGCACTCGCAACAGGCGCGATAAAATAGAAGATTCCTCCTAAAAAAGTTCCTATAACGTCTAATAGCATCAAAATTTTGGCAGCCGTCCGCAGTGCGTTAGTCGTGGCGGAATTCGTTTTGCTTCCGCAATAGAGGCAGATTTCGGAGCCGTTCGGAAGTTCTTTTCCGCAATTTTTACAATACATAAAAGCCTCCTTCTTTTTTTATATTATAACAAGCGTGCGCCTTTATGTCAAGCCTTTTTCAAAAAACCCTTTAAACGCCGAAAAACCGCATCCTCCCTTAATGTGTTTAAGTTTGCCGAAAAACGGAGGACGTCGGAATTTACCGCGTCGGTGGGTGCGGTTTCGATGGGGCGTCAAAAATTTTTCGAAAACTTTACTATAATTATAGTTAGGTGGTGCCTAATTGTCAAGCAAATTTAGGCAATACCTAATAAAATATAATTATCATGGATATTATAGAAAAACAAATTGCAGAAAGAATTAAAAACGAAATTTTAACTTCACCTAAAACGAAAACGCAAATTGCAAAGGAATTCGGCATTTCAAAACCCACCCTTTCGCAATATTTGTCGGGTAGAATTTTGCCGTCACTTGGCACGTTTGCAAGGCTTATGAAGGTTCTTGACTGTTCCGCCGACGATATTTTGAACGTGGATAGTTAATCAATCAAGCAATCAAGCAATCAAGCAATCAATCAAGCAATCAAGCAATCAAGCAATCAAGCAATCAAGCAATCAAGCAATCAAGCAAAATAAATGTTATCGTAATATAAAAAACTTTATTAAAGACGAGCAAAAGTCGTTTATCGTAAAAAACAAAGAAACCTGAGAAAATCAAGACAACAAAGACAACAAAGACAACAAAGACAACAAAGACAACAAAGACAACA
>CAVJMJ010000022.1:0-24168 GCA_963650915.1 Parasutterella excrementihominis | reverse complement strand
GGCGGATTATATAATTAACGCCGTTCTCTGAACGGCTACACCTCATCCGTCGCTACGCGCCACCTTCCCCTCAAGGTGAAGGCGAAAGCGGAACAACAAATTATATAACGACAAAGCCGTCGCGGTTTTCCCCCGCGACGGCTTTTACATTCCAACTATTTTTACATTTCCACTATTTTAATATTTCTGCTATTTTAATATTTCTGCTATTTTAATATTTCTGCTATTTTAATGTACGTAATTTGTTATATTAGTAATTTTTTTCATATAACCGCTTGCTTTTTAGGGAACATTTTGTTATAATTTAACCATAAAAGTTCCCTAAAAGGTTTACAAATATGGATTACGACGCTTTTAAAATTCAAGAACTTCTACAAAAGAGAGCAAGCTATGAAGCCAATCTTAAACTGATTCCGTATTCCGGCACGCCGGAAATTAAAAAAAACGAAAGCGGAAAATATCTTTACGTTCGCAAACGTGTGGCGGGAAAACTTACGTCAACTTACGTTGATAAGTATTCCGACGAACTTTACGCTAAACTTCTCTCATTTTCACGCCGAGAAAGAGAGTTAAACAAACAAATTCGCCTTGTTAACAAGCAGTTGAACGCTTTAGGTTACCTTTCTAAAACCATACCTTTACGCGTTGCGACTAACCTTGATTTTGCAAGAATCAACCTCAAAGCAAATATTTACGACCAAGCCGTTCTGGAAGGTGTGGCGACTACCTTTCCGCAAACGGAAACTATTATCGACAACGGCTTCGTTCAGGGCGTTACCGCGTCGGATATTCAGAAAATTTTAAACCTTAAACACGCTTGGGAGTTTATTCTCGATAAAGACGTTATAACCGCACCTTCAAATTTTTATCTGCTTTGTAACGTGGCAAAACTCGTTAACGAAGGCTTTTATTACAACGGCGGTAGCGTCAGAATCGTCCCCGTGTCTATAGGCGGTTCCTCTTACGTTCCGCCTATTCCTTCCGAATACGAAATTAAAAAGCAAATCGATAGTATAACCTCGGGCAATATAACGGGCGATAGTATAACGGCTGATGTGGCAGCGGCGGACGTTTCGGCGTACGGCGAAAACGGTGCAGCAGGCGGTAGCGGTATAACGAACGGTGATATAGCGAACGGCGACGTGCCGATAAATTCAGACAGTAAAGAATCGGTAAACGATGGCGTTACTACGGACTTAGCGACCGACAATGACGGTATAACGACGGAAACAGATGCGATTAAAGTCGCTATAGAACTTTGCCTTTTCGTGATGAAAACTCAGATTTTCAACGACGGAAACAAACGCGCCGCAGTTATTTTTGCTAACCACTACCTTATTTCTCACGGTGGTGGACTTATAGTAATTCCCGAAAATTTAGTTCCCGAATTTAAAAAACTATTGGTAGATTATTACGAAACTTCGGACGATAAAATTAAAACGTTTATGCTTGACCACTGTTGGAAAAGTTTTTAGCCCTTTTTGCCCAAATGGCACAAATGCGGTCGGCGGATTGTATAGCACAATCCTTCCGTCAGTCTTCGACTGCCACCTTCCTTTACACAAGGAAGGTGAATGCGGTCGGCGGATTATATAATTAACGCCGTTCTCTGAACGGCTACACCTCATCCGTCGCTATGCGCCACCTTCCCCTCAAGGTGAAGGCGAAATCTTTCTCTAAAACAGTTTTAAGAGGTCGACGGTGACGGCGAAAAGAATTAAAACTATTAAGCCGATAAAATGTATCATGCCTTCAACGTTGCGGTTTATCGGCTTTTTTCTTATCCATTCGATAAGCACGAAAACAGCCCTTGCGCCGTCGAGGGCGGGGATGGGCAACAGGTTGAAAATTGCGACCGACAAACCTATCATGGACGCAATGTTTAAAACGTACTTGAACCCGAGCGATACGTATTGCGAGGTTACCGTAATGGTTCCGATAGGTCCGCTTACCATGGAAAGCCCGAGTTTGCCCGTCAAAAGTTGCCAGAACGATTTCAATGTTACGCCGACGGTTTTAAACGAGTACACCACGGCACGCCCTACGCCCTCGAAAAAGCCGAATTTGACACTTTCGGTCGAAACCTGATAACTAAGTCGTTCTTCGTTTTTTATGCCGAATGCGGAAAGTACCGCTCCCCTGTCGCTTTTGTCTATCGTGCCGTAATTTATGGGCGCGGTAAGGGTTACGACGTCGTTTTCGCCGTCGTTATCGGCGTCTTGGACGATTAAACGAATGGTTTCGCCGTCGCCGAGTGCTTTTAAGCCAGAATACAAGTCGTCAAGGTCGTAAATGCGGGTGCAGTCGCTTCTTTCCTCCTTGTCGTAAAAACGATATACGTAGTTGCCGTCCTTTAACGGGCAACCTTCTTCGGTGGAAAGTTTTAACACGCTTGCAACGCCCAAAGCCTTTAAAGCGGGCGTTACGTCGTAATCGCTTACGGGGTTGACGTCGTCACGCAAGGCTACGGTTAAAGTCTCTTTTTCGCCGTTTTTGTGCAGTACGGTGACGGAAACGAGGTCGCCCTTCTTTTTTCCGCCGAGTGTGTCGTTTATGTCGGTGGTAAAATACAAAAATTTGCCGTTTATTTCGAGCAAAACATCCTCGCCCGATAGCGTGTAGACGCTTTCCGTTTGGTTTTTGGGCGTTCTTATTTCGTACGCCATGAACCCGAAATGCCCGTACGCCGTAAAGTAAATTATTACTATCAACACGGCAACTACAAAGTTAAAAGTCGCACCCGCAAGCAATACGAGTATCCTTTGCCACGGCTTTTTGTTGTTGAAAGCGTCCTTTGAAAGGGTCTTGGGGGTTTGCTTTTCGGTCGTATTCTCCGTGTCGATCGGCGTTGCGTCGGCTGTATCGGCTGTGTTTGCGCCGTTTGCGCCGTTTGTGCCGTTTTGGGCGGAATTATCGCCGTTTGCGTATTCGCCGTAAACGTCGGCGGTTTTTTTCGAACCGTCAGTGTTTTCGGTCGGCGTGGTGTCGGCGGTATTTTGTGCGGTATTTTGTTCGGTGTCGCCGAGGTTTTTGTCGGAAGGGTTTTCTTCCGTCTTTAAAAGTCCTTTTTTGGCGAGTTTTTCGTTTTCCTTTCTAACCGTTTCGTCGTCCTCGTCTTCGCCCTCGAAGGCGCAAAAACCGCCGAGCGGAAATATTCTTATCGAGAAAATTTCACCGTTTTTCTTGGTCTTTTTGAAAATCGCTGGACCCATGCCGATGGCGAATTCTTTTATTTTAAACTTGAATATCTTGCCTACGATGTAATGACCGAATTCGTGCACCGTTATCGTCGCAAGCAGTATAAGAAGGGCGACTATTACCGATAAAACGGTTCTAAGTGCCGACGTGGCTAATAAAAGGTCGTTCATATATTCCCTTGTTTAATGTGATCTCTGTTTTTATATAAAGTTTTATATAAGGCTATTTCGGTCGCCGACAAGCAAAAATTTGCACAAAAAGCAATATACGATAACCGAAATAACCCTCTGTTTTTCTTTTTTTTACTTTTAAATTTTCGTTTGTACCGTAAATTTTAACGGTAAATTTTAATGCCGTATTTTAATAACGGTAAATTTTAATTAAAAATGCCGATATAATTATAACGCTACGTAAATACGCTACGGAACGCCCGATAAGCGTGCCGTAAATATGCCGAAAACGTACTGTATGCGTACTGCAAAATCTTGTTAAGAACGTTTAAAAAGTGCGTTAAACCGACCTATAGCCCGACTTCTTGCCCAAGCGTCGGTAATTTTTAGGTTTTCTAAACTCGGCTCGAGTTCGCTTGCGTTTTCAAGCGCGTCTTTTAAAAAACCGTAAATATCGGTAAACTTTATCAAGCCTTGCAAAAATAAATTTACGGCTACTTCGTCGGCTGCCGAAATCGCACAAGGATAATTCTTTCCCTTTTTTATTCCTTCTAAAACAAGGGGGAAGCAGGGATACCTATTATAATCTATCTTTTCAAAAGTTAGTGTCAGTTTCGTAAAATCGACGGGTTTAACCCCCGTTTTTATTCTTTTTGGATAGGTTAGCGCAAGTTGTATGGGAAGTTTCATATCGGGGCTTGCCATTTGCGCAATTACCGCGCCGTCGGGAAATTCCACCATGGAATGAACCACGCTTTCGCGATGAAGACACACGTCGATTCTATCAAGATCGGCGGAAAACAACCATTTTGCTTCGGCTACTTCAAAAGCCTTGTTTACCATCGTCGCACAATCTACGGTTATTTTGTCGCCCATTTTCCAGTTCGGGTGACATAACGCATCTTTTGCGGTCACCCTTTCGAGGTCGTTTAAATGTAAATCCCTAAACGCCCCGCCCGACGCCGTAATTATCAGGCGCGAAAATGGCTTTTCAAAATCAAAATCGAGGGCTTGCCATATTGCAGAATGTTCGCTGTCGACGGGGATAAGTTTTACCCCTTTTTCTTTTGCAAGTTTGGTTACGTATTCACCCCCGACGACCAAAGCCTCTTTATTTGCAAGCGCAACGTCCTTACCGCTTTGGATGGCTAAAACCACGGCGTTAAGCCCCGCAAAACCCGTTACGGCTACAAAAACGACGTCGCAGTCGCTCATAATTGCGTGCGGGATGGCGTTTTCACCGTAATAAAGGGTCGTGGCGTTCGGCACGCTTTTAACCTTTTTTGCCGATTCGGCATCGCTTAAACCTGCGATAACGGGCTTATAGAGCCACATTTGTTCTTCAAGTGCTTTGTAATTTTTGTTCGCGACGAGTGCCGTTATTTTAAATTCTTCGGGATGCGCCGACACGACTTCAAGCACTTGCGTGCCTATCGAACCGGTACTTCCTATAAGAGCGATTTTTTTCATTTCAGTATTTATGATATTTTAAAAGCCGTCGTAATATGTAATCTTTACAATTCAACGATCAATGACTTTTTAAACTTGGAGCGATGAACCTACCAACCCGTAAAAGACAGACCTCTCGGCTCGTTATTTCTACTTTTTATCTCGTTATTTCTACTTTTTACTTTATAAAGGCAAAAACGAAGTGAATAAAGGCGGCACATATCATGTTTCCGTCTATTCTGTCAAGTATTCCGCCGTGACCGGGCAGTAACTTGCCCATGTCTTTGATGCCGAGTTTACGTTTTATCGCACCTTCGATTAAATCGCCGAACTCCGTAAACAGCGAACCGAAAAGCCCGAGCAATATAAACACTATAAGTTCTACGGTCAAATTTTCAAAAACCATACCCTTTGCATAGAAAACCCAAAGAAGCACGGCTGCTATCGTTCCGCCCAAAAGTCCGCCTATAGCACCGCTAACGGTCTTTTTCGGGCTTAATTTAGGGCAAAGTTTGGGACCTTTTAAAAGCGAACCGACTATGTAAGCCATTACGTCCGAACAGGGCGAAATTATAAAAATGAGCATGAGTGCGACGAAAGCGTGGTTTTCAAGCACGTTCGTTTGCAACATCGGAATCAATAGCCCCGTAGGATAAAAAAGGCACAAAAAACCGCATGAAAGCTTGTCTATGTCGGTTTTATCGAATTCAAAAAGCATTCCGAAAAGAAGTAATAAGGGGGCTGCAACGGTAACCGTCCACACGGCGTCGATGCCGAAAAACACGAAAACCGGCGTTACCGTAAGCGCGTACGCCCATATTACGCATTTGGAAAAAGGCGTAAGCCTTTCACCCATCGCGCGTACCGTTTCAAACGTCCCGACGAGGGCAAAAAAGTAAAATAATATGCACATCAAACGTTCGTCGACACGTTGCCTTAACAGAAACGAACCGACGAGCGCAATGACTATAAATACGCCCGAAAAAAGCCTTTGCCCGAAATTTTTCATTTTACACCGAATGCACAAGTAAATTTGCGCGCTTGTTTTATTTTTCTTGTGAGCCTTATAAATGCCTGCCGTATAGTCTCCTACCGTATAGGCTATTATGTTTTTGTAAACCTTTGCCAAATAGTCGCCCGCCATATGGGCTAAGATTGTAGATGCCCGCCTTCTTGTAGGCATCTGCCGTAGCATACATATCGTAAACGCCCACGGTATGAGCGTTCGTAAACGCCCACGGTATGAGCATACGTATTTTAAACCTTTACTTATAATCGTCTTGGGCTTAAAACGCCTAAACGATTGTAAAAGTCTACCGTAATTTTTATTTTCCTTATCGATTTTTTCTATCGATTTTTATTTTCTTTATCGATACCGCCGAATCTCCGTTTTCTTCCGTCGAACCATTTAAGAGCCTCGTCGTAAGCGTTTTTATCGAAATCCGGCCAATAGGTATCGGTAAAATACAATTCCGAATAAGCGGTTTGCCAAGGCAATAAATTGCTCAAACGCCTTTCTCCGCTCGTTCTTATAACCATATCGACGGGCGGAAGATCGTGCGAGTACAATTCTTTTTGAAAATCCTCTTCCGTCGGTTCCGAGACGCCCTTTTTAACAAGGTTTTTCACCGCATGTAAGATATCCGCCTTTCCGCCGTAGTTGAACAAAATATTGAGCGTCTTTTTAAAGTGCGCCGTTTTTGCCGTCGCGTTAAGCACCCTTTTTTGCCGAACTTCGTTCAAAACGGAAATATCGCCCGTAACCAAAAGCCTTATCTCGTTATCTATCAGGTATTGCAAGTTGTTTTCGAGCATTACCGTTAAAAGAGATAAAATTCCGTTGACTTCGCGACGGGGTCTCGACCAATTTTCCGTAGAAAAAGCATAAAAGGACAGAACGTCCGCCCCGCGGGAAAAAGCGTACGGCACCAAATTTTGCATTGCCTTGGCACCGGCTTTATGTCCCGATAAGCGAGGCTTTCCTTGAGCCGTCGCCCAGCGACCGTTTCCGTCCATTATAAACGCAACGTGTTTTAAACCGTCCATTAAACGGTCATCACGTCCTTTTCTTTTTCTGCCTGTAATTTATCGACGCTTTCGATGGCTTTGTTGACGGTGTCGTTAACTTCTTTTTCGAAAACGGTATACTCGTCTTCGGATATCTCTTTATTGGTTTTCATCTTTTTGAGAGTATCCAAAACGTCTCTTCTGATGTTTCTTACGGCAACTTTGGCGTCCTCACCGGTTTTTCTTACCTGTTTGCAGATGTCCTTACGTCTTTCTTCGGTAAGATCGGGGAAAACGAGCCTTATAACCGAGCCGTCGTTGGTCGGCGTAATGCCTACGTTTGAACCAAGAATGGCTTTTTCGACGTTTTTGAGCATACTCTTGTCCCAAGGCGCAATAACGAGGCATTTGCCTTCCTGAACGGAAATGTTGCTCATTTGCGCAACGGGCGTGGGCTGACCGTAAAAATCAACCATAACCTTATCTAAAACGTGAGGGTTTGCCCTTCCGAGTCTTATCTGAATATAAGTTTCTTTTAAAACGCTGATGGTTTTCGCTGTTTTTTCTTCGCATTCGAGTAAAATCATCTCGATTTGTTCCATATCGGCTGCCATAAAAATTCCTCTCTTTTACATTTTTCGATTTATTTTAAAGTTTTGCCCGCAAATAAGCGAACAAGAATTGTTAAATTGATAAGTCAATAAATTGACAAGGACTTTTATTTTATCCAAGTCCCTATATTTTCGCCGTCGGCGGCGCGGATTATAGACTTTTCGTCAAGCAAGAAACAAAGTACGGGAATCTTGTTTTCCATGCACATGGTAACGGCTGTCGTGTCCATGGCTTTAAGTTCTTTTTTGATAAAGTCCATATAACTTATTTCGTCGTATTTTTTAGCCGTTTTATCGGTTTTGGGATCGCCCGTGTACACCCCGTCGACGTTTTTTGCAAGAAGTATTACGTCAACGCCGATTTCCGCAGCGCGTAAAGCCGCCGCCGTATCGGTTGAAAAGTAAGGATTGCCCGTTCCTCCCGCAAAAATAACTATTTTGCCTTCGTCAAGATATTTCAAAGCGCGATCCCTCGTATAAAGTTTGGCGATTCTGTCCATCTCGATTGAAGATAAAACTTCGGCTTTCGCGCCCTTTTTCGTAAGGGCGTCTTTTAAGCATAAAGCGTTCATAACGGTTGCAAGCATACCCATCTGATCGGAAACCGATCTTTCGGTATTGGTGCCTTGCCTCGCCCGCCAGAAATTGCCTCCTCCGACGACGACGCTCACTTTTACACCACTTTCGTTAAGGGAAATAAGTTCGTCGCAAATTTTGTTCAAAAAAGCGTAATCGTAACCGCTTCCGTTGCCGTTTGCCAATGCTTCGCCGCTTAGTTTTAATAAAACGTTATTGTATTTTGCCATAACAATCCTTGTAATTAATAATTAAAAACACGAGATAACGGGCATATAGGCGCACTTATTGAAAATCTTACCGACCAAAACAAAATATTCGAAAGACTTTTAAGCAATTTAAACTTTTTTAAGACGCGCCGTATATTCTCGATTTTTTAAAAAAGAGGAAACAAACTTTTGTTATGTTTCCCCTTTTTAAGTCAGAACTTATTTCTTCATCGCTTCAACTTGCGCGGCGACTTCGTCTGCTAAGTTTTCGCTCTTTTTCTGTAAGCCTTCGCCCATTTCGTAACGAACGAATCTTCTTATAGCGATTTTTTCACCGATTGTAGCGGTCGCTTCGATAACTAATTGTTCGATAGTTTTGGAAGGATCCTTAACGAACTTTTGATTTAACAAGCAGTTGTCGTCATAGAAACTTTTGATTCTGCCTTCAACCATTTTTTCAACGATATTCGCGGGCTTGCCTTCTTCCAAAGCCTGAGCCTTTAAAATGGCTTTTTCTTTTTCTAAAACGTCGGCGGGAACTTCTTCTTTATTAAGATAAGAAGGGTTAGCCGCAGCGATGTGCAAGCAAATATCGTGTGCTAAATTTTTAAACTGGTCGCCTCTTGCAACGAAGTCGGTTTCGCAGTTGAGTTCGAGTAAAACGCCAATCTTACCGCCCATGTGAATATAACTGTCAACGATACCTTCGGCAGCGATACGACCTGCTTTTTTAGCGGCTTTAGCCATTCCTTTTTCTCTTAAATAGTCGATGGCTTTTTCCATGTCGCCGTTAGTTTCGGTAAGGGCATTTTTGCAATCCATCATACCGCAACCCGTTCTTTCTCTTAATGCTTTAACGTCTTGTGCTGTAAAACTCATGTCAATCTCCTTGTATGATTTTGGTAAGATTATTCGGCTGCTTCTTCGGTAGCTTCCGTATTTTCGGTTTCCGCTTCTTCGGTAGCTTCGGTTTCTTGCGTTGCTTCCTCGGTTGCGACTTCTTTAGGTTGTTCTTGTTGAGCGCGAAGTTTTGCCGCTTGTTCTCTGTAAGCGATAACCGCGTCTTCACCCTGTTTGCCTTCGATAACGGCGTCTGCTATTACGGAAGTTATTAACTTAACCGCTTTGATAGCGTCGTCGTTTGCGGAAATAACGTAATCGATACGATCGGGGTCGCAGTTGGTATCGGTGATGGCAACTACGGGGATACCGAGTTTGTTTGCCTCTTTAACGGCAATGTCTTCGGAAGAAGGATCGACAACGAACATGATGTCGGGAAGTTGACGCATTTCTCTGATACCGCCGAGGTTTTGGTTAAGTTTTTCGCGTTCTTTCTTTAATTCGAGAACTTCCTTTTTGGGAAGAAGATCGAATTCGCCCATTTTTTCCATTTGATCGAGTTTGTTCAATCTTTCGATTCTCGAACGAATGGTTTTGAAGTTGGTAAGCGTACCGCCGAGCCAACGATAGTTAACGTAGTACATACCGCAACGTTCTGCTTCCTGCTGAATGGCTTCCTGAGCCTGACGTTTGGTACCTACGAACAAAACCGTCTTGTTGTCTTTTACGGAATCGGCGACGAATCTGTATGCGTCTTCGATAAGCTTCAAGGTAATCTGTAAATCGATGATATGAATACCGTTTCTGCTGCCGTAGATGTACTTTTTCATCTTAGGGTTCCATCTTCTCGTCTGGTGTCCGAAATGAACACCCGCTTCGAGAAGTTGCTTCATAGTTGTAACTTCCATAATAAATATACCTCCGTTATTCCTCCCCGAGGTTCCTTTTTTGTCGGCGTAAGCGCTTTCTTTTGACTGTTTTTTTGAAAGCCACGGTTACCGAAAACCTTCGGGTGTGAATTTTTTAGCGTTGCTATTATATCATAATTTCAATCGGCATGCAATCGTTTTTACTCTGTTTTTCCAATATTTATATATATACTCGCTTTTTAACGCCCGAGTTTTCGTTGTTTTAATACGAATACCGCCGAAAAACATCTAAAATGCCGAAAATTCGGCGAATATAGAAAGTTTTAGATTAAACCGCCGACAAATCAGCCCCGTGCAAAGCAAAAAAACTATGTCGGAACTCACGAATAACAATAGTCTTCGACGATGATGCTTACGGAGGAACGGTAGTCGTGACCGACAACAAAACCTACGACAAAAGCAATGACAAAAACCTGCGACGAAAACAGTCGAAAAAAACGAAATTATTCGCAAGCGGTGATTTTTCCCGCTTTTGCGACGTAAACCTTTTTCTCTTTTTCAAACCATGCGTCGATGCCCGACGGATTGTACACCCTGTCTGCGAGAACGGAACATTCCAATTTGTTAAAAGCATATTTCTTAACTTTTTAATAAAAGTGCCTATATAAGCCGTTTAACGACATTTTTTAATTTGAAGTTAACGATATTTTCGTCAAGCGATTTAATGTTTTTTTAATATATGGTTTAACAATATTTAAGCCTTCGATTTTTCGTTTTCGTTTTCCTTTTCTTTTTTCTTTTTGCGTTTGAAAAACACCGTTTTTACGGAAATCATGCTGTGTGCGCGAGATAATTTTTCGTAGCTCTTTTTATTTGCGATTTTATAGATAAGACAGAACATTCCGACCGAGAGCATTGCGACGAGCATCCCCGTAAGGGTACCCGCAAAGTTTATAAATACGTCGGCGACGGAAAAATACCTCCCGGGCGTTATTGATTGAGCCATTTCGCACAGCCCTGCGCAAACGAAGCAAATCCCCGGCGAAAAAATAATCGAATAGAGAAAATTCGTAAGCAAAAAGGTTGAACCCCATATGCCGAAACCGAAAAGGGCAAACAAGGAAAAATGTCCTAAAACTTTTCTTACGAAAGAATACAAGTTAGAATACAGTTTGACCTTAAAGGTTTTGTCGACGTATAAATCTTCGTCTATCGTGCTTTGACAACGCACGGTAATATCGTCGAAAAACGTTGCCCTCAAATTACCGTCTTCGTCGATTTTTCCGTGTCCTTTTATTATCGTAAAAGTAACTTTATCGGTATACCCTTCGGGGTTATGTTTGGCTTTCAGTTTAAGCGTACCATTGACGGTTATCGTGTCGGGAGAGGTTATTTCGAGCGACGTCGGTTTTACGTAGAAAACTTTAAGGTCGACGCTTTTTGAAAAGGAAGAATCGTAAACCGAATAAAAGGTAACCGTCGCACTTCCCTCGTTTTTAAAAACGATTGAACTCGATTTTACTGTTGCAACGTTTTCGTCGGACGACGTCGCGTAAAGTTCTTTTACGGCGTTAATCGGCTTATAGCCCGATATTATGTCCGTAAATTTAACCTCTTGACCACTGAAATAATCTTTGTTGTCGACGAATTCCAAATCGTTTAAATAAACGGCGGAGGGGTTAGGGGAAACATTTAAAGTACTTTTAGAAGTCGACGAATCTTCAAATAAAGCCGTTACGTCGGCGCTCCCCTCTCCTACGAAAAACGCCGTTTTTTCTATTATTTTTACAACACTTTCATCCGACGAAGAAAATTTGCAACAAGTTACAGACGTTTCGCCGTCGTTAATTATAAACCCCGTTCGTCCGCCTACTTTCAAAGAAGATTGACTTGCACTCGGTTTTAATGTCGCCGATCCCCCAAACGGGCTTTTACCGAGGCAATACGCCGTAAATGTATGTTTTAAATCGGGCTTACCATCTACCGTCGCCGTGATATTCGTCGTACCTCGTTTTAAAAAAGTAATAACGTCGTCGGATATTTTTGCCACTTCTTCGTCGGATGAAGAATAACTTACGTCATATTTTTTGGAATCGGACGGGTAAAAGGTAACGGTCAAATTTTTTTTATCCCCCGCGTAGTTATACACGGTTTCGCCCTTTTTAACTTTGGCGACTATGGAAGTAGGCTCGGTTTCGTCGGCACCGAACAAAAATTTCAACGCTTTTACGACTTTCGTGGTATCGGCACCCGACACCGAACCGGATATAAAAGAAGAAATCAGAAGGTATGCAAGCATTATCGAGGTGAGGTAAACCGCCACCGTCGTAAATTTTTGCAACCTTCTGAAATATGTAAGTTCGGTAGTTTTGTTTTTCATTGTTTTTTCTCTCCTTTTATATCGGGCTCGACTTCGTCGGCACCGAACAAAAATTTCAACGCTTTTACGACTTTCGTGGTATCGGCACCCGACACCGAACCGGATATAAAAGAAGAAATCAGAAGGTATGCAAGCATTATCGAGGTGAGGTAAACCGCCACCGTCGTAAATTTTTGCAACCTTCTGAAATATGTAAGTTCGGTAGTTTTGTTTTTCATCCTTTTCCCCCTCCTTTTTACCGCCTATATCTTAACAACAGACAACCGAAAAAGCAAGGCATTATGCGTGAATTTCCTGTGTTTTTTAGGACTTTTTGACGATATTTCGCACAATTTTCACTCCTTAATATTCACTCTTTTTCACTCTTTTTTAGCCTTTAAAAGCAAGCAAAAAATTCTCTTTTAAACCGACCGAGAGAAGTTATTTTTTAAACTTAATTTTAAAAAAATATGATTTTTTAGCGGATTTTTCGGGCTTAAGCATTGACAAATAAAATAAACATGCTACAATATTAACGTATCGTGTGGCAACTTTTAATTATCGTCGATATGAGTAAGCGACTTTTTGTAGAAACGATTGATTTTAAGCGACCAAAGTAATCGATAAGGAGATTTAGAATGAAAATTATTACTATAAGTCGTGAATTCGGAAGCGGCGGAAGAGAACTCGGCAAACGTTTGGCGGACAAAATGGGCATCGCCTATTACGATACCGAAATAATTACGGAAATAGCCAAGTTAACGAAGCTCGATCCTACTTATGTTTCGACCATTTCGGAAAAAGGCATACCTTCCTTCAATTTCCACTTCGGGCACAGTTTCGGTGCAACGATAAACCAAACGGCGATGGACGTAGTAGTCGCTCAACAAAAAGTTTTGAAAGAAATCGCACAAAAGGGCGACTGCATCATAGTCGGAAGATGCGCGGACAAGATTTTGCAGGAATATAACCCGCTTAGAATTTTCGTTTACGCCGATACTATGTCAAAACTAAAACGTTGCAGAGAAAAGAATCATGAAGACGCCGCTCTCGACGACAAACAAATGATTAGAAAAATGAAAACCATCGACAACAACAGAAAGAAGATGTACGAATTCGTTGCCGGCGGTGATTGGGGAAATATGGAACAATACGACCTTTGTATCAACACGAGCGGGGTCAATTTAAAGGAGATAGTCGATTGCGTAAAAGTTTACGCCGACACTTGGTTTGCATGCAAAGAACACACATCGGATTAGACAGTCATTTTACTTACAAAAAACTATTCGGCTTCGTCGTCTCCCCCATACTGATGATGGTTTTTACTTCTATATACGGGGTAGTCGACGGGCTTTTCGTATCTAACGTTGTCGGAAAAACGGCTTTCGCCGCCATAAACGTCATAATGCCTCTTACCATGATTTTGGGTGCGTTCGGCTTTATGATAGGTACGGGCGGAACGGCAATAGTATCGCAAACGCTCGGCGAAGGCGATAAAGAAAAGGCAAACAACTACTTTTCTTTCCTCGTTTACGCAACCGCCGGTATGGGCGTAGTTTTATCGGTAGTAACGATAATCGTTCTTCCTTACATCGCACCCCTTTTCGGCGTTGACGAAGAAATGGCAAAATACGCCATACCCTACGGAAGAATCGTTATAGGTTTCACACCGCTGTTTATGATACAAAGCCTTTTCCACTCCTTTTTCATTACGGCGGAAAAACCGAAACTCGGTTTTATAGTAACCGTTATTTCCGGTTGTACGAACATTGTTTTGGACGCTTTGTTCGTATGGGTATTTAAATGGAAAGTGGAAGGCGCGGCGGTAGCCACCGGGATATCTCAATTAGTCGGTGCGGTAATCCCCGTAATATATTTTACGAGCAAACGTAACGACAGTTTATTAAGAATCGGCAAAGGCGACTTTAACGGTAAAGTTTTGGTAAACACCTGCACCAACGGTGCTTCCGAACTCGTAAGCAATATATCGGGCTCCTTGGTATCCATAGTTTTTAACAGACAACTTCTTAAAATCGCAGGGCAAAACGGCGTTTCCGCCTACGGCGTCATGATGTACGTAAACTTCATTTACGTAGCGATATTTATAGGTTACGCCATAGGAACGGCACCCGTTATCGGCTTTAATTACGGAGCGAAAAACGACCTCGAACTTAAAAACGTTTTCAAAAAAAGCCTTATAATTATGGGGGCTTTCGGGGTGGTAATGACACTCCTTGCCTTTTTCCTCAGCGAGCCTATATCCCGTGTTTTCGTAGGTTACGACGAAGAACTTTGCCAAATGACTTCTAAAGCCTTTAAACTTTTCTGTTTTTCCTTCGTGTTTACGGGCTTCGGTATATTCGGCTCTTCAATGTTTACCGCACTCGGCGACGGGCTTGTGTCCGCAATTATTTCTTTTTTAAGAACCCTCGTTTTCCAAATTTCCTGCGTAATGATTTTGCCGGAATTTTTAGGAATAAACGGCGTTTGGCTTTCCATGCTGTTTGCGGAAGTCCTGGCAACTATAGTTACGGTAATCTTTTGGATAACGAAACGCAAAAAATACAACTATTAAACGGTATTTAACGCTAAAAAACGCACTTGTCGTTTTTGATACTACGCGGTGACAATAATTTTTAACGCTAAAAAACAAAAAAGTCGGGCTATAAGCCCGTTATTGCATATTTTTCTTATATTTATGTAAACAAAAATACGCCGAGGCGGTTAAATTTCCGCCTCGGCTTTTAAATTTAATTGCCTTTTTTAAAATGAAGTTACTACTTCATAAATTTTTCTATTATTTTATCGTCGGATTTTTTATACGGTTGATAGCGCAAATTTAAGTCTATCTTAGTACTTTTATCGACTATCGACTTGTAATGACTGAAAGTTTCAAAACCTTTCACGCCGTGATAACTGCCGATACCGCTTTCGCCGAATCCGCCGAAAGGCATATAACTCGTGGCAAGGTGAATGACTACGTCGTTTACGCAACCTCCGCCGAATCGGCATTTTTCAATTACCTCGTCGGCGGTTTTTTGGTTTTCGGTAAATATATATAGTGCAAGGGGCGACGCGCCTTCGTTCACCCTTTTTATAACCTCGTCCATACTTTTAAAGGTCATAACGGGAAGAATAGGTCCGAAAATTTCATCCTTCATGCATTCGTCGTCGTAAGAAGCGTCGGCTATAACGGTCGGTTCTATTTTTAAAAGGTTATCGTCGAATTTACCGCCGAAACAGGTTTTTTCTTTATTTATTAAACCCTTCACCCTTTCGTAATGCCTCGGGGTAATGATTTTTCCGTAATCGTCGTTATTTATGGGGTTATCGGTAAATTGCAAAACGATCTGTTTTTTTATCTCGCTTAAAAGTTTGTCTTTAACCTTTTCGTTAACCAAAAGGTAATCGGGCGCAACGCAGGTTTGCCCGCAGTTTAAAAACTTGCCGAAAACTATTCGCTTTGCCGCAAGTTCTATTTTTGCGTCGCTATCGACTATGCAGGGAGATTTTCCGCCGAGTTCCAAAGTAACGGGCGTTAAATATTCCGACGCCTTTTGATAAACGAGTTTACCGACCGTTTTACTTCCCGTAAAGAAAATGTAATCGAAACGGGTGTCCAAAAGGGCTTCGTTTTCGTGCCGACCGCCAGTTACGACGGAAACGAGTTCACTCGGAAAAACTTTGCCAATGATATCTATCATGACTTCGTCGGTAAAGGGACTGTAATTACTCGGCTTTAAAACGACCGTGTTGCCTGCCGCAACGGCTTCCGCCATAGGCTCGAAAGAAAGCAAAAAGGGGTAGTTCCACGGACTCATTATCAACACGACGCCGTAGGGCGACGCCAAATGGTAACTTTTTGCCGAAAACTGGGCTATAGGCGTTTTAACCCGTTGTTTTTTTGTAAGTTTATTAAGATTTTTCAACAAAAAATCTATCTCGGAAAGGGTTAAACCAACCTCGCACATATAACTTTCGCGGTAAGATTTTCCGAGGTCTTTTTTTATTGCCTCGCAAATTTCGTCCTTTCGCGTAACTATTGCAATTTTAAGTTTTTCAAGGTAAAATCTTCTTTTCTTTACGTCAAGCGTTTTGCAAGAAAAAAAGTAATCTCTTTGGGCGTTTACTATCCCGTCTATTTCGTTTTTAGTCATATATATAGTCCCCTTAATATAATAAAAAGTCAGCCTATAAGTCGGTTAACAGATATTTTTTAAAAAAGTCGGCACGTTTTTGAAAGGCGTTTTCGGTTATTTCGGTGTCTTTTATTTCGTACCCGTGCATGGCGTTTTTGACAAGATTGTATTCCGCCTTTACGTTATTTTTTAAAAAATAATCGTAAAGTGCCTTGCCCTCGTCGCGCAAACAATCGAACTCGCAAGTTTCGATAAACGCGGGAGCGGTAGACAAATTAAACTTGGGTGAAAATATCTTTTCGTAGTTTGCTTCCTTTTCTGTTTTGCCGTTGAAGTAATAATGCCACATTTTCTCGTTTAAAGTAGCGTTCCACATGGGCGTGTCGGTAAACGATTTTTTAGATTCGGTATTTTCGTCCGGATCGGTTACGGGGTAAAAATACGCCTGACAACAAAGTTTTATGCCCTTTTCACGAGCATACCTACCGACTTTTGCGGCTAAGTTTCCGCCCGCACTGTCGCCCGCGACGGCAATTTTATCTACGTCTATACCGAGCGTGTTTGCATTGTTTACGATGTACGAAAGGGCTTTTTTGCAATCATTTTCGGGAACAGGATAGGGGTTTTCGGGTGCCGTGCGGTAGTTGACGAGGACGACTTTTACGCCCAAACTTTTAACGTAATTTACCGCCGTTCTGTAATGACTGGTGTGCGACGGAAAGACGAAAGCCCCGCCGTGAAGCACTACTATACAGGGTAAAACGTCTTTTTCTTTCCCTTTCGGACTTATCAAGACGGCGTAAAACCCGCCTAAATCTATTTTCTTGCATTCGATATCGTCGTAATGCTTCAAAATTTTACAAGAGTTTTTAATCAGTTTTTTCCAATATTTTACCACCGCGTCGTTAAAGGGCGGAATAAAACGGGAATAAAAACCGAAATCTTCGGAAATATCGTATTTTTTCATTTTTGACTACAAAGCCTCGTTTTTATTACAAAGCCACGCTTTCTCCTAAAAGTTCGTCCGCCGTTTTTTCGACTTGCGCAACGGAATTTTCGTCGAGTGCGGACAGTATACGAACGTTGTTTTCGAGGAATTTAAGATTTTTGCAAGATTCCAAACTTTTTTGCATGGTTTTAGTTGCGTTTGGTGCCCAAGCGCCGTTTTCTATAAACCCGACCGTTCTCGACTTGAAATCTCTTACGGTAAGGTGGCTTAGAAACTCGCCCATCGGCGGAAATACTGTGTTGCAATAAGTGGTCGTTGCCAAAACGAGCCTGTCAAAGCGGAATGCCGACGCAACGGCTTTGGACATATCGCACCGTGCCAAATCGAAAACTTCGACCTTTTCGCCACCCTCTTTTAAGCGATTTTCCAACAAATCCACCGCTTTTTTGGTGTTGCCGTAAACAGAGGTATAGCATATGGTTACACCGCTTTCTTCCGGCTCAAAACTCGCCCACTTTTTGTAAAGGTTTATATAATAGCCTAAATTTTCGTTTAAAACGGGACCGTGCAAAGGACAAATCGTTTTAATATCGAGGGTTTCGGCTTTCTTTAAAAGATTCATAACGGGCATACCGTATTTTTGGACTATACCAACGTAATAACGCCTTGCCTCGTCCGACCATTCCTCGTCGGCGTTTAAATCTCCGAATTTTCCGAAAGCGTCCGCCGAAAACAAAACTTTATCGTAACTATCGTACGCCACCATAACCTCCGGCCAATGCACCATGGGTGCAAAAACGAAAGTTATCTCGTGCTTGCCTATTTTAAAAACTTCACCGTCAGAAACGACTATTTGCCTGTCCGAAAAAGCACAACCGAAAAAATTCTTCATCATCTCGAAAGATTTTTTGTTTGAAACTATTTTAGTCGACTGATACTTTTGCATAAACCGAAGTATGCTTCCCGAATGATCGGGTTCCATATGCAAAACTATAAGATAATCGGGGACTTCGCCGTGCAGTGCGTTTTGAATGTTTTCAAGCCATTCGCTTGCAAAATTTGCGTCCACGCCGTCGAAAACCGCCGTCTTTTCGTCGCAAATAACGTAAGAGTTATACGACATACCATTTTCCACCTTGTACTGACCTTCAAAAAGGTCTACGTTGCGGTCGTTTACGCCCGCATACTTTATATCGTTTGAAATAAACATGGTTTTACCGCCTTGATTTAAAAAGAAAATTTTCGTTTTAAACGAGATTTTTTATTTAAACCTTTCAATCTCCGTTTTAATGTTATTTTGCCCGTTTATTACGGAATTTTTCTTTATTTAATAATACATTAAGGCTCGAAATTTGTCAAGATAAATAGTCCGTCCGAAAACAAACGAATGACGAAAAAAAATAAAAAATCGCGTGTTCGATCTTGTTGATTTTTGCCGTAAATACGCTTTACTTTTTACCCGAATCGTAGTATAATCACGACAATGATCGATTTTTTGTTTTTGTTGAAGATTATGAGTGATTCGATTAAAAAGAAAGGTAAACCGAAAATAAGACTTAACTCCTTCCAAATAATCGCGCTCGGCTTTTTGGGCGTAATTTTGGCGGGTGCTTTACTCTTGATGTTGCCTATTTCCTCTAACGAAAGAGTCGTAACGCCCTTTATAGACGCAACTTTTTCGGCAACGACCGCCGTTTGCGTTACGGGGCTTGTCGTAAGGGATACCGGCACTTATTGGTCGCTTTTCGGACAATTTGTAATATTACTTTTGATTCAGGTAGGCGGTTTGGGCGTAATTACCGTTGCAAGCGCGTTCATGCTAATATCCGGCAAAAAAATAGGGCTTCACCAAAGAACGACCATTCAGGACGCCGTTTCCGCCCCTAAAATAAGCGGAATACTGAAACTTACCGGGTTTATTTTGAAAGGTACTTTTATCATAGAAGGTGCGGGCGCACTGCTTCTGTCACCCGTGTTTATAAAAGACTTCGGCTTTTTTAAAGGACTATGGATGTCCGTATTTACCTCGGTTTCGGCGTTTTGCAACGCAGGCATAGACCTTTTGGGGGTAAGAGAACCTTTTTCCTCTCTCACCTCTTACGCCGATAACTGGCTCGTAAACGTTGTTATCATGCTTTTGATAATACTCGGCGGGCTCGGCTTTTTAACTTGGGAAGACATTACCACACATAAATTCAGGTTTAAAAAATACAGACTGCAAAGCAAAATCATAATTATCGCGACGATAGGGCTTATACTCGTCCCCGCGACTTTGTTCTTCTTTTTGGAATATTCCGATCTTCCTTTAAGCGAAAGAATTTTGGCATCGCTTTTCCAGGCGGTAACGCCGAGGACGGCAGGCTTTAACACCACCGACTTAACTAAATTTTCTGAAGCGGGAATCGTTACGACGTCCATACTTATGATTATAGGCGGTGCCCCCGGTTCCACGGCAGGCGGTATGAAGATTACCACCTTCGTCGTGCTTTTGATGTGCATGGTTGCGGTAATCAAACGCCGTAGCGACGCTCAGATTTTAGGACGCAGAGTGGGATTAGACGTCGTTTTTACCTCCGTTGCCATACTTCTTATTTATTTGACGGGGTCGGTAGGCGGGGCACTCGTAATAAGTAGAATAGAAAACCTACCATTCGTTACATGCCTGTACGAAACGGCTTCGGCAATAGCGACGGTCGGGTTGTCTTTGGGCATTACGAGAAGTCTTTCCGCCGCCTCCAAGATTATTTTGATTGCGCTTATGTACATCGGGCGTATCGGCGGAATGACGCTGATAGTCGCGACGGTTTCAAACAAACATTTAACGGAAGGCAGACTTCCCATAGAAAAAATTACCGTGGGGTGAAATAAATATGAAATCTATTTTAGTAATAGGGCTTGGCAGATTCGGCAGACATCTTGCAAAAAGACTTAACGACTTAGGTCATCAGATTATGGCTATCGACCGTGACGAGGGACGTGTAAACGACGTTTTGGAATTCGTTACCAGTGCGCAAATCGGCGATAGCGCAAACCGCAACTTTTTGGAAACTTTGGGCGTCGATAACTACGACGTTTGCTTCGTAACCATTTCAAACGACTTTCAAGCATCGCTTATCACCACAACCTACTTAAAGGAACTCGGTGCGAAACTCGTCGTGGCAAGGGCGGAAAGGGACGTTCAAAAGAGCCTTCTTCTTCGCAACGGCGCAGACGAGGTTATATATCCCGAAGAACAAGTCGCAAATTGGGCGGCAATAAAATACAGTTCCAACCACGTTTTGGACTATATCAAACTCGACGCCGACCTTTCTATTTTCGAAGTTCCCGTTCCCGAAAGTTGGATAGGTAAAAGCATCGGGCAAATCGATATCAGACGTAAATATAAAATCAGTATTTTGTCTGTAAAAATGAACGGAAAAATGAATCCTTCCGTCACGCCGGAAATCGTGCTTTCGCCCGACATGACCCTTTACGTCCTCGGTGAATTTAAAGCCCTGCAAAAATGCTTTAAAATTTAGCGACATAATAATTTGTAATTTTTACGACCGCAAATTTATATTTTTATATTTTAACGCAAGTTTATATTTTTAGCCTTTGCCGAAAAAGCGAAGGCTTTTTTCGTATTTAACGACAGAAAAATGTAAAAAGAAATATTCCGAGATCCGTCGCATTAAAATATTTTTGCAAAAAATCTACTTTTTTGGCGTTTGGTATTCCATTTAATTAAAATATGTGCTAAAATATTTACCGTAAGATAAAAGCGTTAAAAGAAGACCCGAGAAAACGATGAATACGGAAAAAAGAGAACAAAAAAATAAAAAAATCAAAATTATAACCTGTATTGCGTTATACCTTTCCTTTGCCGTTTTTTTGGCGTCGCTTTTTCTTTTTAACTTAAACTATCAAAAAATATACGATAGCCCCGAAGTCGTAAACGGCGAGGCGGACTTTACGGGCGTAAAGTTAAGCGGAAGAGGTGTTGCCTGCAACCTTGCCGGCGAGTGGAATTTTTATTACGACAAATGGATAGTAACCGACGGTTACACGGGGGAACCCGACGGGCTGATAAATCTTCCTTCCGTTTGGACTTATAAAAATTACGGCGGAAAAACCCTCCCCAAAACGGGCTACGCTTCTTATAAGATAACAGTCTATAACGTCGCCTCGGGCGAAAGCGTTTTGGTCTTCAGAGATAACGAAAACTTCGCCTATAGGTCGTTTATCAACGGAAAATTATGCGTCAGGCGCGGTACTCTTTCAAAAGAAGTTTCGTCTACTGAAATTTCAAACTTCGACGACGAAGTCTATCCCTATATCACCGACGGAAGCCCTTTGGAGATAGTCATCGAACTTTCGGCAACCGACACCGCAGGGCTTAATTTGACGCCCTGGATAGAAGATTCATTAAGAAGCCCCGTCTACGGTACGGCGTTAAAAGTCTTTTCTTATTTTGCTTTGGGGTTTTCTTTGTGCGCCGTTACGGTAAGCATACTGTCCTTTCTTTTCTTCTCGGTAAAACGAGATTGGACGATGCCCGCATTCATGGTTTTACTGTTTTTACACTTCGTCGTAAGTAAAGATATGATGTATATCTTTAATATAAGTTACGGCGTTTCGGGTGCAATCAGGTTTGCTTCGGCAATCCTTGCACTTTGCGTATTTTTGTTGCACCTTGTGAAAAACAAAACGAAAATAGGCAAAACCACGCTTATCGTTACACTGTCTTCGACCGCCGTTTTAACCGTTTTGACGGCTATATTTTTCGGCACGCCCCTATGCCCCGTCTTTGCGATAACGCTGTTTGCAATTTTTGCGGGGTATATTTACTTCGTTACCGTGCGGTCGAATTTTTCACCCGTTCAAACGATATGTTACGGAGTGTTATATAGTCTTCTGCTCGGCGTTTTTTGGTTTGAACTTTGCGATTTTTTGGGGCTTTTGGTTTTCGGCACCGAATTTTTGTTTTGTCTGTTACTTATGATAATGCTTGTTTTCTTTGCGGTGTTGTGGCTGTATAAAATTTCTTCTGCGGCAAGAGAGGCAATGCGCGTAAACGACTTGGAAAAACAACTCGTTATAGAGCAAAACAAAGCACTTAAAGCGCAGATAAAACCACATTTTATTTATAATTCGCTTACGGCAATACAAGCCCGCTATCAAAAAAACACCGTAGAGGGCGACAAAGCCATCGAAAGGTTTGCCGAATATTTACGCCTCGTAACCGATAGCGACAAAGTAGAACTTATCCCCTTTGAAGACGAAATCAATAACGTTTTAAACTATTTCGAACTCGAAAACCTTCGGCTCGGCGATAAAATTCAACTGCTTTTAGACCTTGATTTTACCGACTTTTTCGTTCCCGTTTTATCCCTTCAACCCCTTGTGGAAAACGCCGTTCGCCACGGAATCTCTGAAAACGAGGGCTATATCGAGATAACTTCGTATAAAGACGGCGACTACGCCGTCGTTACCGTAAAAGACAACGGAAAGGGTTTCGACGTAAAAAAAGAAACCGAGGGCGTCGGGCTTAAAAACACCGCAAAACGCTTTGCTCAGTTTAATTATCAATTTAAAATCAGTAGTTCTTCTTCGGGAACGCTTATCGAAATAATAATCCCTTTAAAACAAAATTACGACGCAAAAACGGGGCTAGAAGCCCGTTATTGCCATAAAACGACGTTTTAAACCGACTATATCCGTAGATAAATAAACACCTTTTATATTTTATCGATTTAAGGACGAACCCTATGAAAATAATCGTTTTGGACGACGAATTGTCATCCCTCAGTACGTTTTTACCGCATATTATCGACGACAGCGAAATCGAGTGTCAAATGTTTATGAACGAGTCGATTGCGGCAATTAACTACGTAAAAAACAACCCCGTAGAAGTGGCTTTTTTAGATATAAAAATGCCGAACGCAAACGGAATAGAAGTTGCAAAGACCATGCTTTCTTTTAAGCCCGACATAAAAATCGTTTTTATAAGCGCGTACGCCGAAAACGAAAAGGAAATAATAGAAGCACTCGACGGAAAAGTTGCGGGGTTTTGCCATAAACCGTACAGAAAAGAAACTCTTTTAAAAATGCTTGCCGAGTTTAAAAAGAACCCGTCGGTGCCTAAGATATTTATAAAAACCTTGGACAGGTTCGATTTGTTCGTAAACGGCGTAGCCGTAGATTTTTCGTCGAGCAAAGCAAAAGAACTTTTTGCCCTTTTAGTCGACGCAAAGGGTTCTTACGTCGGGTTGGAAACGGCTATAGACGCCCTTTGGCCGAATAAAAACGCAGAACTCGGTAAACGCCTTTACCGCGACGCCGTGTCCCGTTTAAGACTTACCTTAAAGGAAGCGGGCGTTGAAGATTTGGTTACTTTCGAAAGGGCGCGGGCGGTTATAAACGTTAAGGGCGCGACTTGCGATACCTGGGAGATTTTAAACGACGGCACCGACTATACGGGAAGATACCTTACTCAATACGGTTGGTCGATTTTGACCGAATCGGCTTTGGGTAACGTTTAAAGTTTTTCATGCCGAAAAGCGATTGCAGTATTGCAGCCCCTTTTTCATACCGAAAAGCGACTACGGTATCGAAAAAACGACTACGGTCTTCTAAATTTCGGCAAACCTTGCTCGTTTTTTAATTTTCGTAAACCCTTTCTCTAATTATTCGATAAAAATCATCGGCGGTCTTTTATAAAAACGACGAATTTTTTTAAATCATAGGTTGGCTTTTATAAAAATTATCTATAAAAAATTATCTATAAAAAATGCGGGCTTATGCCGTCGCTTT
>CAVJMJ010000021.1:0-28173 GCA_963650915.1 Parasutterella excrementihominis | reverse complement strand
TGGAGCGGGTGATGGGAATCGGACCCACGCAACCAGCTTGGAAGGCTGGTGTTCTACCATTGAACTACACCCGCACTTCACACAATGCTCGAAAATTATAGCAAATGAATTGTCAATTGTCAAACGTTTATTAGACCTTTTTACAAAAAAATCGGCGATTTTATCGATTTATTTTTTAATCGTTTTTTCTTCGCCTATTTTATGGCGAAAAGTCCGCCTATAAGCCCGTTATCGCATATCGGGGCAAAAATCGACGATAATTTACGTTCTTAAACGCAAACGACTTAACCGAAAAGTAAAATACTCGAAAAGTTTAGCCCGAAAAAAGACCGCCAGGCGGACTTTAAAGTGCCTTATTGCACTCTAAAGTCCGCCTATAAGCCCGTTATCGCACGATTTGCTCGGACGATATTAGTTTTAAGTTTTTATGAATCCTAACCCGTTTTATGACGTCTTTGCGGTACAAAACGACTATAACCGCCGCCAAAACCGCACACAACAAAACGATGCCTATAACGAGAAGTAAAGTTCCTAACGACGCATCGCCGACTTTTGAAGTTTCCCACATATTGTTTAAACTCCTGATTTCGTCGTCCGAAAAACACTTCATAACAGTGCAACGGTTAATGACATCAAGCCCCGGATACTGGGTCTGGCACTGACGATTTCGTGCGTCCGTATACATTAAATACTCCGTATACCCTTCTTCACCTTCTTTTACCGAATTAAAGAAATAGGATAAATCGGTAATATAAAGTTCCTTTTCTACGTCTTTTTCGATACCGATGACGTTGTCATCGTCATCGTATACTGGCAAATTGATTTTATAAAGGTTTTCGCCTGTCTTTAATGACGCCAAAACAGATTCGTCCAAATCGCCGATATATTCTTCGGTATAGAATTCTCCGTCGATTTCTATGACCTCATCGTCGGTTTCTTCGTCTGATTCGCAGGGTTCATCGGTTTCGTCGACGGGCATCAAAACGTAAGTTCCGTACCAATCGAGGGCGTTTTCAAACATTACGTCGCCCGCAATCGAGGACGTATAGCCGATGTAGCTCATGTTAAGGCGTGCAGCCTCCGGCATCGAAACGAAGTTTATAAACAACCTTGCAAGTTCCTTATTCGCCCCTTTGGGCATCGCCCAACCGTCGAAAAAGATATTGCTTCCTTCTTCGGGAACCATGTATTCGAGTAAAACTTCGCCGTCGCTCATTTCTTCGGCAAAATCCATGGTGTAAACGGCGTCACCGCTCCAGGCAAAGTTTATTTTTATTTTGCCTTGAGCCATATCCTTTTTACCGCTATCGACTTCGTAGCCGAACAATCTCGACTTTAAAGAGGTTAAAACCTCACCTGCTTTTGCAATCGATTGGTCATCGGTTTTATTGAAAATTTCGGTAAGTTTGTCGTTATACTCGGTTGCAGAAAGTTCTCCGTTATCGTACTTGGTTTTAAGTACTCCTAATTCGTCGCGATAGACGTAACCTATTGCAAGAATATAACTGTCTCTTACGCTGTCTTTTATTGTTCCGCCGCCGTAATATCTGTCGTCCCACAAAAGCGACCAATGTTTGGCTGCCTCCTCGTCGACGAGTTCGGGGTTGAAAACGTAACCCATAGTGCCCCACATGTAGCAGTTTGCGTAATCGTAAAGGCATTTTTCCGTTCCGTCGTTTGCTTGTATTTTCAACTTTTTAAAGAGGCTTCTTATGTACTCGGAGGAGTTTTCGTCGTAAGTTTTAACGTCCTGCCTACCGTTGTCGGAAAGCGGTTCCAACATATCTTCCTTCATCATTTTCAAAAGCATGTACTCCGACGGACAAACGAGGTCGTAAGAATAACTCACCTTGCCTCCCACTTCCTTTTTTGAAAGGTTCAATTCGTTGTACATATTTTCGTTGGTGCCGAAGGTGGAATACTCTACTTTTACGTTACGGTTAAGAACTTCCTTGCAATAACTTTCGAAAAGGTAAATCAAATCGACGTATTCGTCATCACCGCTAAGTTGGTAATTTCCGCTTACGTAATCCGACCAACCGACTTTGTTTTCGTCGGATTCGGAAATGTATTCTTCCCAGTTATAAATTTTCAGAACTTCGGCGTTGTCGTTGTCTTTGGAAAAATCAACGCCTAAAAGGGAATAACCTACTATCGAGCCGCACATTATCACGGCGATAAAAACGGAAAGAAATTTTTTCATTATACCCTTCCCCTTTCTTTAACTTTTTTATTTGCCGAAAGATTAACGGCAATTACCGAAACGATTATTGCGGCAAAGATGATAGCCGAAAGCGCGCGAAGTGCCGGTATCGAGGTGTTTGCCGAGTTTTTGGCGTATGCGTTGTATGCGTAAGTCGATATCGTGTCTATCGTCGAAGGTTTGGTAAAATTGGTTACGATGTAATCGTCGAGAGATAAAGTTATAGCAAGCATAAAGCCCGACGCTATACCCGGCATTATTTCGGGTACGGTTATGGTAAACAAAGCCTTTAAGGGCGATGCGCCGAGGTCAAGCCCCGCTTCGTACAAATTGGGGTCCATCTGTTTAAGCTTGGGCAAAACGCTCGTCACGACGAACGGGAAGGTCAATACCACGTGTGCGATAAGAAGAGAGCCGTAAGTCCTCGGGAAAAGCAGAATGGAACAAACCAACGCAAGCGAGATTGCCGTTACGATTTCGGCGTTTACGATGGGTATTTGAGTTACCGTATTGAAAATTCTGAAAACCTTCGGTTTACTGTAAAACATTCCGATTGCGCCCATCGTTCCGAGTACGGTTGCTATGGCACTCGACGAAAGGGCTAAAAGGATGGTGTTTTTGATTGCGTTTAAAATCTTTTGGTCGGTAAACAGCATTTTATAAAGGGAAAAATTCCATTCCTTCGACCAACTTCCGATTTCCGTGGAAGCGTTAAAACTGTAAACGACGAGGAGTACGACGGGTGCGTACAAAATTATAAGTATAAGCCATAAATAAGTGGCACGAAAAATCTTTTTTACCATAATCCGCCACCTCTCGTATTGGTGTTTTCGGTAAATTTGCCCGATAAAAGCATGGTTCCGAAAATAAAGAACAATAAAATAAGGGAAATAGCAGAACCCGTATGCCAACTGTCGGCGGTACCGATGTTGAACTGGTTTTCTATAAGCTTACCGATGATGGTAACCTTACTGTTGCCGAGAGTATCCGATATAACGTAACTCGTGGTAGTCGGCAAAAGCACCATGGTAACCGCACTTACGATGCCGGGAAGTGACAACGGAAGAGTGGTTCTTATAAAGGTTTGCATGGAATTCGCCCCGAGGTCGGTTGACGCCTCGATAACGCTTTTGTCTATTTTTATCAAAACGGTGTAAATGGGAAGAATTGTAAAGGGTAAATAGTCGTAAACCATACCGATTACCGTGTTTACGAAATACCAGTCGGTAACGTTATAAATTCCGAGCCCGTCAAGAGCAAACAAAAGTTCCTTCATGGCGGCGGTTCTTAAAACGAAGTTTATCCACATCGGCAATATGAAAAGCAACAGATAAACCTTTCTCTTTTTTGCACCGCTTCTTGAAAGTATGTATGCGACGGGATAGGCTATAAGCAGGCATATCGCCGTAGTCAAAACGGCAAGCGCAAAACTTATCAGCAAAACGTAAAGGTTGGAACTTCTCGAGAAAAAATCTACGAAGTTTGCAATCGTAAAATGTCCGTTTGCGTCGGTAAAGGCGTAAACGACGATTAAAACGAGGGGGAACAACACGAAAACGAGCAGAAAAAGCCCGTAAGGTATACCTAAATGTTTTCTGGAAAATTTTAAAGCCATACCCATGTTACTTCACCTTTAATTTAAGCGTAATGTCTTTGGGGTCGATTTTTACGCTGACCTTATCGTTTTCGTTCCATAAGTATTCGGTATCGACGACGAAGTCTTCTTCTTCCTCGGGGGTACGAATAATGACTTGGTAATGGTCGCCTTTATAAATTATCGAAATAATTTCGCCGTGTGCGTTGCCGTCCGATTCGTTGTCGATAATCTCTATTTTGTCGAGGGGAACTTCGACTTTTACGGGGGTATCTGTAAGGTCGAGTTTTTGCCCGTCCGTAGTTATAAGATACCCTTCTTCGTCAAGGGTAGACCCCGCAAAAAGTTTGGTAACGTCGCAATCGAACTCCCCTTCGGCAAAGCATACCTTGTTTTCTTTTGTGATATAGCCGTCGAAAGAGTTTACGAGGTACTCCTTCTTCATAATGTGTATGTCGTCGGGTTTTATTATAATACTGACTTCCTCTCCGACCGATCTTTCCTGTGTGTCCTGAATGATAATTTCGGTTTTTCCGACCAAAAAGGTCATTTCATAATGAATGCCCTTAAAAACCGACGCGATTATTTTGCCGTTTACCTGACCTTTGTCTTTGTTTACGAGGAAAATATCTTCGGGGCGGACTACGACGTCGACTTTTTCGTGAAGGTCGAAATCGTCGACCATATCGAAAACGTGACCTATAAATCTTACCTTTCTGTCACCGACTATCGTACCGCTCATAATATTGCTTTCGCCGATAAAGTCTGCAACGAAGGAGTTTTTAGGCTCGTTGTAAATGTCCTTAGGCGTGCCGATTTGCTGAATAACGCCGTCGTTCATTACGACTACCGTGTCGCTCATGGTGAGTGCTTCTTCCTGATCGTGAGTAACGTATATAAAGGTAATGCCCAATTTTTTGTGCATTTCTTTAAGTTCTATCTGCATGTCTTGACGCATCTTTAAGTCGAGTGCGCCCAAAGGCTCGTCCAAAAGAAGAATTTGGGGTTCGTTGACTATTGCGCGCGCAATTGCTATTCTTTGTTGTTGCCCTCCCGAAAGAGTGGTTACGTCACGCTTTTCAAAACCTTCGAGGTCAACCATTTTAAGTGCTTTGGAAACCTTTTCGTCGATGACTTTTTTTGAAAGTTTTTCGACTTTTTCCACTCGCTTGCCCTTTTTGTCTTCATAAACGTTTTTGACACGCTTAAGTTTTAAGCCGTAAGCAATGTTGTCGTAAACGTTGAGGTGGGGAAACAGCGCGTAACGCTGAAACACCGTGTTTATAGGTCTAAGGTAGGGCGGAATCGACGTGATGTCTTTACCGTTTAAAAGAATTTCGCCACCGTCGGGCTTTTCAAACCCGGCTATCATTCTGAGCGTAGTCGTTTTACCGCAACCGGAGGGACCGAGAAACGTTACGAACTCGCCTTTACGCACGTAAAGGTCGATGTTGTCTACGACGGAAGTGCCGTCGTAAATTTTGGTTACCTTCTTAAGCTCAATGATTTTTTCAGCCATTTTTGCGCTCCTAAAAAATAAAAATATTTTGTCTTTTTTTAAATTTATATCAATAAGTCGGGCTATAAGCCCGTTATCGCCTCTTTTTCGTTAAAATGTCGACTATTGAATCGAGTATTAAGTCCGCTATGGTCGGTTATTAAACGTCGGTTATTAAAAGGTCGGCGGAGTGGATACCCAAATCAAAACAGCCTTTTTATCGGACTTATTTTCAATGTAATGGGTTTTGTCGGCTTCGAAGTAAAAACTTTCGCCCTTTTTTACGACGTACTTTTTCTTTCCTAAATATAAATTTATAGCCCCGTCTAAAACGAAGCCGAATTCTTCCCCTTCGTGGGGAACGTCCTCTTCGGTTTTTGCGCCCGCCGATAAAACGAGATGGATAGGTTCCATCATGTTTTTTTGAGCGTTCGGAACAAGCCAGTTTAAAACTAAATCGTCGGTAACTTTTTCGTTAAAGTCCTGCTCGGTAAAAACTACTTTTTCGTCAACGTCGACTTCGGAAAAGAATTCTTTAAGGGAGGAGCCGAGCGCGGTCAAAATGTCTTTAAGCGTCGCTATGGAAGGACTCGTTAAGTCGTTTTCGAGTTGTGAAATATACCCTTTTGAAAGTTCGCACCTTGATGCAAGTTCTTCTTGCGTTAAATCGCACTGCAGTCTTAATTGTTTAATTTTTTCACCCAATTCCATATATATCGCCTCTTATGCAATCAATAAAAATAAGTTTTACTAAACTTTCAGTTTAATGAAAATCGTTATACTAAACTTTGAGTTTAACAAAACTAAACACAATTATATATATGCACATATGATATGTCAAACGTTTTATAGGCATTTTTTAAAAAAAACAATTACTTAAATTATGATTTTTTAAAATTTCAATCTTTAATATTTACGCAAAAAAAACAAGTCCGCCGTTTTTTTAAAAAACGACGGACTTGTATCGTAGAGTTTTATTGAATTGTTTTAGTAAAAATATGGCGATAATCGACCTATAGACGGGCTTTTACGTCTTTATTTTTACTTTTTACGCTTTTTTATTTTTACTTTTTTTCGTTATCTTCGTCGCTTGTCGAAGAATAACTTTCAAACAATATTTTTTTATTGTTTTTTCTTAAAGCGTCGACTATATCCATAGGGTTTACCTTATCCAAAGATATCACCATAAAGTTTTCTTCGGCACCGAAGTAAACTGTTAGTTTGTCTTTATCGGAATCGTACGATAACTTGGTAATTTCCTTTATGGGAATAACGTTTTTCAAAATCCCCCATCTTAAAATAAAATTTTTATCGTCGACGGCGTAATAAGAGGATATCATTATCGACACCAACAATATTACGATGAAAAGAGATATCAGCGTGGTTATGATTATACTCATAAGTTTAGTAGGATCGTAACCGTTTACCAGTCTGAAAACCGTCATTGCGATTGTCGCTAAGGCGAGTACCAGCGCGCACGACATAATGATATAAACGTAAGTTTTAAACTTGAACTTGAATTTTTGCATGTTTTACCCTAAATTTAGCCTTTATCGATTATTTTTATTTTTATATTGTAGCACTATATCTTAAAAATTGCAATAAACTTGACAGGGCAAGAAAAATATATTAAAATTTATGCTATGAGCGTACTTGAAATCAAAAATTTAACACACCGCTATGACGACAGATATTTGTTTGAAAGGGCAAATCTTACCGTAAACAACGGCGAACATATAGGCGTCGTCGGCTTAAACGGTGCGGGGAAATCTACTTTTATCAATATAATTATAGGCAACGTTTCCCAGGACGATGGCGAAGTTTTATGGCTTAACGGCATACGAAAGGGTTACCTTGACCAACACGCCGATATCGACAGAACGAAAACGGTAATGGAATATCTTTCCTCTTCCTTTTCATACCTATACGAAAAAGAAGAGAGATTGAACAAGATGTACGAGGACATGGCAAACGTAAGCGGTGACGAACTCGACAGACTCATAAAAAAATCGTCAAGGCTTCAAGAGGAACTCGACGACGAAGGTTTTTACGATTTGGATTCGAAAATTCGCAAGGTCGCAAACGGGCTGGGGATGAATAACGTGGGCTATAGTACCGTTATCGCCAATATTTCGGGCGGTGAAAGGGCTAAACTCATGCTATGCAAACTTCTCCTCGAATCCCCCGACATCATGCTTTTGGACGAGCCAACGAACTTTTTGGACATCGAACACATCGACTGGCTTATAAAATATCTTAACGATTACAAAAAGACTTTTCTCGTAATTTCACACGACGTAAAGTTTTTAGACGCCGTGTCGAAATATATAGTTAACATCGAAAACGGAACCATTAAAAAATATACCGGCAACTACACCTCATTTTTAGCCCAGCGCGACATGAACGCCAAACAACACGAGGATGCCTATAAACGTCAACAAGCCGAAATAAAACGAATTACCGATTACATCGATAAGAACAAAGCCCGCGCTTCGACGGCAAAAATGGCGCATTCGCGCCAAAAAATGCTCGATAAAATGGAACTTGTGTCAAAGCCTGCGGTGTTTTACGACGCCGAATTCAACTTTCCCTACTCCGATTTAAATTGCAAAGATTTGTTGATAGTAAAAGATCTCGAAGTCGGCTACGACAAAACGCTTATTCCGCCGATTAATATGCACCTTAACTCGAAATCACGCTTGTGGATAAGAGGCACGAACGGCGTAGGTAAATCCACCTTCGTTAAAACGTTGATGAGAAAAATTCCGCCGAGAAAGGGCAGTTTTTTAATTCATCCCGAAGCAAAAATTTTGTATCTCGAACAAGATTTAAACTTCCCTAACCTCGAAAAAACGGCAAGTCAATATTTCAACGACTGTTTTCCGTTGATGAACGAAAAAACTCGCAGAAGTTGTCTTGCAAAAGCAGGTCTTATAGGCGAACTTGCCATAAAACCCATTAAAAATATGAGCGGAGGCGAACAGGTAAGGTGTAAACTTGCAGTTTTGACTTGTTTAAAATCAAACTTTTTGATTTTGGACGAGCCTACCAACCACCTCGACGTAAAAGCAAAAGAAGCACTCAAAAAAGCCCTTATGGAATACGAAGGCGCAATTATTCTTATTTGCCACGAAGAAGATTTCGCAACCGCTGTTTGCACCGAAATTTTCGACGCCAAACCCGAAAAATAAATTTATTTTCAATAATTTATCGTAAATAATTTATCGTAAATAATTTATCGTAAATAATTTATCGTAAATAATTTATCGTAAACAGATTTATTGTAAATGAAGTGCGGTTAATTTATTTAGTATAATATAATTTTATATGTAAAAGTCCGCCTATAAGCCCGATAACGGGCTTATAGGCGGACTTTTGTGTCTTCGACTATCGCACTTTTTGTCTTTCGATAATTATACTTTTATCTTTCGACTATCGCACTTTTTGCCGATGCCAATCATAATATGATTGCCTTTCGGCAATCATACTTTAATTTTTCTAACGATTAGATTTTTATATTTTTCTTTGTACGATTTTTGTTCGATTACGAAAACGCTTTTTTTGATGTTTGTCGAGAATACTTTAACCTCTTTACGGCACAAACTTTTCTGTCGTTTTTAAAAAATTATTTAGCGTTTTAATATTGTAAATTTACGTTTTCCTCGTTACTCAAATTTGCGTTTTACTTATTACGCTAATTTATGCTATTCGGTATAACAATTTAGGTTTTTATAGATAAAAACCTCATATTAAAGGCATCGGGGAAGACAAACGTTTTTTCACCCGCGTCAAATTTTACCTTGATATATTTATAGTCGCCTCTTATCCATGTAACGGTTCCGTCGCCGAACTTTTTGTGCGTTACGGTAACGCCGACATTGACTTTTGACTGTAGTTCGTTAAGTGCTTTTTCGGCACAATCATACTCTATCTCTACGGTATCACCGACAGAAACATCATCTGTTATCTTAGTTTCCGTTATCGTCGCCTTATTATCGACGTTTTCTTTATCGGCACGATATTTTTCGGGGATAAGGATATTTTCGAAATCTGTCATGGTAGCCTGCTGTTTGTTATACAAGGCTTCGTATTCTTCACGGCGAAGAACAGTATCCCAACCGCCGATCGATTCGCCTTCGTGCTTGTCTATGCCTGTATACGACAAACTCGAATTTTCGTATTTTCTGAATCCGAAAATACCTTGATTCATCTTTTCGGAATCGAAAAGCCCTATCGAACACAAAACGTCGAAATCTTTTACGGTAAGCCCCGTCACCTTTCTAAACAGTTCCGGCTCGATTTGGGTAATTACGTCTTTAATCGTCTGTTCTCGGTAATCGGTAAGATACATAAACGCAGGAATTCTTGCCGCGAGTTTCAAAAGGTTTTCCTGCACCTGTTTGCGCAATGACTTTGCCTTCTTTTCTTCTTCCGAAAGTTCCTTTTTTTCGGCGGGCGTCAAGTCGTCGCCCCGTTCTTTTTTGAGTTTTTTAACCTTTTCGGAACGATTGATAATCGTTTGAATTTCGGCTTTTAACGAACGGAATCCTTCGATACGCATAAGCGCATCCAAAGCCTCCCTATTGTTTTGCAATTTTTTAAGCGTGTCGTTATCGACGTGAACCAAGAGTGCTGTTTGCCAACGCTTTGCAAGTAAGGTTGCCGACGTTCCCGCATAGGTTATATCCAAAATATCCTGTGCGTCGATATGGTTCATCGATGCGCCGTCGAAGGCAAGAACCGGCAAAAAGGAAATAAATTCCGAAACTTTTTGTTCGGGGCTCGTGTCGTCGACTTTCAGCCTGCAAGAATAGTCGGAAATCTGATGCAACGCACGTTCTAAGGCAAAGTCGAAAATATAACATTCCCGTTTTATAATTTCCCTGTCGCCGTAATCGTTTACGATTTCCCAAGGCGACTGTGCGCGGAATGCCGTTTGAAAATAAGTTTCTGGCGATTTTAAGTTACGTAGCATAAACACGCCCGCCCACGGTCGAACGGTAACGCCGGTGGTAAGTTTTCCGCATGACAGCGTGATTGTTTTACTTTCAAGCGGGTCGCCCATTGCGTTCAAAACGGGTTTTAGGGCGTCTAACCCGACACCCGCTTTCGTTCCCGCGCAAACGATAACTTTGTAATCGTCGAAAAAGTTGTTTTGCTTTTGTCTTAATAAATTGTACATTGCATAGCAACTTGCAACGCTCGGTAAATACCACAACGTATGCGACAACACGTTTAAAAGGGTCGTGTCCGAAAACGGCATAGGCGGGCGTTCGGCGCCGAGTTTCAGTCCGTCCACGGGCATATAGTTGCCCTGAATCATTTTAAGCCACTTTTGCACGTCGTCCTCATAAACGAATCTTGACGTTTCGACCTTGTCTTTTTCAAGAGGTTGTGCCTTAAAAAATTCGTTTATGTCGAATTCGTCGTAGCCTTCGTTTATCGCAACGTTCGCAGTAATAGAATCGGGCACTTTATATGTAAGCATTACCATTTTAGGAAGTGCCGCATAAGGGTTTTCACCACGTGATTTATCCCAATTTTCTTTTGCAGATTGCTCGTCGGAATACGTCCAGTTGAAAACCTGATCTTCCAAAAACTCGCCCGAATTAAGGGCGCGGAAAGGTGTACCCGATAAATACAGATAATGCCCCGTGGTAATCGGTAAAAAGGTTTCGTTTATGGCGTTGCCGGCTTCTTCCTTTTGATACTTTTCAATGTCGAAATCGTCGTTTTCTTCGTCGTATTTTTCAAACAGGTTTTTAGCGTTTTCACGCCAGGCGCCGAAATGATACTCGTCAAAAATTATAATATCCCAGTTCGTGGTATGAATAAATTCGTTTTTCGCTTTTATACCGCCCGCTTCGTTGGTGCCGAGTAAATCTTGAAAGGAACCGAAAACGACGATGGGTTTACTTTTGTCGCAAGCATCGTATTGCTCGTCGAGTTTTTTTGCGTCGAACTTTGCCTCTTTGTTGCTTACGAACTGCCAACCTTTAAAATCTACGTGGTGGGTAACGTCCTCTTGCCACGCCGATTCGACGGCGGGTTTAAAGGTAAGCACGAGTATTTTTTTAAACCCCGTTTCCTTGCAAAGTTCGTAGGCGGCAAAAGTTTTGCCGAAACGCATTTTGGCATTCCATAAAAACTTGGGCGGACGAGCGGGGTCGTCTATCTTCGATTGTTCGAAATACGCCTTCGTCATATCGACGGCTTGCCGTTGTTCGTCACGCATAACGAAATTGCGGGTGCGATTGCCCTCAAACCGTGTTTCCGTGCGCACTTCTTCTATCGCCGTAAGCGCGTCCTTTAGAGGGCAACGAAACCATTCGTTTCTGTCCTCGCCTTCGTTTAATTGCAAAAAACCTTTGTGACGGAGCAATCGATGTACCTCTTTATCGGTAAAACAGGTTCCGTCGCTTCGCATTGCCGATTCTTTAAATAAAATTTTGAAATCGATTGCCGCCGTATGCAGTTGCTCGCGAATACGCGTTTCGGCGTCTTTACGGTCGGTGTAGCCGATTTTTATATAACCGTCATGGTCTTTTACGTTCGGTAAAATATAGCCGTAAATCGTCGGCACGACGGCAGGACGTTTATGTAAAATTTCGGAAAGACTTATGTTGTTTGCCATTTTAACTCCCTTTATTTTTTACCGATTGCAAATCCGGTTTACGAAACCGTAAAATAATTGTTGCACTCCTATTCGTGATTCTGTTTCGATTTTCTCAATTAAATTATCGTCTATTTTGTATTCAGTCACATCACCAAACAAATAAGAATTAAAGCAGTCTTTTAAAACATCAAGTCTATCCTTAACATTTTGTGTATATATTCCTTCGCAATCTATATTTAAGTTTATGTGTGCAATGGCTGTATTCCGTACTTCTTTGATGTTGTCGTCATCCTGCGGCATTTTTAGCAAACCATCCTTATACGAATCAAAATTTACCAAATAATTATGTAACTTTGCCTTTAATTGAGTAATTGAATTTGCTTTATCATCTTTATTTTCAAGCGAACAAACGATAAGTATAAACTCTTCTTGAATCGTTCTTACGATTGAATTCATAAAATTCCTTACGGGCAATAAAACTATTGCTTCGGTTATCGTTCTTGCCTTGTATTTTTCGAGATACGGCTCCATATGAACTAAATTGTAGTAATCAGAATAAGCCTTTAAAATAACATTTCTAATCTCACTTGTTCTTTTTATGTACTCTACCTTAAATTCTTCTTTTATTATTTCCACGTTTTTACTCCATGGGTTTTATCATCGATTCTATAAAATCGATTTCTTCTTGAGTTAGGTCGTACTTTTTATATAATTCTTCGTCCGTCCACGGCTTTGAAAAGTCTTGCATGGGGACAAATTGATAATCTTTAGCTGAAGAATTTTGAGTTTGTTTTCGTATGCTTACCAAACATCTAAATAACTTTGTCTTTAAATATGACATACAGTTTTCGGCTTCGGCTTGTGTATCGAAATTTCCTATTTCAAGAAAAGTTTCTGTACACAATTCTTTAGGAAATCCAATTATCGGCAAAGTTGGGCTTTCTCCAAATTCTCCGGTACCATAAGCTTTAGACATAAATATCTTATACTTATTAAGGCTTCCTTGCTTTGGAAGTGGGTAATTTTTCGGAATATACTTTAATACCCTTTTTAATGCTACAAGACCTAATATGCTATATCCGTCTGGAAAAGGTTTATCATATATCGGTGGCAACCCGTATTTTGCGGGATTTACAAAAAAATCGCTTGCCAAACCGTAGGGTTTTCTCGACGAAACTATTGTTTCAAATGATTCGGCTTTATTCTTCCAAACCTTATGCTTAATTGATACAAGTTGAGGATAACGTATAAAAATGCCGTCATCTTCTTCGACTAAATAACGTTGAGAAAATATTACGCCGTTATTATCGTGCCTATAAATATCACACATTTTTTCTTTGTCCCTTTCCCAAAGAAAATAACACACGCCGCCTTTTATATCCACTCCGCTAAAACAATCTTCGGCATTTGCATAGTCATGTAAGACAGTAAAATGTTTATCATGTATGGTTTTTTCACGAAAATCGTCAAGTCCTTTTCCGCCTGTCATCCATCTTGCAGGTATAATCATACTTAAATAACGCGGTTTTAAATTTTTAGCCGCTTCTACAAAGTGTTGATATATCGGCATTGCGCTCGAACCAGTGCCGCCGCCGTCGGATAATTGATAAGGCGGGTTGGATATAATTACGTCGAATTTCATGTTAAAAATTTTCTCCGGGGTTTGGGTATGTATAAATTCGTAAGCGTGGGTTTCTTTTTCGTCGCCACGATCCCATTTTTCTTGGGTGGCACCGCAATATTTGCACTTACCGTTTATAAAAACGTGGTTGATACGGCGGAAACGTATTTTGCCTTCGGCATTGTCGAAATGAGAAATTGAAAATTCGCCGTTCGGGTACTTCGAGCAATATAAACTTCTTCTGGATAGCAAACTCGTAAGTTCGGTAATTGCCATACCGTAAAGTTGCTTATGGAATATATGGTCGATACGCTGTTGTAAATCGGGTATTTTGTCTTTTAAACCTACGAGTAACCTTTTTGCGATTTCGCGCAAAAATACGCCCGTTTTGCTCGCGGGGTCTAAAAACGTGGTGTTCGGATCGGAAAACAACTCCTGCGGCAGTAAATCGAGCATTTGATTTACAACGTCGGGCGGGGTGAAAACTTCGTCGTTACTGAGGTTTGACAGGCACGACAAAACGTCGGGCGTGTGCAAAGTCTTGTTTTTGTAAATTTTGTCAAAAAAAGTTTCAGCCATTTTCCTGTACCTTCCTAAAATGTACGGGCGGATATTCGCATATCGGCTCCGCCATGTATTCTTTCGTTGCGGGGTTTAGCGATATATACTTTCTGATTTCTTCGGGGATATCGAATAAGGACGATTGCCCGCTTTTGGGTTTATCGTTTGCTTTAAGCATTACGTCAAGTCGAAAATCACGGCGTTTTAGTTTTGTGCCGAGTATTAAACTCCATTCTGGGAAAATTATCGGCGTGTCGGTATCATTTTGGTTTTTGTCCACGCACATAAGGGTTAAGGCGTTACCGCATAGTATGTTTTTTGACAGAATGTATTTTACGGCTTGGCAAGTATCGTCGTTTACAGCCTTCTTGCAAACGGTTTTATATTCTTTATACCAAAGTTTAAAAAGCCTTTCACGGCATTCTTCTACGTTGTCCGATAGAATATCCACGCCGTAAATACTCGTTACCGCCAAAACGGAATATCTTTCAAAGTCATAGGGATTGGACTTGTATAATTTTTTAACGGTGGCAAGTTTACGGGTTAAAATTTCGGCTAAAAAATTGCCGTTGCCCGAGGCGGGCTCTAAAAATCGGCTGTCTATGCGGTCGCATTCCTGCGCAACCAAATCACACATGGCTTTTACTTCTCGCTCGGCGGTAAAAACTTCGCCGTGTTCCGAAACACGCTTTTTGGATTTAATTTGTGATTTCTGTAACTCTACACCCATTTTACAACCCTTACTTTGCATTTCTGATAATATTATATCGCAATTACGATAAAAAGTCAACGCGTTTGCGTAGTATATATATCGTAAAAACGTAGTAAAATCATTGTGTGAGGTATAAATGAACGTTATTGACAAGATACGCAAACTGCAATGGGAACGGGGCTGGACTGACTATAAATTATCACAAGCAGCAGATATTTCACAATCTTCGCTTGCAACGCTATATTCCCGCAACACTCCCCCAAAGTTAGAAATGCTACAACGCATTTGCGAAGCATTCGGAATTACGCTTGCACAGTTTTTTCTTGAAGACGAACAAATCGAAGTGCTTAGCGAGCAGGAAAAGAAAATGCTTACCTCATTTCGCAAACTTCCACCCGAAAAACAAAAGGCTTTAATTGAATTATTTTCCGATTAATTAAAACGGTTCCGCTATGTCACGGAACCGTTTTAATTAAATTTTTTATATGCAAAAGTCCGCCTATAAGCCCGATAACGGGCTTATAGGCGGACTTTTGTGTCTTTCGACAATTATACTTTTTGTCTTTCAACAATCGTACTTTCTGTCTTTCGACAATCGGTATTTTTACTGTTCTTTTATATTATTGTTTTTTCGATAATTCTTTTTACGACAACAACCAATCGATTAAATTTAAGGACTTGATGCCATCGTAAGAATTTATATAATTTCTATCCATAGACAAAATAATCTTTTCGTAATTATCGGATATCATGCGAAGAGGTTTTAGTTCACGCTCCCTTGTTTCCTGTGTCTGCATACTCTCCGTTACCTGAATATATAGTTTCTCATTCGGCTTTTCGGCAACGAAGTCGATTTCCGTTTCGCCGACTTTGCCGATATACACACGATAATCTCTTCTTATAAGTTCCAAAAATACGACGTTTTCTAAGATATGCCCCCTGTTGGCATCACGATAACCGAGTAACATATTACGAAACCCCATATCTATGATATAATTCTTTTCAAGCGTTTTCAATAATTGTTTCCCTTTTACGTCGTATCTGTGGGCGGAATAAAAAACAAAGGCACTTTTTAGCATATCGATATATTTATCAACGGTTTTGCCCGCTACGGGTTTACATTTACAGTTATTCATATCGCCAACGCTTGACAAGACGTTACCGATATTGTTAGGCGAAGTGATACTACCGATATTAGAACAAATAAATGTAACTATTTTTTGTAGCGTCGACTGATCCGCTTGATTGTTGCGTTGTAAAATATCTCTTAACACAACCGTGGAATATATCCCTTCGAGTGCTTGATTGCACCTCGACTCGTTAAATCGATATTCCCTTAAAACGGGCATTCCGCCGAACTGCAAGTACTTTTGAAACTTTTCCTCCATAGTAACAGCCGCGTCGAAATCATAAAAGTTCAAAAACTCTTTGAAAGATAACGGTAACATACGGATTTCCACATATCTACCGGAAAGGAGCGTCGAAAACTCCGTAGATAGTAAATACGCATTCGAACCCGTAATATAAATATCTACGTCAAAATCAAGACGAAAAGACTCGATTGCCTTCTCCCAATGTTCGACCGCCTGCAACTCGTCAAATATCAAATAGGTTTTTCCCGTCTTGGGTATACGCTCGCTGACATAGTCATAAAAGCCGAGATAATTCGAAAGGTTACGATAACGCAATGATTCTAAGTTCATATGAATAATGTTTTCGTCCGGCACACCGTTTTGCGAAAGGTATTGATGAAACAAATCCAATAACGACGACTTACCGCATCTGCGGATTCCCGTAACTATTTTAACTAAGTCAACGTCTTTATTTTGTATCAGTTGTTTTAAATATTCGGGACGATTTATAAGGTCGGTCATAATAAACTCCTTGTTTTCTTACCTATTAGTATACTCGAAAAAATAAGTTTGTCAAGAGTTTCTGACTTGTAAGTCCGAAACTTTGTCGAAAATTAAAGTTTTTGACTTGTAAGTCGGAAACTTCGTCAAAAATTAAAGTTTTTGACTTTGATGTCCGAAACTTTTGTCGTTCTGCATTTTGCGGCACGATAATACACGATTTCGGACAATTCTTCTAAATAAACAAAAGACCTCGTGAATCGTATACCGATTCCGACTGTCCTTGATTTCGTATTGCTCTGTCCACTTGCATTTTGTTCGGCATCATGGGATACAAAGCCACGATTTCGCCATTTGCTTTTCTCTTGAATAATCCCATAAATCCTCCTGCTTTTCGCATAAAAAAAGCACTCACCGATTGGTAAATGCTTTCTCTCAATATTTTGTTGTTTCTCGTAATTTTGATGTGCTTTTACGAGAATAATTATTTTAGTAGCACATAATATGTGTTCTTGCCCTGACCGTATTTTTTGACTTTCCCGTTCTTTATCAAGGTTGCAATTGCTTTTTCAACCGCACTGACGGAAATCGTCGGACAAAGCTCGGCAATATCGGATTTCGTAAGCTTTCCGATTTTGGTTTCGAATGCACTTTCGACAAGTTCTGTCGCTGTTTTTTTCTTGCTGACAAGGCTCAGTCTTTCCTCAAAATCGTTATATGCGGAAAGAATTATCATAAGCATATATTTTATAAAGGGAGTCGGATCGTCTTTCCCCTCATGCCAATTGATTTGACTGTCATATAATGCGTCATAATACAAATCCTTATATTTAGCGATTTTGCTTTCAAGCGATATATACTTCCCGACAAAGTATCCAAAGCGATATAAAAGCAACGTCGTAAGAAGTCTGCTCATTCTGCCGTTGCCGTCACGGAAGGGATGAATGCAAAGAAAATCGTGTATGAAGATAGGTATCAACAAGAGTGCGTCCACACTCCCGTCTTCGATTGCTTCATTGAATGTTTTGCAAAGATTTTCTATCGCCATCGGTGTTTCGAACGGATCGAGCGGCATAAACAAGACTGTCTTATTTCCTTTTTCGTCTATAGCGGAAATCTCATTCTGCGAATTTTTGAAACAACCTCCGAAATTCGCCTCGGAATTGTGGGAATACAATATCTTATGAAGTTGCAAAATATAGTTCGGGGTTATCGGAATGTACTCGAAACTCTCGTGAATCGTTGTAAGTGCGTCACGGTATCCGGCAATTTCTTTTTCATTTCGGTTTCTCGGCGTGGTCTTTTGTAAAATCAGTTGCTTTAACCTTGTTTCGGTTGTTCCGATACCCTCAATCGCATTGCTGGCTTCCGTGCTTTGAATTTTTGCAATTTCAACGAGTCTGTCAAGTTCCAATTGCTTTTGAGAAAGGTATAACTCTTGTCTGCCTTTCATCTCGTGAATTTTAGCAAGGTACTCGATAATTGTGTTATCCCATTTACTATTCGCAAGTTGTTTATAATCGAATTCTCTCATATCTAACTCCTTTCTCGTAAATTATAGTACTTTTTGCGAGAATAGTCAATGGGTTACGAGAATAAAATCGGTAAATCTTGCAAAAAAATCTTATATAAACAAAAGACCTCGTGAATCGTATACCGATTCCGACAGTCATTGATTTCGTATTGCTCTATCTAATTGCATAACGGTAGCAATCGCTCCGTCTATCTTTTCCGTAGACAAAAGTCCGCCTATAAGCCCGATAACGGGCTTATAGGCAGACAAAAACACTAACCTAAAATAACGTTTATTATAGATAAATCGGCATCGGCATAAGTTTTACCCGCTTTCGAGTAGCCGTCGTAAGCCGACAAAATTCCTTCTTTTATACTTTCTACGTAACCGTTATCGCGCTCTTTATCCGAAACTATCGTTCTTAAAAGACTGTAAACGGCGGAAAACTGTCTGTAATCGTCGGTGAGTGCAAAAGCCTTTTCTATAGCCGCAGTAGCACCGTCTACGTAAAAGCGGGCTATCACGTATTTACTCGCCATAAAATCGTAATAGGCTATTCCGTCCACCGTGGTAAGACTATATTTTTTAAAATCGTCGGACTGAAATAATTTGTCCAAATATTTGGCTATAAGCCCGTTATCGCCCGTTTTTACGGCGTAAACGCAAAGAAGATTCATGTCGTCTATGCTATCGGATTTATTACACGCCTTTTCCATGTAATAAACCGCAAGTTTGTCGTTCCCCGTATTATCGTAAAACTTTGCCATATTTTTAGGAAAAAACAGCGCAAATATCCCGTACAAAAGGGCAATCAGCACGACTATTGCGCAAAGGGTTATTCCTATCGTTTTCAACACTAAATTTTTCATAAGCATATTTTAACATATTTAACTGTTTATTTCAATAATTTTTAAAGGTTTTTTTCATAAAATCGGTAGCGCACAATAGAATATAACGAGGTGAATTATGAAAATCAAAAAAATTATTACGTTTTGCGTTGCAATTTTGCTGTTTTCGACCCTTTTCGGTTGCGCAAAACAAAACGATCTCGACCAAAGTCTGTCGAGGCTCAGAAAGGACGCCTTTAGAGGGGAAACGGAAAACTATCTTATCGACGTTTACCCCGAACTTTGCGAATCCCCAATGATTGCCGACGGGGTTACGTCGCCAGCCAAAAAGAAGGTAATACTGAAACTCAAAATCAAAAACGGAAAAACGGGTGATTATAAAGTTTCGTTTACGACCGACAAAGAATACTCCGACAACATGTCTTTTTCAACGGTAAGCGACTGCTTCGTTTCTACCGTTTCGGTGCAAAAGTTGCCCGATAAGCCGTTTATCGTCACTATTACGCACGAAAACGAAAGCGAAAACGTTAATATGGAATCAAGACTTTTGCCCTCTACCGTAAGTTACGAAAAGGCTTTATACAGTGCCTACCTTTATAAAAAAGACTACGTCGACGGGCTTTCCTCAAACGGCGTTTTCAACGGCGAAATTTACGTAAGGTTGATTGCCGAAGGCGACAAAAACTTTTGGTACGTGGGATTTATAACGAGCGAACAAACCGTTTGCGTTTTACTGTCGAACGACGCAACCGTCCTCGAAGAAAAAACCGTTAAAAATCCGCCGTACGACAAATAATCTTAAACTTTGCTATATAACAACAATTTTAAATACGCCGTATAACAAATAATCGATGTTTACCCGAACGGCAAAAAACGGCGTCAAAGATACAAATAAAAACGAACTAAGAAACAAACGTAATCGAAAACGGGCTTTGCATAGCGCAAAAGCCCGTTTTCATAACAAAAGTTAATTATGCAAATAAGCCGTTTAACGGATTGATTTTGCTAATCCATCCGCAAATTTGGCAAGATCTGATAAATTCGTTTATTCTTACGAAGAATTCGTTTTCCTTTGTCGCACCCATATTGATAAGCGCAAGCACTAACATAATAACGCCGAGGTACAAGACAAGATAAAAAATCATGCCGAGTACGCCGGTTATTCCGCCGTAAACGCCCTTCGAGGGTATTTTGTCAAGGAGTGCCCTTACGCCTTTACCGACGTATACGAATATGACGGTTGAAATAATCCAACCGATTATGACGAATATCAATGCCGCCAACATCTGGCACACGTCAAACGCCGTTACATCCATAAGTTGGAACAGAGAGTTTGTTTCCCCTATTACTGACAATAAGGCGTAAGCGAAGTCGTTAACGGCGCCGACCTTATATAGAAGCAATAAGAACAACGGCCCCCCGACTACGGCAAGGGCAAACAAAATGACAGTACACAAAACAGACAGAATCGAGTCAACCAATCCTCTTTTGTACCCGCGAATTGCCACAAAAACGGCAAATAGTACGACGAGCGCGTCAATTATCCAATACATATTTCACCTCATTTAACGCGGTTTCGGTCACGCTATACTGTTATCATGCCGTCACGCAACGTTTACGTACAAAAGTATTATATTAGATTACTTTAAAAAAGTCAATACCTTTTTGCAAATTTTTGCTTAAAATATCGTATTTATTGTGTAATTAACGATTTTTCACAAAAACCGAAGGATTTTTTACCTTAAAAAAGCAAAAACAAGCCTTATTTTAGTCTAAACGGAAGGCAAAAACGCCGTTAAGCCTTGAAACTATCCTTTAAGGAAACTATTTCGGACAAAACGATTTTGCCGTCACGGAGCATTTTTTTGTAATAACCCTTTCTCAAAAGTTGGAAACTTTCGCCGACGGGTGCCGTTTCTATATACTTTTCGGCAACGCCCGATAAAATTTCCATACTGTTCGGATTAAGCCTTTCGCCGAAGTCCTGCCCGTTATACTTGGCATCGGTCAAAAGGTAGCCGTATTTTCTTACTTCGCACGGAACGTAATTATTAGCGTCAACCCATTGTATGGTACCCTTTACTTTTATACCGCTTTCGTCCGAACCGCTTCTCGTTTCGGGAAGATATGTACAATGTATTTCTTTAACGGAACCGTCCTCGTTTAAAATATAGTCGTCGCATTTTACTACGTACGCTCCTTTAAGTCTTACGAGCCCGTCTTTTTTCATTCTGAAATACTTCGGAGGCGGATTAACCGCAAAGTCTTCGCTGTCGATAAAAATTTCTTTACCGAAGGTAACTTTGCGTTTTCCGAGTTCGGGTTTTTGCGGATTTACGTCGAGGTCGACTTCTTCACTTCCTTCGTAATTGTCGATAATAACCTTTACGGGGTTAAAGCAAGCCATTGCCCTCGGTGCGTTTTCGTTGAGATAGTCGCGTATAAAGTGTTCGAAATACCCTACCTCGATTTCGGAATTTGCTTTGGAAACGCCGATTTCCTCACAGAATTTTTTAAGTGCTTCTGCAGGGACACCGCGGTTTCTTAATCCCGTCAAAGTGGGCATGCGGGGGTCGTCCCATCCTTCCACCATATTTTCCTCGACGAGTTTTTTTAGATAACGCTTACTCATAACGGTATTGGTTATGTTTAGTCTTGCAAATTCTATCTGACGAGGTTTATTGGTTACCTCGGTATTTTCTATAACCCAGTTATAAAGGGGTCTGTGGTCTTCGAATTCAAGCGTGCAAAGGGAATGGGTTATGCCTTGCATGGAGTCGCAAATGGGGTGAGCAAAATCGTACATGGGATAAATGCACCATTTGTCGCCCGTTCTGTGGTGAGTTGCGTGCAGTACGCGGTAAATAACGGGGTCGCGCAAATTGATGTTAGGCGACGCCATGTCTATTTTTGCGCGCAAAACCTTTTCGCCGTCCGAGTATTTGCCGTTCTTCATATTCTCGAAAAGGGTAAGGTTTTCTTCTACGCTTCTCGTTCTATACGGGCTTTCCTTCCCGGGTTCGGTCAATGTACCGCGGTTTTCCCTTATTTCGTCGGCAGACATATCGCACACGAAAGCCTTGCCGTCCTTGATAAGTTTTACGGCAAGATTGTAAATATCTTCAAAAAAGTCGGAAGCGTAATGGATTTCGTACCACTTAAAGCCCAGCCATTCGATGTCTTTTTTAATTGCGTCAATGTACTCTGTTTTTTCCTTCGAGGGGTTGGTATCGTCGAAAAACAAATTGCAAAGACCGTTGTATTTTTGTGCCGTTCCGAAATTTATGCACAACGATTTTGCATGACCTATATGCAAATATCCGTTAGGTTCGGGCGGAAACCTCGTATGAACGCAGGAAACCTTTCCCGAATTTAATTCGTCGTTGATGATTTCTTCAATAAAATTTAGGGTAGTTCTTTCTTCCATAATGGCACCTTTATTAAAAAACGAGTTATTTTAAGAATACTTTTGTTTTTATTTTAATATTTTACCACTCCTAAATAAAATAAGCAAGTTTTTAAGCGGTTGATAAAGCCATTTACTTGACTTTATCTTACGTTTTATATAAAATAAGGTAGAAAATTCAGAGGCGGGCGGTTTTTCGTTCGCCGAGTAAAGAGGTTTTACTTATGGAACAAAAAGCAACGATGGATAAAATCGTTAATCTTTGCAAATCCCGCGGGATAATTTTCCCGGGAAGCGAAATTTACGGCGGAATGGGAAACACTTGGGACTACGGTCCCGTCGGCGTTGAAATTAAAAACAACTTAAAACGCCTTTGGTGGAAACGCTTCGTTCAGGAAAGTGCCAACTCCTACGGCGTAGACGCCGCAATACTCATGAACGCAAGGGTTTGGGACGCAAGCGGTCATACCGCATCTTTTTCGGACCCAAAAATGGACTGCAAAAACTGCAAAACGCGATACAGAGCGGACACTTTGATAGAAGCGCACGCTCACGGCGCGGTAAACCCCGACACCATGACTTACGCCGAAATGGAACAATACATCAAAGACAATCACATCGTTTGTCCTCGTTGCGGAAAAGCCGATTTTACAAACATCCGTCAGTTTAACCTTATGTTTGAAACGTCGAGGGGGGTTACCGAAGAAGGTCAAAACAAAATTTACCTCCGCCCGGAAACTGCACAGGGGGAATTCGTCAACTTTTTGAACGTTCAAAGAACGACGAGGGCTAAAATTCCTTTCGGCATCGCTCAAATAGGTAAAGCATTCCGTAACGAAGTAACGCCCGGCAACTTCATTTTCAGAACGATTGAGTTCGAACAAATGGAACATCAATTCTTCTGCAAAGAAGGTACCGACCACGAATGGTACGACTTCTACAAAAAAGCCGCCTGGCAATTTTTGTTGGATCTCGGTATTGACGAATCCCATCTAAGATTCAAAGACCACGACAAACTTGCGCACTACGCAAAAGCGGCATGCGATATACAATACCTCTTCCCCATCGGTTGGTCTGAATTAAACGGTATTCATAACCGTACGAATTACGACCTCAGCCGTCATCAGGAATATTCGGGGAAGAGCATGCTTTACGTCGACCCCAACACCGGCGAAAAGTATATTCCTTACGACATCGAATACTCTATCGGCGCCGACAGACTTATGCTTGCCGTTTTGTCCGAAGCCTACGACGAGGAAACTTTGGAAGGCGGAGATACGAGGGTCGTAATGCATTTCCATCCTGCCGTAGCGGCGTATAAAGCAGCCGTTCTTCCTTTGCAGAAGAACCTCGGCGACAAAGCCAAAGAAGTTTTGAAAAAACTCGAAAAATTCTTCCCCGTAACTTACGACGAAGCAGGCTCTATCGGCAAACGTTATCGCAGACAGGACGAAATCGGCACACCCTTCTGTATTACAATAGACTTCGATACTTTGGAAAACGATACCGTAACTTTGCGTGACAGAGACAACATGGAACAAATTCGTCTTTCCATAAACGAACTCGCTTCGTATATCGGTGAAAAAATCGCTTGGTAACGGTTTGTAACGATTTTATTTCCGTTGCGGTTATATATCCGTTGCGGTTATATAACGATCGGTAAACGCTTATACCTTTTATCGTAACCGTACTATGTAATCGCATATACCGTTTGCAAATTATATATTAAAACGCACGAAAAGTGTGGCAAAATCGGTCGTTAACCGACCTATAGCCACACTTTTTTTATTTTTTAGGTTTTTATTATCGCTAAAAATAATGTTTATTTTCGCTAAAAATAATTTAATTATTGTTAAAAATAATTTTGATTTTCGCCCGAAAATGCCTCAAATATCCAAAATATAGGTAAACCGAATTTGAAGTGCAAAAAACGGACGGGTTTATTATAAATTTATAATAAATTAAATGCTGTAAAGTAATAAGATTAAATACTTTAAAAGCCGAAAAAACGTCGGGTTTCGGCTACCGTACACGCTAATTGAGATATACGTATGCATTTTTTAGATATACGTGTGCGTTATTAAAAATACAAATACTTGCTACCGTATACGTTATTTTAAAACATACGTGTACATTATAAAAAAAGCGTTTTGCGACTGTCGCATACGTTATTTAAAGATTTGCACAACGCTATTTTAAGTCACACAACGCTATTTCAATGTATGCGTATACACTATTTTAAGATATGTTTAAATACCGACGAATTTTTTTCTTGCTGTACCCAAACGGAAATTTTCACTTTTACGACGCAGGTTTTTATTGACTTTTTCTAAAGAATAAGTTACCATATAATCGTAATACATTAATTATACGGCAAAGTTTCGACGCCGACGCAAATTATGCGGCAAAGTTTCAACGCCGACGCAGGATTTTAAAATGAAAAAAATCTTACTTGATAAAATTAAAGAATCGTGTTTGTCGGTTCTACCGATTACGGCAATAATTATAATTTTGAATTTTGCCGTACCGGGCGGTAAACTCTGCTGGAACTTCCTTGCGTTTATAATCGGTTCCCTTTTACTGATTACGGGCATGGTTTTTTACTCGTTGGGAAGCGAAATCGCACTGTCGCCCATCGGTGAGGTTATCGGTAGCAAGGTTACTTCGACGAAGAAAGTTCCCCTTATACTTTTAATCGGCTTTATAATAGGTGCGATGGTAACCGTTGCCGAACCCGACCTTATGGTTCTCGGCAATCAGTTGGGCTCGATAAAATGGATTCTTATAATAACCATTGCTTTGGGCGTCGGTCTGTTTTTGGCAATAGCACTCGGAAGAATTTTCGCAAAAATCAGTCTTAACCTGATACTTATCGTATTTTACGGCTTGATTTTTGTACTTGCGCTTTTCGTAGACAACAAGTACATTGCCCTTGCTTTCGACTCGGGCGGGGTGACCACCGGGGCGATAACAGTTCCCTTCATAATGGCACTCGGCGTAGGCGTTGCCTCCGTACTCGGCGGTAAAAACAGAAACGAAAACAGTTTCGGCGTCGTTGCCATCTGTTCAATCGGTCCCATACTTCTCGTTTTGTTGCTTTGCCTTATCTTTAAACCGGAGATTGCAATCGACTCTTTCGGGGGTGAAATAGTGTCGATAACCGACCTATTGACCAACTTCCGAGATATTTTGCTTAGTTGCATGAAGGAAGTCGCCATTGCGCTTTTACCCATTTCTGCATTCTTCTTCGTGATGAACGGGTTCTTTATAAAACTCCCCCGTCAACGCGTTATGAGGATTATTTTCGGTCTCGTATACACCTATATAGGGCTATCGTTATTTTTAACCGGCGTTTCGGCAGGGTTTATGGATATGGGGTTCGACCTCGGCAACAGGCTTGCCGCCCTTGACAACAATTGGCTGTTGATTCCCGTCGGCATGATAGTCGGTGCCTTCATCGTTTTGGCGGAACCTGCGGTTCACGTACTGTGCAAACAAGTCGAAACTATTTCGGACGGCACTATTAAAGGAAAAACTCTTCTTATTTCCCTATCGATATCCATGATGATTTCGGTCGGGCTTGCAACAATGAGAATACTTTTCGACATCCCCGTTTATTATATATTGATACCGGGGTACGGGCTTGCCCTTTTGCTTTCTTTCGTGGTTCCAAAAAATTACACGGCAATAGCGTTCGACTCGGGCGGGGTTGCGTCGGGACCTATGGCGACGACCTTTATGTTACCCCTTGCGATAGGTGCGGCGTCCACAGTTTCCATGGGAAGCACGGAAGCCATACTTTCTAACGCATACGGCATGGTTGCCTTTATTGCTTTAACTCCCCTTATCACCATTCAAATTTTAGGTCTTACCGTCAAAATTAAAGCAAGCCGTAAACCCAAAATCAACAAATCCGTTCTTCGCCTTTTCGACAGCGACATTATAGAACTCAACACGAACAGATAGTTATACCGTAGCGAGATAAATTTAACCGTTACGCAACAGATTTACCGTTGCGAAATAAATTATATCATAGCACGATAGATTTATCGTTGCGAAATAAATTATACCGTAGCACGATAATTTACACAACGCAGACCGCAAAAAAGGAGAGGTTATGAGAAATATTTTACTCGAACTCATGATAATAGTTTGCCCCGCAAGCAAGGGTGAAAAGGTATTGTCGCTAATAAAGCCTTACGTCAATTTTAACACGTTGACGCGTGCCAAAGGCACCGCTTCGTCGGAGGTTTTGGCAGCCATAGGGCTCGGCGAACCCGAAAAGGAATTGATTTTCACCTTTTGCGAAAACAAAAACGTGCAAACCGTTTATGAAACTTTATATAAGTCTTTCCCGAAGGCTCAAGAAAGACCTTTTGCCATGACCGTCCCCGTTTCGGCGGTTGGCGGAAACCTTACTTTGCAAATACTGCTCGGTAATACCAAAGATTTGATTTAGAGGTGAATTATGAACGAACTTATAGTTGTAATCGTTAACCAAGGCTATGACGAAGCCGTTATGGAAGCGGCAAGAGAAGCCGGCGCAAGAGGCGGTACCATTTTTAACGCGCGCGGAACAGCCGAAGCGCAAGACTTAGTTAAATTTATGGGCATCACCTTGCACCCCAACAAGGAAATGGTTTTTATTTTGACCGCTAAAGCGGAAAGAGATAAAATCATGACCGCCGTAAAGGAAGCCGCAGGGCTTTCCACCGTCGGCGCAGGCATTATATTCTCCCTCCCCGTAAGCAGTGTTATGGGCGTAAATTTCGGCAACAACGAAGAATAGTACAATAGTACGCCGTTATAATTTTAGTAACGTCGAAGTATAGACGCATTGTTACGCAGTTGTTTAGATTGCTATGCCGTTATTCGGGTTTTCGGAACGGCGTAGAATAGTGCCGTTATTGAAACGTAGACCTTTTCGACGTCGGTTTATAATTTTTAAACGACTATGTTTAACGGTAGGTTTATAACTTTTAAGCGACTATTTTAGCGGTCGGGGTTACTATCGCACGAACGGCGTTTATTTGTGAGAGTAATAACGGTGCGGTTTTTACACTCCGTACAGACTTTTTGAACGGTTTTTCGGTGTTTATTTTAGAAGGGATATATCATTAACGATGCTTGTTTATAAAACTCTTCGGCATCGTTATTAAATAAAAATATCGTTAGCAGAAAAAAATAGTTATGACCGACGTAAATTGTAAAAAACGCAATTTGCGTCGGTCGTTTTTTTGCAAAAAAGCCGTCGGAAGCTACCCGACGGCTTTTTTCTTATAAATAAAACAAGGCTTAACGCCTTGTAGTATAAACATTTTTTTGATTATAAAATAAACTTTTTTTAATCGCAAAATAAACTTTTCTTTAATTATTAAGTAAACTTTTCGAGTTTAAAAAACAGTAGTGAAACGATATTTTACGGTGTAAAACCATTTTTAAAAACTTTTCGGCTTAAAAGCCTTTGCTAAACAAATTTTACGGTTAAAAAATGTATTTTAAACAAAATTTTTGTTAAAAATACATTGTAAAACAAAATTTTTCGGCTTATAAAAGGGTTGCAAAGCAAATTTTTCGGTGGTAAAAATCTTTAAAAGGCAAACCTTTTTTGAGTTTAAAAAGTTATCACAAACGGGCTTTTTATGGCTAAAAAACCGTTCGCCTAACGAAAAGTCGTGTACATCTAATATATCATTAGATGACACCTACTCGTAAAGTGTAACAGAAATTATCTACTTTGTCAACGAA
>CAVJMJ010000020.1:0-28940 GCA_963650915.1 Parasutterella excrementihominis | reverse complement strand
CGGGTGCTTTTTTGTTTTGATAGAGTAGGGGATTCGAACACGCAACCAAACACGCAACCAAACACGCAACCAAACACGCAACCAAACACGCGTAAGCGTGCAATTATATAAACAAATAGGCTAACGGCTTACAATGCGAAGAATATGTTTTACTATTCGAAGCATTCGTTAAGCCGATAGGTAGTTTTATTTTTATCGACAGAGTAATTGATTTCAACACGCAACCACTACTTTATCGTAAGCTAAGCCGTCAAAAACGATTGTGCGTAACCGTGGCTATACGCAGGTAACTATGGCGTCATTGACGGGTGTTTGCATTAGGCGTATTATATTATTTTCATCGGTACATGCTTGTTTGCAAATAAGTCTATTTGCTTGCAAACGAGCATTTTTTAGTGTATAATACACTTATAAATTCCATTTACTTAGGCAATAAAACTACTTATTGTTTAGGCAATAAAACTATTACGAAACACGAGCCGTGCAAAGGCGAGAGGGTTCTTAATTTTGCGTATTCTCGATTTTTACATGTTCTCGATTTTTTTTACGTCATTATTTTTTACACGTTCTTGATTTCCGTGCATTCTCGATTTTTACACGTTCTTAATTTTTGCACGCATGTGCAAAGTTTGACATAAACTAAACCTTAAACTAAACCTTAACTTACAACAATATAGGCAAAAATATGAAGCAAGTAACTATTTACACGGACGGGGCGTGTTCGTATAACCCCGGCCCCGGCGGATGGGGTGCAATTTTAATATATAACCAAACCGAGAAAGTAATTTCGGGCGGGGAAAGGGAAACCACAAACAATCGTATGGAACTTTTGGCTGTAATCAAAGCCCTTTCCGCCTTAAAGTATGCTTGCGAAGTCACTTTGTACAGCGATTCCGCCTACGTTGTAAACGCTATTCAAAACGAATGGCTTTACGCTTGGTTTCATAACGGCTGGAAAACCGCCGATAAAAAACCCGTAAAAAACAGAGAACTTTGGGAAGATTTGCTTTCACTTCTTTCAAAGCATAGGGTAAAATTTGTCAAGGTAAAGGGGCATGCCGACAACGTTTACAACAATCGTTGCGACGAAATCGCAAGAAAAGAAATAGATAAGTTATCCGTCGAATAAAGATAAGTTATCCGCCGAAGATAGTTAACGTAAAATATAATTTTGCCTGAGCAAAATTTCACCCAAGCACGATAGAACGGCACGATAAAGTCCGATATTTTGCATAAGAAGCAGATTGGTCAAAATATAATATTTTTGACGGTTTTGCCAAATGAAAAATAAATCGGAAAAATTCAAAGACATATTTTCCGTCCTTTCGATCTTCGTTTTGGGCGGACTTTCCGCCTTTTTTCTGATAACGTACATACTTATATCGACAAACAAGGCTTTTAGAGACGAAAAAGCCGTCACTTCTGCGGTTATTGCGATATTTTCGATATTATCTGTTGCCTCGGTTATTTGCAAATATAAAAACAAAAAGACTTTGTACCGTATTATTTTGGCGACGCTTGCTTTCTCCGCTTTGATTTTTTCCTTTTTGTACATACTTAAAGATACGGGGGTTATCGATAAGTTTTCGTCGATAGAAAGTTTGCGCGCGTACGTTTTGCAAAAAGGTGCTTTTGCTTGGGTCGTAATGATAGCGGTGCAGTTTTTGCAAGTAACCCTTTTGCCTATTCCGGGAATTATCACGACTGGTGCGTCGGTTGCTCTTTTCGGCCCGTTTAAAGGTGCGGTAATAAGTTTTATCGGTATATATTCCGGTTCGGTAACCGCATTTTTTATCGGCAGAAAATTCGGACTGAAAGTCGTTAAATATTTAGTCGGCAAAAAAAATCTCGAAAAAGCCCGACTTTTGGCGCAGGGGAAGGATAAAATCATGCTTACGGCAATGTTTTTGTTGCCGTTTTTCCCTGACGATTTATTGTGTTTCGTATCGGGGCTTTCATCCATGTCGGAAAGATATTTCCTTTCCGTCGTTGCGCTTTCAAGGCTTGTATCGGTGTTTACCACGGCTTATTCTTTAAACGGAAGTCTGATACCGTTCGACACGGAATTCGGCATGTCCGTATGGGCAATCCTATTGCTTTTTACAGGATACCTATCCCTTGTCATATATAAAAGCGGTGATAAATTGTCCGAAAAATTAAGTAAATTCTTCAAAAAACGTTAGCGACACGCACCTTTTTGGCTTAAAACAGAAGCGTCAAAAACCGTTAGACGTCGACGCCGTTAAAATATAAACAATATTTTTAAGCCCGACGCCGTTTAGATATAAATAACCACTTAAAACCAGACTATAAACAATATCTTTAAACCCGACCTTCAAACGCTATGAGAGTTATATTACATTCCGATCTCAATAACTTTTACGCCTCGTGCGAGCAAGCCTACGACGCTTCTTTAAGCGGTCGTGTTTTTTGCGTAACGGGAAGCGTTGAGGACAGACACGGTATAGTGCTTGCAAAAAACGAGGCGGCTAAAAAACTGGGCATAAAAACGGGGATGACCATAAGAGAAGGAAAAAATCTTTGCCCTGACCTATTAACGATCGAAGCCGATTTCGACAAATATCTCGATTTTTCCGAAAGGGTAAGAAGAATCTACCTCGGGTACACGGACCTCGTGGAACCTTTCGGCATCGACGAAGCCTGGCTTGACGTTACCAACAGTAAAATTTTCGGCGACGGCGAAAAAATAGCCGACGAAATCAGAAGAAAGGTGCGGGATTTAAATCTTACCGCTTCTGTCGGCGTAAGTTTTAACAAGGTTTTCGCAAAACTCGGTTCGGATATGAAAAAACCGGACGCAACCACTGTTATAAGTCAAAATAATTTCAAAGATAAAGTTTGGGTTCTTCCTTGTTCCGATCTTTTGATGGTCGGCAGAAAAACCGCTTTAAAACTTTCTAAATTCAATATAAACACTATAGGCGATTTAGCAAATACCGACGTTAATTTTTTAACCGAGGCATTCGGAAAATGGGGAAAAACTCTTTCCGATTTTGCAAAGGGAGAAGATATTTCGCCGGTAAGAAAATACGAGGAACCCGACGAAATAAAATCTGTCGGTAACAGCATGACATGCTATCGTGATTTAAACGATTTGGAAGACGTACACATAATGTTATCCGTTTTGTCCGACAGCGTTTCGACGAGAATTTTTCGCAAAAACCTCGGCATGGCAAACACGGTAACCTTGACCGTAAGGGACGAAAATTTAGATTTTTTTACGAGGCAGGCAAAATTACCCTTTCCGTCGAGTTTTCCCGAAGATATTTTGACACTTTCGCTAAAACTTTTTAAGGAAAACTACGATTTTAAAAAGGGAGTACGCTCTCTCGGCGTAGCCGCTTCCGATTTTAGTAGGGGAGATACGCAGTTGTCACTTTTCGACGATGCCGAAAGTTACGACAAAAAACTTTCGCTTGCAAAAACGGTTGGTGCCATTCGGGACAAGTACGGCTCGTCCAGTCTTAAAAAAGCCATAACTTTGAAAGACAAAAGAATTTCAAGGGAAGATCCCAAAGAAACCCACGTTATTCACCCCGAATCGTATAAGCGGTGAACGACCGAAAATATAAAAGTGAAAAACGCAAAAAGGAGTAATTTTTTGTTGTAAAAAATTATTTTTGCGTTTATAATTGTGTGGAAAAAACAATTAACAAAGGTGAAAAATGGAAAACGGAGCCGTTTTAATCGAAAAACTACTCGATTACGCCAAAGAAAATCTCGAACTAAACGATTGCGATGTCTGCGTAAAAAGGGAAATTTTACAAACTTTGTTCGGCGTGGGTGCTTACGAACCGGAAGAAGTCGATGCAGAACCTTCCCTTGAAATGTTAAAAAAAGAAGTAGCCGAATACCTTCGGGAAAGTAAACCGACGGAATCCGTCGACGAAAAATTTTTCACGGGGCTTGTGTTGAGCGTTCTGCTTCCGCTTCCCTCGCATATAGATAAAAAGTTTCGCAATTTAAGGGAAAAATTCGGTGCTAACGCCGCTTGCGGGTATCTTTACGGGCTTGCCGTCTCTTCCGGACAAATATCCGATAAGGAATTTTCAAACGTCGTAGGGCGTTATTACGAAGGCGAGGGCGTAAACGTTTTTATACGCGACGACCATAACGCTCCTAGCGGTTTCGATGATTTGAGAAAGGTTACCCTTGATTTGAACGGAAGAAAGTATGCGATGAGTTACGTCGAACCTAACGTTTACAACCGTCAATGTAAGGTTGAAACGAAAGAAACAAAAGGCGATTTTAGCGACGCCGTACTATCCATGCTCGATTTTATTGAATATTTACCCGATTACTCCGCATCGGCGTTTTTTAAGGGCAGTGAATACGGAGAAAAATCTTTCGGTACTGTATTTACCGCGGGCGTAGACGATAACGATTTTGCCAAAAAGAGCGATTTTACTGCTTTTTCCGAAAGCTATCCCGACGTCGAAATATCCGTTTACTGCGGTGCGTTTTCGACGGTTTGCATGCAGTCTTTCAACAGAAACACTCTTGAAAGACTTGCCGTATGCCTGCTTGAAAACTGGCTTGATTATTCGGACGGCGAAGTTTTCGGAAAGGGTGCCGACGGGGTTTCCCGCAACGACGTTTTCATGTCGGTAAAATACTCACACGATAACCGCTACAGAGTAGATATCTCGCTTACTTGCGACAAAGAAGTTCAGTCCGATCAAGACTTTTCGGCTTTTGAAAAAGTCATTCTTTCCGATCATGCGGGAACTTATTACCTTTCCGAAAAAGCAAAAGTACAAACGGAAACGGCTTGTGCGGTTTTAACCAAAAAAATTCCTATGGACGATAGTTTGTTTACCGAAGAAGGTGTGCTTTTCGGACTTAAAGACCTTTTAGAAAATATAATAGAGGAAAACGGCTATTATAAAGATTCTTTAAAAGCCGAAACGGCGTTTAAGCGCGATTACGTAAAAGAACTTATAAAAGTATCTTCTAAAAAGACTGCTTTTTCCGATACCGACGACGGAATCCGCTCTTTTAAGCGTTTCCTTATGACTTCGAACATAAGATAACGACGTTTTGAAAGTAAGATAACGTAGTAAGATTTTTTGAAAAAACAAAATAATGCAATAAAAAAATCAACAAAGACGCTTTACGGCGTCTTTTTTGTTTGCAATCGTCAAAAATATAATGTATAATTAACACGATAAATTATAATGGCAGAGAATGGGAAATTGAAATAAATTACCGCTTCTTTTGTCGATTTATTACGGTAATTTGTCGCTGAAACGGCAGAACGGATGTCCTTTTGTCGTCTAAACGACTACATCATACTTTTTTATATCAATATGGAGGCATATATGGATAAATTAAGCTTGCTTAAGTCCCAAAAAGACCGTTTGCGTCAGGAAGGCGCGGAAACGAGAAAGGCGATTTCCGAACTTATCGACGCAGACAGTTTCGTGGAATTACAAAGCTTCGGTTCTTCGCATAACGATTTTTACGGCGAAAGCGCGTTAGGCGAAGGCGTAGTTACCGGTTACGCAACGATAAACGATTACCCCGTTTACGTCGCCGCGCTTATGGGTAACGTACTCTCCGGCGGTTTAGGTTTGAACAATTGCAAAAAAATCGTCAACCTGATGGAAAAGGCTCGCATGGCAGACGCGCCCATCGTTTATTTGCTTTCTTCCCAAGGCGTTTTGGCAGGTGAAGGCGTTGACGCTTTGGAAGGTATAGCAAGCCTTTTAAACAAGGCGCAGGAATTAAAAGGCGTCGTTCCTCAAATTGCCGTAATGAACGGCAAAGTGTTCGGTTCGGCAACCGTTCTTGCGGCTGAATGCGACTACGTTTACTATCTCAAAGACGCATGCGTATGTTTCAACAGTCCGCTCGTGGTCGCGGCAAACTCCGGCGTAAGTTACGACGAAGCCAAAATCGGCGGTAAAAACAACGGTAATGGTTTATGCACCTTCTCGGTAAACGATATTGCCGAGGTAAGAGAGAGTATTAACGATATTTTAAGCGTTTTGCCGAACTTTAGCGGTATTTACGAAAAAACCGACGACGACGCAAACAGAAGTACTCCTTCTTTGAATGAAAAAGTTTGCGCTAAATGTTTGAAAGAAGCGGTATTCGACGGCGGTAAGTTTATCGAACTCAACAAAGAATACGCTCCCGAAGTTTTAACCGGTATCGCAAGAGTAGGCGGTTATTCCGTTGCCTCGATTATTTTTAACGGTGAAAACGGCGTCGAACTTACCAAACAAAACATCGAAAAAGTCAAAGAATTTTTGTATTACGCAACCGACAACGGACTGCCCGTATTGACCTTCGTTAATACGCTCGGTTTAAGTAAAGACGGCGCAACGAATTCATCAACCGTTTTAAACAGCGTTTCTCAACTTTTGTGCGCATTGAATTATTCTTCCGAAGTTCCTTCCGTCAACGTAATTTACGGTAAAGCAATCGGATTAGGCTACACCTTGTTTGCTTCAAAAGCGTACGGTGCCGATTATTCTTTCGCTTTTGCAACGTCTGAGGTAGGTGCCGTATCAAAAGAAGTCGGTGCCGAAATGGAATACGCTTTAGGTAGCGGTAATAAAGACGAACTTAAAGAAAAATTTGCCGAAATCGAACTCGATCCGATGAAAGCCGCAAAAAGCGGATACATCGACGACGTTATCGAACCTCAATTCGTTCGTCAATATATTATTTCGGCTTTACAGATGCTCATATAACGAGGTGAAAAATGACGAACTTGTTAATGGCGTCCAAATTGTTTGGCGGTCTTTTCGTTTTTATTCTCGGTATGCTCGTCGTATTTTTCGGTATTGCTTTAATCGTTTGGTTCATAGAAATTATCGGCAAAATAATGTCGGCTAAAAAGAATAAAGAGAATAAAGAGAATAAAGAGAATAAAGAGAACGTTCAACCTGCGGAGGAAACGACCGTTTCCGACTACGCGACTGCGGAAGACGAGGAATTGTCCTCCGAAACCGTTGCGGTTATAACCGCCGCGCTCACCGCGTATTATTTTAAAGAAAACTCTAACTGCGAATTCAAAATCAAAAAAATTAAAAGAATATTTTAAGGAGTGTAACAATTATGCGTAATTTTATTATAACCGTAGACGGAAAACAATATCAGGTAGGCGTTGAAGAAGTCGGCGCAACCGCCTCTAACGTACAAACGACTGCACCCGTACAAACGGCTGCTCCCGTAAAAGAAGAAGTTAAGCCCGCTCCCAAGGCTCAGGCTCCCGCAAACGGAACAAAAATGACTTCGCCGATGCCCGGTATGATCAAAAAACTTCCCGTTGCCAACGGCTCGAAGGTTAAAAAAGGCGACGTAATCGTTATTTTGGAAGCAATGAAGATGGATAACGACCTTAACGCTCCTTGCGACGGAACGGTTACCTTTACCGTTACGGAAGGTTCCAACGTCGAAACCGGTGCGACTTTGGCTATAATAGCGTAGTTTCGGGAGAAAATTTATGAATTTGACTTCTATACTCGCAAGCGGAGTATGGGAAGACATAAGTAAATCCTTGTTGGGTTTGTGGGAACAAACCGGTTTGGTACAAGGAACCGATTGGCGTAACTACGTAATGTTAGCCGTGTCTTTCTTATTATTCTATCTTGCAATAGTTAAAAAATTCGAACCGCTCCTAATGCTTCCCATAGCATTCGGTATGTTCATCGTAAACATCCCGGGCGCATACGGCATTTTGTTCGGTACGAAGGGTTACATAGTAACCGATACCTTATCCAATACCGAAATCGCGAGGGGAACGGCGGACGAACTTATCAAATTTTTCAATGTTGAAAGTTTTGACGCTTTAAAATCCGCCCTCGAAACCGGTTTTTCCACGCAGTTAAGCGGTGCCCAATTTACTTTTGCGGCAAACCAACTTTCCCTTTCTTCTGAAACTGTAATAAGAAACTTCGGTTTGTTCTATTACATCTATAAAGGCGTAGATTGGGTTATCTTCCCCCCGATCATCTTCCTCGGCATCGGTTGTATGACAGACTTCGGTCCGTTAATCGCTAACCCCAAGAGCATGCTTATGGGCGCGGCGGCTCAACTCGGTATATTTATAACCTTCTTCGGCGCTTTGTGCCTTTTAGGCTATACCCCGAAGGAATCCGGCGCAATCGCAATCATCGGCGGCGCAGACGGTCCTACCGCAATTTACGTAGCAAAAAAACTTGCCGAAGATTTGCTTCCCGCAATCGCTATTTCGGCGTATTCGTATATGGCACTTATCCCCGTCATTCAAAAGCCTATCATGAGGCTTATGACTACCGATAAAGAACGCCGTATCAAAATGAAACAATTAAGAACGGTTTCCAAACTCGAAAAAATCGTTTTCCCGATTTCCGTTTCTTTAATAGTAGGATTACTTCTTCCCGACGCAATGCCTCTTTTAGGCATGCTTATGCTCGGTAACTTGTTAAGAGAATCGGGCGTAACGCAAAGGCTTTCCGATACCGCTCAAAACGGACTTATGAACACCGTAACCATTTTCCTCGGCGTTATGGTCGGTTCCAAAGCAATCGGTTCAACCTTCCTCGACATAAAGACTTTAGGTATTATTTTACTCGGTCTTTTCGCATTCTGCATGGGTACCGTCGGCGGACTTCTTTGCGCAAAGATCATGAACAAGATTTCCGGCGGAAAGATCAATCCTTTCATCGGTTCGGCAGGCGTTTCCGCCGTTCCTATGGCAGCGAGAATTTCTCAAGACATGGGCAGGGAATACGACCCCGACAACCACTTACTTATGCACGCTATGGGACCTAACGTCGCAGGCGTTATAGGCTCTGCAATAGCCGCGGGCGTTTTACTTGCGGTTTGCCCGTTACTTTAATAAGGAGTTAATATTATGGCAAGAAAAGTTATGATTACAGAAACTATTCTTCGTGACGCTCACCAATCGCAAGCGGCTACGAGAATGACAATAGAGCAAATGCTTCCCATGCTCGACCAATTGGACGACATCGGGTACTATTCTTTGGAAGCCTGGGGCGGTGCTACCTTTGACTCCTGCTTAAGGTTTTTAAACGAAGATCCTTGGGAAAGATTGCGTATTTTGAAATCCCATCTTAAAAAGACGCCCATCCAAATGCTTTTACGCGGACAAAACCTTTTGGGTTACAAACATTACGCCGACGACGTAGTTGACGAATTTGTTCGTTTAAGCATTAAAAACGGCGTTTCCATCGTAAGAGTTTTCGACGCTTTAAACGACGTCAGAAACTTGGAAACTGCGATGAAGGCAATTAAAAAATACGGCGGCGTATGCGAAGCGACTATCTGCTACACCATAAGCCCCGTACACAACAACGAATATTTTATCAAACTCGCAAAAACCCTCGAAGACATGGGCGCTGACAATATCTGCTTAAAAGATATGGCAAACCTTTTGCTTCCTTACACGGTTTACGACTTGATAAGCGGAATGAAGAAGGTCTTGAAACCCGAAACCAAAATTCACCTTCATACCCATAACACATCGGGTACGGGCGATATGGTAAACTTAAAGGCTATCGAAGCCGGTTGCGACATAGTCGACTGCGCTTTATCTCCTTTGGGTAACGGTACTTCTCAACCCGCAACCGAACCTTTGGTAGCAACTTTACAAGGAACCGAATACGATACCGGTATAGACCTTAAAAAACTTCTTCCCATAACTCAATACTTCCGCGGAGTAGCCGATCAATTAAAGGCAAGCGGAGTTTTGTCCGATAAAGTTTTGAAGGTAGACATCAACACCCTCGTATATCAGGTACCGGGCGGTATGCTTTCCAACCTTATCAACCAACTCAAACAACAAAACAAGTCCGACAAACTTATGGACGTTTTGGCGGAAGTCCCCAACGTAAGAAAAGATTGCGGTTATCCTCCTTTGGTTACGCCGAGCAGTCAAATCGTCGGTACTCAAGCCGTTTTGAACGTACTTATGGGCGAAAGATACAAGATGGTTACCAAGGAATTCAAAGGTCTTTTGCGCGGTGAATACGGCAAACTTCCCGCAGATCCCAATCCCGAAGTATTAAAGAAGGTAGTAGGTAACGAACCTATTATTACCCATCGTCCCGCAGACGACATTCCTCCCGAACTCGAAAAGTATAGGAAGGAATGTGCCGAATACGTACAACAGGAAGAAGACGTTTTGTCTTACGCGTTATTTAACCAAGTTGCAATCAACTTCTTTAAATACAGACTGGCTAAACAGTCCGGCGTAGACAAAGATATGGCTTCCGACAAAAACAGGGTTTATCCCGCATAGTTTTTTAAACGCATTTGACTTTTACCCGACGGATTTTTCCGTCGGGTGAAAGTATTTAAAAAAATTTCCGAGGAGGAAGGTATGACGACAATAGTTATAGGCGGAGGTCCCGCCGGAATGATTGCATCGTACTATTCTTCCCTTTCGGGCAACAACACCATACTTATCGAAAAAAACGAAAAGCTCGGCAAAAAACTGTATATTACGGGTAAAGGCCGCTGTAACGTAACCAACGATTGCGACGTGCAGGAATTTTTTACCAACGTAATATCCAATCCACGTTTTTTGACGAGCGCTATTTTTAATTTCACGCCAACCGATCTTATGACGATTTTGCAATCGCACGGGTTACCCTTAAAAGTAGAAAGGGGAAACAGAGTTTTTCCCGAGTCCGATAAGTCGAGCGACGTCATAAAGACGCTTACCGAAATGTTGAAATCGGTAAACGTAAAAATCAATCTTAACGAAAGGGTTATCTCGATAGGACAAAAAGACGGCGCGGTTTGTTCGGTAAAAACCGATTTAGCCGAATACGCTTGCGATAAAGTAATTATTGCAACGGGCGGTATTTCGTACCCCTTGACGGGTTCGACGGGTGACGGCTATAAGTTTGCAAAAACTTTGGGGCATTCTATAATAAACCCCGTGCAGGCACTCGTTCCCTTTGAAGTAAAAGGCGATTATTGTACCGAACTTTCAGGTTTAACCTTGAAAAACGTAAGTTTAAAGGTGGAAAAAAACGGAAAACTTATAGTAGACGAGTTCGGCGAACTTTTATTTACCCATCACGGCGTGTCGGGACCTATAGTATTGACCGCTTCGAGTAAAATTAACAGGCTTAACAAATCGGAATTGTCTATGTATATCGATTTAAAGCCCGCACTCGATCTCGACACTTTGGATAAACGCATTCTGAGAGATTTCGAAGAATTAAAAAACAAAGAACTGAAAAATTCGCTCAACAAATTACTTCCGTCGAGTCTTATTCCGATAGTCGTAAAAAGAAGCGGTATCAAAGAATACAAAAAAAATAACGAGATAACGAGGGAAGAGAGGAGAAAACTTGCCGAGGTTATCAAAAAGTTTACATTAGATTACGACGGTTTATGCCCGTTTTCTCAAGCGGTAGTAACCGCGGGTGGTGTAAATACCGCTGAAATCAATCCCAAAACCATGGAAAGTAAACTTGTAAAAGGCTTGTTTTTTGCGGGCGAGGTTATAGACGTCGATGCAAAAACGGGCGGTTTTAATTTGCAAATTGCGTTTGCTACCGGCGTAAAAGCGGGAAGCACCGATTTTATATAAACAGGAGATTATATGCTGAATATTGCACTTGACGGGCCTTGCGGTAGCGGTAAAAGCACCGTAGCCGATATATTGGCTCAAAAACTCGATATACTCCATCTCGATACGGGGGCGATGTATCGTGCTTGCGCGTTATGCGCCCTAAAACGTGGCGTCGATTGCCTTGACGAAGAATCGGTTTCCAGATTTATAAACGATATAGATATAGAAATCCGTTATGAAAACGGAAGACAGAAAACCATGCTCGACGGAGAAGACGTTTCCGAAAAAATTCGTGCCAACGAAGTATCGATGATGTCGTCGGACATTTCTTCTTTAAAATGCGTAAGAGAAAAAATGGTGGAAATGCAAAGGGAAGTCGCAAAATCAAACGATTGCATTTTGGACGGAAGAGATATCGGTACCGTCGTTTTACCCGACGCACCCTTTAAGTTTTACATTACGGCAACGCCGGAGGTTCGAGCCGAAAGACGGCATAAAGAACTCGAAAAGAAAGGACAAACGGTCGATTTCGACGATTTGGTAGAAGAAATCAACAGACGCGACTATAACGACAGTCACAGGAAAATATCCCCTTTAAAGCAGGCAGAAGACGCTGTTTTAATCGATACGTCCGAAATGAATGTAGACGAGGTGGTCGAAACTTTACTGTCACACATTAAAAATAGCGATAAACAATATTAAACATGTTCATTTATTATATCATAAGGGGAATCGTCACGGGATTTATGAAGTTGTTTTTTCCTTTCAAAGTTATCGGAAAAGACAGAGCCTTAAAAACGCCGTGCGTAGTTGTGGCTAATCATTTATCCAACGCCGACGCCTTCATTATCGGAATGCAATATAAAGGCAAAACCTATGTATTAACTAAAAAAGAAAGTTTTACCTCTAAACCGGTGTCTTGGTTTTTAAAAACTTTGGGAGGGATCCCCATCGATAGGGATAACCCCGACGTTTCAACCATAATAAATTGCGTAAAAATGCTCAAAAACGGCAGTCGATTATTGATTTTCCCCGAAGGGACGAGAAATAAAACCGACCAACCCTTATTGCCGTTAAAAGGGGGAGCCGCGCTTTTCGCGATAAAAAGCAAAACTCCCGTTCAAACGGTTTTTATCGACGGCAAAAGCAGATTTTTAAGGCGTAATTATATAAAGATAGGCGAACCTTTCGAATTAAGCGAATTTTACGGTTCTAAAATTAATGCCGAAGTCCTTCAAAAGGCAGACGAATTGATTAAAGAAAAACTTTTGCAAACCAAGGAAATTCCGTATAAGAAGTCTAAATAAGATGGAAGTTATTTTGGCAAAACACAGCGGTTTTTGTATGGGCGTAAACCGTGCGATAACCGCCGTTTTAAGTATAAAGAATAAAAAAGTATGCGTTTTAGGGGAACTCGTTCACAACAAAGCGGTGAACGAGGAACTTCAAAAGCGCGGTATAAAGATAGCGCACTCTCTCGACGAGACAGAGGGCGACGTAGTCGTTATACGTTCGCACGGGGAAAAAAGAGAAACGATTGATTTTTTAAAAAAATCGGGGAAGGAAATTCTCGATTGCACCTGTCCTTTCGTCAAGAAAATTCACGATATCGTGAGTGACTATTCGGATAGAGGATATAAAATTTTGATCGTCGGCGATTGTAATCACCCCGAGGTTAAAGGCATCGAAGGCTGGGCTTCGGGCGAAAAACCGCTCGTTCAGAACGAATTTGACGAAAATTACGACTACAACTCACACGAAAAACTGTGTATAGTCGCACAAACAACCTATAACGACGCTAAATTTGCTATTTTTTTAGACAAAATTAAAAAAAATTGTAGTAAAACAGTTGAGATTTTTAAAACAATTTGCTATACTACAAGGGAGCGTCAGAGGGAAGCGGAAAGCTTGTCGAAACGATGCGACGCAATGATAGTCGTCGGTGATAATTCATCGAGTAATTCTCGCAAATTGTTCGACGTCTGCAAGGCGTTTTGCGACAACGTTTCGTTCGTTAGCGACGTAAGCCAATTTGACGCAATCAAGTATGCTAATTTTTTAAAGGTAGGTATTGTATCGGGGGCATCTACTCCACCCGAACAATCAATGGAGGTTTTCTCAAAAATGGAAGAAGTAGTCACTGAAGTTAAAACTGTAAACGAGATGGAAGAAGCTGTTGCCAAACTTGAAAACGGCCAACAAAAATTCAGAAAGGGGCAAAAAATAGTTGCAACTATTTCTTCTGCTACGGATGAAGGTTTAGCTTTATACATCAATAATACCAAAAAGGAAATCCTTCTGCCTAAAGAAGAACTCGACTGTGAAAAATACAACAAAGCCGATTACGCTTCTAAAGTAGGCGAAGAAATCGAAGTCCTTATTATTGGTCTTAACCCCGTTCTGTTATCTCAAAAGGCAATCAAAGCACTTGCCGAGGAAGAAAAAGAAATCGAAGAAATCAAGAACGGAAAAATCTTTACCGTTACGATTGACGGCACTAACAAAGGTGGTTTGACCGCTAAATTCGGAACTTACGGCGTATTTATTCCGTCATCCCAGATTAGAATCGGTTTCGTTAAAGACCTCGATAAATACGTGGGTAAAACTTTGAGAGTTAAAGCGGAAAGAATCGAAACCGCAGAAAGAAGAAAACAAATCGTTGCTTCTCAAAGGGTTATTTTGGAAGCCGAAAAGGCTCAAAAAGACGCTGAACGTCAGGCAAAAGAAGAAGCATTCTTCTCCACCGTTCATACAGGCGACATCGTTAAAGGCAAAGTCGTAAGATTTGCTTCCTTCGGTGCTTTCGTCGAAGTAAACGGCTTCGATTGCCTTGCTCATATTTCAGACCTTTCTTGGACGGGCGTTAAGAGTCCTGCCGAAGTTTTGGAACTCAACAAGGAATACGAATTCAAAGTATTGAAGTGTGACGAAGAAACCAAGAAGGTTTCCATCGGTTATAAACAACTTCAACCTCGTCCTTGGGAATCCGTTCCCGGCAAATACTCCGTCGGTGACATTATTACGGGTAAGATCGTAAGAATCGTTGATTTCGGCGTTTTCGTGGAAATCGAAAAAGGCGTAGACGGTTTGGTTCATATCTCCCAAATCTCTCACGAATGGCTTGAAAAACCGACTGAAGGTTTGAAGGTCGGCGATGAAGTAAGCGCTAAGATTATTTCCATCGATTACGAAAAGGAAAAAATCACCCTTTCTATTAAGGCTTGCTTACCTCAACCCGAAGTAACCGCTAAGCCCAGACGCGAAAAAGAAGCGTCCGAAGAAGGCGAAGAAAAACCCAGAAGAAATAAAAGACGCGAAAGACCCGCCGCAGACGACGGTGAAGTTCACGAATGGAAGGAAAGCGACTTTGGCGGTGCTTCCATCGCAGAACTTCTCAACAAGTAATTTTTAACTTTGTTAAAAAGCGGGCGTCTGTTTTCGGATGCCCGCTTTATATAAACTACAATACAATATTTTAAGAAGTAATATTTTGCATTCAGCCAGAATTCGTTTGGCGTGCAGAAAGGTTTTTGATGCAGTATAAAGCTTTTTTTGTGGTAGTGCACTGCTTTTTTGTCGTCTTTATCCGAAAGTAAAAGTTGCTAAAAAGCAATATTTGTAAAATGTTTATTTCTTAAGCAAAATCGATTGCGCTTTTAAGAAATTTTTTTGGTCTTTTTTGGAAAATTCCGTTAAATTACTTGACAATATTTTGTATATATTATATTATATATGAGCATTGTTAATAAATACCCTTCGGGGTGTGGCGCAGTTGGTAGCGCGCGTGGTTTGGGACCATGAGGTCGTGAGTTCGAGTCTCGTCACCCCGACCATGTAATTTAAGGGCCTTTAGCTCAGTTGGTTAGAGCGGTCGGCTCATAACCGATTGGTCCGCGGTTCGAGTCCGTGAAGGCCCACCATTAAATTAATTAAATATTTGGCCCGGTAGTTCAGCTGGTTAGAACGCTAGCCTGTCACGTTAGAGGTCGAGGGTTCGAGTCCCTTCCGGGTCGCCATTTGTAGCCCAATGCATTTGCATTAGGCTACAAATTTGCCTCGGTAGCTCAGTCGGTAGAGCAGGGGACTGAAAATCCCCGTGTCGGTGGTTCGATTCCGCCCCGAGGCACCATCCCACACATCTTTCGCTGGTGTGGCTCAATGGCAGAGCAGCTGATTTGTAATCAGCAGGTTGTAGGTTCGACTCCTATCACCAGCTCCAGCTTTATGGAGAGATTCCCGAGTGGCCAAAGGGAGCAGACTGTAAATCTGTTGTCAACGACTTCGGTGGTTCGAATCCACCTCTCTCCACCACAAACGCCTTGCACGGTAACCGCGCAAGGCGTTTGTTATTTTGTAATTTAATTTCTAAATTGTTTGTTATTTTTAATTTAATTTAATTTATAACATGCTTATTGTTTTTAATTTAATATATGCGTTTTTTATTTGCAATTTGATGTTAGTGTTGTTATTTAACTTATACACGTTATTATATAAATTTGGCATTCTGAGAAGATGTTTCGTCTGCACTTTGCTTTATCTTAATATGACGATATTAGACGATAATTGACTTATATTTGGACTTTAATTGTAATTATAGGTGTGTTCAACAATATAACATTACATAGGTTCTCACGAGCATATATATCCCGTCAGGTCATCCTGAGGTGACGAAGGATCTATCGGCATAGCCTTGCATATCATATAATTGCCGTTCCTTATCGGCTCCCACATCGGCTGAAATAGCCTCGGGCTACGGCTACAAACAGAACACTGTGCAGTTTGCTTAACGCCTACGCACCCCTTCGAGTGAAGGCTTGCTGACGCTCAACATGACTGAAAAACGCCGATAATCGGCTTATAGGCGGATTTTTAAATAATATTACACTTTCTACAATTATAAAAAACAACGTCTGTAATTGCAAAAAAACAATGGCGTTAATTATAAAATGACGGCGGTTCGATTGCTCGAACCGCCGTTTTACGCGCAAAATTTCCGCTATTGTTGTTTTTTAAAAGTTGCCAAAGGTTTTATTGTTCCTGTGCCCATTCGCCGTTGTCGCCGGTGGGATACCAAGTGCCGGTTCTTTGTGCCCCGTCGACTTCCCAACTTGCCCCGGTGTTGATGATAACATGCGTCTTATCCGCTTGATCGGCAGCTCTTTGTCCGCCGAGGATGTTGCCGTGCAATGTACCAGAAACAATGTAAACAGACTTATCTTTCGTGTTGCCTTGACTAGTGCCGTCGGCGTAACCGATGGCGGCAATGCCGTCGTAAGAATCGCCGTTTTCGTCGTCAATGGTCAATTTTGCGTAACAGACTTTACCGATCAGGCGCCCGAAATTTGTGCCGCTTATCGTCGCCGTACCGCCGGAACAACTGTCGATTACGGAAGTGGTTCCGGTCGTTTGACCCACAACGCCGCCGGCATGTTTTCCGCTGACTGTATTGGTGTTCTTACAGGCGGTCAGCTTCCCGTTCAAACATGAACCTATAATGCCTCCGGCTGCGCAGTTTTCGTTGTTGGAAGCGACCGCACCGCTGTTTTCGCAGTCGGTGATCACGATTGGGTCTGTTGCGATTCCTACTATTCCGCCGGCAGCGGTGCTGCCCGTAATGCTTGCGCTGTTCTTGCAATTCGTTATTTCATTTTCGCTTTTGCCGCTAAAATAGCCTACTATTCCGCCGCTATAGCCGCGTTCGTTGTTTGCTGAACTAACGGTCATTGCTTTATTTACGCAGTCTGTTATCTTGGTGTTTGCGTTGGCATAGGCGACTATGCCGCCTGCAGAGTTTGTGTCACCGCTTGCGTTGCCGATGCTTATGTTGCCGCTGTTTGTACAACCCTTAATCGTGCAACCGTTTTCGTTAGTCAGGCACACGATACCGCCGGCTTTGCTTGTTCCCGTAACGGTAACCTCGGAAGTGCAGTTTTCAATCGTGCCCTTATGCATACGCGCTACAACGCCGGCTGCGTTTTCGCAACTCGCCGTGCCGCTTACGGTCAGGTTTTTAACGACTGCGTCACCATCGATTGCGCCGAAAAATGCGCCGTAACCGTCATGCGCGGAAGTCAAAGAGTCCGCCGTAACATTCAAACCGCTAACAGTATAATTTGCACCGTCAAAAACCTTTGTAAATTTGATCGTACTGTTTTTTTGTCCGATAGGAGTCCATGCAGCGTTGTTAAGATTTATGTTTGCAACAAGTTTAGCACCGTTAGTATATGCGTCCAAAACGTCGGTGTCGTTAGTATTTACTGCATTTGCGAATGCAAACAAATCGTGGGCGTTATATAAATACAAAGTATTTTCGTCCAACTCATCCGTTGCGGCGTTGCCCTGAATTGCTTCAACTACGTACAAAATCGTGCAGTTTTTATCTTGATACGTGTTGTCTGCGTCTGACGGGAGTTCTATGCTTACGTTAACCGTTTTTACCTCCGATCCGCTTGCTTCGTTGGTCGCGGATAAATCCGAATAAGCGGAAACTGCGGAAAAACCGTTACTCCACTGAGTTGTAACTTCGTTATCCGTTATGGAGATTTTTAGCCCTTTAAATAAACCGTCGTCCTCTTCACAAGCAATTAACGTGCGATATTTTGCCGAAACGTTACTTTTGTTTGTAATTTTGACGTCAAACGTAACTTTATCGCCCGGGGTCATTCTATCTATGGTTAAATAGTTTTTGTCGGTATTTAACTCTGCCGTACCGCTGTTATAAAATACACCGTTTTTGCCGCCCGTAAAGTAGGTTGAATCATCGGTTTTATGTATTCTGTTTTTGGCGTCCTCTTCTGCGTTGCCGGTTAAATCTTTACCGGAATAAGTTTGAAAACCTTCAACGGTCGCTTCAACCTTTACTTTACCCGAAGAAACTGAAATGTTTACCTTACTGTCACTGGTAAATAAAGCAAAGGTTGCGCCCGCAACAAGGCTTACGCACATAATTATAGCGAGCACTGCCGATACAATTATGCTTCGTTTTGCTGTCTTAGTCATAATCACTGTCTCCTTTAAAAAATTTGTTTGATTTTCGACTTTTAATTTTTAATTTTTGGGTTTTTCGACTTTTTTACAACGGTCGAAATCGTTTTTTAATTCGTGTATTTTTTCTTTTTTCCTCCTTATATTTATTTTTGTGAAAAGTGACGTCTAACGTGAAATTAAAACAAAGATTTTTAGGCGTACATTTTTTAAAAATCGCCGATTTTAAGCGGAATTTTGCGTGTCGGAAAGCAAATTTCGGTACAAAAACCCGTTCGTCTAATATACTATTAGACGAACAAAACGGTTTTTTGTGGCTCCATAAAACAATTACGAACCAACTTATTATTTAAAAAATTAATTAAAATAACTATATTAGTGATGATTATGTGTGAAAATCATTGACACAACTTAGTTTATTTGTTATAATCAATGCGAAAAGTGTCATCTAATAGTATATTATATGAACACGCTTTATTCAATAATAATTCATAAGAAATTGTTTTTTTAAATTCCGATCGCTCGTTTCACAAGGCTTTTAGCCTTGTTTTTTGTTATATAAAGATTTTATTTATATAGCATTAAAATTTTGTATGCTTTTGTCATTACGGCTGAATGAAGGTGACTTAACTTTGCCGATAAGTCAACCTAAAAACTTTTATGTCGTTTATCGATTCAAGTTAATTGATAAAACGCTTGCAGTCAAGCCGAAATCATGTTAAAATATAAACGAAATTAAGTCCTCAAAATATATAAAGACTTTCCAAACGTACAATGTCTTTAAAATATATTAAGACTTCCGCAACGTGCAAAGTCTTTAAAATATATAATTGCACGCTACATACTTAAATAATTCCATACAACATATATAATTTTTCAACAATATAAAACTTTCAAATAAATTTTGGTTATGAAATACGTATTGGTTACCGGTGCATCCGGTGGAATGGGGAAGGCGACCGTTCAAAAACTTATATCAAACGGTTACGGCGTTTTTGCGCTCGATATTGCCCCCGTGGCAGTCGATGGCGCAACTTATATAAAAACGGACGTAACCGATGAAAACAGTGTAATTTCGGCGGTTAAACAAGTCCAAAGCAAGGCTAAAGACTTATATGCCGTAATACATTTTGCGGGGATATACATGCTCGATTCTCTCGTCGAAATAAAGACTCAAGATTTCGACAGAATTTTTTCGATTAACTTCAGGGGAGCATATCTCGTAAACAAATATTTTTTGCCCCTTTTAAAAAGCGGTTCAAAAATTATAATGACGACGAGCGAGTTAAGCACCATCGATCCGTTGCCGTTTACGGGGTTATACGCAGTAACAAAAGCCGCACTCGACAAGTACGCTTTTTCCCTTAAAATGGAGTTGCAGTTATCGGGAATTTTCGTTTCCGTTCTGCGTGCGGGCGCGGTAAACACGGGGATGCTCGGCGTTTCGACAAAAGCACTCGAAAACTTTTGCAACAAAACTACTTTGTACGAATGCAATGCGAAAAAATTTAAAAAAATCGTCGATAGCGTTGAATCTAAGTGCGTTCCGCCCGAAAAAATTGCCGAAAAAGTCTTTAAAATTTTAACTGCGAAAAAGCCGAAATTTGCTTATTCGATAAACCGTAACGGGCTTTTGCGTTTGTATAATATTGCACCGACTGCCGTTAAATTCGGTGCCGTCAAAAAAATACTCAAGTAAAATTTAGATGCCGTCGATATAAAAAATCACTTGGATATAGCATCTTGCCATAAATTAGTAAAAGCATATTTTTTAACGATAATGACGCTAAATTTTACCTAAAACGATTAAAAGGATATAAAAGAAAGTCTTAAAATAAAAAACGTAAAACAAAAAAGGCTATAAAACAAAGATTTTTCTTCGTTTTACAGCCTTTTTTTAGATTGAATCGCATTAAATTATGCTAATTTTTTATAAAATATATTTAAGCCAAATAACGTTCAGGCAAACCTATTTTGCTACGCTTATTATAGAATTTACGTCATGTTGTTTCATATAAACCGTGTAAAATTTATATTGCGTTATATCAAATAATTTGCCTTTCTTTACTATATAAATATATTGTTTGAGTAACCGATGTCTTTAATTTTTATTTAAGCAACGGTTATTTTATTTATGCCCGTTGTATTTTTAAATTGCTCTACCGTCAAGTTTGCCTGTGCCTTTTCAGAGTTTAACGAATCGCACAACGCCGATATTCTTTTTTGGATACGGGCGTAGTCTTCGTCGGAGTCTGAGTACCCCAAACCTCTGTTCGGCAAGTAATAATATTTTAAATTTTCACTTACGGTAAGTGAACTTAAACTACAATAATCGAAGGCGTATGAGGCGATTATTTTACAATTTGAAGAAACTTGATAACTAAGCCCGTATTTTTTAGGCGGATAAGAAACGAGGGTATAACCGTTTTTTGTATACAACACGCCGTCTTGAGCGGTAAACCGTTCGTTTTTCGAAGAAACGCTTACAGCCGTCAAAGTATTGCATCTTAACGCAATATCCCAAATAAACTTGGTTTCAGAAGGAATATAAACGCTTGTTACGCCCGTTTTAAAGACCGGCGATAAAGTGTTTTGATCGTCGTAAACTGTGCCGACTGTGGTAATGTAATAGGTGATTCCCGATAAACTCAACGATTCCGGGATGGTTATTTTTCCGATATCGTCGCAAGAAATCAACTGTAATTCGTTATAACCTTCGATAACGTAATTAAATCCGTCGGAAGATATTTCCGTAAAAATCCCGTCATCGCCTAGATATGCAACGGTTGACAAGTCGTCGGGTAAATCGTAAATGAAGTTATCGGTTACCCCGCTCGAACTTACGCTTTTGTTGGCAATATGAGTCTTGCTGAACGTTTGGTCGGTAGAGGGTTTACAAAAGTAAGTGTAAATTTTACCGTTTGCGTTAAAGGGTTGATCGTCCCAAGTTAAGTCAAAATAGTAATATTTGCCGTCTATTTTTACCAAGTTCCAAGCGTGGCTTTCGACGCTTTGTTCGGTGTAACCTACGCCGGTTACGACGAGGTTTTCTATACCCGAAAGATTAAGCAGTAACTGGAATGCTTTGGCATATCCTTCGCACACGGCTCCGTAAGTCGAGCCTTCGCCGTTTAAAAATACACCGAGTACGTTGTGCGCCCAAGATTCCGAACTCGGACTACCCGAGTCGTCGTAGGCGTAATCGATATAATTAACGATGGCGTCGTGATAGCACAAAGCTTTTCTGTAATCGCTGTCGCCGACCGAAGTTTGTTTATAGAATTTTTTTACGCTCGTTTCGAGAAGTGCGTTGGTTTTTAAACGATCGGTTTCTTTTGCGTACTCGTCCGAAACCACGGGATAAATTACGGTTGAAGAATATAATGTAGTCGAAGACAGCCAATAATAAAGGGGATTGTCCAACTTAAATATGTAAAAAACGTTTAAAGCCTCGTCGTTTGTAAGATCGAAAGCCGAAAAGTCTATTGCTTCGAGAGTGTAATTGTTTTTCGTCCCGGTAGGTGTGATTATCGCATTGCCTTTTTTATGGAAAGCCGATATTTTTTTATCCAACACGTCGTAAAAGGCGGCTTGTTTTTCGTTGAGCGTTTTATAACCGTAATCACCGCCCGATAAAGCCAATAAATCGTTGGCAGCCACGTCGTAACCGCAAACGGTGCATTTGCCGTCGTTAGATACCGAGTGTTCGGCATAATCGCCGATAGGTGCGTCGGCACATCCGCATACGGGTAAGTGCCAATGACCGTTTATATCGCTTTGCCATTCGGTTGCGTATTTGTGCGTGTGAGCAAGTTTTTCGATGGTTTCCGTCTTTTCGTATCCGCAAACGGTGCAGACTGAAGATTTTAAACCGACTTCCTCTTCCGTTGCTTCTTGCACGACAGTCCATACTTTGAAGTTATGATCGGCAAGGGGAAGAACGGTGCTTTTTTTGGATATTTCAAGCCGACACGCTTCGTCGAGAAAGTACTTTTCGCAACTCGTGCAGTACCAATATTCGACGGTGCCGTTTTCGGTGCAAGTGGATGCCTTGGCAGAAGTATGCGTCAAAGTATGCTCATGCCCCGAAAACAGGTCGGATAACGACGAACACCCGAAAAAACAAGACGAAAGCATTACCATAAGTAACGCCAAACATATATTTTTGACAAGCGTATTTTTGCTTTTCATAAATGTTACTTCCTAATAAAGACGTTATAACGGCATTTATAACTAAACCGCAATTCGTAATAGGCGGAATAACATCAACCGCTATACATAAAGATTTTACCACAAAAACGATTAAAAGTAAACGAAGATTATATGACGATTTTAGAAAACATTTGTTTTGCAAAGCGTCGTGTTTGACAAAAGATAAAATAAATGATAACATTTACATGTACTTAAAGAAGGTTAATTTATGCAAAACGAATTTTCTAAAACATATACGTTAAGAACGTCAGACTTTAATTGCAACAGAACTTTACGCCCGTCAAGCGTCCTCGATTTGTTTCAGGATGCCGCGGGAATCCACGCCAAACTACTCGGCTCGGGTATCGACGATTTTAAGCGTAAGGGCATCGTATGGGTTATAATCGGCATTAAATACAAAATTTTAAAAAAAATCGATATGTATTCCGATTTGACTGTAACTACTTGGCCTTTAAAGCCCTCTCTCGTCAAGTATCAGCGTGATTTTTCCGTTACCTGCAACGGTGAAGTCGTTATAAAGGGTGAATCCATGTGGTCGATAATCGACGCCGAGGAAAGAAAAATTTCCCTGCAAAAAGACGTTTACCCCGCCACCCTCGATTTTAAGCAAGAAAAGGCTTTTGAAGAAAGATTTTCAAAAATCGTAATGCCTCCGTTTGAAGAATTCACTTACAAAGGCACGAGAAAGGCTACTAATTCGGATATCGACGTAAACGGGCACGTAAACAACACGAGGTATCTAACCTTTATTACCGATACTTGCGGAGTAGAAGCCGAAAATTACGACTGTTTAAAGATAGAATACCATAAAGAATTGCTTTTGGGCGAAGAAGTTTCCATTTACGCAGACAAAACGGAAAATTCCCTTTTCGTCGAAGGGAAAAGAGGAGACGACTTGATTTTTTCCGTCGAATATTCAAAATAAAAAATTCCGAATCACAAAAAACCGAACAATATAAATTAAGAACGACTAAAATTTTGAACGGAATAAATTTTTGACGGAAAATTTAGGGTAGCAAAAATTTAGAATTACTAAAATTTAAAATAACGAAAATTCGGACCGTTGCAAGTTATGAAAAGCCACTTACGACAGTCCGAATTTTTATATACGAACTTTTATATATACGTCCACACAAACATATAAATATGTTCTTATTTACACACACGTATTCGATTTTGAAATAGGGAAACAATCCTTTTTAAGTCAAAAATCTAATATGCCAAAAACCTGTTGGTAATTTTTTTGATGGGATAAGCCTCGGAAGGCGAAATTATAACCCGACAAGGCGAATCGAACGGACAAATTTACAATTCGACATTCCACGCGATAAACAAAACATACAATTTATAATTCGACGCAACAAACCGAACGGACGAATTTATTTTACTACAATTTAAAACTTAAGCTTTTGCTTTTTGTTTGGTAATTATAGAACAAAACACAAAAGGGTTAGCGCATTACACGTTAACCCTTTATGTGGAGCTGCTAGGCGGATTTGAACCGCCGACCTCATCCTTACCAAGGATGCGCTCTACCGACTGAGCCATAGCAGCAATCATTGACAACGCTACTATTTTATATAATATAAAAGTAATTGTCAACTTATTTTTCGCTAAAATTAAAAAGAATTTATAAGAAAGTAAAATTTCTTTAAAAAATACCGAAAACTCATTTAAAAAATCTTGCAATGAGTTTTTTTTTATGCTACAATAATAAAGCTGTCAATGAAAGTAGGTACTTTATCTTAATCGCTGTTTCGCATAAAACGCTTACTTAGTCGTTTTGTCGGCAGGTTGGACGGCGAAGGATTGGATGTAGGTTTGTTCGACAAACTAAGATAAACCAAAGCCGAAACGACGGAAAGCGAAAAACGCAAACTAAATCAAAAAACCGATTAAATCAATTTTATAAATTTGCTACTGTGGCTCAGTCGGTAGAGCAGCTGATTCGTAATCAGCAGGTCGCCGGTTCAAATCCGGCCAGTAGCTCCAAATTTTTAAAAGTTACCCGCCGATATGGCGAAGGTAACTTTTTTCTTTATATATAAAAACATATATAGTTTTCAACACGTGTGATTTTTGGCATGTGTGATTTTCGGCATATATAGTTTTTGATTTATTTAATTCATATATAATTTTCGACTTATTTAATTTTCGACTAAGCCGTAAAACCGCACTTTTACTGTCAATCGGATAAAAACAGTCACTTTTTCGGAAGATGTTTAAATTAATTTTTTAGCCTAATAAAATTCCTTCTTTTTATTGACAAAACTGTAGTGTTAAGGTAAACTATAGTCATAAAAGGATTGCCGAAGTATTTAGTCGGCACCGAAATTTATTTTTATTATCCAAGGAGGACTTATTATGAAAAAAATCACTAAAATTTTAGCGGTAATGTTAATTGCCGTGTTCTGCACGATGGCACTCGTTGCTTGTTCGCCCAATTCCAACCCCGACAGTGCTAAATCGAGCCTTGAAAAAGCCGGTTACTCGACAATTAAACTTAGCGATGCCATTTCTCTTACCGTAACCGAAACTGCGTTGGGTTGCAGTCGCGGTGACATAACCGCAATCGTAAGCGGTTCGAAAACAAATGACGACAGAAGCGTAGATTCGGTTATGATTATTTACTTCAAAGACGCAAGGGCTGCTAAAAATTGTTGGGATAAGGCGCAATCTTACCTTGAAAAAGAGGAAAAAGAAGACACCGATAGTGATATTATAGTTAAAAGATCGGGCAAAATGATTTACGGCGGAACCAAGGCGGCAATCGACGCTGCTAAATAATTTAATATATCATTAAATTTTTTATCGAAAAAACTTCTCGCTTATGCGGGGAGTTTTTTTAAAAGCCTTGACAAATAGTTTGTTGTCGTGTATACTTTTTATATAAATCGTGTAATTTAAATAAAAATTATTACATTGTTTTTGGAGGGCTGTGTTGTGTCAGGGTTAATTTTACTTGCGTCGTCCTGGACGACTAAAAACGTATTGCTTTCCGCATTGATAGTTTTAGCCGTAATTTTGGTTGAAATTATTGCGGTTTCTTTGATTTTAAGAAAAATTTACGGCAAAACCGTCGACGCTTTATCTCAAGGCAAAAAGTCTACCGACGAAAAGACGTTGACGGAAAAATCGTCTACCGAAACTTTGTCTACAAAAACGGCTTCCGATGCGGAGTCAGCCGCAACCGACACTGCTATCAGCGATGCATCGGCTACGGAAGGTGATGTCGTTAATATTGCCGAAACGGAAGATTTGGCTACTTGCGACGCAACTAAACCCGTTAGTACGGTAGGAAACGAGCCGTCAACAAGAGGCGGCGAAAAAACTGATTACGTTTCTTCTAACAAGCCGACTATCGAGGCTATTTCGGAAGAAGAAAGGAACAAAATTTACGCCGAGGTTTTCGGGTTGGACAAATTGCCTGATTTTTCTAAATTAGATGCCGAAACCGAAAGCCAAACGGTGACGGTTTCGGACGCTTACGTCGCCCGAACGACGGAAGAAATTTACGATTCCGACGAAGACGGCGAAAACGCAACCCAACCCGATTATTTGAAAAATGCGACCGTCGTATATAAACCTAATTTTGCCTCGTTTAACGCAAAAATACGATACGTAAAGAGTTTTTCGGCAAAACTTTGTCAATCGAGCGATTTACTTAAAGAAAGATACAGTGCTTTAAAGAACGACCTTTTGTCTTACAAAAAGACGAAGGACAGGTTAAGTTGGCATTACGAAACTTTCCGTGCCGGTCGCCCGATAATTGCTAAATTTTCGATTAGCGGTAAAACTCTTTCCCTTTATCTTGCACTCGACCCGTCGGAATTTACCGATACGAAGTATCATTTTAAAGACGTTTCCGCCGTTAAAAAATACCAAGCCGTTCCGATGCGTCTGAAAATCAAATCCAACCGCTCGGTAAGATGGGCAAAAGAACTTATTTACATAATGTCGGAAAAACTCGGGCTTAAACGCATCGACAGGGAAGAAGTCGATTATTATCCCGAATATATGTCGCTTGAACAATTGATTGAACTTAAACAGGTAAAAGTTATAAGAACCTTAGACGCGAATAGCGACGTTCAAGACGACGTTATGAACGATGATTTAGATAACGCTTGCGACTACGTAGAACCTTCTAACCTACCGAACCATAGGGTTGAACCGCCGGTTGCCGTTATAGCCGAAGTAATTTTGGACGATGAAGATTTTGAAACATATTCTCAAATGCAAGAAGTCGCAGTAACCGCCACCGAAGAAACCGATGAAGAATTGTCGGTAAAATCCGATGAAACCGCAGAAAATTACGGTGACGAGCAAGGCGAAACCGCAGAAAATAACGGCGTTAAGCAAGGCGAAACCGCAGAAAATAACGGCGTTAAAGACGTTAAATCGGAAGAATTTACCAATGAAGCCGAGCAAAATAACGGCGACGATGACGTGGTCAAACAACACGAAACAACCGACAATGATAGCGTTTCCGCAACCGATTCCGCTTGCTGTTTAGGAGCAAAAAAAGAACCGCATGCGCTTGCCGAAAGAGATTTTGAAATCGTAGGTACTGTAACGGTTACTAAAGCCGAAAACGAAATGACCGACGAAAAGGCACAAAGTTTGATAGAAACGGTTTCAAAAATTCAAAGCAAATTACCGAAAGGCGATAAAAAAGCCATCGTTAATATCGATACCCTTTCCAAATGCTTTAATGAAAACGATACCGTCGATTTAAACTCACTTATATCTAAAAATCTCGTGTCTAAAAAGACGGGGTACGTAAAGGTTCTCGGCAGGGGCGTTTTGGATAAACCGCTAATCGTCGAAGCCAACGACTTCACCGTTAACGCCGTTAAAATGATTTTGTTGACCGGCGGAAGGGTAGTCCAAATCGAAGACTGATTATTTACAATTCATATTTGACTGATTTTTTGTAATTGTAATTCATATTTGACTATATTTTTTTGCTATTTATAATTTATATTTGACTATATTTTTTTGGTAATTGTAATTGATATTTGACCATATTTTTGCAGTATTTACGATTTATATTTAACTGATTTTTTTCGATGTAATTTTTTTGATTATATAGTAAATTCGGAAACCGATAATTAGCAAATAATAAATAGCAAATAATAAATAGCAAATAATAAATAGAAAACGATACTTAGCAACTAATAATTAGTGACTAATAATTAGCAAATAATAAATAGCAAATAATAAATAGAAAACGATACTTAGCAACTAATAATTAGCAACTAATAATTAGTGACTAATAATTAGCAAGTGATAAATGTTTTTCGGCGATTAACGACTAATGTATTCGGTATTTACAATATAACAAATCAACGGCGGTTCGAAAAATCGAACCGCCGTTGTTTTTTGTAATTTAATGGCTTTACTTTCTTGTAAGCCTTCACACGGTAGGGGAAGTTTAATAAGGAACGGCGAATTATATAGCCAACCTCCTCAGTCGATTTCATCGACAGCTCCCCCTACCAGGTGAAGCCTTTTAAAGAGGTGAAGCCTAACAAGGAACGGCATATTTTATAATATGCGCGGCTTTGCCGATAGATCCTTTGACAGGCTCAGGATGACCTGCGGAAGCCTTCACCCGGTAGGGGAAGTCTAATAAAGAATGACAAATTATGAAATATGCGCCTTACGGTTAGATCCTTCGACAAGCTCAGGATGACCTGCGGAAGCATTCACCTGGTAGGGGAAGGGGGACCGCTTTGCGGTGGATGAGGTTGGGCGGTCTATATAACAGTAGAGATTATATTAACGTATACTCTCATCGTCGCTACGTGATACCTGCCCGCCTCGGTCTTACGACCTTCGGGCTACGGCTACGGACAACACACTGTGTTATCCGCTTAACGCCTACGTACCCTTACCGGGTGAAGGCTAATAAGGAATGACATATTTTATAATATGCGCGGCTTTGCCGACTGAGGGATTGTCTGTCATGTTGAGCGGAACGCAGTGTAGTCGAAACATCCAGGCGTCAGCCGCATAAGGAACAAAGATTATGTACGACAATCACCCCGTCGATTTCATCGACACCCCTCTTTGCACAAAAGGGGCAGACAAGGAATGGCGAATTATATAGCCAACCTCCTCAGTCGATTTCATCGACAGCTCCCCCTACCAGGTGAAGCCTTTTAAAGAGGTGAAGGCT
>CAVJMJ010000019.1:0-29501 GCA_963650915.1 Parasutterella excrementihominis | reverse complement strand
GCAAAATTCCTCCCGCAAGGCTTTTTGCCTTGCATTTTTATTATTTTAATTGAAACTTTATTGTTTTTTAAGGGCTTACCGTATAACATATCTTAAAAAAACTTACTTTACAAGCGTATCTTTATAAACGTTTATCACTCACAAATAAAAAAATTTTTAAGTTTATTTAATGAAAAACAGGGGCTGACGCAAAACGCGTCAACCCCTTCGCTCGGTTATTCAAACCTTGTTTTAAACTTAAATTCGGTTATTTAAACCTTGTTTTAAACTTAAATTCGGTTATTCAAACCTCGTTTCAGACTTAAATTCGGTTATTCAAACCTTGTTTTTGACTTAAATTCGGTTATTCAAACCTCGTTTCAGACTTATATTCGGTTATTCAAACCTTGTTTTATGCCGACATTCCGTAAGAACCGCAATCTAAGATAACGCCGAAATACGGAGCGTTTTTAGATTTCGACAATACACCTGCCGACATGTAAATGGCAAGTTTACTATGTGTATCCGTCGCCCAGCTAACGCCGTCGGTAGCATTAAACTGTTGTGCACCGGTAGCACCTAAGGTGTACAAACCTGCTCCGTTTGTAAACATCATATTCGAGCCTGTCTGGAAAATCGGAGCAAATTGGGTTCCGTCGTTTTCAGCCGTCGCCCTTAACGTTTGAACGTAGCTGTTCATAAGGTCGAATTTTTCCACTACGGTTCCGTCGGCTTGTACGGTGGTATAAGTTCCGTGTGTGTATAACATTCCGTCATTTGAACCGAAGAACAATTGACTCGGACTGCAAATAACGGCAATAACGTTGATATATTGAAGTCCGGACGCACCGTCTTTGTAAGGAACCATATTACCGTTAGAGTCCTTTGTGAAACGAACCGTCTTATGAACATTGTTGAATATACCCGTTTCAAAATTACTTGTTATATAGGTAACCAACGTTTGAGCTTTATATAATTTATACCAACTTTCCGAACCGGTGGCGTAGGCTTGAAGTACGCTACCTTCGTCAACGATGAAATCGCAATATCTGCTTTCGTCGTCAGCGTAACGTGTGCCGTCGTCTAAAATAAACAAAGGACCGCCTGCGCCGACAAATTCGCAATTGGTGATATTAACCTTCGAACGCCATAAATAAATCATGTTGCTGTAAGCGTCGTAAAGTTTACACGAATCGGCTTTTAAACTCGTTGCGCCGTAACTATCGCAAAGAACGTTTGTGTAAAAACCGTTAGCGACGACGTTTGTAAGGTTAACGTTGCCGAAACTGACAAACATGTTAAGCCCTGCGGGAATGTAATCCGAGGTATCCATTTGCTTCATATTTCCGCTTAAAGCAACGTTCTTTAAATAAAATTGTTGATCCGAAGGCTCCGATTGCGCTTGTAGCATTTGGAATATCTGCCAATGAGGAGCAGGGTTATTCACATCTTTTCCTTCTATATCGCAAACGGTGATGAATTTTCTTCCGCCTTCCGATGCCGTCGTCGGAGTGGTAATGCCGTTATAGTTCCCGGACACGCTTACCTTTGTAGTCGCATAGAAGCCCTTTTGCATGTTGATTCCGTAACCGAGAGGGGTTCCGTTACTTCCTCTATTTATTACATCCCACCAAACGCCGTTGCCCACGCCGTCTCTTAATGAACCGACGAGCATGCTTTGCGCCTCGTGACCGGACAATTTATCCTTTGCGGTAGCGTAACCTTCGGTGTTTTCGGTCCAGAAATAATAGTCTGGAAGAAGGTCTGCGTCGAGTTCGAAACTCGCGTGTAAAATAACCCAATCGATTTTGCCTACGTAGTCGCACAAAGGCTTGTCGTCGGCTTCGAGTTTAAGAGAATTTTCGTTAGAAGTAATCTTAAAAGTATTCGGGTCAATCGAGCATTTCCAAAGATCCTGCCAGCGCGTGGAAGTTAAATCGCTCATAACGGAAAGACCCATTTGGTCGTAAACGTTATAACCGCCGTCTATTATCACGCATTCAAAAGTCATCGTTTTGTTGGATTCGTTTAAAGAAGAGAGATTGTATTCTTCTTCGTCGATGGAAACTTCCACTTTATAGTATTTACCCGCAGATTCGGAGGAAAATTGATAAGTATTGTCTTCGATTTCTACTATACCCTCTAAATCGGTGTCGGTGAGAAGTTTATATTCGCCGTTTTTCGTTTCTTTTTCGTAAACCTTAGCGGTAGTTTTTACGTTTTTAATATTAACCGCAACGTTTTGGTCGTTTAAAGCAACTGCCGAGGGACGGAAGATAAATTTGTTTACGTTACCTACTTCGTAGGTTTCGCCCGTCTTGCGGAAGTCTGCCCTCGTTTCGGCTTCGTAAGCTCCTCTATCTTTGGACGCCGTAAGGTAGTTCGTGTAGAAAGTAGGTCTTTCAAACGAAGTGATAAGCGCAGGCGCTTCGACTACGGTAATATTAACCGTGGTCGTAATAGAACCGTAAGATATCGTGTAAAAAGTTTCGCCGGCATTAGTTAAATCCGCTTTGACCTTTACAGATAGTGCGAGGCTTTTAAGGGTGCCTTCTTTGGTGGTGCCGGTGTCGTAAGTGATTTTTGCCGAAAGTTCGTCGTAATTAATTTCCGAACCGACTACGTATTCGGTTAAGGGATCAACGATTTCGATTTTGGTTGCGACACCGAGATCTTCGGTACAACCTTGTAAAACCGTTAACGACAACGCACAAACCATTGCCAAGCATAAAAGTAGTGTGATTGTTTTTTTCATTAGTTTACTCCTTTTTTTAATATATTTTTTTAATGTATTTCTTTAATACGTTTTTTAATTCTAACGCTTATCCTAACATACGATGAATGCTATTTGCGTTTGCTTTTGCAAACGCAAAAGGGAGTACTCCCTTTTTGCAAGTCGGCGGTTTGGAGGTTTTCCGAACTTTCCGACCTACCTAATCTTTAATTCTATCGATCCCCGAACTTTCCTGATTTCAAGATTTCTCGGTTTACCTTATATGTTGCTTTCAGATGTAAAATACCGAACGCAATGCGCAGTATTACTCCCGAAAAATAATTGATAGTCATTGTGACACTGCCGTAATATTACCAAAAATATAAGGCATGCGTCAAAAAAAGTTATCTGAAATAAATCCATACATCCATTTGAGGTCCCGTAGCGGAGTCTTGCGCTTTGTAAACCAAATGGACGGAACCTTTTTCGGAGAAAACGATTTCTCCTCTGTCGGACAGCGTTGCGGGCGGATTATCCGGCTCCACAATAGAAATTTTTACGTTTTTATCGGTGCAGTCGGCAGGCGTTAACTCATAGTTTATCATAATCGTTAAACCTTCCGTGTATTTAGTTACGACCACGTAATAGGTATCGGGTAAATCTTGGCGTTCTTGAATTTTAAAAGTTTCGCCCGTCGAAGACATTACCGAGGTTGGCGTGATTTTTTCAATATAAATTTTCTCCTCAAACGCAACGGACTTCATCCCGAAAATGCCTACAATGAGAACGGAACCGATATATATTACCAGTAAAATTAAAACGGTAGACTTCTTCATATTCAGTTCTCCACAAAATACAGTTTCGAGCGGGTAAAGAACATATAGGTTCTGAAACCGAAAAACAAAACAGATAAAACGAGCAAAACTTTAAGCGAGTGCATCGTTCCCCTATCCGATAAAAAGTAATAGGTAAAAGTTATTAAGACGGAAAGCAAAAAGCCTATTATCGTTGCATTTCTTTCGTTAGGACTGTCGAATTGCATACCGACGGTGGCGTATTGGTCGCTATATGAGTGCATAACGTCGAGTTCGGCACTCCAAAGAAGGTGTGAAAGGGTTACGAGCATCGTAATTACGCCCATAAATATTATTTCCGTTTTTGAAGAGTCCGAAACGCTTAAATATGCGAAGGTAAGCCCGATTACGGAAAATATAATCGTGACCATGCGAACGGACAATCTGCCGAGCAAAACGTGTATAGGCTCGATAGGTCTTGCCTTTAATAAATTCCTCGCCCCGCCTTCTTTTGAATAAACGGTTGCGTATTCGTTATTGAAGGATATCGTAACGATAAGCATTACGAGAAAATTAAATGACTTCGTCATCAATTTACCCGTATAGTTGGTACTCATTGCGGCGTATATTTTGTTAAGCAAAAATATAGCGATACTCGGCAATAATAACCCGATAAGGGTTACGATTATGAAGCGAGTGCTTCTTAAATTCAGCATAACGCTTTCCATATAGGGCGAAAGCGTCCTTTTGTAGACTTTGTTCTTTTTCGGCGGGACAAGGTCTTTTTCAAACTCGAACTGCTTTGACGCCATTTTTACGAACAAGGGTTTTGCCGCCAAAAACGAAAGACCTATAAGGGCGGAAAGTATTCCTATAAAACAAATGAAAATAACGAGAGTATCAAGCCCTAACAACGTCGAACGGATTCTCAAAGTACCGCCGACGAGCATTTTCGTTATATAGTAAAAAAACGAAAACGTTTGGGAAAAACCGTTAAGAAAATTTTGTATCCCTAAAAATATCGTTCCCCACTGCCCCATTATGTTTATATTTTCGGGTATTCTGTCTATAAGTTTTACAAGCCCGTAACTTATCGCAGAGGTAACCGCTATTATCATGATAAATTGCAACCATCTTTGATTTTTTACGAAAGTCATTACGACAAGAGCGGGTATGCTGAGCAACGCACCTATCGAAACGGGTAAAAGCGATACGGGTATAAAACACAAAATTATCCAAGGATAATAATACCAAACCGCTCCGTTTATAATGCCGTACGCAATAAAAACGGGCAAAGTCACTATAAGATTCTTTTTTAACTCAAAAAGAAAATATACAATGAGTTTGGATAGGTAAATTTGCGACGATGACGCCGGAAAGGTCAATAAAACTTTATTGTCCGCCGTCATATACAGGGCGTTGACAAGCCCTGCCGTACACGTTATAATCGACAAAATTTGAAGAATGACGAAAATTACGTTTATTACCGTGTCCGGAATAATCCCTGCCGGACGAAAAACGGATAATAAGTTGCAAATATAAAACAATAGGTAGAACAAGCCCGCAACGACTACGAATTTGATTATCGTAGTAACGGTTTTTATTATGAAACTTCTTTTGCTCTGCAAAAAGGAAAAATCGAGTTTGTCCTTTAGTTGCATCGCAACGAGTGGTTTAAGTTTGAAAAAAGAGGAAGTCATCTTTGTTCTCCCTTTTCAACTAAAACGGGTTCTACTTCGTGTCCGTTAATGGTTTCCATGTAAAACGCTTCCAAACTTTCACCGTTTCTCTCCATTTCGTGTACGTCTTTGACGCATTGAATCTGACCTTTTCTGATAATGGCGATTTTGTCGCAAATACGCTCGACGACGTCTATTATATGGCTTGAAAAGAAAACTATGTTTCCTTCTTTGGCGTGTTGCTTCATGCACTCTTTTACTTGGAAAATACTGTTGGGATCAAGCCCCGTCAAAGGCTCGTCCAAAATCCAAACTTTCGGGTTGTGTATAAGCGCGGACATTATGGTTACTTTTTGCTTCATGCCGTGAGAATAGGTTTTGATTTGATTGTCTATCGCCGATTCGAATTCAAAAAGTTTGACGTATTTATTAAGCCTTTCTTCTCTGTCTTCTTTAGATACTTCGTAAAGGTCTGCTATGTAATTGATGTATTCCCTTGCGGTAAGTTTTTCATAAAGAGCGTAATGGTCGGGTACGTAGCCTATTTGCATTTTTGCTTCCACGCTTTGAGTGGCAACGTCGTATCCGCATACTTCTATAGAACCGTCGGTTATGGTTTGAATGCCGACGATACTTTTTATAATAGTTGATTTACCCGCACCGTTAGGTCCCAAAAAGCCGTAAATTTCACCGCCGACAACCTCTAAATCGGCGTCTTTGACGGCGTAAACGGCAGATTTGGCATAACGCTTTGTGAAATGTTTCAGTACGAGTTTATTTTTGTTTTCCATGGAAACAGGCTCCTTTATGCTTCTTCCGTTTAACCTCGATTCGAGTGCAAGCCTATCGACTTTTATTACTTCGTTGCGCTTCGATATATCTTGCCAACCCGATATTACGTTGTAGCCGAGTTCGTATATGAACCACATTCCGAATGCAGCCGCAAAATATACGAGGAAGAACAAAAATTGATATAGCGGGTAAAATTTAAAGTGAAGACTTCCTATATCGAATTCAAAAACGTAATTGAGTAAACTCATTCCGAAAGAGCCGAATTTATCGGGGATAAAATCATTGTTCAAGAAGAAGTAGTTTACGCTTGCGTTATAATTAGTGAACCAAGCGTTTATAACGAGCATCAAGACAAAGTAAACCACGAAGGAAATCATGCTGTATTTGAACTCTTTTATTCTCGGACGATTGAACATGCCGAGCCCGACTACCAAAAGAGGCATGAAAAAGGCTTGATAATGGCTTAAATAGAATTCGCAAATGTGTGGCGATAGTATTGTCGCATCCCCGTAATTGGGCATCGTTAACGCACAAAAAGCACCTAAAACGTTGATAAAATAGGTAAAATAAAATAACTTTTTTAGCCTGAAAGTTAAGCACAACGGCGTTACGTACAATGCGGTATTGCACAAGTGAAGGGGTAAAGAAGTTACCCAATCGGAACCGAAGAAGTCTGCGAATTTATGATTGCACGAAAACAGTATGAGCGCACCCCAACTGTAATAAAGCATAGCAAAACGCTTTACGTCATCGGATTTTTTGTTGAAAACCAAGTATAAAACGATCGGAATTATAAAGGCAGGATATATCAAAAGCCTATGATAATAATTTAGATCGTTCGGTATCATTTGGTATTTGCTTCCGTCAAACAGAATTTGCGGAAAGTAGGGTTGAACGGAGGCAACCATCATACCTAAAACGGCAAATACCAAAACCACGGTTTCTTTACCCTTAAGTAAAAGTCTTTTGCGGTTTTTCAGGGTATAAACGATGGATATTCCCAAGGCAACGGCGGTTTCCGCCGACAACAATAAAGTCCTGTAATTGAAAACCGTCGTCGCGTTTTCGCCTACTATCGCGTTTGCAAAATTAAAAAACGTGGCGTAGTTGAAAATTAACGACGGTAAGCCGAAAAAGGCAACGAGCACGGGTAATGTTTTAAAATCGAAAAACGGTGCCAAAATTGCGAGTAAAACGACGGCATAAGAAAGCCAAACTTCCAAAAAACCCAATACTACGTTGGATTTTTGCGCTAAAGCAGGGATAGTACCGAAATATTTTACGGCAGATATAGCATCTTCACCAGTCATAAAACGGAAAAAGAAAAGTGCAATAAGTGCGTAAGACAAATATTTGAGATAATTATTAAGTTTTGATGGAAGTTTTTTGCCGATTAAAAAACCGAAAAAAACCGCCGTAAGCACAATAATCGCACCGACGGCGTAATAAAAAAACGTCATATGTGTTTCCGAAAATGCCTTAAATTTATAGGTCGATTCATCATAGGTTGCAAAACAATTTTTAACTCAACCTATTATTATATCTTCTAAGTTTGTATTTCGTTTGAAAAAAACAATAAAATATAAATATTTTTTAACAATTAATATAAATTATCGTTACAATTTTAACAATTAATATAAATTATCGTTACAAGTATTTCACATCGTTTAAATTGTATCATTTTATTTACTCGTTGTCAACGCAATATCGTCACGAAATGAAAAAATACCGTTTGTAATTGAAAAACGCGTCCGCAGAAGCGGACGCGTAAAAACAATCCAATTTTATAAAATAAATTAATTATAAAATTATCTATTGCAACCTTTGGGTAAATATCGCCTGTCGGCAAAAAAAACCTATCGGCAAAATATCGCCTGTCGGCAAATATCGCCTGTCGGCAAACGAAACCTATCGGCAATAAGCTATTATCGCCTGTTCGTAACAGATTACATCTACAATAGCACAATAAGTCGTTACTAAAAGGAATTAATATTTCTTTCTTGCAACGTAGGTGGTATGTAATACTTTGTGGGCTTCGTGACTACCGGGCTTTCCTAAGTATTCGCCGTAAATAGCCTTGCAAACGGGGCTTTCGTGGCTCTTTCTCAAAGGAGTTTCCTTGTCGATATCGTACAAAACTTTTGCTCTCAAAGCCTGTACGTCTACCGTTCTTCTCGTATAAGCGTCGACGATAGGTTGACCGCCTCCGTTTACGCAACCGCCGGGACAAGCCATGATTTCGATAAACTGATAGGGCGACGTGCCGTTTTTGATTTGGTCGCACAACACCCTTGCGTTCTCTAAGCCCGATGCAACGGCAACTTTAACTTCAAGTTTGCCTACTTTATAACTTGCTTCTTTCATGCCCTTAGTGCCTCTTACTTCGGTAAATTCGGGGTTTTTTAGTTCCTTACCGGTTATGGTTTCGACTGCTGTACGAAGAGCGGCTTCCATAACACCGCCCGTTGCGCCGAAAATAACGCCTGCACCAGTGTATTCGCCTAAAGGATTGTCAAACCCTGCGTCGGGAATATCTCTGAATAAAATGCCCGCACGCTTTATCATTCTCGCAAGTTCCCTGCTCGTTATGGCTGCGTCGATATCGGGATATCCCGAAGCGTCTTCGTTATCGCGAGTTTTTTCAAACTTTTTGGCAACGCAAGGCATTACGGATACGACGAAAATGTTTTCGGGATCGATGTTCATCTTGTTTGCGTAATAAGTTTTAACTATTGCGCCGAACATCTGTTGCGGAGATTTGCAAGTAGATAAATTGGGAATCAAAGAGGGATAATAGTATTCCAAAAATCTAACCCAACCGGGAGAACAACTCGTGATCATGGGGAGAGTTCCGTTATTTTGAATTCTCTCGACGAGTTCGTTTGCTTCTTCCAAAATGGTAAGATCCGCCGTAACGTTTACGTCGAAAACCTTATCGAAGTGAAGCATTTTAAGAGCCTGAACCATCTTGCCTTCAACGTTGGTGCCGATGGGATAACCGAATTCTTCGCCCAAGCCCGCTCTTACCGAGGGAGCAACGCCTGCGATAACGACTTTATCGGGATCGGCAATGGCAGATAAAACTTTGTCGATTTCGCTCTTTTCGGTTAATGCGCCGGTAGGACAAACGTTGATGCATTGACCGCATCCGGCACAAGCGGTTTCGGCTAATTCGTCACCGAAAGCCTGACCGATATGAGTTGCAAAACCGCGGTTTTGAGCGTTTATAACACCGCAATGCTGAATTTTGTTGCAAACCGCAACGCATCTTCTGCAAAGAATACACTTTTCGTTATCCCTTACGAGATAATCGGTGGAAAGGTCTTGTTCGTATTTATTTTCGACGCCGTGATAAAAATTAGCGTCGCAACCGTATTCGTAAGCAAGCGATTGAAGTTCGCAATGAAGATTTCTGTCGCAAGACAAGCATTCCTTTTTATGGTCTGACAATATAAGTTCCAAAGTGGTTTTTCTCGATTCGCGAAGTTTTGGCGTGTCGGTAAAAACTTCCATACCTTCGGCTACGGGATAAACGCAGGCTGCGGCAAAACTTCTCGCACCTTTGACTTCTACGAGGCATATACGACATGCACCGATGGCGTTGATATCCTTCATGTAGCAAAGAGTGGGGATTCTGATGCCTGCCATTTGAGCGGCTTCCAAAATAGTAGTTCCTTCGGGAACGCTTACGGGTATATTGTTAATTTTTAAATTTATCATAATCATCACCTATTAACCTTTGCTTATTGCGCCGAACTTACAACCTTGCATACAAGCACCGCACTTAATGCACTTCGCACTTTCAATCTCAAAAGAAGCAAGTTTGTGCGAAGGAGCGACGTAATCGGTTCTTGCAATCGCACTTGCGGGGCAATTTCTCGCACACATACCGCAACCGATACATTTGTCTTTATCGATAGTGAAGTTCAAAAGCTTCTTGCATACGCCGGCGGGGCAAGTTTTGTCTACGACGTGAGCGATATATTCGTCTCTAAAGTAACGGAGGGTGGACAAAACGGGGTTAGGTGCCGTTTGACCGAGCCCGCAAAGAGAGTTTGCTTTTATGTAATAGCAAAGTTTTTCCATCTTGTCGAGGTCTTCCAACGTCGCAGTACCGTCGGTAACTTTCGTCAAAAGTTCGAGTAAACGTTTGTTACCTATACGGCAAGGAGTACATTTACCGCAGGATTCGTCAACGGTGAATTCGAGGAAGAATTTAGCGATATCGACCATGCAGTTGTCTTCGTCCATTACGATAAGACCGCCCGAACCCATCATGGAACCGATGGATATAAGGTTGTCGTAATCGATGGGAATATCAAGGTGTTCTGCGGGAATGCAACCGCCGGAAGGACCGCCCGTCTGAGCCGCTTTGAATTTCTTTCCGTGAGGGATTCCGCCGCCGATATCTTCTATAACGGTGCGAAGAGTGGTACCCATGGGAATTTCGACTAAACCCGTGTTGGTAATTTTACCGCCGAGAGCGAATACCTTGGTACCTTTACTTTTTTCGGTACCCATGGAACTAAACCAATCTGCGCCTTTTAATATAATTTGGCAAACGTTTGCGTAGGTTTCTACGTTGTTAAGTAAGGTAGGCTTTCCGAAAAGCCCTTTGATTGCCGGGAAAGGAGGACGGGGACGAGGTTCACCGCGTTTGCCCTCTATAGAGGTCATTAAAGCAGTTTCTTCACCGCACACGAATGCGCCCGCACCCAAACGAACGCCGAGGTTAAACTTGAAGCCCGTTCCTAAAATATCGTCGCCGAGTAAACCGTATTCTTCGGCTTGTTTGATGGCAACTTTAAGTCTGTGTACGGCGATTGGGTATTCGGCACGTACGTAAACGTAACCTTGATGAGCACCGATGGCGTACGCCGCAATTGTCATTGCTTCGATTACCGCATGAGGATCGCCTTCCAAAATGGATCTGTCCATAAATGCGCCGGGGTCGCCTTCGTCGGCATTACAGCAAACGAATTTTTCGTCGCCTACGGCGTCTTTGGTGAACTGCCATTTTCTACCCGTCGGGAAGCCCGCACCGCCACGACCTCTTAAACCGGATTTTAAAATTACGTCGATGACTTCTTGTTGCGACATGGAAGTAAGCACTTTGATAAGAGCCTGATATCCGTCGTAAGCAATGTATTCGTCGATATTTTCGGGATCGATGACACCGCAGTTACGCAATGCGACACGAGTTTGTTTTTTATAGAAATTGGTTTCCGAAAGTGCGGAAACTTTATGATTTGCGTCGGCGTGATCGTCTTTATGTAACAATCTTTCGACGATACGACCTTTTGCGAGGTGTTCTTCGACGATTTCTTTTACGTCTTCGACTTTAATTTTGCAGTAAAAGGCGCCTTCGGGGTAAACGATTACTACGGGACCTACCGCACAAAGACCGAAACAACCGGTTTGAACGGTCATAACGTCCTGTTCTAATCCGTTTGCTTTAATTTGCGCGTTGAATTCTTGCAAAATTTTCGCGCTGTTGTTGGAGTGGCAACCGGTGCCTCCGCATACCAAAACGTGACTTCTGTACATAAAATATTACCTCGATTATTCTTCACTTGAAACCAAGTAGTCGGTGCATACGTTTCCGTTTACAAGATGATTTACCACGATGTTAACCGCTTTTTCCGGATCGACGTGGCAATAGGTTACCTTTTCCTTATTTGGAACGTAAACCTCGACGATAGGCTCTAATTTGCACATACCGAGGCAACCCGTTCTCGAAATTTTAACGTTTTTTAAATTTCTTTTCAAAACTTCGTCAACCAAAGTGTTGAAAACGGGTCTTGCGCCGGCGGATATACCGCAAGTTGCCATGCCTACCACAACTCTGATTTCATCACAATCCTTGTTATCCCTCATGATGATTTCAGATTGCATTTTCTCTCTGATCGCCTTGATATCGGCTATGCTCTTCATAATGAAACACCTCTACAATTAGTTTTTATATTTTCGTTTATCATATCGCGCAAAAATACTAAAATTTCAGGCGCGTTTATCGGAATTCCTTCGAGTTCTTTATTTACCTCGTCGGTATCGAGCGTAAACGATTCGCCGAAAGCCGTAAAGTTAAATATAAGCCTCGATTGTCCTAAGTTTGCTATTATCGACGTTATCGTTTCGGCTATGTCGCCGAGAGGCGGTCTGTCGACGTTATCGATTTGAAACGTCGCGGTAACGATAGTCCCCTTGTTTACCTCGGATCGGATTTTAAAATCGCCTCCGCTTTGCTCGGCAACCATTTTGAAAAGGGGTATGCCCATACCGACCTTTCTCGTCGTCCTCGTCGTCGTAAAAGGATCTGTGACTCTTTTTAAAAATTCCTCGTCCATTCCCTTTCCGTCGTCCTTAACGATTATCGAAAGTAAATCGTCCTTTTGAATTATCGATATTTCCACCGTTTTTGCGTTTGCCTTGAAGGAATTTTCGGCAATATCCAAAACGTTAAGCGATAGTTCTCTCATTTTTTTAAATATTCTACGAGCGCGTTCGCGCTTATTTCGGGTAGGTCTATAACCCGACCCGACGACATCGCTTCGAGCGTGTGTGCGTCCGAATCGATTATGACTTTGTAATTTTTTCGGTAAAACTCAATTTGTTCTTCGGTTGCCTTAGACGATAGTTCTACCGCGGTAAACTCTTCGGTAACCGCGCCCAAAACGGCAACAATTCCGTTTTCTTCCCTATCGACGTGAGCGGGTACGGCTACACCCGAAAATGATTCCGCCAAAGAACGTACATCGGAACATGAAATTTTTGAACCGTTGAGTAACAACCTTTTTTCTTCGCCCACGATTACGTCCTCTTCGTCATATACGTACTGATGACCGAAAATATCCGGGCGATTTTCGATTTCGTAAAACTCGACTGCGGAATAAAAGCCTTCAAGATCCTCGTAAGACGAAAACAAACACAGTATGTGAACGTCTTCAGACGTTTGAAGTTCCATTGCGGGAACGACGGTAACACCGTAAAATTCGCCCGCTTTTAGAGCCGTTTTTACGTTTAAAATCGAGTTGTGGTCGGATATGGCAACCATATCGAGACCGTTTAATTTTGCAAAACCGACTATCGTGCAAGGGGTCATGTCTTTTTCTGCGCACGGCGACAATCCGCTATGCACGTGGAGATCATAAGTTACCTTCATTTAAAACCCTTTTTATGGCGTTGAAAATATCTAAGTCGGTTTTTATTACGTTTATGTTTTGTTCTTTTGCCTTTTCCGTAAAGCCGAGCATAGGCTCCGAACCTTCGCAAATAACGACGAGGGCTATTTCGGCTAAGGCGGCGACGGCGCAAACGTTTACGTTTGTCATAACCGTAAACCATACGCAACCCGTCGGTGCTTTGCCCATAACGAAACTTAATAAGTCCCCCGCATAGCCCGTGGAAAGTTCCCTTCTTTCATCGACAATATTGACTTTTTCAGCCGATAAAACACGGCAAACGTTTTCTATCGTCATTTTTCGTCCCTTATATCAATTTTACCTTTTTGATGAGGACAAACGGCGTCTTTGGGAAGGTTCCCGGAAACCACGTCCACGCAAAAGGCTCTGCAACTCGGCGCACCGCAAAGCCCGCAATCTATCTGGGGTAATTTTTCGTACATTTCCTGCACGAGTAAAAGTCTGTTAAAGGCTTCGGCTCTGTCTAAAGAAACAGCGTTGCCCTCGAAAGGCTTTTCGACCATGTAGTAGTCTGCGGATTTACCCGTGTCGGCAAGCGAATTGGCTATTTGAGGAAACTTAGACCTTAAATTGCGTATTCTCGCCTTGGCTACGAAGGGGTTTTCGACGTTTAAAACGCCACCTACGCAACCGCCGATGCAGGCGTTGAGTTCTATAAATTCTATTTCGCTTAAAGTACCGTTTTCGACGGACTCTAAAATGTGCATGCAGTTTTCTATGCCGTCGGCGGCAAGATATTTGCCCCTCATGGCGGCAGCCGCTTCGCCCCCGCTTGACGCCCATTGTAAGCCCGTAACGCCCATTTTGCTAAGGTTTTCGGGATCCTTGATAAGCTTCATGACGGGTAACAGTTTCATGTAAATTTCACCCGACGATAAGGCACCGTCTATATACGGCTTTTTAACCCCCATCGACGACTTGACGGCATAAACCTTCGCAGGACAGGGCGAAATAAAGAAAACGCCTATTTCTTCGTCATTATAACCCCTTTTCCTCGCTTTTTCGCGCGCAAGTTTGGCGGCAATGTCGATGGGCGGTAAAACGTTTAGTAAATGTTGTTTTAAATTTGAAAAGCGAGCGTAAATAAGTTCCGAAATCGCAGGGCAAGCCGTACTGATTACGGGCTTGGGAATACCGCCCTTATTCAAAAGAATTTGGGTGACGAGAGTGTTGAGTTCGGCACCTCTACCCACCTCGAAAACCTCGTCGAAACCGAGCCTTTTTAACCCCTCCAAAACGTAATTAACGTCGGTAAGGTTGTTAAACTGCCCGTAAAACGAGGGTGCGGGAAGTACTATTCTGTACTTGTATTTCGGATCTCTTACGACCTCGAATTTGTCATAACTCGTTACCTTTGCGCGGTAAGGACATAACCTTACGCACTCTCCGCAACCGATGCACTTATCGTACATCACGCTGGCTTTACCGTCGCGCACTCTGATGGCTTCGGTAGGACAACGCTTCATGCACGTTACGCAACCTTTGCATTTGTCTGCGTCCAAGGTAACGGTATTAAGTCTTTTGAGTTCGCTCATGTTTCCCTTATCACGAGAACTTTATAACAAGCGTTACTTTCGTTCCCTTTCCGACCTGACTTTCTATTTTAAACTCGTCGGTATATTTTTTCATATTCGGAAGTCCCATACCCGCACCGAAACCGAGAGAGCGAACCTCGTCGGAAGCGGTGGAATACCCGGGCTTCATCGCTAATTCTATATCGGGGATTCCTTTGCCCGTATCGATGAGGGTTATTACGCATTTATCCACGTAAATGTCTGCGTAAGCGTGCCCGCCGTTTGCGTGGATAACCATGTTGATTTCACCCTCGTACATGGAAATGGCAACCCTTCTTACGTCGGAAGGATTGACGCCCATGCCTTTAAGCGCGGATTTTACGCTTTCGGTAGCCGAACCTGCGGAAACGAAGTTCTGCCCGTCTACGACGTATGAAAGCCTGACACAGTCCGCCATATCAATAACCGCCCGGAACGAGCCCGTTTACGTATAACTTACCGCACGCCGAGAACATTCTCCTTTCGGTGGTTATCAAAACGATATCTCTTTCCTTTGCCAAAGTTATCATTTCTTCGGTAGGCTGTTTTCCGCGAACAAATACGACGCATACCATATCCATCATTACGGCGGTTCTTATAACTTGAGGGTTACAAAGCCCCGTTATCAAAACAGCCTGGTCTTTTACGTACGCCAAAACGTCGCTCATCATATCGGAACCGCAAGCGGAATTTACTTCCCTGTCGAGGAATTCCTCTCCGCACAAAACGGTGCCTTCTAAAATTTCGGCGACTTTACTTATCTTCATCGTTTACCCGCCCCGTTAATTTTAGTTGTATTTAGCCAAAATACCGGCAACGTCTTTTGCGGTTATTCTTCCGTAGACTTCGCCGTTGACGCACATAACGGGCGCCAAACCGCAACAACCTACGCAACGCGTAGCGTCGAGAGAGAATTTTTTATCTGCGGTGACTTCGCCGTTGCCGATTCCCAAAACTTTGGAAATTTCGTCAAACACGTCGCCCGAACCTTTAACGTAGCAAGCGGTGCCGAGACAAACGCTTACCTGATATTTTCCCTTGGGATAAAGCGAGAATTGGGAATAAAAGGTTGCTACCCCGTAAACTTCGGACAGAGGAACGTCGAACGCTTCGGCTATCATGACTTGAACTTCTTTGGGAAGGTAGCCGTAAATCTCCTGCGCTTTTTGGAGTGCGGGCATAAGACCGCCGGGTACTTTAACTAATTCGGCGAGTTCTTTCTTTAATTGCTGTTCCTGTTCCGGCGTACCGTCGAACGGTATAACGATTTTCTTCATACAATCCTCCGTAATGGTTGAATAACTTATTTTATCGTAATAATTTTTGCAATTTTTTGCAACGCTAAAATTATACCATATAACCTGCGCCGTGTCAATAGCGAAAGCACGATTTTTCACCCGTTTTTTACATATTTCTTCCTGTTTTTTACATAAACCGACCATAAATATGAAATTTTTTTCGCATTAATTACATAGAAAAGGGCAAGGCAACAGATTAAATCGCCTTGCTCTTTAAAAATAATTATTGAAAGTTTACGTCGGACTTAAACTAAAATTTATCTATAAGCCCGTTAATCGGTAATTTTTCAACCGAACCGTCACTCATTTTTTTAAGGTTCAAAAAACCTTCGTTTAGTTCGTTTTCGCCTATCGTAGCAACGTATTCGGCGTTGATTTTGTCGGAATATTTAAACTGTGCCTTTATACCGCGCTCCATATGGTCGAGGTCGGCAAAAACCCCTTTTTGCCTTAGTTTAAAGACTATATCGAAGGCTTTTTCGTAAGCCTCGTCGCCCATGGTGGCGATAAACAACTTGCAATGAGGAGCGTCCGGTATTTTTATTCCCTTGGCTTCCATAAGCATCAAGATGCGTTCAAGCCCCATGCCGAAACCTACGCCGGGGACATCTCCGCCGCCGAGTTGAGAAATAAGATTATCGTATCTTCCGCCGCCGCAAACGGTACCTTGCGAGCCTAAATCGGCGGTAACGAATTCAAACACGGTTTTTGTGTAATAATCGAGACCTCTTACGATGTGCGGGTTTACGGTATACTCTAACCCCGCTACGTCGAGGAGTTTTTTAAGTTTTTCGAAATGCGCCTTGCAATCGTCGCAAAGATAATCGGTTATGGCGGGGGCGTTTTTGACGAGTTCCCGACAGGATTCCACTTTACAATCGAGAATCCTTAAAGGGTTCTTTTCGTAGCGGACGCGACAGGTTTCGCAAAGACCGTCTATATTGTTTTTGAGATACTCTTTAAGTGCGACGTTGTAATCTTTTCTGCACTTTTCGCAACCCATGCTGTTTATATTGAGTTTAACGTTCAAACCGAGTTCTTTCAAAACGGTATACGCAAGCAAAATAACTTCGGCGTCGGTGTCTGCACCCTTTGCTCCGTAAAACTCTATACCGAATTGATGGTGTTCGCGCAGTCTCCCCGCCTGCGGTCTTTCGTAACGGAAAACGGGGGTGATGTAGTACATTTTTAAGGGCATCGCACGGTTACCGAGTCCGTTTTCGATAAACGAGCGGGCAACGCCTGCCGTGCCTTCGGGCTTTAAAGTAATGCTTCTTCCGCCCTTGTCTGTAAAAGTGTACATTTCCTTGTTGACTATATCGGTAGTGTCGCCTACCCCGCGAAGGAAAAGTTCGGTATGTTCGAATACGGGCGTTCTTATTTCGGATGCGCCGAAACGTTCGGCTACCCCTTTAACGACGCTTTCGACGTAATGCCATTTATACGACTCGTCGGGTAAAACGTCTTTGGTACCCTTGGGAATATTTATCATGTGTTCACCTTATAAAATAAACTTTTTCAAGTTACGCTTGCTGATTATATCGGAAAGATGTTCGTCAACGTAATTTTTGTCTATGGTAAGCGAGATGACGGGATGGGTTCCGTCGGCGTTGAAACTAATGTCTTCAAGCAAGTTTTCCATAATGGTATGAAGTCTTCTTGCGCCGATGTCCTCTTGGGTGGCGTTCATTTCCACGCAGAGTTCGGCTATTTCTTCTATAGCGTCGTCGGAAAATTTCAAATCGATGTTATCCACCGACAAAAGGGTTGCGTATTGCTTGGTAAGCGCATTTTGAGGAACGGTTAGAATTCTTACGAAATCTCCCTTCGTCAAACTGGATAAATCTACGATTATCGGGAAACGACCTTGAAGTTCGGGAATAAGATCTTCTACAGCCGAAACGTGGAAAGCACCAGCGGCTATAAATAATATATAGTCGGTTTTTACCGTGCCGTATTTTGTGTTGACGGTAGAGCCTTCGACGATGGGCAAAATATCCCTTTGTACGCCCTCTCTCGACACGTCTGCGCCGTTGGTTTTTCCTTTTGAGGCGATTTTATCGATTTCGTCGATGAATATAATGCCCTCTTGTTCGGCACGTCTTACGCCCTCTTCGACGACGGAATCTTCGTCGATGAGTTTAGAGGCTTCTTCGTCGGTTAAAATCTTCATGGCTTCTTTAACCGCGAATTTTCTTCTCTTCGTTTTGGGAGGCATAAAGCCTTCGAAAATGGAACCGATGTTGATTTCCGTACCAGAACCCGGGACGAGTTCCATTGATTTGGGTTGATCCAAAACTTCGATTTCTATTATGGTATCGTCGAGTTCGCCGTTATCGAAACGTTTTTCGACGTTTTCTTCAAATACCGTTTGCGGAGTTTCTCCCTTTTCGTTTTTCAAAGCCTCGTAAAGGCATTTTAAAACCTTCTTTTTGGCGATTGCGGTCGCTTTAAAGGAAACTTCCTTTTTTCTTTCCTCTCTTACCAGTCTTACGCTGTATTCGACGAGGTCGCGTATCATGGATTCGCAATCTCTGCCGACGTAACCGACTTCGGTAAACTTCGTGGCTTCTACTTTAACGAAAGGTGCTTTTACGAGTTTGGCAAGTCTTCTTGCGATTTCAGTCTTACCTACGCCGGTTGGACCTTTCATTATAATGTTTTTGGGTGTTATTTCTTCTTGAAGTTCGGGGGAAAGTTTGCTTCTTCTGTAACGGTTGCGAAGGGCTACCGCAACTTCTCTTTTGGCTTTATCCTGCCCGATAATGTACTTGTCTAATTCGGAAACAATCTGTCTTGGCGAAAAGTAGTTCATTTAGTCCTCCTTTACCGTTTCCACACGGATGTTGTCGTTGGTGAAAATACAGATTTTGCTTGCTATGCGTAATGCCTTTTCGGCAATTACGTCTGCGGAATAATCGGTTTCTTCGTACAAAGCGCGTGCCGCCGCCAAAGCGTAGTTTCCTCCGCTACCGATGGCACAAATATCTCCGTCGGGTTCGATGACTTCGCCGGAACCAGATACTATTAAAAGTGTGTGTTTATCTGCACATATCATCATGGCTTCGAGTTTTCTGCCTACTTTGTCGTTACGCCAAAGTTCGGCAAGTTCCACCGCGCTTCTTAAAAGATTGCCCGAAAATTTATTGAGCATTCCTTCAAAACGCTCGGTAAGAGTAAAAGCGTCCGAAACGGTACCGGCAAAGCCGATAATCACGCTGTCGTTGTATATTCTGCGGACTTTTACCGCATTGTTTTTAAATATTACGTTTTCGCCGAAAGTTACCTGTCCGTCGCCTGCGATGGCGGTAACTCCCGCTTTTTTTACGGCACAAATGGTAGTGCCTTTAAATTCGTTACTCATTCAATAACTCCTTTATTTCATTGATTTTGTCAAGCGCCCTTTGGGATAAGAAACGCTTTTTTTCGGCTTTGTTCTTCATTCTTCCGACAGTGCCCAAAATGCCGTAGTTAGCGTTCATGGGCTGAAAATCTTCGGTCGGCGTAGAACAATGTTTGGCTAACGCGCCCGTTACCGTAAAATCGGTAAAATCCACGTCGGGTTTACCGCAAAGCCTTCTGTCGAGAGATATAGCCGCCGTAAGCCCCGAGGCTATACTTTCCACGTACCCCTCGACGCCCGTTATCTGCCCCGCAAAATAAGTATAAGGCTTGCCGATTACCGAATAGCAGTCGTCAAGAACGCCCGGCGAGGACAAATAAGTGTTTCTGTGCATTACGCCGTAACGCAAAAAATCGGCGTTTTTAAGGGCGGGAAAGATGGAAAAAACTTTCTTTTGTTCTCCCCATAAAAGATTGGTTTGAAAGCCGACTATGTTGTACATGGTCCCCTCTTCGTTTTCCTTTCTGAGTTGCATGCAAGCATACGGCCAACGCCCTGTTTTCGGATCGGTAAGCCCGACGGGCTTTAACGGACCGAAACGAAGAGTATCTATCCCGCGCATAGCCATAATTTCGACAGGCATACAGCCTTCAAATACTTGCGATTTTTCGAAATCGTGTTTTTCCGCTATTTTAGCGGTAATAAGGGCTTCGTAAAACTTTTCGTAGCCCTCTTTGTCGATGGGACAGTTAACGTAATCGCCGACGCCTTCCTCGCCGTATCTGTCGGTAATAAATGCGTGCGACATATCTATCGAATCAGCCGAAACTATGGGAGCGGCGGCGTCGTAAAAATACAACCCGCCGACGATGTTTTTTGATATAAAATCGCTCAAAGAAGGCGTAGTCAAGGGTCCCGTCGCGATAATCGTCGGCACCGAAAAGTCAATTTTTGAAACGTCCTCCGAACAAAAGGTAACGTTATCGAGCGATTTTAAATTTTCTGTGATTTTTTCGGCAAAAAGTTCCCTGTCAACAGCTAAAGCGTTGCCGGCGGGGACTTTGGTTTGGTCTGCGCACGCTATAACCATCGAGCCTAAAATACGCAATTCTTCCTTCAAAAGCCCGCAAGCGTTACCGTAAACGTCACTGCTTTTAAGGGAATTGGAACATACCAATTCGCCGTAGTTTTTATTGTGATGAGCGGGGGTAAAAGCGTTAGGCTTAATATCGTATAAAGTTACGTCGTAGCCCTTTTTTGCAAGGTAATAAGCGGCTTCCGAACCCGCTAACCCTCCGCCGATTACTTTAATTTTTGTCATTTTCAACGCTATAATTACAGTTTTTATCCGAACAGCGAATATGTTTTCCGTCTTTTGAAAGGACGAGATATTTTCCGCATACGGGGCATTTTTTGCCGGTAGGCATATCCCAACTCATAAACTTACAATCGGGATAGCCCGAACAACCGTAAAAGACTTTGCCGGACTTCGAGGTCATTTTTTGGGTAGGTCTTCCGCATTCTGGGCAAATGCCTGCTTTTTCGGTTATGCTCTTAGTCGCACCGCAACTTTCGCACTGCAAATATTTGCCGAATTTACCCGTTTTTACGACTAAATTTCCTCCGCATTTTTCGCACTTTTCGGAAGATTTTTCCTCGTTAAGCGGTTTTATGTTGGAACACTGCGGATAATTGGGGCAAGCCAAAAATTTGCCGTATTTACCCGATTTATAAACCATCATGGCACCGCATTTTTCGCATTTTACGTCGGAAACTTCTTCGTTTTCGGACTTTATGTTGGAACATTGCGGATAATTGGAACAAGCCAAAAACTTGCCGTATTTGCCCTTCTTTCTGACCATGGGGGCACCGCATTTTTCGCAAAGAATATCTGTAACCTCGTCACCGTCTTGCGACGCGATTTTCAACTGCTCGGAAAAGCCGGGGTAGAAATCGGCAATAAGTTGATGCCAATCTTTTCCGCCGTTTTCGATGTCGTCGAGTTTATCTTCCATATTTGCGGTAAAGGATACGTCCATTATCTCCGGAAAATATTTGCAAAGCACGTCCGTCATTTCGAAAGCGATGGGGGTGGGTACTATATATTTGTTTTCTTTTTTGGTGTATTTTCTCTTACTCAAAACGCCTATGATGCTCGAATAAGTACTCGGTCTGCCGATGCCCTTGTCTTCCATTGCTTTAACGAGCGTTGCATCGGTATAGCGAACGGGTGGCTTGGTAAACTTTTGTTCTTTTTCGATTTTTTCGGTGTTAAGACTTTCGCCTTCCGAAAGTTTCGGAATGCTTTTGGTTACAACTTCGTCTTCGTCGCCCGCCTTGGTGTAATCGTCGTAAACGGCGGTAAAACCTTTGAAAAGCACCGTTCTTCCGCTCGTTTTGAAGGCGTAGTCGTTTACGCCGACGGAAATGTTTACGAGTTCGTATTTGGCGTCAGCCATTTGAGAAGCGATAAATCTTTCGTATATGAGTTTGTAAACGCCGTAATGATTTTTATCGAGAAGTTTTTTGGCTTCCTGAGGCGTCAAAGTCAAATCTATGGGGCGAATTGCCTCGTGTGCGTCCTGCGCCGTCTTTTTGGAGCGGTAAACGTTAGGTTTTTCTGGGACGTATTCCTTGCCGTATTTTTCGCCGATGTATTTAAGGGCGGCGTCTTGGGCTTCCTTTGCGATACGAACGGAGTCGGTTCTGATATAGGTTACGAATGCGATATGCCCCTGAGGGGTATCCAAACCTTCGTACAGATACTGTGCTATCGCCATTACCTGAGGCGAAGAAAGACCTAATTTTGCCGAAGCGTCCTGTTGTAAGGTGCTTGTTGTAAAGGGAGGAAGGGCGTGCGCTTTTACGAGTGTTTTTTTGATTTCCGCAACTTTAGCCTTTCCGTTTAAAACCTCGTCGTAAACCTTTTCGGCTTCCTCTTTCGTCGACGGACGGTATTTTTTGCCGTTCTTTTCGCTTAAAAGGGCTTTAAAAGACTGTTTTGCGTTTGAAAATTCGCCGTAAATATTCCAATATTCCTTGGGTTTAAACGCCTGAATTTCTTTTTCCCTTTCGACGACGAGGCGTAAGGCTACCGATTGAACTCTGCCCGCCGACAAACCGTCCTTTATCTTTTTGCATAAAAAGGGGCTTAATTTGTAGCCGACGAGTCTGTCCAAAACCCTGCGTGCCTGTTGGGAATCCACAAGGTTGTAATTTATGTCTCTCGGATTAGCCAAAGCGTTTTTAACGGCTTTTTCGCTTATTTCGTTAAAAACGATTCGTTGAGATTTACCTTTAAGCCCCAAAACTTCTTGCAAGTGCCAAGATATAGCTTCCCCCTCTCTATCGGGGTCGGTTGCAAGATAGACTTTGTCGCTTTTGTCGCATTTATCCTGTAAACGTTTAATAACGGCGCGTTTATCCGCCGTTATAACGTAATTGGGTTCGTAATTTTCGGCGACGTTTACGCCTAAACGTTTTTCGGGAAGATCCCTGACGTGTCCGCCGCTTGCGTCGACCTTTATTTTTCCGCCAAGGTATTTTTCAATCGTTTTTGCCTTGGACGGCGATTCCACTATAATAAGTTGCATAATTCTCCTATTGTTTTCGTCGTAATCGACTTTCTTACGATAAAATCGTAAGACTTTCTTACGATAGTTCGTAAGACTTTCTTACGATAAAATCTTAAGACTATTTTACGGGTTTATATCTGTTTCCCGCCGTTTTTACGATAAGACCTTGTATTTCGAGCGAGGAAAGTGTGGGCGCGATTTCGTAAAATTTTACGCCGTTTTTCATGCAATATACCGTCATGTCTTCGTTACCGGAAGCAATGGCGTCGTATAAAGTCTGTTCCTCGTCGCTAAGGGACACGAGTTCCGCCTTTTCTTCGTACGTTACGCCGAGTTCGGAAAGAATATCTTCGTATCCGTCGCATAAAAAGGCACCGCGCTTAATAAGTTCGTTGCAAAGTTCGCCCGAGGTTATACCCACCGAGTACGGAAAGGCAAAAATCTGTCTGCCGTATTCGAGGGCGAAATCTGCGGTATATCTTGCCCCGCTCTTTTTGTCTCCGCTGGCAATCAAAACTGCGTCGCCGAGGGCGGAAATGATTCTGTTTCTTACCGGGAACATCCAATAAGTCGGGGCGATTTCCGGCGGTTGCTCTGAAATAACCAAACCGTTTTTATAAACTTTTTCTATCAACGATTTATTGCAATCGGGATAAACGTGATCGATACCGCCAGCAAGAACGGAAACGACTTTGTTACCGTTATCGAGTGCCGACAAAATTACCGCTCTGTCTGCCCCGGTCGCACTACCCGTAACCAAAGTCACGCCGGCGTTCCCTACCGTTTTACATACGTCCTTCAAAAGTGCCTCGGCATACGGAAGGGTCTTTCTCGAACCGACGGCGGAAAGAGTCTTTTTGGAGTTTAAAAGGGAAATATCGCCCTTGCAGTAGAGTACGAGAGGCGGTGTGTCGAGATTTTTAAGTCTTTCGGGGTAGTCGGAGGAAAAAATCGTAACGGCTTTTACCGAGCGTTTATCGAGTGATTTTACCACCGTTTCGGCGTATTCTCGGTTTAACGACAAAGTAACGGTTTTGGCTTTTTGCTCGGGCAAATTTTTAAAAAGATATCGTTTTGCGCTTTCGGGACAGGAAAGCAGGTTTTCAGCCTTACCTATAGCCCCTATAAGTGCCTTTTCGTGCTTGTATTCTAAGCCGTCGAGGGAATCTATGACGATAAGAGCGAGTTCGCGTTCTGTATATTCGGTCATAATATCGCTTACTATTCTTTCATGTCGAAACTTCTGTAACTTATAGCCTCGAGAAGGTGCCTTCTTTCGATGTTTTCGGAATAATCGAGGTCGGCTATTGTACGAGCGACTTTTAGTATACGACTTCTTCCCCTTGCCGAAAGTTTGAGGTTTTCAAACGATTTTTTGAAAAGTTTTTCGTCTTCCGGGTCGAGTTTGCAATATTTGGTCAATTCCCTTTCGCTCATTTCGGCGTTGGTGCGAATACCGTCTTCGACGAAACGTTCTCTTTGAATTTTTCTTGCGGTGTTTACCCTCTGCCTTACGTTAAAGGAAGGTTCTTCGAGTTCGGTAGACACCAAGTCGTCGTATTTTACGTTGTCGACGTGTATTTGCAAATCTATTCTGTCAAGCAGAGGACCTGAAATTTTGGCTCTGTATTTTCTTATTTGGGCGTCCGAACATTTACACTCGGCGTTTTCCGAACCGTAATTTCCGCAAGGACAAGGGTTCATGCTTGCACAAAGCATGAATTTTGCGGGGAATTTATTACTGCCCTTCGCCCTCGAAACTGTTATTACGCCGTCTTCTATGGGTTGACGAAGACATTCCAAAACCGTCCTCGGATACTCGGGCATTTCGTCAAGGAACAAAACGCCGTTGTTGGCTAAACTGACAAGTCCCGGTAAAACGTTTGCGCCACCGCCGACCAAAGCAATCCTCGTTGCCGTGTGATGCGGAGATATAAACGGTCTTATTTTTACAATACCGCTACTGTGCGAAAGATTGCCCGCAACGGAATGTACCGCAGTCGTTTCGAGTGCTTCGTCGAAAGTCATGTCAGGCATTACCGACGGAATACATTTTGCAAGCATGGTTTTACCCGCACCGGGCGCGCCGACCATCAAAATGTTGTGTCCACCGCTTACGGCTATTTCGAGGGCTCGTTTTGCTATATACTGCCCTTTGACGTATTTGAGGTCGTTTTTGAAGTCGGTTTCTTGCGGAGGGGTAAACTTTTTGATTTCGGTAACGGCGACTTCCTCGCCCTTGAAATACCTTACCGCCTCGTTAAGAGTGGAAACGGCTATGATTTTTATGCCTTCGACGTAGCACGCTTCTTCTTCGTTGGCTTTGGGGATAATCAAAGTGGTGTATCCCCTTGCCTTTGCCGAAAGACAAATGGGCAGTACGCCCGTTACCGGACGAACGGCGCCGTCTAACGACAACTCGCCCAAAACGACCGTTTTGTCAATCGACCTGTCCATACCGGGTTCGGTTGCGCGAAGAAGAGATATCGCGATTGCGAGGTCTAATTTGGAACCTTCCTTTTTTATGTCGGCAGGTGCCAAGTTGACGGTGATTACCGCAACGGGAAAGTTTTTGCCCGAATTTTTAATTGAGGCGCGAACCCTTTCTTTAGACTCTTTTACGGCGGTGTCGGGAAGCCCTACTATGTCGAACTTCGGCAATCCGCGCGAAATGTCTACTTCTACGTCGACGGGTAAACCGTCTAAACCCTGCAAAGTGTAACTCGTGATTTTAGATAACATTTTTCCCTTTTCCTTTGTGTTTCATAATTTCGTTGGTAATTTTGCTCATCCGCACCGAAAAGGTACGAAAGATTTCTTCCGAAAAACGCAGACGTAATGCAAAAAAAGGAGCAAAAACGTCGACGCTATAGGACGCAAACACACTTGCTTCCCGTTTTATAATGCAACAAAACCGACTTTTTGTCAAGGTATTTTTGCCTATTATATATATTTTGTCCCCAAAAAACGGTACATAGTTTAATTTTTTCGGGGCAAACTTAATTATATGCTGATAATTTTTTTAAGAGCCATAGTCGTTTTCGTAACATTGATTATCGTCATGCGACTTATGGGAAAAAGGCAAATCGGCGAAATGCAACCATTTGAATTTATCATTACCCTATTGATTGCCGAACTTGCCTGCGTCCCCATGACGGACGTTTCGATACCTTTAATTTACGGCGTGGCGTCCATTTTGGCAGTCTTTATTTTGCATCAGTTTCTTACCGTTTGCGAGCAATTGTCGAGTTCTTTTAAAAGCGTGGTCGACGGAAAACCCGCTATCGTCATAAACAAAAACGGAGTGGATATAAAGGAACTCAAAAAAAACAATATGGACGTAAGCGACCTTATTGAATCGCTAAGGGGAACGGGTAATTATTCACTCGATTCCGTCCATTACGCCATTTTCGAATCAAACGGCAAATTGTCCGTTTTGAAAAAGGAAAACAGCACGGAAAAAGATTTACCCGTGCTGCTTATATCGGAAGGAAAAATAGACAAAAAAAATTACGCCCTTTTAAAACTCGACGAAAATACGCTGAACGAATTCTTGAGGGAAAACGAAATTAAAAGGTTGAAGGATATAGATATTTTGACCGTGTCGGGTTCGGGAAAGGCTTATTTGCAGTTAAAAGGACAGTCGGCAAAAGTTATAAATATGCAACTTAGCGAGGAGGCAATTTGGTAAAATCCGTAATTTCGATAATAGTCGCTACCGCACTTATTATAGCAGGGGCGGTAATAGAAAATATTTCACTTAAAAATACCTTTAACGAACTTATAACGATGAACGACGCCGTTATAAAAAAGCTCGACGACGGCACCGCAAACGGTGACGACGTTTCGGCTTTGCAAAATTTTTGGCTTGAAAAAAAGCGAAGTCTGCACGTATACGTACCGCACGCCGAACTTAAAGAACTCGACCTTTGGATTTCCGAAGCCCTAACTTACGCCGAATACGGCAAAAACGACGAAGCCATAGCCAAACTTGTAGTCGTCAAAACTCTATGCGAGCAAATTCCAAAAACTTTTTCATTGAAAATAGAAAACCTGTTTTAAAAAAATAGAAAATCTATTTTTTTAAAACAAAAAACAATTTATAAAATAGAAAATATGTTTTTAAAAGTCGTTGTTTTGATAAATTTCAAAGCCTTCACCCGGTAGGGATGCGTAGGCGTTACATTTCAATAAGGCTTATATTGTGCGTCAGCAAGCCTTTACCTTACGAGGTTCGTAAATGCGTCGGCAAGGCTTCACCTTGAGGGGTGCGTAGGCGTTACATTTCAATAAGGCTTATATTGTGCGTCAGCAAGCCTTTACCTTACGAGGTTCGTAAATGCGTCGGCAAGGCTTCACCTGGTAGGGCAATTCCCCTTACCAAGGGGAGTGTCAACGTAGTTGACGAGAGGATTGCCGTCTGCGGCTTAGCAAAGCTGTCGCGTAGCGACTGAGGAGGTTGGACGGTTTATATAATTGCAAAGATTATACAAATCCTTTAACGCCGACTATCGTCGGCTACACCTCATCAGTCAACAAGTTGACAGCTTCCCCTCAAGGTGAAGCCTTCCAGCGGGTGAAGTCTTTCTGTTGGTGAAGGCTTTCAAAACTCAACATGACAAAAAACGCCGATAACGGGCTTATAGACGGATTTTTATATTAAAATTTCATTTCTATAATAAAAAAACAACGGCGGCTCGATTACTCGAACCGCTGTTGTTGCGTTGGCAAAAATTTGCTTTTAGATTTTTTGCCGTTTTGCGTTGGCAAAAATTTGCTTTTTAGCTTATATACGCTATTACTTTAGCGTTTTCGCTTTTAGCGTTTATCTGCTTTTATGTTAGCAAAAAATTTTAGTGTTGTCGGCTATTTTGGTGTTTATGCCAAACACACAAATAGCCTGATTTTTTACAATCGCTTTTAGCGTTTCCACAGATTTGCGTTAGCAAAAAAACGCTGTTGTATTAGCACATATCCGCTTTTAGCGTTTATCTGCGTTAGCACATATTCGCTTTTACTTTATTTGTAGCCTGTTTATTGACCGTTGTAAGTCCATGTTACACCGTCTACGGTTACGTTAGTTGCAGTGACAGTGGTACTGCCGGTGTATTTTTTGTCATGTTCATCGTCGTCGATATGGAAACTATAATCGCCGATTGTTTTGATAACGGAAACATCGGTAAGGTTCAATTTTATACCGTCGCTGCTCTTTGTTTTGCATTTGATTGCAGCACTGTCATCAGCAAGCCATTCCATGTCTTTAATATATTCAGTCCAACCGCAACTAATAAATGTAGTATCGCTGACATTCAAAGTCAAAGTCCCTGTAGTATTCTTATGGGATGCTTTGATAGCGGTAGCGCAGTTTACGAAAACACTGTTGGTGATATTGATTGTGCCACCGAGATTTGTGTAAACGCCTTGATTGCATCCGCTGACCTTGCAGTTGTTCATGGTAAGGTTAACTTGACCGGTTGCATCATAATCGTTTTTGCTGATATAGAAAATACCGTCAGATTTTTTAGTACTACTCCCTTGTCCGACTCCGTTGCCTTCATAAGTGCAGTTTTCAAGAGTAACGTTATTAACGCTATTGCTCTTTGGTGCGTAGCCCCATATTTTTAGGTTATTAGCATCATAGATCGTCAAACTGACTCCGTCTGAGGTGTGATCTTTTCCATTATTTGTACCGTTCAACCCGATTACTCTATAACTGAAGTTTGCGCCGTTACCGTAGATGGTCAAATCGGATGTTAAGTCAGGCGTTCCGTAATTAGCGAGGGTTGCGCCTTCTTTGACATAAATAACACTTGCACCGGCATTAATTGCTTCGTTAATATCGGCAACATATTTGACTACATTGTCATTGTCAACGTAAGCAACGTTATTTCCTTCGGTGAAACTGTCCTTCGTCACGTTGGTAGGATAAACGGGATAGGTGTCGGCTTCGCCAACCGCATTGCCTTGAATTGCTTCGACGACGTAATGCAACGTGCAAGATAAATCTTGATATTCATTACCTATCGAAGAAGGCATATCAACCGTAACTTCAACGTTATCGGGTTGTGCTTTGGCTTCTAACGTTTTATATGCGGTTATAACTTTTCTGTCGAAAGTTACATCGCCTATCGTAATGGTTAAAGCATCGTACAATCCTTTATCGGTTGCGGTAATTTTCGTGCGGTATTTGATAGCAACGTTACTGTCGTTTTGAACTTTGATGTTAAAAGTAACCTTGTCGCCCGGGGTCATTTTGTCGAGGGTTAAAGTTTGCTTTGCTGGGTCAAGCGTTGCCGTACCGCCGTTGGTAAACTTGAGATTTTCGCCGCCCGGGAAGGCATCTTGATTATCGGTTGCAAATATTCTGTTTTTGGCGTCATCTTCTGCATTGCCGGTTAAATCTTTACCGGAATAAGTTTGAAGATCTTCAATGGTTGCAACTACGTTTACTTTACCCGATGAAACGGTAATGTTTACCTTGCTTTCACTGGTAAATAATGCAAAGGTTGCGCCGGCTGCAAGGCTTACGCACATAATTATAGCGAGCACTGCCGATACAATTATGCTTCTTTT
>CAVJMJ010000018.1:0-36102 GCA_963650915.1 Parasutterella excrementihominis | reverse complement strand
GTCTAAATATATTCTACAATATTTAAAAGAAAAAGTCAAGGGGTTTTGACTATTTTCTTATGATTTTTTATTATTTATTGGGTGAAACAACCAGGGGTATTGTTCCATATTTTGGTCTATAAGAGCAAGTTTTTTCTCAAATTCTTGCCATTCGGATTCGTGCAAACCATCTTGCGAAAGGGCATATCCCTTTTTTGCCAAGTCTCGCTTTGTTAAAAGTAGTATCAAATTCCACATGTGATTACAAGCTTTAAGATTTACCATATTCGATAAACCTGACCGATTGCTATAATCGAAATAAGCACTGCCTTCAACTTGTTGTTCGCGCATTCTTTGTAATAATGTGCGATTCTCATTAAACAATAATCGAGGGGGCGAATCTGGAAGCATAGGATAATCGGAACCGAATGCTTCAAGGAAATCTTTTTTTCTCGCTTCGTCAAGAAGAATGTTACTTGTCTTTAGAGAAAGATACGCGCTGCAAGTATCTTTAAGTCGTGGGGCAACGTTCATATACAAGTCATGTCTACGTGCAATCTCGTCATCCGAAAGATTAGACAATCCGAGGATTACACTTGCTTTGTGCTGTGGCAAAGATTTACAGGACTCATATTTTGGGTGCAACATGTGTGATGTTCCTGCGGTGAAAGCGTAGTGAGTAATACGGGAATCTTGTGCTTGTTTTTCAGCAAAGTCGCTAAGGCTTTGTTCTGATTTTAGAAATCTTTGCTTTTCGTTTTCGTCAGAAATCCAAGGATACAGCGGGATATCGTATTTCGCATACAGTTTTGTAATATAGTTGAAAACACTCGGTTCTTCGGTTGCCACGACATCGAGTTCTTGGTAAAGTGTTTCCGCCCATTTTTTTTGTATGTTTTTTTCTAATTCGACATTAGTTTTCGTTCGCGCCCGATACTCGTTTTTCTTCGCCTTCTTTACAAGCGTTTGGCATCCCCAAGCGCACAAGAAGACTATTAAGATTATTAAAAATAATGTCATATATATCCTCCGTGCGTTTGTTGTTGCAAATCAGAGACTTTTTTCGTTTAAGATGGAATGGATTTTCAGAATGTCATCCCACCAGTCTTTCCGAATCGTCTTTTCTTCCTTTGAATTAGCAATTCTATAAATATCTACGATATTCATATTATGCAGTTTATCTTCCGGAACATCATCTTGAACGATTATACCAATGCCCATAGAAGTTACTACGACGCTACCAAATTCGAGTTTGCCGTATTCGCTTACATCGTATGCATAATAAGCAAAGTGATGATATGGAGAGTAGGGAACAAAAACTTGAATAAACATAATTTCTTCCATAGTGTCTTATGCAATAACTATACTACAAAATGAAGAAAAAATCAAGCATAATGTCCACCTTTTGTCCACGCTGCACACACGAACCTCCGTGAGAATAAGTGATAAATGGTGTCCAAATATATTTTGTAGCGATAATTAACTATTGAAATTGCACAACAAAATGGTGTAAAACAATGAGAAATGAAGGATAGTGAATTGTATCATCTATTATTCTGTTAGATGTACACGGTACGTGTGTATTGTACCATAAACGAATCGTTATGTCAACGATTACAACACAAAAATTTCACTATATTTGATTTTTTTATTAATTTTTTATTAAAAAATATTGAGAATAAATTATTTTTCAAGTTTGAAAAGACGGGAAAACTTTGTTTTGTTCATCTAATAATATATTAGACGAACGGATTTTGGTGCAAAAATTTGTTTTGCTACACTCAAAATTCCGCTTAATATCGGCGATTTTGGAAAACAAAGTACTTAAAAAAACGTTCTGGAATTTCACATTAGGTGTCACTTTTCACAAAGAAAAATTAAAGGAGGGAAAGGTCAATAATCGAACAAAAGAAAAATATTTCGATTGTTGTAAAAAAGTCGAAAAAAACAAAAAAACTAAAAGTCGAAAAATGTAAAAATAATCAAATCTTTTTTAAGGAGACAAAATTCATGAAAAAATCTGCTAAAAGAAGCATAATCGTATCGGCAGTGCTTGCTATAATTATGTGCGTAAGCCTCGCAGCGGGCGCAACCTTTGCTTTATTTACCAGTGAAAGCACCGTAAACATTGCCGTTTCATCGGGTAAAGTAGACGTTGACGCCACTATTAAAAACGATCTTCAAACTTATTCCGGTAAAGATTTAACGGGCATTCCCGAAACGGACGAAGGCAGAATATTTGCAACCGATTCCGAAGAAATCGGCGGAGAAAACCTTTTCTTCTCTAACGGCGGTACGGCAAAATACGATGAGGATAATAACATTTTAACCCTCGACAGAATGACCCCGGGCGACAAAGTTACCTTTACTATTCTTATAAAGAACGAAAGCAACGTTAAGGTTCAATACCGTACCGTATGGATGAGTGACGGGGACGACGCTTTGTTAAGCGGGCTTGACGTTAAGGTAAACAACGAAATTTACGACGGCAGTACCTTATACGCAAAATGGGCTACACTCGAAGTTGGGTCTGAAGATTTAGAAGTCCCCGTCGAGATATCGATGAGTTCCGACAAGACAAACGAATATCAAGAAAAAACTTGCAAACTTATTTTCAACGTAGAAGCAATGCAATTTAACGCATACGTAGATAACTACGTTGCAAAAATCGGCGAAAACAAGTACGAAGCCCTTACCGCGGCTATCGATGCACTAAACAAAGGTGATGTCGGTGACACTCTTGAAATAACCCGCCCGGGCACATACGCTCCTTTCAAAATCACTCGTGAAGGCGCAACGGTAAAAGGCATTATCGGAAAAACTAAAGCAGAGTCCACCGTTATTAAAAACACGGCAAATCAAAATATTAAGGCTTATGCCGATAACATCACGCTCCAAAATCTTTGGATAGACAGTACGACTCCGCAGTCGATAAACTGGATGAACGCAGGCGCGGTTGACCCGTATAGAGATACTGATAACGGAAAAACCTCAAAAAATCTTAAAATCGACGGTTGCACCATCGACGGAACCGGCGCGGCAGGCAGTTATGCATTCTTATATTGCGAAGCAAAATTAACTCTTACTGGCAACACCTTCAATAACTTTGATATCGTATATTCTGCAATGCGTGACGATAATATAGTGACAAAAGCCACTATTACGGGCAATACATTCAACAACGTAACTAAAGTGGTAGACGGCTACTGGGGCGGTACTTATGAAGACTCGGAGTACAACATAATTATCACCGACAATAAAATGAACGGCGCCGCCATCCATCTTTGGGACTATCACCAATACAAGCAGAAGGATACAACAGCGCCTGACGGCAAAATTGCTATAAAAGCGCAGATTAAAGACAATACCGGCGATTATTCGGTAATTCTTACCCACAACAACTGGTTTGCAGATAACGGACACGATATCGAGGCATCGGCTAACGTCTACTATCGTCGTTTGGTTAAGTTCGACGTGGATAGCGCAGATTACAAAGTCTACAACAAGGACGGCAGTGAACTAAATACCGTTATGGGCGATAGCACTACCCTCGGTAGTTCTGCATCAAATTACTATCTTTTTGCTATTACCGAAGGCGAATACCTCGTTAAAAAAACCTCGACCGGCGAAACTTATCCTTTGACCGTTAAAGCACCCGGGATCGGCAAAACGCAGGTGTTCAAACCTATTTCCGACGGTTTCGCTCAAAACGACGAAAAAGAATATCTTATCTCCAACGCCAACGGAATGACGGCATATTGTAATTACATCGAAACAGAAAAAATGGAAATAAATCCGACCGTAAAACTGTCAGAAGATATTGATATGACAGGCGTGGTATGGAATACACCTTCATGGGACAGCATGCGCGGCGGTGACAGCGATGACGCAAGAGTCGGTACATTTGACGGACAGGGGCATTCTATTTCCAATATGGTTATCAAAGGAAAAGCAATGTTTGTCAGATTAGGCGGTAGAACGGTATTTAAAAACGTCACTTTCGACAATTGTAGTAACAATGAAGGCGGAATTGACGTCAGTGGAACAAACGACTCTCAATTTAGAGCGATAATTGCAAGTCAGTATGTTTGCGATGTCACATTTGACAACGTCACGATCAAAAACTCACACGTGGCAGGATATTGGGGTTGCGGTTTATTTGTGGGAAACGTCGGTTATGACGATTCGGACGGAAAGGCAACATTTAACAACTGCCATATCGAAGACTGTACCGTAGGCGGCTGGGATTATTATTGCGGCGGCTTTGTCGGAGTTGTTTATACTGAAACCAACTACACGGGAAGCAATACCATTAGAGGGCTTAGAATGGAATATGTCTACAAAGGGGGCAGGACAAAATATATCGGTTTTATTGAATCTTCCTCCAAACAAGAAAAAGGAATAACTGGTGATGTTACCAACGTTGTTGTTGAATCCTGCAGCAAAGTCAAAGTAGAAGTTAATTAAAAACTTATCACAAACCCAAGGGGCTGTAAAAAACAGCCCAAAGAAAAAGACCACAAACCGATCCGAAAGGAATGGAATGTGGTCTTTTTTAGTACATACCGAACTCACCCGGATGCCTCATATACTAACGGTTTTGCAGAAGGCAAAAACAATAGGATAAAAGTACTGAAACGCAACGCCTACGGAGTATAAAACTTTGAACGATTTAGATAAAGAATCTTACTAAGTTGTTAAGAAAGAGAAAGAAAACAGTCACCCGAGGTATCTCGGACGACCGGAAAAGGCAAATATGCAAATTATTTTACGGTGCGAGAATTTTCTTGCACCCAAACATTTGACACAGAACCGAAAAAAGGCGGTAGAATCAACGTTCTGTCGCCTTATATCGTTTATTATGTTTTTTTTGTTGTCCGCGAAAACGGCAAAGTCTTAAAAAGCATACGTCGGGTTTGTCATTAAAGATTTATGTAAGTCTCTTTACAAACTTTCCGTTTTGACGGGGTTTCGTAAGCCAATCGTAAGAGATTTACTTTTCTGCGACTTTTGTCTTAACGACTATCCCCGCAACCCCTTTTACGCAAACAAAAAGGGAACCGCGGGTTCGACCGCGGTTCCATATGGTGGAGATAAGGGGATTCGAACCCCTGGCCTATGCGTTGCGAACGCATCGCTCTACCAACTGAGCCATACCCCCGAAAAAGTGACTTAAACCGACGACGACCGTAAGCCTATCGCAAGCGACCGTCGCTTCATCGAATAAGTCAACGTTAATATAATATAACTTTTTTGTATCTATGTCAACGATTTTTTCTTTTTTTGCCAAAAAAAGGCGTTTTTTTTGTTAAATGGCTTAAAACTCGTTAAAATCAGTGGTAATATTAAAAATAAGGTGTTAAAATACAATTATGAAAAATAATTACGACAAACAATTTATAAACGTTACCGACGACAGAGAACGTGCGATGTACGGCACAAAAAACGCTCTTGTAAAAAATTGCCGATTCGAAGGTCCTTTGGACGGGGAATCTTGCTTAAAAGAAACGAAGAATTTATCTGTGGAAAATTGCTATTTTGCTTTGCGCTACCCTCTATGGCACACCGATAACGGTAAAATTATCGATTGCCGGATGACCGAAACTTGCCGTGCTCCTTTCTGGTACGACAAAAACGTAGTTATTAAAAATCTTGATTGTTTGGGCGTTAAAGCCGTTAGGGAATGCGACCGTATGGTTATTTCCGAAAGCAAATTTATTTCGCCCGAGTTTTGTTGGCTTTCGAGAGATTTAAAACTAAACGACCTTTCAGTCGAGTCCGAATACCCATTTTTCATGATTAAACGTGCCGAAATAAGCAATTTGAAACTGAAGGCAAAATACTCATTTCAGTATTCCGAAGACGTCGTGGTTACGGATAGTTTTCTCGATACGAAAGACGCTTTTTGGCATACGAAAAACGTTACCGTAAAAAACAGCGTCGTAAAAGGGGAATACCTCGGTTGGTACAGCAAAAACCTTACCTTTATAAATTGTAAAATTATCGGCACCCAACCGCTGTGTTACGCTAAAAATTTGAAACTCATAAATTGCCAAACGGAAAATTGCGATTTGGCGTTTGAAAATTCCGTGGTCGACGCACGCATAGACGGCGATATTTTAAGCGTTAAAAACCCTATCGGAAAAATAACCGCCGGTAAAATAGGCGAGATAATCATCGACGAGTATAGTCGCGGTAAATGCGAAATTATCACCACCCAAAACGAGTAAAATTATTGCATTTAAGAATATGCGTACATTTGCATATCTCGACTTATTTAACGCTTTTGCATATGTGTGCATTCGCATATCTCGGTGTTTCGGGGTATATGTTCATTTGGAATATCTAATGCTTAAAAATATGCTAAATAATTAAACTTTAAAGTTTGTAACTTATTGCGACTTTAAAATATGCTTCGAATGTATATAAAAATATGCTTTGAATGCGTAATAAATCTTATTACGAAGTGTAGATTTGTCGTCAAGTATTGATTGATACTTTGAAAATCTTCAAAGTTAAAATATTATTACGAAAATTATTAAACTTTAATCGTTGCTACGAAATTTATTAAACTTTTTTAATGAAAAGCGCACCCGAGATTTAGCGGATGCGTTTTTCATTATGACAAAATTGTCTTTTTTAGCCTACAAAAATTTTTTACAGCCCATAAATCTTTTAAAAAATAAAACAAACTTTTTAAGCCTTAAATAAAAATTTTTTAATCAATTTGCAATATGAAAAATTTCAAATACGAAGATTCTTCTTCGGTTAATAAAGAGGGGTGGTCGAGGCACTGAACGCGTTGTTCCAAAAGTTTGGCACGACGTCCTGCGTTGCGACTCGATTCGGCAAGCATCTTTTTAAATAGGGTTTCCGTCATAAAATGAGTACACGACGAAGAAACCAAAATACCGCCCTTATTCAAAAGTTTCATTGCCAAAATATTTACGTCTTTATAACCTTTGTATGCGTTTTGAATTTCGTTTACGCTTTTGCAAAAGGCAGGGGGGTCGAGTATGATCATATCAAAGGTTTTGCCTTCCGCTTTATATTCGCGTAGTTTTTCAAAGACGTCGCAAGCGATTGCCTCTACGTTTATAAGCCCGTTTATTTCGGCGTTACGGGTTATATCAGAAACGGCTTTTTCGGATATGTCGAGGGCGTAAACTTTTTTTGCCCCAGCAGTTGCAGCGTTTAAAGCAAACCCGCCTACGTTTGAAAAGCAGTCGAGTACAGTTTTGTCCTTTGAAAATCTTCTTATCGAAAATCTGTTAAGTTTTTGGTCGAGAAAGTAACCTGTTTTTTGCCCGCCGAGTAAGTCGACGTCGATATATAAACCGTTTTCGGATATTCTCGTGCGTTCGATTAAATCTCCGTAAATTACCCCTTTAAAAGGCTCTAAACCCTCTTTTTTTCTTACTTCTGTATCGCTTCTTTCTATGATCGAGCGGGGAGAAAAGACTTCTTTTAAGCAATCTAAGATTACATCTTTTTTGTTGTTTATCCCGAGGGTCAAAAATTGAACGGATAAAACATCTGAAAATCTATCGACGATTAACCCCGGCAGGTAATCGTTTTCGGAAAACACTACGCGATAGCAATCGTCCGAAAGATACTTTTTTCTCATATCGTTTGCGTATACGATTCTTTGTAAAAAAAGATCGCGATCGTCGTTTATATCCGAAAAAATAAACAATCTGACCAAAATTTTCGATAAATGATTGATGTAACCTTTACCTATAAATTTACCGTCGAAGGATCGGACCGTTGCCAAACTTCCGTTTTTGTCTTTGCCTTCGATTTTATAAACCTCATTGGCAAAAACCCAGGTTTTGCCTCCCATAATCTCTTTTTCTTCGTTTTTCTTCAAATAAACGGTGTACGCCATAAAATCTTACCGCCAAAATGTTCTGCAATTAAATATACCACTTTTCTTGTTTTTTTCAAAACGAAAAATTATTTTTTTGTGAAATATTACAAAAATTAGCACTCTACGCTTGACATTGCTAATTTTTGAGTTTATGATATAGGCGCAAAATAAAACTGAGCCTATTACGGCACGGAGGATTATTATGAAAAAATTTAAAACAGAATCCAAAAGAATGTTGGATCTCGTTATCAATTCTATTTACACCAATAAGGAAATCTTTTTAAGAGAACTTTTATCCAACGCAAGCGACGCAATCGATAAACTCTATTACAAAGGGCTTACCGAGGGTATTACGGGGCTTACGCGTGATGATTTTTCGATAAAAATAGTTCCCGATAAGCAGGAGAGAACTCTTAAAATTATCGATAACGGTATCGGTATGACTAAAGAAGAACTCGAAAACAACCTCGGTACGATTGCTAAAAGCGGTTCGTTTGACTTCAAAAACGCACAAAACGGCGAAAATAAAGACATTGACATTATCGGTCAGTTCGGCGTAGGTTTCTATTCCGCCTTTATGGTCGCTAAAAAAGTCGAGGTTTTGTCTAAAGCGTACGGCTCTAATGAAAGTTATTTGTGGACGAGCGAAGGTACGGACGGTTACGATATCGTTCCCGCCGAAAAGGAAGGCAACGGTACAGAAATCACTCTTTACCTCAAAGACGACGGAGGGGAAGAATCGTATAAAGAATTCCTCGAAGAATACAAACTCAAAGAATTAGTCAAAAAGTATTCCGACTACATCAGATACCCGATCAAAATGACCGTAACGACTTACGAATACGATCACGACGACAACGAAGAGATTTGCAAAGACGAGGAATGCGAATGCCATGACGAACACGAACACGAACACGAAACGAGCGAGCCTAAAGAGGTTAAAAAAGAAGAAGTCTTGAACTCGATGACTCCCGTTTGGCGTAAGACGAAATCCGAACTTAAAGATCACGAGTACGAAGACTTTTACAAAGAAGAGTTTTACGACGCACAAGATCCTTTAAGATGCATTTACACCTCGGCGGAAGGTGCGGTAGATTACAAGGCGTTGTTGTTTATACCTAAAACAATACCTTATAACTACTATTCCAAGTCTTACGAAAAGGGGCTTAAACTTTATACGGCGGGTGTAATGATTACCGACAAATGCGCCGATTTGTTGCCCGATTATTTTAACTTCGTCAAAGGCGTCGTTGACAGCGAAGTAACCCTCAATATTTCGAGGGAAACGGTACAGCAAAACAGACAGCTTAAAGCCATAAAATCAAGCCTTGAAAAGAAAATTAAGTCAGAACTTCTTTCCATGCAAAAAAACGACAGGGAAAAGTACGAAGAATTTTTCGATAACTTCGGTTTGTCGCTTAAATACGGTATCTATTCGAGTTTCGGCATGAACAACGATACTTTAAGCGATTTATTGATGTTTAAATCGGTCAAGACGGGTAAATACCTTACACTTAAGGAATACGTCGACAACGCAAAGGAAGGACAAAAAACGATATATTACGCCGCCGGTAAGACGGTTGACGCATGCAAGGCACTTCCTAAGATAGAATCCGTTTTGGACAAAGGTTACGACGTTTTGTGCTTACTTGACGACGTTGACGAATTCTGTCTTAAGATGCTCGGAAAATACAACGATTTCGAATTTAAATCTTACGAAACGGAAGAGGTCGAAACGGGTGAAAGCGTAGAAATCGACAAAGATCTCGAAAAGGCGATTTTAGAAGATTTGAAAGATAAAATCGTTAAAGTCAAACTTTCGAAAAATCTTAAAAATCACCCCGTTGCGCTTACGAGCGAGGGCGAACTTTCCATCGAGATGGAAAAAGTCTTTTCAAAAATGCCAAACGCAAATGTCCCGATGAAGGCGCAAAAAGTGCTTGAAATAAACGCCGATCATCCCGTTTATCAAAAACTTCTCGATACGATGACGAGCGATAAGGCTAAGTTCGACGATATCGTAACCGTGTTATACGACCAAGCTTGTTTGATTTCGGGGCTTGAAGTCGACGACGTTACCGCACTTACCGATAAAATCTTTAATTTAATCGTGTAAACGAGGTTTGTCGGAATAATTTCCTTTTAATCGTATATTAAAAGTTTAATTTGATTATTGCAATTTTGTAGAACAATCTGAATTTTACAGAAAAACTGCGATTTGAATTGCCATTTGAATTGCGATTTGAATTGCAATTTGAATTGCGATTTGAATTGCAATTTGAATTGCGATTTTGTAGAATAATCTAATAATTGCAATAAAATTAAAAACGACGGGGACTCCCGTCGTTTTTTTGTTTTTAAGTTTTTCGTCGTTTTGTTTTTAAGTGTTTGTTCTCTTTAAGTGTTTATCGTTCTTTCGTTTGTTTGTGCGGTGCAAGCCGTAGTGGTAAGCAGGGCTAAAAGCAAGAAAAGTTGGGTGGAAGTTATCGTTCCGTCGGTGGTCAATAAAAACAGGAGTGCGATGAACGCAAGGTTTGTAGATGACATATAAATTTCTCCGTCATATTCGATAAAAATCGACTTTATTATACAATATGCGTGGTTTTTGCCATATATGAACAAATTGACAATTATTTAGTTAAAAGGTAAAATATAATCGTAACGAAAAAGCGTTATAAAATAATTTTAAGGCGGAAAAAATGAATAATCTACTTTTGCTCGATAAAAAGACGGAATCAATCGTTAACGATTACGTACCCGATGACCAAACTTTAGCCGAACTCGTGAACTTTTTTTCGGTTTTTGCCGATTTAACGAGATTAAAAATTATTTCCGCACTTTCGATAACCGAAATGTGCGTAACGGATATTTCGCGAACCCTTTTTATTAACCAGACTACAGTAAGTCACCAATTAAGACTGTTAAAAAATTACGGCGCGGTGTCTTCAAGACGGGAAGGCAAAATAATTTTTTATTCGATAAAAAACGAAATTTTAAACGACGTTTTGCTTAAAGGCATTGAATTTTTAGGTTGTTAAATAATTAGCGAATGCGATTTTCGTAGTCTACAAAAGATATATTGCAACGTGTTTTCTTCTACATATATAAAAATTAAAAAGATGCGTTTTGTAGTTTATTAACAATTTGCTTTAATAAAGGGTTTAAGTAAGTAAAATTGTACGGCGACAATAATCGTGCGCTTGATAAAAAATTTTACCAGACAAAAATTTAAAATTAACAAAAATTTTACATCGACGCAAATTCTACGCAGACGCAAATTTTAAGCAATAATAAGTTTTGAATAGCAAAAAAATGGTATAATAAAATAAAAATTCGGTGTCGCAAATTTTGCGACACCGTTTTTATCATTTGCAACCGCATCCGCCGAAGTTGTTTCCGCCGTTTACGGGCGGTTTCTTTTGTCCGCAATTGCATAAAAGCAAAACCATAAGTATGGGAAGGAGGCATTCGCATCCGCAAATTTTGTCAAACAAACCTCTTACACAACCGCCTTGGCAGCATAAAAGTAAAATTATGAGTATGTAAAGGTAACAGCAATTATTGTTGAAACAGTTTAACATTAATTTTCTCCTGTATATCTTAATCAGCCCTGTCGGCTGTCACTATATATTACGACTTATCGGGATAAATTGTTACAAAGTAGCGATAAACGTTTGCTAAAAGGGACAAAATGTATTACAATGAAAACAATCTCACCGAAACGGGAGATATATTCTTTTTTATTTATTTGTCAACGGATATTCTTTATGAAATCCGATTGGAGGTTTTTATGAAAAGTGAAGGCAATTCACAGTGTTTTTCCGAGCGCTTTCTGACTGCAAAAAACATAACGTATTTTGCAATCTTGTTGGCGCTCGTTATAGTTTTGCAAATGTTCGGTTCCTTTATAAAAATCGGTGCCACTCAACTTAGTTTCGTTCTCGTTCCCATAGTTTTATGCGGAATGCTTTTAGGACCGTTAAGTGCGGGGTTTTTAGGGCTGATTTTCGGAATCATCGTTTACTTGCAAGGGCTTTTCGGTATGGATGCGTTTACAGCCGTTTTAATAGGCGACCATCCCGTAATAACCGCATTGGTTTGTTTCGGAAAGGGTTTTTGTTGCGGACTTGCGTCGGGATTTTCTTACAAACTTTTGAAGAGTAAAAACGAAACAGTCGCTTCTTTCGTTTCGGCAATCGTATGCCCGCTGGTAAATACTTCGCTGTTTATATTGGGTGCGCTTTTTATGAGCGATACTTTAAACGCAAACTTCGTTGCAAGCGGTCAGACGATAATATATTTTTTGGTAATAGTTTGTGCGGGAATTAACTTTTTGATCGAACTCGGCATAAACGTCGTTTTGGCTCCCGTAATACTCAGAATAACGAAAATTATAGAAAAAAACATAAAGCAAAGAGGATAACATGATATTTTGCATAGATATCGGTAACACTAACGTAAAATACGGTATATACTCGGGCGATACTCTCGTTGCGAGTTTCAGGGTGGCGTCGGCTAAAAATCAAACCGCCGACGAGTACGGAATCGCCGTAAGAGATTTGCTCGAAACGGCTAAAATCAACAAGGAAGACATTGAAGGCGTTATTTTGTCGTCTGTTATTCCTCAACTTAATTATACCATTTCGCATATGTGCGAATATTACCTCGGTCATACACCGATTTTGGTAGGTCCCGGCACAAAAACCGGACTTAATATTCGAGTGGATAACGCAAGGGAAGTAGGCGCGGACAGAATAGTAAACAGCGTTGCCGCATATAAAAAGTACGGAAAAAACAAACCCGTGATTTGCATCGATTTCGGTACCGCCACGACTTTTAACGTAATTTCCGCCTCGGGTGAACTTATAGGCGGGGTCATCGCACCGGGTATAAAAGGCTCGCTCGACTCCCTCGTTAACGGGACGGCTCAACTTCCGCATATCGAACTAGAACTTCCCAAGACGGTTATTTGTAAGTCTACCGTAACGAATATGCAAGCGGGGCTTCTTTACGGATTTTCGGGACTTGTAGAAAAGATCGTTTACAAAATGAAACAAGAACTGAAAACCAACGACGTGATAGTCGTTGCAACGGGCGGGTTAAGTGAAATCATCGCTCCCGAAACGCCTTGCATCGATATCATCGACAGGAGGCTTACCCTCGAAGGTTTAAAGATTTTATATAACATAAATAAGGTGAAAAATGACTGATTCGGTTAAGGTCGGTAGTTTGTATATAGGTGGAGATAATCCCGTCAGAATACAAACTATGTGCGACGTAAAAACTTCAAAAATCGACGATGTTATCAAGGAAATTTATGAAGTTTACGATTTAGGATGCGACATAATCAGGGTGTCTTGTAAAGACCAAGCCGACGCTAAAGCCGTAAAAATAATTAAACAAAAATCTCCGATGCCGATTGTTTGCGATATACACTTCGATTACCGTTTGGCGGTTGAATCGCTTGAAAACGGAGCGGATAAAATACGCATCAATCCCGGGAACATCGGCGGTGACGATAAATTAAAAATCGTTGCCGACGCCTTAAAAATGAGTGGCGCAGCAGTAAGAGTCGGCTCAAACAGCGGTAGTATCGAAAAAGAATTTTTTGAAAAATACGGGCGCAGTTACAAGGCACTTTCAGAAAGCGCGTTACAGAAAGTTAGCATGCTCGAAAAATTCGGCGTGCAAAATATAGTGGTTTCGGCAAAGGCGTCGGACGTTAAAACGACGGTCGAAGCGTACAGATACCTTCACGAAAAAACGAATTATCCTCTTCACGTAGGCGTAACCGAAGCAGGAACGCTCGGTATGGGCGTTGTCAAAAGCAGTATCGGCATAGGTTCGTTGCTTTTAGACGGAATAGGTGATACCATACGCGTTTCGTTAACCGCACCGATTAGCGAAGAAGTCTTATACGCAAAAAGAATTTTACGTAGCGTGGGGCTTGACAGAAATTTTGCCGAAATTATTTCTTGTCCTACTTGCGGCAGAACGGCTTACGATATGAAGGGTATACTTACCGAAGTGGAAAAGAGAACGCGCAAAATAGTCAAACCATTAAAAATCGCCGTAATGGGATGCGTTGTCAACGGTCCCGGCGAAGCAAAAGAATGCGACATCGGCATTGCCGGCGGTGACGGAAAGTGCGTTATTTTTAAAAAAGGCGAAATTTATCTTACCGTCGACGAGGAAAAGGCGAGTGAAGTTTTTCTTTCGGAAATAGATAAATTGTTAAAGTAAATTATAGGTTTCATACATGAGTTTTATTATAGATAAAATTAACGATATTGAAGGTTTGAACGGTAAAATTGCCTTAAAAAACGGCGAAATTTTATTGGGCGAAAAATCGCTTAATCTTAATTTGATTGCCGATTTTACCGTTTCGGATCAGTTAAAAAACGAAGTTTTGAATGTCGTAAAAAACAATGTTCCGCTAAGTTTTTCCGCAATAAATTTAAATTTTGAAAAAATAGTCGCCGAAAAGCAATTCGTTTTCGACGAAATTAAAAACTACTTATCTTTTTGTCATAAAGCAGTTTCCGGCGGAGTAGACCTCGAAAAAGCCGAATTTTCCAAAAACGGTTATACGACTTCGGTCGTTTTGCACCTATCGGACACGGCAAACGATTATATAAAGGCAAATAAAATCGACGAGGAACTTTCAAACCATCTCGAAAGCAAATTCGTGGATAATTTTATCGTTACGACGGTTGTTACCGAGCAAGACGTCGTTACGGATGCGGAATATAAACCGACAGAAAACGACCTTTATAAGCGAGAAATGAGGACGTTCAAAGTTGACGAGGTTTCAAGGCTTTTCGATAACGACGACGAAAGAGAATGTGTTTACATAGCCGATACGAAAAATTACGTGGGCGAAGCCTATGTTGCCGGCATAATAAACCGTATCGAAGAAAGACAAACCAAGACGGGTAAGCCCTTCTATCTTATAGAGATTACCGACCGAACGGGAACGCTCACGGGGATGGTTTTCCCGACGAAGGCAAATCTCCCGAAGGTTCAAAAACTCGCTCCTTCTTCCGAAATTATCGCGCACGGCGATTTTCAACGCAGGGGGGAATATATAAATTTTACCTTCCGCACCATAAATTTGTGCGTATTTCCCAAAAATTTCGTTCCCAAACAACGCGGACACAGACCCTGTCCAAAGGAATACTCGCTTATAAAACCAAAACCGTTAGTCGTTGAAGAACAGGATAATTTTTTGGTTCAAAAGACTATTCCCGAGTGCTTTAAAGATAGAGTTTTCGTCGTTTTCGACTTGGAAACCACCGGTAAGGAACTTGACGATAAAATAACCGAGATAGGTGCCGTCAAAATGATCGACGGCGTCGCTACCGAGTATTTTTCCACCCTCGTTAACCCCGAAAAGCATATTCCGCAAGAAGTCGTCGATTTAACGGGAATAACAGACGATATGGTAAAAGACGCACCTAAATTTTCCGAAGTTTGCGGTGATTTTTACAAATTTTGTCAAGGTTCGACCCTTGTTGCGCACAACATAGAATTTGACTCGAGATACATAAAAAAGCAGGGTGAAGCCCTCGATTATTACTTTGACAATCCGCAAATGGACACGCTTGCGCTTGCAAGAGAAAATATTTTCGGAGTTTCTAATTACAAGTTGAATACTTTGTGCGATAAGTTCGGGATAACATTCCGACATCACAGAGCTTACGCCGATGCTTGGGCTACGAGCGAATTGTTCGTCGAAATAATACGAATTCGCAAGACTTTGCCTTTTTAAAACGATTTTTTTGAATAAAACGCTTGCATTTTATATTTTAATGTGTTAATATATAGATGCTCAATAGTATTTTACTTAATGAGAGTGGCTTGCCACTCTCAAAATTTTTTGTAAGGGGCGCAATATGAAGGTAAAATCAAATCAAGAAATTTTCGATTTTTTAAAACCGATTGCAGACGAGGAAAACATAGAGCTTATCGAGGTTGAGATGAAGCCCGGTAAAAACCCGTCTTTAACCGTTTACGTCGATAACGACGACGGCATCGATTTAAATACCCTCGAAAAATTTCATAACCGCATTGATGCGCCTTTGGACGAACTCGACCCCACTTACGGCGAAGCGTACACGCTGAACGTTTCGAGTCCGGGGCTTGACAGACCGTTTAAGACCGAGCGCGATTACATAAAACATCTCGGCGAAAAGGTGGAAGTAAAACTTTACGCACCTCAAAAGGGACAAAAGTTTTTTGAGGGCGTAATGACCGATTACGACGAAAACACCGTTACCGTATCCGTAAACGGAAAAGATGAAAAATTTGAAAAATCACGCATTGCCAAAATTAACGTTGCTATTGAGTTCGACTAATAAAATGTTTTTTACGATATTCGTAAAAAAACTAAAAATCACGCATAATATCTTTAATTTTAAAAATTATTACGTCGCGTGCAAGCGACACGGAGGATAAGATGGAAAAAGATTTCTTTCTTGCAATCGAAGACTTGGAAAGAGAAAAAGGCATTAGTCCCGAAGTATTGATTTCCGCCCTCGAAACGGCACTTTTGTCGGCATATAAAAGGCATACGGGCGACAGTGCAGATAACATTCGTATAAAACTTAATCCCGAAAAAGGCGTGGCAAAGTTTTACGCAACCAAAAAAATCGTCGAAGAGGTTGAAGACCCCGATAAAGAAATTTCTTTGGCTGCCGCCAGAAACTTTAAAAAGTCTTATAAACTCGGCGATACTTTCGAAACGGAATTCGTTCCTAAAAAGTTCGGCAGAATAGCCGCTCAAACGGCGAAGCAGGTTATTACCCAGAAGCTTCGCGAACTCGAACGCGACCACACCATCGCGGAATACGAAGATAAGGAAGAAGAAATTCAAAACTGCATCGTCCGTCGTATCGAAAACAACACCGTTTACGTTGAAATCGGCGGTGGTCAGATAGAAGGCGTAATGCTTCCTCAAGATCAGATTCCTACCGAAAAATACAACGTGAACGATAAATTGACGGTTTACGTCAAGAAAGTAAGGTCTAACGGTAAAAGCGCGCAGGTCTTGGTTTCGAGAACGGCACCCGGTCTTGTTAGAAGATTGTTTGAAAACGAAGTTCCCGAAATCAAGCAAGGGTTTATTCAAATCAAATCCATTGCACGCGAAGCAGGTCAAAGAACCAAAATTGCAATTTACAGCGAAGATCCCAACATCGACGCCGTAGGCGCATGCGTAGGCATGAGAGGGGCGAGGGTAAACGCAATCGTCCAAGAACTCGGCGGAGAAAAGATAGACATAATTTTGTGGAGCGAAGATCCTTTGGAATACATTTCCAAAGCGTTATCGCCCGCAACCGTACTCAAAGTTTCCGCCATTGAAGGCGAAAAGGTTGCAAAAGTTATCGTTCCCGACGATAAATTGTCTCTCGCAATAGGCAGAGACGGTCAAAACGCAAGGCTTGCCGCAAGACTTACCGGTTGGAAGATAGACGTCAAGAGTTTGTCTAAAGCAACCGAAGAAGGGCTTGCCGAAAGTGCCGAGGTGTCGGAATCGGAATCAGAGGAAGAATAAAAAAGTTGTTCGCAAAAAATGAAGCACGTACCGACAAGAACATGCGTTTGTTGCAAAAACGAGTTTCCTAAATCGGATCTTATAAGAATCGTAAAAAACGCCGACGGGATTTTCGTCGACGTTAGCGGTAAATCGGACGGAAGGGGTGCGTATTTTTGCGGAAGCGAGGCTTGCAAGGCAAAACTTATAAAAACGAAATGTCTTGACAGAGCTTTCCGCCAAAAAGTTTCGGATGACGTTTATTCGGCACTTTTAAAAATTTGCGTAAACAAAGACGATAACGTAGTTTTTTAAAGAAAATATTACCTTGCGTTCGGTTTTACCTTTCGCCGTTCGGTATTATCGTTATAAATCGACTGAAAAATGAAAGATAAAATTCATACTTACATCGGTTTTGCCGTAAGAAGCGGCAAAGTAAGATTGGGCGTAAACGCCATTCAAACGATGAAGGGCAAAATACCCTTGCTTATTTTGTGTTCTTCGGCGTCCGAAAACACAAAAAATGACGCCGTCAAACTCGGCAAAAAATACGATTCTTCCATTGTTTTAAGTAAAAACGAGAAACTCGAAGATATTTTTTATAAAGATAATTGCAAACTTGCGGCTATTTTGGACGAGTCGCTTGCTAATGCTATTTTAGATAATTTAGACGAAAATTTCGTTCAATTCGGAGGCAAATAATTCAGAATGGAAAAGAAAGAAGCTACCGTAAGTAACATTAAAGGCGTCGTTAACGCGTTAAACGGTTCTTTACAAGACCTTCTTACAAGGGCAAAATCTGCAAAAAAAGAGGTAGGCGAAATCACCAAAAAACTCGGTGATAAAGAAACCGCCGTTAAAAAAGCCAAGGCAAACGCCGAGGCTTCCGTTCGTCGTGAGGCAGAAAAGGCTGCCGAAGAAGAGGCGAGAATCAAACAGGAGCAGATCGAGGCTCAAATCAAAGAGGAAGAAGAATTAAAGAAAAAAGCTGAGATTTCCGAGGCAGAGGCATCGGCAAAAGCCGAAGAATTGAGATTGGCTAAAGAGAAAGCCGAAAAAGAGGCTAAAGAAAGAGCCGAGCAAGAAGCCAAAGAAGCCGCTATTCAAGCCGAAAAAGAACGTATAGAAAGATTAAAAAGGGAATCCGACGCAAGAGAAGCCGCCGAAAGAGCCAAGATTGCCGCGTCCAAGCAACCTTCTGTTCGCTCTTTTATTCCCAAACAAGGTCAAAGGAAGGAGTATACTCCTTACGACAAGCGTAATAATCAAAAACCCGGTGACAGACCCGCTCGTCAATCGGGCGACAGAACTCGTCCCGATTCGTTCGGTGCGAGAAAGCCCGGTGAGCAACAGGCTCAAAGACCTCTCGGCGCAAGACCACTTCTTAACAAAAAGCCTCAGGAAGTTGCTTTTATCCCCAAGGAAGCAAATAAGACTTTCACGAAGAAAAAGTCCGAAAAGAGTTACGACGACAAACGCGTCGTCAATAAAAAATCCGCTATGCGCGGAGTCGTCAGCGTAAGCGATTTCGACGAAGACAAGAGCGGTTACAGAAAAGTCCGTAGCAAAAAGAATAAATCGGACGTCGTCGAAAGCCGTATAAAAGTCGATAAAGCGGTAATAACCAAGGAAATCATTCCGTTAAAAGAATTGAGCGAAAAACTCGGCGTTTCGGCGGTAGAAATTACCAAACTTTTGTTTAAAGAGGGCATTATAAAGACCATAAACGATTCTATAGACTTCGACACCGCAGGTTTCGTTGCCGCAGGGTTAGGTATAGAACTCGAACTCAAACTCGAAAAAACAGCCGAAGAAGTTTTGAAAGAAGGCTTTTCGGATGACGTCGATAAGGAAGAAGATTTGATTACCCGTCCGCCGGTCGTTACCGTAATGGGGCACGTCGACCACGGCAAAACTTCTTTACTCGACTATATCAGATCAACGCACGTAACCGATGGCGAGGCGGGTGGTATTACCCAACACATCGGTGCTTATCAGGTTATGACGCACGGTAGTTTAATTACCTTCCTCGATACCCCGGGACACGCGGCGTTTACTTCAATGCGTGCAAGAGGTGCGCAAGTTACCGATATCGCGGTTATAGTTATAGCCGCCGACGACGGCATAATGCCCCAAACCGACGAAGCTATTAACCACGCAAAATCGGCGGGTGTATCCATTATCATTGCGGCAAATAAGATAGATAAACCGCACGTAAACCTCGATAAATTACGTCAACAACTGTCCGACAGAGGGCTTTTGGTCGAAGATTGGGGCGGTGATACCATAATGGTTCCCGTTTCGGCTAAGACAGGCGAAGGGGTGGATAAACTTCTCGATATGATTTTGCTCGTTGCCGAAATGAAGGAACTCAAAGCAAATCCCAATCGTAAGGCAAAGGGTGCGGTTATCGAAGCCAAACTCGACAAAGGCAAAGGACCGGTTGCTTCCATTTTGGTACAAAACGGCACTTTAAAAACGGGTGATTATATCGTTGCGGGTACCTCTACCGGTAAAGTAAGGGCAATGTTCGACGATAAGGGCAAAATGGTCAAGGAAGCGACTCCGTCCATGCCCGTTTCCGTCCTCGGTTTGGAAGAAGTTCCTAACGCAGGTGATATCATTGTAGCGGTTGCCGAAGACAAACTTATGAAACTCGTTGCCGAAGAAAGAAAGAATAAAGAACGCGAAGAAATGATAAGACGTTCCGAAAAGGTCACCCTTGACGAATTATTCTCCAAAATAAGCGACGGTCAACTTAAAAATCTTAACATCATTATCAAAGCGGACGTTCAAGGCTCGGTTGAAGCGGTTAAACAGTCGCTTACCGAACTTAGCAACGATGAAGTCAAAATCAACGTCGTACACGCAGGCGTAGGCGCAATCAACGAAACCGACGTTATGCTTGCCGATTCCACCAACTCGATTATCATAGGCTTTAACGTTCGTCCCGACGCAAAGGCGAAAACTCTTGCCGAAAGACAAAAAGTCGACGTTAAATTGTATCGCGTAATTTACGATGCGATAGACGAAATCAAAGCGGCTATGAAAGGTATGTCGGCTCCTAAATACCAAGATATTTACATGGGCAAAGCCGAAGTCAGAGAAACTTTCAAAATTACGGGCGTCGGCACGGTTGCAGGTTGCTACGTAACCGACGGAAAGATTTTGCGTAACGCAAAACTTCGTATATATCGTAACGACGTTATGATTTGCGAAGGTAACGTATTGCAACTTAAACGTTTCAAAGACGACGTTAAAGAAGTCGCACAAGGCTATGAATGCGGTATTTCCATCGAGAACTTTAACGATATCAAAGTCGGCGACTTTATCGAGTGTTATTGCGTCGAACTTAAAAAGGACTAAAATATAATGAGAGAACCAAGAGAAAAGCGTCTTGAAAAGGAATTCGCTAAATTGATTTACGAATTCCTTTCAACGGGCGCAAAAAATCCCGATATAACCGAAATGTTTTCGATAACAGGCGTCAGAATCACTCACGACCTTAAAGAGTCGTTTGTTTACGTCAGCGTTTTCTCGACCGACGAAGAGGCAAAAAAGCGCACCTTCGAAGCCATTAAGGAAAGTAGCCCGAAGGTAAGAAAATTTCTTGCCTCCGAGATGAGAATAAGACAAGTGCCGGTTATTCACTTTTTGCCTGATACTTCTTTTGAGTACGGCGAAAAGATCGACCGTATCATAAGCGGGTTTACTTACGGTGATGACGATGACGCTAAATGATTTTTCAAAAGATATTTTAAATTTAAAAAGCGCTGTGATTTTTTGTCACGCCCGACCGGACGGTGACACAATATCATGCGCTTTTGCTTTATATTACGCCTTCAAACTTATGGGTAAGCCTTCCGAAATCGTTTGCGCTTCGGACGTTACCGACGAACTTAAAAAATCGTTGCCTTTTTTACCGAAAAAAGACGTCCCCCAAGGCTACGAGGCTTATATTTCCGTCGATACGCCGTCAATCGAGCAACTCGGAACACTTTCGGCGTCGTTTTTAAAGTGCAAAAACACATTCTCCATCGATCATCATATTTCCAATACGAGATACGCCAAAAAGTATTATATAGAAAATAAGCCGTCGTGCACCCTTGTTTTATTTGAAATAATCAAACGTTTTCCGGTCGAAATAGATAAAACTATTGCAAACTTTCTTTTGTACGGACTTATTACCGACACTTTAGGGTTAAGCGTAAAAGGTCTCGATACCGCAGTTTTTTCGAGTATTACGGAACTTATAGGTTACGGTGCCGATTACGGCAAGGCTTTTGACGGTTTTTACAGAAACATTCCTAAAGAAAAGGTCTCTTTTTTCGCTTCTGCGTTAAAGGAAATCAAATATTACAAAGAGGGGAAAATCGCAGTCGTTTATTTGTCTAAAAAACTTATCGACGAATTCGGCGGTAAAGAGAATTATTCGGTAGGGCTTGCCGATTTTTTGACGAGAATAGACGGCGTAGACGTCGGCATAAGTATTTTGCAGACGAAGGACAAACTTTTCAGAATAAGTTTCAGGTCGAACTTTTCAAACGTCGACGAGATTGCTTCGGTTTTCGGCGGGGGCGGTCACAAACACGCAAGCGGAGCCGTTTTGACGGGGTATTTCGAAGACGTTTTGGATAAACTCATTTTTACGGTAGGTAATTATTTATTATGACGGGCTTTATTTGCGTCAATAAAAAATCGGGCGATACGTCCGCATACTGCGTAAATAAATTAAAAAGGAAACTCGGGTTAAAGTGTGGTCATATGGGCACGCTCGATCCCCTTGCTTCCGGTGTTTTGCCGATTGCCGTAGGGCAGGCAACGAGGCTTTTTGACTACTTGTTGGATAAGGAAAAGGTTTATCTTGCAGATTTCGATTTTGCATACTCGACGCCTTCTTTCGATTTGGAAACTCAGCCCGATTTTTATTCGGAAAGTATTCCTACTAAGGAAGAAATTATAAGCGTTTTACCCGAGTTTATAGGCGACGTTATGCAAATACCTCCTTGCTTTTCGGCAAAACTCGTTGACGGCAAGCGCAGTTATAAACTTGCAAGAAAGGGGATAACGAGTCAACTTCCGCCTAAAAAAGTGGTCATTTATTCGATAGACATCGTCGAAAAATTATCGCCAACCGCTTACCGTTTCAAAATCAAATGCGGGGGAGGAACTTATATTCGTTCTATAGTCAGAGATTTGTCCGCCAAATTGGGTTGTTACGGAGTTATGATAAAACTCGTTCGCGAAAGTGCAGGCGTTTTCGATTTAAACCATTCTTTTACCCTTGAAGAGCTTTTGGAAAAAACGGACTTTTCAGACATTTTGATTAAGCCCGAAAGCGTTATCGACTTACCGGTAATAAATCTCGATTGCTTGCACGCAAAAAGGCTTTTAGACGGGTTGTACGATACTTTTTCTTACGAAAACGGGGCATACAAAGTGTTTTCGGAAGATGCTTTTTTAGGCATCGGCGAAATAACGGACGGAAGGTTAAAAATGAAAACCTACGTCAGAGATATTTGATTTATGGAGATTTTAGATTTTTTTGAACGTCACGACTCGGAAAGAGTGATTTGTCTCGGTCGTTTCGACGGCGTTCACTTAGGGCATCAGTCGATTATAAATAAAGGGCTTGAAATTAAAAACGACTTAAATAAGCAAAAAGGCTCGGATAAAAACGTTCGTCTTTCAGTTTTTTTGTTTAGACAAACTAACGAATCGGTTAAGGCAAACAGAATTTTAACCTTTGAAGAAAACGCTTTAAAACTTAAAAATGCGGGTGTAGACGAGGTTATTTACGCTTACGAAACGCAAGACTTTTATAATGCTTGTAAAGACGAGTTTTTATCTATATTGTTTCAAAATTTCGGTCCCGTTTTTATAGTTTGCGGTGAGGATTACACCTTCGGAAAAAACCGCGAGGGTAACGCAGAGTATCTTAAAAATTATTGTGCTGATAAAGGTGTTTTTTGCACCGTCATGCCTATAATTTTTAAAAACGGCGAAAAAATATCTTCAACCCTTATTAAAAAGTTTTTAAACGACGGAGATATAGAGAAGGCAAATATGCTTTTAGGCGGTAATTATTTTCTTTCGGGTAAAGTTCTTCACGGCAGAGCAGTCGGCAGAACGATAGGGTTCCCAACGTTAAACGTTGAAATTTCTCCCCGAAAAGCACCGCTTAAACGGGGCGTTTACGCAACCGAAACTATAATAGACGGAAACCGTTATAAATCGATTACGAACTACGGCTCTGCGCCGACATTCGATGAAAACGGCTTTCTTATCGAAACTTTCGTTTTGGATTTCCGTTCCGACGTATACGGAAAGGAAGTCATAATAGAATTTCTTAAATATTTGCGAGAAGACAAAAAATTCGCAAACGCACGATTATTGCAAAAACAACTTGACGAGGATATAAAAAAATTATGATTAAATTCGGACCGAGCGGACCGGGTGAAAGATTTTATAACGAAGGCTTTTCGGGTTCGCTGTATATTCCCGAGTGGTTAAAAAAACAAGACCTTGATTTATTCGAATATTCCTTCGGAAGAGGTCTTAACGTTTCCGAGAAAACCGCCATTTTGATGGGTGAGGCGTTTTCGGAATACGGCATCGAACTGAGTTTACATGCACCCTATTACATAAATTTTGCCAATCCCGACGACGAAATGGCAAAAAAGTCCTTTTCCTACGTAATCGACACCGCCCGTTTTGCTCGAATCATGAAGGCAAACAGAATAGTTTTTCATCCTGCAAGTCAAGGTAAAGACAAAAGAGACGTTGCCTTATTGCGTACAAAAGAACGCTTAACCAAACTTGCCGAGATTTTGCATTCCGAAAAGTTGGACGATATTATATATTGTCCCGAAACCATGGGCAAAATCGCACAAATCGGCAACGTAGAGGAAATAGTAGAGTTATGTAAAATCGACGATATTTTTCTTCCCGCAATCGATTTCGGACACGTAAACGCAAGGGAACAAGGTAGTTTGAGAACGACTCTCGATTTCGAGAACAAGATAAACTACATGATAAACGAACTCGGCTTTGACAGAGTTAAAAATTTCCACGTTCATTTTTCAAAGATTCAATACGCCTCGAAAGGGGAAATAAAACATCTTAATTTTGACGATACCGTATACGGTCCCGAGTTTCAACCGTTTATAGACGCTTGCTTGAATTTGAAAGTCGAACCGCACGTTATTTGCGAATCTGCCGGGAACCAAACGGACGATTCGTTGGCAATGAAGAATTATTACGTCGAAAAAGCCGTCAAATAAAAAATCAAATAAAAATCAAATTAAAAATTATAAATAATCAAATAAACCGCCGAAAAAGCAGTTTGCGCTTTTTAAAACGGATAATACACATAATAAAATAAAGTAATAGAGGTTTAATATGAAATTGAAAAAAATATTGGCACTCGTTTTATGTTGCGCTATAGTTGTTTCTGCGCTTTCTTTTACCGCTTGCACGGGATTGAAAGACGTAATGGGGTTAAAAATCGACGAAGAATGTTACGTCAACAAAACGCCCGCAATAGGTTACAGCGAAAAAACTTATACCGACACGCTTAATAATCTCGAGTCGCTTAAAAATCTCGTCGAAAAACAAGAAGCATCTGATTTGTCTTGCCAGATTCTTTCCGTTCTCGTTTCTACCGAACTTTACAAGCTTATCGACGCACTCTATATAGCCGAGATTTATTACTATTCGGATATGTCGGACGAACTTAATAAAAACGGGTATTCCGATCTTTACGGCAAGTATTCCAATGCGATAAACGAATTTAAAAAACTATATCCGTTGTTTGCCGAATCGAAATATAAAACGATATTTTTCGGTGAAGACGCTACCGACGAAGAAATACAGGAAATCGTTTCCAAAGCCGTTTCATCCGACGAACTTGTCGAACTGAATTCCAAAGTGCTTGCTCTGCAAACCCGTTACAACGATTTTACAGACGAACAAATTCAAGGTACCGACTTTGACGACCTTTATACCGAACTTGTCGGAGATCTTAACGCAACGGGTAAAATATACGGATTCGATAACTATCTTCAGTATTCTTACGAAAGAGAATATTCAAGGGATTTCACACCTTCCGACACTCTTCAATATACCGCACTTATTTCTAACGGCGTTATGGATGCTGCGCAAAGTTCTCTTAATAACTGCTATACCGCAATGGATTCTCTTACCGAAACGAGACTTGACCAACTCGACGCTATTTTGGATGCGCCGTTTACTTCGGCGTCTTCACAAGCCTTACTCGACGGGTTTTATCAAAGTTTAGGCGACGAAATTTACGGCATCTATAAACACGTTTTAAGTAACGGTTATTATTTTATAGCGCAAAGCGAAAACGCTTACGATGGTGCGTTTACAAATTATTTCAATACTCTCGGCGAACCTTTTATGTATTTTTCGACGAGTTACGCAACCGTCGATACCTTCGTTCACGAATTCGGACATTATTGCAGATTATATTTGTGCGGAAACGGCGACAGTGCTTCATACGAACTTATGGAAACACATTCTCAAGGTGCCGAATGGTTGTTCGCAAGTTATGTTTCCGACACCCTTACGGACGACGAAAAAAGTTATTTCGTAAACGCTAAATTCTTTGAACAAAGTTACAGCGTATTGTTGTGCGCAATCGTGGGTGCATCCGAAGTCGACGTATATAATCTTACCGATTTTAAAAACGTGGATTATAACGCTATAGTAAAAAAGAGAAGCGAAGAGGTATTCGGGAAAACCATTCCGTCTTCCTACTCCAAATACGCCAAGCCCGAAATCTATTTCAGATACGTCGCTGTAAATTCTCCGGGGTATTATATCAGCTACTCTGTGTCGCTTATATCCTCGATGGAACTTTACGTAAAATGTTCGGAATCTTACGAAGCAGGCGTTACGGCTTATCAAAGTCTTTTAAAAACAGAACAGGTTTACGTGACCGCTTTAACGGAAGCGGGGCTCGGTTCTCCGTTTGAACAATCAACGATAAGCGGAATATGCAATACCTTTTCTAATATTTAACTAAGGTTTGCGTTCTTAAGTATAACGGTCGGTACGAAATCTACCGCACCGCCCGTTTTTTCGCTCACTTTCAAGGAATATAATGAAAAGTAAAAAAGGTTAAAAAATTTAAAATAAAGGGATTGTCTTTAGAACAGTCCCTTTTTCATATCTGATATTTTAATCAAATATAATATATAACGCGGTAAATTTAACGGCGGTAAGCCGGCGGTGAATGATGAAACTTTGCGACGCCCGGGTAGGAAAAACAGTAAAAATCATAGAATTTTACGACGATGAACTTTCTCGAAGATTAAACGGATACGGAATGCGTAAAGGCGTTATAATGAAAGTCGAAAAAATATGCCGAGGCGTAATAGTATCGATAAACGGCCGTTTAGTCGCTATGGATATGTCGTACGCTTGCGCCGTCGGGGTGGAATATGAGAATAGCAATTACCGGAAATCCTAATTCGGGTAAAACGACTTTGTACAACGCTTTAACGGGTAAAAACGAGAGAGTGGGAAATTGGCACGGCGTAACGGTCGGCGTAGCGCACGCCGATTATTATTTTAACGGTGAAAAAATCACCGTTTACGATTTACCGGGGCTTAATTCGTTCGACACGGCAACTCTTGAAGAAAAAGTCAGTGTCGAGTTTTTGAAAAACGGTAACTATGATCTTATAGTTAACGTAATCGAAGCGTTAAGGTTCGATTATGCGGTAAATCTTTTAAAGGATCTCGCAAAATTCGGTAAACCGATCGTTTGTATCGTTAATATGACCGACGATTTGATAAAAACGGGCGGAAAAATAGACTTTAACCTTTTAAAACAGTCCGGCGTAGAGTTTATAAATTGCGACTTAAAAAATAAATTTGCTGCCTGTAAACTTAAAAATCGTTTTTGCTTTGCCAAAAAGATACACGTTATCGATTATTCTTGTCTTACGAAGGCTTTTACTCCTCCTAAAACGCCATTTCGTAAAAGCGACGATTATTTAACCAAGCCCCTGTTTTGCATTGCTTTGTTTACGTTTATCGGCTTTGCTTCATATTATTTGGCGTTCGGGAAATACGGAATCGGAAAAATTTTGAGCGATTTATTAATTCAATCTATAAATGCGCTTGCAACTGAAATTTACGACTTATTTGTCGATTTAGGCGCATCCGCTTTTCTGTCACGCTTGATTAAAGAGGGGATTTTTGGCGGAATAGGCAGTATTTTGGGCTTTGTTCCGCAAATTACGACGCTAAACTTTATACTCATTTATTTGGAACAATCGGGGATAATTTCAAGGCTTTCTTTCGTCTTTGACAAACCGCTATCAAAAGTCGGGCTTAACGGCAGAGCGTTATATGCGCTGATTTCGGGGTTCGGATGTACGGCACTTGCCGTTTTGTCGTCAAAAGGCGTCGAAAACGATAAAATCAGACGCAGGCTTATCGGCGGTTTGCCTTTTATAAGTTGTTCCGCTAAACTGCCCGTTTATTTTTATATAGCGTCGAAAATATTTAAAAATTTTTCGGGGTTTATAGTGCTCGTTATTTACCTTTGCGGTGTTTTGTTCGCACTGTGTTCCTTTCGTATTTCGGCAAAATCGGACGATAAAAAGACACCTTTATTGATGGAATTACCGACGCTTAGAATAAATTGTTTGAAAAACGTCGTTAAACCCTTGATAAATTCCGTCAAACAATTTATAATCAAACTGTTATCGACCATAATGCTCGTTTCACTTGTCGTTTACATTCTCGGTTCGACGAGTGTCGATTTTAAGTATCTTGACGAGTCGCAAACAAGTCAAAGTTTTTTAGCCTTTTTCGGCAGGGGCGTTACCTTACTTTTAAAACCTATAGGTATTTCCGATTATAAAATAGGAACGGCGATATTTACCGGACTATTTGCCAAAGAAGCCGTATTATCGACGTTTGCTACGTTAGGCGCGGAAATTTGTATGACGGATGCAAGTGCATTTGCCCTACTTATGCTTATAGCCTTTTATCCTCCTTGTTTGACGGCAATCGGCGTAATTTTCAGGGAAACGGGTTTTCTTAACGCTTCGTATCTTTTTTTGTTTCAACTATCGTTCGGGCTTTTATCTTCGTATGTCACTTATTTTTTATTAAATAACAGCGTTATTGCTTTGGCAATATTTTTAATATTGATCGTATTTTTCTTACTCTTTAAAATTCGGCGAAAAAATGAAAACTTTTACGGCAAAAGAAAAAACTAAATTATCCAAATTTTTGTTGGACGCCTACGACGGCGATCTGACTTTTTCCGCGCTAAACAAATTGCTCAGAAAAAAGGACGTAAAAGTTGACGGCAAAAGGGTAAGTAAAGACGTCGTTTTATCGGGAGGCGAATGCGTTACCGTTTATTACGACGGCGAGGCAAAGAATTTTAAGTTCGATACGATTTATTCCGACGAAAACGTGCTTGTCGTAATTAAACCGAAAAAAATAACGTCCGAAGATTTTTATAAGTTATTAAATAGCGACGGCAATCTTTTATTTTGTCACAGACTTGACCGTAATACCGACGGAATTATGATTTTTGCCCGTAACGAAAGGGCTTATTCCGACTTGATAAACGGCTTTAAAAATAGAACATTTGAAAAAATATATAAAGCCAAAGTTTACGGCGTTCCTAAAAACAACGAATGCACTTTGTCCGATTATTTGTTTAAAGACAGCAAACTTTCTCGGGTTATCGTATCGAGCGATTATAAAAAAGGTTATTTGCCGATAGTTACTAAATACCGCGTAATATCGTCGGACGGCGAAACGTCTGAACTTTCGGTTGAACTTATTACGGGCAGAACTCACCAAATAAGGGCGCATCTTGCCTTTTACGGGCATTTTATTATGGGTGACGGCAAATACGGCGTTAACGATATAAATAAACGCTTGAAGGTTAAAGATATGGCTTTGTCTGCGGTTAAATTGACGCTTAGGTTTAACGAGGGCGATTACTTGTATTATCTTAACGGAAAATGCTTTGATTACAATCCTTAAATAGCCCGTTATCGCAGATTGCAACCGATAAAACGAGGCTTTAAACTTTTCTTAAAAAAATTTATTCTTTTTTTAAAAAACAGTAAAAAAACAGTTGCCTTTTATAGAAATATTTGTTATATTATATGAGCATTCAAAAACAAAGTCGTTTGGGAGCATAGCTCAGTTGGGAGAGCATCTGCCTTACAAGCAGGGGGTCACAGGTTCGAGCCCTGTTGTTCCCACCAGACAAAACCTTTTATGGATATGCGGGAATGGCTCAGTGGTAGAGCGTTGCCTTGCCAAGGCAAATGTCGCGAGTTCGAATCTCGTTTCCCGCTCCATTTTTTTTTACAATCGGTAGATTGTCGGTACCATAGCCAAGCGGTAAGGCAAAGGTCTGCAAAACCTTTACGCCCCGGTTCAAATCCGGGTGGTACCTCCATTAGTCCTGCGTTACGGCGCGGGACTTTTTTTGTCCATATATTCTAACCGTTTTAGCATCGACATTAAATAAACCGATTAATATTGCTTTTTATCTTATTTTTGTTAAATCTGTAAACTAAATATTGTTACACCGCTACTTTTAAAGTTTACAAAGGTATTTAGTTGTGATATAATTTAAACTGGAATTTGATTAAATATAGGAGATTTTTATGACTATTCTTGTTACCGGCGGAGCCGGGTATATAGGCTCTCATACATGCGTTGAATTGTTAAACAAAGGTTATGACGTTATAGTGGTCGACAATTTTTCCAATTCTTCGGAAGAATGCCTTAAAAGAGTGGAAAAAATTACGGGTAAGTCCGTTAAATTGTATATCGGCGACGTAAGAGATCGTTCTTTGATGAATAAGGTCTTCGAAGAAAATAAAATCGATGCCGTAATACATTTTGCGGGATTGAAAGCAGTAGGCGAAAGTTGCGTTAAACCTATAGAATATTACGACAACAACCTGTATAGCACCCTTGTTTTGGTCGAAACGATGAGACGCTTCGGTTGCAAAAACATTATTTTCTCGTCGTCGGCAACCGTTTACGGAGACCCCGAAGTTTTACCTCTTACCGAAGAATGTAAAGTCGGCGGAACGACCAATCCTTACGGAACGAGTAAACTTATGCAAGAAAGAATTTTGTCCGATTTATATAAAGCGGATAATTCGTTTGTAGTGACGTTGCTTCGTTACTTTAACCCTATAGGTGCTCACGAAAGCGGGCTTATAGGTGAGGATCCTCAAGGGATACCCAATAACTTAGCACCGTTTATTGCTAAAGTTGCCGTAGGCAAAATCAAGGAGATCGGCGTTTTCGGTAACGATTACGATACCCCGGACGGAACGGGTGTAAGAGATTACATTCACGTCGTCGATTTAGCAAAAGGTCACGTTGCCGCATTGGAAAAAATAACCGAGCCCGGAGTGCATATATATAATCTCGGGACGGGTGTAGGCTATTCGGTAATGGACGTTATCAAAGCCTTTTCAAAAGCGTGCGGAAAACAACTTCCGTACAAAATTACCGCTCGTCGCCCGGGCGATATAGCGTCGTGCTACGCTAATTGCGATAAGGCTTATAAAGAATTAGGCTGGAAGGCAGAACTCAACCTTGACGATATGTGTAAGTCCATGTGGAAATGGCAAAGCAACAATCCCGACGGATACAATAAATAATATAAATTTATAATAATTTTAAAAATCTCGCAATGTGAGCCGAATTTTTTAAATTATTATGTTTGGTGTAATTATGATTGACAGTTCAAAATATCTTTATGCGGTTAGTGCATCCGGGAGAATTAACATAATCGGCGAGCACGTCGACTATTGCGGAGGAAAAGTTTTTCCTGCCGCTCTCTCGCTAAAAAATACCGTTTACATTCGTCCTAACGGAACGAATAAAATTAATTTAAGTTGGACGACTTTAGACGATAAAGTTTCTCTCGACATAGATAAACTCGGTGAATATAAATCGTTAAAATACGGAAATTATCAAGCGGGTTCAGCCTACGTTTTGCAACAAGCGGGCTATAAAATAATAGGTTGCGATATGTTGCAGGATTGTGCCGTTCCTTTCGGTAGCGGACTTTCGTCTTCGGCTGCCATCGAGGTTTCGACCATTGCCGCTCTTTTAAAGATAAGCGGTCAGTCTATGACTAATCCCGAGATTGCTTTACTCGCTCAAAAAGCCGAAAGAGAATATGCAGGCGTAAATTGCGGTATAATGGACCAATACGCTTCTGCTTGCGGAAAGTTCGGCAATGCAATGATTTTAGATTGCAAAACTTTACAATGCGAATACGTTCCCATAAACCTCGGCGAATATTCTTTGGTTATCGCTAATTGCAATAAACCGCATAATCTCGTCGAAAGTAAATATAACGAAAGACGAGCGGAAACAGAGAAAGCACTCGAACTTTTGCAGTCTAAACTTAACGTTTCTTGTCTTGCCGACGTAACGACGAATGATTACGACAACTACAAATATTTGCTTCCCGATAAGATTGCGGACAGAGCAAAACACGTTATTTTCGAATGCGAAAGAGTAAAACTTGCCAAAGACGCTATGATAAACGGTGATTTGGTCGTTCTCGGTCGCTTGTTGAACGAATCGCATGACTCCCTTCGTGATTTATACGAAGTAACGGGTAACGAACTCGACGTTTTGCAAAGCGCGGAAGTCGAGCACGATTATTGCCTCGGCGCGCGTATGATAGGTGCGGGCTTCGGCGGTTGTACGATTGCAATCGTTTTAACCGAAAAGGTTGATGAATTTAAGAAAGAAGTCGAAAGTAAGTACGAAAAAATTATTGGTTACAAGCCTTCGTTTTACGATGCGTTTATCGACGACGGTATAACTTGTAAAAACATTTAAAAAATTTAGATAGGTAAAAAATATGGTTTTTATTGAAGATTTTGGTACATTTGAAGGACGCAATGCTAAACTTTACGTTTTAAAAAACGATTATCTCGAGGTCGGTATAACCGATTTCGGCGGTATTATTCAACGCTTTATAGTAAATTCCAAAGTCGGTAAAAAGGACATTGTTTGTTCCGAAACGAGTTGTGAAGAATACGTCAAAGCCGACGCTCACATGGGCGGAACTATCGGCAGAGTGGCAAACAGAATTGCCGAAGGTTTATTCCGTTTAAACGATAAAAATTATCAACTCGATAGAAATGCCGGCGGTGCGTGTTTGCATGGCGGTTTCGAGCCTTACGACTACAGATTTTTCGACGCTACCGTGGGTGACGATAGCCTTACATTATCGTTGTTCAGTCCCGATATGGATCAAGGCTTCCCCGGGAATTTGCAGTTTACCGTAAAGTTTACTCTTAAAGAAAACAAACTTACCGTCAATTTTGAAGGCGTTTCCGACAAGGACACTTTGTTTAATCCTACTAACCACGCATATTTCAATTTGAACGGCGAAGGTTCGGGCACGATTTATCATTCCATGATGGCTATCTATTCGGATAAGATTACCCTTGCCGACGAAAACCTCGTTGTAACGGGTGACGTTATGGACGTTAAAGGTACGCCGTTTGATTTCAGAAGGCTTAAAACTATTGCTCCCGATATTTTTTCCGACGATAAAAACGTTATGTTAGCCGGCGGATTCGATCACAATTTTATTCTCAATTCCAACCACGCCGCAACTGCTTTCGGTGAAAAAACGGGTATCGTTCTTGACGTGTATACCGACTTACCCGGTGTTCAATTCTACTCGGGTAATATGATGAAAAACATAAAGGGCAAAAGTTTATACAATATGCACGAAGCCTTCTGTTTGGAACCTCAATATTTCCCGAACGCTATAAATTGCCTTGATTTCGAAGCCCCTATTTTAAAGGCAGGCGAAAAGGCAGAACATTATATCGAGTACGTTATCACCGAAGAATAATCCGATTGTAAAAACACTGAAAATCTTTGATAATATCGAATATTTTCAGTGTTTTTACGACAAATGTAAAGTCATAATCGTTAATTTAAAAAAATCGTTCGCATATATTATTCGAGGACATAAGTAGTCGATGTGTGACGATTTTTTTAGTTATCCGATTTGTTTGTTCGATTCGGGTATCGGCGGGCTTAACCTTTTAACCGAATTAAAAAAGCGGCTTCCTTTTGAAAACTATTTATACGTTGCCGATCAAAAATATTGTCCTTACGGCAACCGCTTTGACGACTATATAGTTAATCGTGTTAAAAAAATTATAGAGTTTTTTTATTGCTTTAACCCTAAAATAGTACTGGTTGCCTGTAATACCGCTTCGCGTTTTTTACCGATTTTTTCGGAATATACCGACAAAGTCAAAGGCGTTATTTTACCGACGGCTAAATACGTATCAGAGGTTATTCGCCCTAAAAAGGTTTTGTTACTTGCGACAAAAAGCACTATATCGGGTGGAATTTATCAAAATATTTTTAATTCAAAAAAGGTGCTTTTTGAAGCCGTCGATTGCGGTAATCTCGTTAGTGATATCGAAGGCATGAATGTTTACGAAGATGCTTTTCGTAAAAAATTATTGAGTGATTTGAGGTACGTCCTTTACGATGACTTCGATGCGATTATTTTCGGTTGTACCCACTTTGATTTTATATCAAAGCATGTTTCGGACTTATTTCCGCAAACTTTTAAAGCCGTGTTTTGTAAAAACGCCGTTGTACCTTTTGTCGTTAACTTGTTAAATGGCTCAAATTTGCTCAATAATTCCTCCATTGACGCTAAAACTCTTCTTCTGACTACGGGCAGTCTTAGTTTTTTCAAAGAGCAACTAAGCTTTTATAAAATAGATTACGACGAAGCAAAAAGAGTCGTTATCGATTAGCGTAGTGTCGCTATCTATAATCGTTGTACTATAAAAACGATGCAAGTAATAAGCGAAAGACTGTAAAGGCGACGTGCTTAACACGAATTGAACGACGAACTGTAAACGCCAACTATAAAACTGTAAACGTTAACTATACATTATTTATATTTATCTAATCATATTTCAAGTTACCATGAGAACTATCGATTTAAATTCAGTTACCGAAAAAATACGCGAGATGTTTATCGACGCTTGCGAAAATATTCCGCAAAGTGTTTTGGATAAACTTGCCAAAGCCGAAAGGGAGGAAAAATCGCCACTTTCAAAAAGTGTTTTGAGTAAGATTATTGAGAACGATATACTTGCGCGGGATAAAGAGCTTCCGCTTTGTCAGGATACGGGCGTTGCCGTGGTCTTTTTGACGATCGGTAGCGAAGTTACTTTTAAAGGGGATATTTACGAAGCCGTAAACGAAGGAGTAAGGCGTGCGTATACGGAGGGATATTTAAGAAAATCTATCGTTCGCCATCCGCTCGACAGAGTGAACACCAAAGACAACACCCCCGCTATAGTGCATATAAAACTCGTTCCCGGCGACATTTTTAAAATCGACGTTGCCCCCAAGGGCGGTGGAAGCGAAAATATGTCGACCGTAAAAATGCTGATCCCCGCCGACGGCGAAGAAGGAGTTAAAAAACTCGTTTTAGAAACCGTCGTCAATGCGGGCGGAAAGCCTTGCCCGCCGATTATCGTCGGCGTAGGCATCGGCGGAAACTTTGAAAAGTGCGCACTACTTGCGAAAGAAGCCTTGCTCCGCGATATCGACGATAAAAGCGACGATCCTATTTGCAGAAAACTCGAAGAAGAATTAAAATCTCTTATCAACGACAGCGGTATCGGTGCAATGGGGTTCGGAGGAACGCAAACTTGCCTTGCCGTAAAAGTAAATGCATATCCCTGCCATATAGCAAGCCTTCCGGTTGCCGTAAACATACAGTGCCATGCGGCGCGCCATAAATCTTGCGAACTGTAATTACGTCGATTTTTTAATCGCTTATATATAATAATGATAAAAGAAATCAATAAATCGAAAAACATAATAAAATTAAATACGCCGATTACCGAGGACGACGTAAAAGCGTTAAAAGCAGGCGATATAGTTTATATCGACGGCACTCTTTTTACGGGGCGTGACGCCGCGCATAAACGCCTCTGCGAGATGATCGATAAAAATTTACCTCTTCCTTTTGACGTCAACGATTCGGTAATTTATTACGTAGGTCCCACGCCCGCCAAACCGGACATGGTAATCGGTTCTTGCGGTCCGACGTCGAGTTATCGTATGGATCCGTACGTTGAGCCTTTGCTAAAAAAAGGTTTGCGCGTTATGATAGGGAAGGGTTCTCGTTCTTCTACGCTTAAAGAACTTTTAAAAAAATATAACGCCGTTTACTTGTCGGCGATAGGCGGTGCTGCGGCTTTAATTTCCGAAACGGTAAAAAAATCCGAAGTAATCGCATTCGAGGATCTCGGTGCGGAAGCAATAAGAAAACTCGAGGTCGAAGATTTTTACGCCGTCGTTACTTACGACTCTTACGGTAACGATTTATTAGAAGAAGGAACGAAGGCTTACAAAAAAGGTTGAATTCCCGTGAAAAATCAAGATTTCGGTACTTTAAAAAAAACTTGTAACATTTTTTAAAAAATATCGAAAAGGCTAGAAAATTGCTTGACTTAAAAATCGTATAGTGATATTATGAATAGGCTTGCGAGATGAGCAGGCAAATTTAAGCGGTTTTGCTTAATTATCGAAGATTGACAACTGCATAGTAATTAAAAGACGAGATAACAGAAATGTTATCGAGATAACAAAGTACAGAAAGGCA
>CAVJMJ010000017.1:0-52010 GCA_963650915.1 Parasutterella excrementihominis | reverse complement strand
ATAGTTAAGCCAATTTTATCCACATATTGTGTTTTGTTGGATGTTGTGCGTTAATCTGAATATTTAATGTACTTTTGTATTCTTGTTTGTGCATTAAAATTTAGGAGGAGAAAATGTTTAAGTCTAAAAAGAAATCTGGCGACTCGGAAACGGCAAAGATTGTTGCTGATTTTTTGGTTGAAGATTATAGGTTTCAACGTTCGTTTGTGTCTGCCGTCAATAAACTTTTTAACGAGGAAACAAAAAAATACGAATCTTCGTATAAGTTTCACAAAAATAAAATTGAAGAATTAGCTAATAGAATGCGATTGCAATTGAAAGTTTTTGATGGTATCGATTATAACGAAGGCTTGCCTGTCACCCCGTTAAATGCCGATGAATTCGCCTCGTCGGAAAATTTAGTGATCGAACAAACAATTGAGCCTACCGTGATTACATTAAACGGAGATATAGTTCGTCAAGGAACCGTTATTCTGGCAGAAAAAAATAAATCTTAGGAGGATTTTTATGTTTATAGGGATTGATTTGGGAACGACAAACAGTGCAATTACTTCTTTTGATGGGAAAAATACTCGCGTATGGAAAAGTCCCGAACAAAACGATGTGACTCCGAGTGTGATTTACATAGCAAAGCGCGGTGGTAGATTTTATGGTAAAAAAGCATACGACAACGCTCCGCTAAACCCTGAAAATACGGTACAACTATTCAAACGCCTTATGGGTTCAAGTACAAAAATTAAAGTTGCCGATATTGAAATGACGCCCGAAGAATGTTCCGCCGAGATTTTGAGAACGCTTTTTGGCTATTTGCCCGAGGATGTTAGGAACGATAAAAAAACAGGTACCGTAATTACCGTCCCCGCAGCGTTTAATCAAATGCAAAAAAACGCGACTAAAGAGGCCGCTTTTAATGCTGGGATCAATAAGGTTGCGTTGATACAGGAACCGGTAGCCGCTATTATGAGCGTAGCTAAACAGCAGAACATTAACGGTCTGTTTGTTGTTTATGACTTTGGAGGCGGAACGTTTGACGTATCAATTGCCGAACGCACCGGAAATAAAATAAATCTTTTGACAAACGACGGCATTGCCTTCTGTGGCGGGCGGGATTTTGACAAGCTTCTTCTAGACAATATCGTCGTGCCTTGGCTTAAGAATAATTTTAACCTTCCGGAAGGTTTCAGAATAAATGAGAAGTACGCCAAACTCATTAGAATGGCGACTTGGGCAACGGAACAGGCAAAAATTGAATTATCCGCAAAAGAAACGGCAAGCGTACAACTTGACGAAAGTGTTATTCGTTGTTCAGATGAATCCGAAAACGAAATTTATTTAGACGTTCCCCTTTCGAGAGAGCAATACAATAATCTTATATTCCCTAAAATTGACGAAACAATAGAAAAGACTCGTGAAGTCATAAGTAATGTCGGCTTAAAACCGGAAGATATAAACTATGTGGTTTTTGTCGGCGGACCGACTCAATATAAACCGCTCCGCGATCGAGTGTCGCAACAACTCGGAATTACACCGAGTACCGACGTAAACCCGATGACCGCAGTAAGCGAAGGCGCTGCGATATATGCCGAAAGTGTTGATTTCGAAACTTCAAAAGGTGGACAAAAAGCGGATAAAGGTATTATAAAAGCTCAGTCATTCGGTCTTGAATTCCGTTATAACGCACGCACTTCTTCGGATAAAGCCAAAATTGCCGTCATTTTCAAAAATGCCGACAAATTGAATTTTGTGTTTAAATCGCAAAATACGGGTTGGACAAGCGGAAAACTGACACTTTCCAGCGGATCGATAGTTACGGTGGATTTAGTAGAAATGGGAGAAAATTCTTTTACCGTTCAATGTTTTGATGAAAACGGTACGGAAGTCAAGTTGCCCGAATCGAATATTACCATAGCAAAAACACTCATAAATATAGGCAAAATTCCATGCGCTCACTCTGTAGGGGTAGAACTTGAAGATCCCGTTACGGGCAAACCGATACTTGACTATTTGATTAAAAAAGACGATTTGTTGCCAAAGAGCGGAACCGTGAAATATAAAACGACTAAGCGCATCGGTGCTGGCAGTAACGATTCTATTTCGTTCAAGTTGTGGGAAGGAGAAATTGCCGATCCCGTCGAATACAACAGATTTATAGGTGAAATTTCTATAAGCGGCAACTCTTTTGAATACGGAATTATCCCCGTCGGTAGTGAAATCGTATGTGATTACACGTTTTCCGACAGCGGCAATATCGAAACAAAAGTAACTGTACCCTCTGTCGGTATTACGGAAACAAAAGATAGTTACGACAGACTTAGCGGACAAATCGATTTCAACAACGATGCCATAAAAATCGTCAACGAGGCACAATCCGTTCTTGAAAAGATAGAAGAGTTTAGCAAGAATATTTTTGACGAAAAATTAGACGAAGCCGCAATCAAGATACGTTCTTATCTCGACAGAAGCGATGATTTGGATGCGGAAGATTTGCAGACGTTGTTTGAAATTACGCAAACGGGAAAAGGTGTCGTAGCCTCGTTTATGCGTGAAAACAAGGCGATTGTGTGGCAACAAGAACTTGATTCGGCAATGGATGGTTTTTCAGATTTAGAGGGCAACGCAACCGAAGCTCAGAAAAACATGATTTACAAGTTGCAAGACAATATACAACGTGCAATAGACGCAAACAGTCCGACCGCCGAAAAATTACTCACACAACTCCACGATGCGATTGCAAAAGTTGCATTTAACAATGACGACATCTTTTATGCAATATTTGCATCTATGGCGCAGAATCCTCAAGAGTTTACAAATCAGGCTCTGTTTACTCAATTGGTAAACCAAGGTTGCCAATGTATCCAAAGTAAAGACATTAACGGACTCAAATCCGTACTGCAACGTATGATTCAAATCAGAATTCCGCAAGAGGGCTCTAACGTTGATACTATGATAAAAGGCTCGGGACTTACCAAATAAGGATTGCTATGATTATTCACGACGGACAATTTGGCAGTGTTAAAATAAAAGCATTGATTTACGAAGATACTAATTATGAATTGTATCGAACACTTTCGGATGACACATTGCTGATAGTAACACAGGAATTATATAAAAAATGGGTTGACGACAAATTATTTTTTGCCGTCAACCCGTTTAAGCAAATTAAGTATTCCGAAAAAGACTATGCTTACGTTGTTTTCACAAAAAGATTTACTGTTACCCCTATCAGATTCGGAAATCCTTTATGCGACAGACGGATGGCTACGGCTTTTGCATTTGCGATTAAACAAATGCGCAAATATACCGATATATCGCTCTATGACGGTATTTATTTAGAAGAGTACGGCTACGTTTTACCGACATATACCGAAACTACCGCATCGGACGATGCAACAATCGGATGCTATCTTTCCGGCGGTAGAACCATACACTTCAGCGACGATAAGTTTAGCACACTGTTGCTCGATGATTTTGCATACGAAGATATATCTAAAATAACAGATATTCAGCGTGCATTTCATTTGACAAATCAAGGTACACCAAAGACAGACGATAAGTCTGAAAACTTTATTCTTCCCGGTCGCCCCGAACTTGAAAAGTTTTTCAACGAACACATCGTTGATATTCTGAGAGAACCCGAACGTTACGTAAGACTCGGAATAGATTTTCCGTCATCCGTTATTCTTTACGGGCCGCCGGGATGCGGAAAGACGTATGCGGTAGATAAACTCGTGGATTTCTTAGGTTTACCGAAATTTGAAATAAATTCCGCAACTATTGCGTCACCTTACATACACGATACCGCTAAAAAAATCGCGGGCGTATTTGAAAGCGCAATAAACAGTGCTCCATCGGTTGTTGTTATCGACGAAATGGAAAGTTATTTGTCCAATCGTGAGTCGCAAACATCAAATTCTCAGCACTATGAAGAAGTTGCCGAGTTTTTAAGACAAATTCAAGAAGCACAAAAAAATAAAGTTTTGATTATCGCCATGACGAATATGTACGACAAAATTGATCCTGCCATACTTCGGCGCGGAAGATTCGATCATCACATTGAGGTCGGGTTGCCGTCAGAAGAGGAAATTATAGCGCTTTTAAGCAGTATAACGAGGAATATATCTCTCGCAAGCGATATTGTTTTGTCAGATATTGCAAAAAGTCTGTCCGGAAAAACTCTTGCGGACGTTGCTTTTGTGGTTAAAGAAGCGGGGCTTATAAGCGGTAAAAACGGCGATAGTGAAATTACGTTAAAATCCATTAACTCGGCGATTGATTCGCTCCCTAAAGAACAAACGAAAAGGAGAATAGGTTTTGGAACAGACTAACGCATTTGAGTTGCTTGGCGCAACACCTTCGGATAATGTTGAAACACTGCAAGAGTTACTTGACGAAAAAGAACTGTTATCAGATGACATCGCCGCCGTTCAGTCTGCATACGCCGATTTGACAAACCCTAAAAAGCGTTTGATACATGAAATCACTTACCTTAGAGCGGAAGATTTTGCAGAATTCAAAAAACTTGTATTCCACAAATATGTGGAATCTCCGTTGATTAAAGAAGTAGCTCAGATATTAGTCAATATGGGTTTGTGGTTTAATTACGACAATGACGACTTGTTAGACGATATCAATGCCTCTCGTGAAGAAAGTGGCTTTGTAACAATTGAAGACGACACAACGATAATAAAAGCGGTTGACGATTTACAAAACGATTGTTTGCAAGTTGCCAATAATTATCTTGATAATCTCAAAGAGAATTCGCTTGTAGGGGTCTTTAATCAAATTGTAAAAATAGACGAATATGAGAGTTTCTTCGTTGACGAGTTGGTCGCTCACTATGAGCTGAGTATCAGTGAATCCTTGCAGAAGAAAGAAACAGAATGCAGAGATTCGTTTGAAAGTATTGAAAAGTCTTGCAATTCATTCAACAACGGCGCTCCGCTGTCGCCATCACTAAAAACTCAAATTTTAGAATTTGAAAAAAAATTAAAATATTGGGATAGTTATGCCCAGCCGTTACAAGTTAATATGCAACGTCATGGCGGACAACATGAAGCCAGTGAACAATTGTTGCGTGACTTGCGCAACAAAGTAATTGATTTATGTAACAAATCGCAAGAAGTTCTCGGAAGAATGTTGGACCGTTGGAACAATGCGATGAAACAGTATGATTTCTCTACTGCTCTTGACATAAAACAGCAAATAAACAATAAAATACCTGATTCACTAGGCTTGATTGAAGGGTTAATATCTATTATCAACATTTTTCAATCTGTATTTGCGGAATTAGATATAGATTCCGAACGCTTGGCAAAAGACAAAAAAGACTTGAGCGAATTAAAAAAATCTCTATCTCAGCTTAACGAATCTGCTCAAGCGGAAAAACGTAGGCAAATACAAGCTCAAGAAGCCAAAGAGCAAGAAAGTAAAAATTGTCGTATTGCCCACGGTGTATTCGCTATCATAAGCCTTGTAATAATGATAATTTGTTTTGCTTGTGGAAGTGTCGGTGGCGGTGTCGCTTTCATTTTTATAACCGGAGCATTTGGTATTTGTTGTGCAGCTTACCCGAATTTGGAAGGTAAAAACGTTATGAAGTGGATTATCATAATCGGGATAATCCTTGGATGTTGTATTGGGCCTGCCGTTAGTAGTTCATCATCAAAATCATCTTCAAACACAAGCAAACCCGGAACATCCTATTCAACAACGACTACTTCGTACACAATAACATTTAATAAAGATGGCGGCAGCGGCGGTTCATCAAGCGTATCTGCCAAGAAAGGTCAAAGTATGCCATATGCAACTGCGCCAACTAAGAAAGGGTATACTTTTGGCGGTTATTACACCTCTCGCAACGGGCAGGGAACAAAATATTATAGTGCAAGTATGTCAAGTAGCCGTTCTTGGGACAAAACTGCAAACGTTACGCTTTATGCTTATTGGATAGAAGATGACAACGGTATTAAACTCACCTCGAGCAACTTTAAAACTTACTTCAACTTTTCGTCGAGTTGCTCGGTGACACGAAGTAGTTATAATTCTTATGGGACGGCAACGTATAGTTTTTCCATATCGCCTAAAAGTACATTCAGATATTCTAGTAATTCAGACAATCCATCTTCAATTACTGTAACTATCGGATTGGATATTTCATCCATTAACACTTCTTACGGCACACCGTCAAAGTATAGAATTACGGTAACACTATATAAATCTTCAGGGTATTCGTACTCTGGAACAAGGACATATAGTGTTAGTGCATACGAAAAATATTGGATTGATGGTATCTACTCGGTAGATGGAAAAATTTATAAATAAAATCAAAATAGGAGAAATTTATGGGATTCTTTGATAAATTGTTTGGGAAGAAAAGCGAAAATAGCGATTTAATGAAAATAATACAGCAAAATCAAATGTCAATCAGTACTTCTATAAATTATCAATTTGCTTGTATCTATTTAAGAAACATTAGTTTTTCTGTTGATATTTTCGATAAAAACTATAAAAATAATGAAAATACTGCAAAATGGATCGCGACAGCACTTAACTCTATAAAATTGACCAAGCGAATAGCAATCGGGGATGAATACTATAATATGTCATTCAAATTTGCGGAAATTGATGACGGTTCGGCAAAAGCTATAGTTATCGAAGTTCCAAATCCAAAATTTGAGTGCGAGTGTAACTATGTCGGAATTGTTAAAAAAGATAATGTAATACGCTACTACACAAACGAATTGTATGCGGAATTAAACTCCTTTTTCTTGTGCGAATTTATGGCTAATGGTTCACATCGCGCTTATAACAGACCATCTAAAAGTATTGAGGAATTTGCAGCTACAATACTGAATTTCTAATTCTAAACAATACAATAGCTCGGCTGAAAAGTCGGGCTATTTGAATGTTGAAATATTCAATTGGAGAACTACTATTGATTATCCATAAATAGCCATATATCTTTTGCGCATTTTGATAAAGTATTCATACACCGTTGCTTGCGCCCGAGATAAAACTCTGCCGATTTCGGGATAACTCAAGCCTTTTACACGGCATTCCAAAGCAATGCGCATATTTTCGGTCAAATTCAGGCTTGCAATGATTTTTTCGTATAAAGTATAATCTTGTGCGACTTCTTCTTTTATTTCGTATGACGGCTCGCTTACAGGCGTTAAAGCGTCAAGACTTACCGAACGGTAATAATCTCTCGTTTTCAGATTTATCAACTTCATCATTCTACGTATACAGGCAATCTCGATAGTAATCGGTTTGCCTTTTTTGCTGTAACATATAACGTCGTTCAAGTGTTTTCCGTAATGTTCGCAAAGAAACAACGCTCCCTCTTGAACTAAATCATAGGAATCGCTGAGAGTGTAGCCTAATTCGTTTTTGTGCTTGATATCGGCGTACAGGTCGGCATACATTTTTTGCATACGACTTCCTTGATAACCTATCTGGAAACGAAGTTCCATAAAGGCAATAAGTTCTGCCATTTCAAGCACGTTGTTTTGTGAAATTTCTTCTTTCATAATGCTGAAATCTAATATTTTTCTTTTCATTTGGATTTACCTCCGATTTTTTCTCGCCTTTCGGCAAAAACGGGGTAGCACCGGGAAAAGATAAATGTTTTTTTTACTTTGTAGTCGGTTACACGGAAGTCAACGAACAGCACAAAAATTGTTGCGTAAATCAAAAAGAGCCAAACTAACAAAAAGTTCAACTCTCAATATATATATTCAAATTTTCGGCAACAATTTTTTGCCGTTGACTTGCGCTTTTCACTGTGCTACAGCGTAAACCCGAAAGGCGAAAAATCGGACGATAAACTTATCAATGGCATAGAAAAAGGTGGTAGAATCAACGTTCTATCGCCTTGAATCGTATATTATTTAGTTCTCTTTACAAACTTTCCGTTTTGACGGGGTTTCGTAAGCCAATCGTAAGAAATTTTCTTTTCCGCGACTTTTGTCTTAACGATTATCCCGGCAACGCCTTTTACGCAAATGAAAAGGAACCACGGGTGCGACCGCGGTTCCCATTGGTGGAGCTGGAGAGAGTCGAACTCTCGTCTTGCAAAAAAACCGAATAACTTTCTACATACTTATTCTTACGTTAATCTCTTGCGATAAAGGCGGTAAGACTCCCCTTTGTTGCCGTATATTGCTAAATTCCGCCTTTCTGCCGCAATAAAAACAAAAAAGCCGTACGCCGTCTTAAATCATGCCTTGTGCGGAACCGACGGCGATTTCCGCAAAGACAGGCGCTATAATTAAGCAGCCATTGCTAATTGATTGTTATCAGCATTTAATTTTAAAAATTTTTCCGTTTTAACGAAGACGAGCCTTCGGTATGCTTATGCTATCCCTTTTCTCTACAGTCGAATCCGGTACAGCCCCTTAAAAAGGCAAAAAGCCTTTTATATTAATAGGTAAGTTTTCTGAAACTTCCGTCCTTTTTATGTATCATGATACTGCCCTCTTGATTACCTGCGACTTTTTTGGCGTAATCGATGGCTTCTTGCTGAGTTTTAAAAAGTTTAAGTGCTTTTTCTGCTCCTTCGGCTTTTACCTGCCACAAACTATCTTCGTTTCTTTGGGCGATATGATATTTTTTGGTCGAAGTTTTTTTAGCGTCTTGCGTGGTTTTTTGCGCCGTAGAAGTCGCTTTTGCAGTTTCCGTTTTAGCGGGTTTATCGTCCGTTTTTTGTTTTACCGTAGTACTTTTTTTAACGGGCGTTGTGCCTTTTTCGGTTTTTAAAGAGGTTTTTTCGTCTGTTTTTTTCGTTGCCATGATAAAGATCTCCTTACGTTTTTTATAATTTATTGTAATTTATTAATTGCATGCGAAAGGGTAATCGTATGCCAAATAACCTTTGTGTAAAAATTGAGCGGTTATCCGTAATTTTTCATTTCGCGAGCGGTGGCGCGTTCGATATCGCGGTTTTTGACCGCCTCTTTTTTATCGTAAGTATGTTTACCTTTGCAAAGCCCTATTTCGACTTTGATAAGCGAACCGGAAAGATAAACTTTAAGAGGAACGACGGTATATCCCTTTTCCTGAACTTTTTGACAAAGTTTGGAAATTTCTCGTTTATGCAAAAGAAGTCTCCTGTCACGTTTAGCCTCTTTTACATTGTACGCGCTTGCCATTTTGTAAACGGTAATATGCATATTTTTTATAAACACGCTACCTTTATAAAACGAGCAATAACTGTCCTTTAACGAAACGTTTCCCTGTCTTACCGACTTGACTTCACCGCCGTCCAAAGAAATTCCCGCTTCGAAAACGTCCTCGATAAAATACTCGAATCTCGCGCTTTTATTTTCGGTAATGACTTTCATATTTAAATTTTACCATACTTTTTTTTGTTTTGCAAGCCCGTAAGCAAAAATGCGGGCATGAATTGCGCTTTTCTTTCCGAAATATCCGCACCTACTACTATTATATCCATTTTATCGCCAAGCTTATAACGGTTTTTCTTTCCGATAAGGCTTAAAGACTCCCCGTCGTATTCGTAAAAGCCGGGTAAAAGTTCTATCGGCACCAAGCCTTCGCAAGTGTTATCGAGTTCCACGTATAACCCCCTCGGACTTACTCCGCTAATGACTCCGCTAAATTGACAATCGATAAAGTTTTCGAGATATTTTACTTTATAAAGGTCGTCAACGGCGCGTTCCGCCTCGTCCGCAATGCGTTCTCTTTCAGTGCATTTGCCCGCCGCTTCAAACAAAAAATCGCGATATAGGTCGATTATCGAGCCTATTTCTCCGTTTAAGGTCGCCTTTAAAACGCGGTGAACGAGTAAATCCGGGTACCTTCTTATGGGCGACGTAAAGTGACAATAGCACTTTGACGCAAGCCCGAAATGTCCTACGTTTTCGGTGGAATAAACTGCTTTTTTCATAGAACGAAGCATCGCCCTGTTTATAACGGCAAACTTATCCGTACCTTCGACTTGCTTTAAAACCCTTTGGTAATCGGACGGATACAATTCGTCCCTCCGCCAACAAACGTTTACGCCGAGTGCCTTCAAAAACTGCTTAAAGGCAAGAGTTTTTTCCTTTTCGGGGCGGGCGTGTACGCGGTAAACGCACGGAAGCGACAAATAATACAAATATTCGGCAACGAGTTCGTTGGCGGTAATCATAAACTGCTCGATAATTTTCGTTGCGTCGGTCGCTTTATGAAGCCCGACCGTTATTTTTTCTCCGTCAAAGCATACGTCTCCTTCTTTAACAGCAAGATCGATATACCCTTCCTTGCTTCGTTTTTCCTCCAAAACATTCTTTAATTCAAGCATGTTTTTTAGCGTCGGAACTACTTTTTCGTAAGTTTTACTTAAAACCTCATCCCCGTCCAAAATACGTTGAACTTTGTCATAAGTAAGCCTATATGTCGATTTTATATAACTTTCGTAAAATTCTCTTTCCAAAATATTGCCGTCACGGTCGATTTTTGCAAACACGGAAAGTGTTAGTCGCACGTTGTTTTCGGAAAGCGAACAAAGACCGTTAGATAGTTCAAACGGTAGCATCGGCACGACTCTATCCGGGAAATATGCACTCGTTCCCCTTTTGTACGCCTCTATATCTATTGCAGAACCTATCGTGACGTACTCCGAAACGTCTGCGATATGAACGCCCAAATAGTAGTTTCCGTCGGAAGTTATCTCTAACGATACGGCGTCGTCAAAGTCTTTTGCGGTGTCGCCGTCTATTGTGAATATGAGCCTATCCGTAAGGTTAAGTCTGCCTATAAGCCTGTTATCGGCAACTTTTTGTTCAAAAGACATTGCCTCGTTTTTAACCGACGCATTAAAATCGTCATAAAAACCGCCGTTTAACAAAATGGCGTTTTCTTCGGCGGAAAGTTCGAACTGTCTGCCTAAAACGGCTTCTATTTTGCCTTGCGGGCAGGCTTTTTTAGGAAAGTCTGTTATTTCGACGAATATTTTATCTCCCGTTTTCGGAGAATACCCGTTTAAGTCGGTTAATAAAATATCCGAAAGATATCTTTCGTCGTCGGGACGCAAATATGAAAACGCACCTTCCGTAAAATAAGTTCCCGCAAGCCTCGTTACGGTGTGTTCCAAAATTTTAAGGACTATGCAAGCATCTTTTTTGCCCGTTTTGCCGTCAATAACCGCACATTCGGCTCTGTCGCCGTGCAAAGCGTAGCCCATGTTTTCCCTTGAAATATAGTAATCGCCGTTATCGGTGCATAAAAAGCCGAAACCCTTTTCGTTGGCGCGAATAACGCCCTCGATTGTTTCCGCCTTTTCTCTTTCGCTCGGGTTTTTGAGTTTTTCCGCCTTTGAAAGTTTATATACGCCACGGTCGTAATAAACGACGTTTGCCTTTTTTAAATTATTTAAAACGCTACGCAAAAGACGGCGGTCGCTTTCCGTAACCGCCCCCACGGACTTACTGAGTTCAAAAAAACTTATCTCTTTAAACTCTCCCGATCTGAATTTTTTTGCTATGCGCCCTTCAAGTGACATAAATTATCCTTTTTGCCCTAATAACGGGGCTTCCAACTTTCTTGCCCTGATAACGGGTTTTATGTTTTTCTATTTTATATGTTGCGTTATAACGGGCTTTTTGTTTTCCGTTTATATATTTCTTATCCGACAAGGCGTATCCGAAAATAAAATTTTACGATTTCGGAAAAATAAAAACGGCCACCGTAAAAGTAGCCGTTATAAACCTTCGTGTCTATTATAAAATAACACCGTCGAGTTGAATTACAAAGAAACCGATCATAAACGCTGCCATAACGGCAATGCTTATGTAGGTAAGCTTTTTGAGTTTGCTTTCAAGGGTTTTGCCCTTGTCTTTGTTGTAAAACGTTTCGGCGTTTGAACCGAGCGCGCTGATACCGTTTGAGTTACCGGGTTGAATAAGCACGACGATTATCACGAAAATTGCGCAAATAAGCGCGCCGACTATAAAGCCGATGGAAAGACCTTTATATAAAGCATATAAATCAACTGCCAATAAATTTGCCGTCATAAAACACGTCTCCGTAAGTATTTTTCAAAATGCTAATTTCAAAATGCTATAAGATTATAGCACACTCTACAAGTTTTTACAAGCGTTTTGAGCAAGAAAAACCTATAATTTACGGTTAAGAAACCAATTTTATTCGTTTATAAGCGATTTACCCGTCATTTCTTCGGGAACGGTTTCGCCCATTACCTCTAAAAGAGTGGGTGCGATATCCGCCAAAACACCGCCGGAGCGTAAAGTTTTGCCGAGATAATCGTCCGAAACCAAGATAAAGGGTACGGGGTTGGTGGTGTGTGCGGTAAAGGGTTCGCCGTCGTCGGCTATCATCATGTCCGCATTGCCGTGGTCTGCCGTAACGAGGGTAGCACCGCCCTTTGCTTTTACCGCGTCGATAACTTTTTGAACGCAGTTTTCAACGGTGTTGACCGCATCGACCGCCGCCTGCAAAACGCCGGTATGTCCAACCATGTCGCAGTTGGCAAAGTTAAGAATGATTACGTCGAACTTGTCGGAAGATATTTCTTCCAAAACCTTTGCGGTAACTTCGTTCGCGCTCATGTCGGGCTTTAAGTCGTAAGTCGCAACCTTGGGGGAAGGAATAAGATCTCTATACTCGTTCTTATTCGGGGCTTCCACACCGCCGTTAAAGAAGAACGTTACGTGTGCGTACTTTTCTGTTTCGGCTATCCTTAATTGGGTATAGCCCTTCTTGGAAAGATATTCGCCGAGGGTATTTGTGAGCGCAACCGGCTTAAAGGCTATATGAACGTTTGTAAAGGTTGCGTCGTAACGGGTAAAGCATACGTAATAAGGATTCAAAAAGCCCGTTTTTCTTTCAAAGGAATTAAAATCTTTTTCGCTGAAAGCACGAGTGAGTTCTCTTGCGCGGTCTGGGCGGAAGTTAAAGAAAACTATGGAATCTCCTTCCTTTATAAGTCCTACCGGTTCGCCGTTTTTATAAACGTTGGTAGGCAAAACGAATTCGTCGGTAACGCCGTCACGGTAACTTTGTTCCACCGCTTCGTAAGCGTTTTCGGTTTTTACTCCGCTACCGACGGTTAAACTGTCGTAAGCCTTTTCAACCCTGTCCCAACGATTGTCTCTGTCCATTGCGTAATATCTTCCGGAAACGGAAGAAATTTCGCCTATACCTTCTTCGTCCAAAACATTTTGAAGATTTTGTATAAAGCCCGCACCCGAGGTAGGAGAAACGTCCCTTCCGTCAAGGAAGCAGTGGATATAAAGTTCTTTTACGCCCTTCATTTTTGCAAGTTTTATAAGAGCGTACAAATGGGTATTGTGACTGTGAACGCCACCGTCGGATAAAAGCCCGTAATAATGCAAAGCCTTGCCGTTTGACTTAGCATGGTCTATCGCCCCTAAAAGTTCCTCGTTCGTAAAAAAGTCACCGTCTTCGATGGACTTCGTGATTCTCGTAAGTTCTTGATAAACTATTCTTCCGGCACCCATATTCAAATGCCCGACTTCACTGTTGCCCATCTGCCCGTCCGGAAGCCCTACGGACAATCCGCTTGCGCCGAGCAAAGTGGAAGGATATTTATTAAAAAGTCGGTCTATAGTACCGTTATTGGCAATTTTTATTGCGTTGCCGTTGCTACTTTCTCTTATTCCGTAGCCGTCCATAATGATTAAACAAACAGGTCTTTGTTTCATTTTAAACACCTCTTTTTGCATCGTGCGGGGATAAAAACACCCGCTACATGTCTTAAATTTTATTTTCGGTTATATTATATACCTTTTATTTTGGTTAAGTAAACTGTTTTTACCCACTTTTTAAAGGAATATGAAACCCTTTTCGACTTTAAAAACCGCAATTTAGTCGGATAAGGGAAGTTTAACGACGAATTTTGCGCCTATTTTACTGTCGGCGACTTCTGCCGTGCCGTTTTGGGTGGCAAGTATTCTCTTAACGAGGGTTAGCCCCAAACCGTTACCCTGACTGAAATGTGAATCGTCGGCTTGATAAAATTTATCGAAAACGTGCTTTTTAGCCTCTTCCGTAATGCCGATGCCTTCGTCCTCGACCGAAAAAACGGCAAAGCCGTTTTCATTTTTTAATTCAAGGGTAACCACTCCGCCATCAGGGCTGAATTTTATGGCGTTGTCTATCAAATTTACCCAAACTCTGAATAAAAGATTTTCATTGCCGTAAAAATAAATTTCGTCGAGATTGGCGTCGAAATCGAGATTTTTTTGTTCCCATTTGCTTTCAAGAAAGACTACCGCTTGGCGTATTTGTTCGTCAAGACGTATTTTTTCGTTTTTAACGACGATAGACTGGTTTTCTATCTTGGAAAGTAGCAATATGCCCTCGGTAAGTTCCGATAATTTTTTCGTTCCGAATAAAATTTTAGAAAGGTAATCTGCTTCTTCTTGCCCGAGGTTACCCCCTTGCAATAACGTGGCGTAACCCTCGATTGCGTTTATCGGCGTTTTAAACTCGTGCGAAACGTTTGCAACGAAGTCCGACTGCAAAAGTTCGGTAGAGCGAAGTTCTTTAACCATTATGTTAAAGTTATCGTAAAACCTTTTTATCTCTTCGATGCGACTGTTCGTTTCGATATGCACTGAAAAATCGCCTGCGGAAACTTTCGTCATTGCGTCTTCAAGTTTAGATAAAGGCGAAACGATAGACCTTTTCATAACGAAATAAGTTATTGCGCTTGACGCCGCAATACCGACTATTACCCAAATAAAATCGAAAAATCTTATAGGGTTGTTTAAAGCCCAAAGAAAAATCGCGTTTAACCCGCCCGAAACTATTATAGCGGCTATCATTATAATAACGATTATGGCAAGGATATAATGTCTGAGCTTTAACCTCTTCGTTTTTGTTTCTTTGTCCGATTTGTTTTTAACTTCGCTATTCGATTTGTTTTTAACGTCCTCTTTTCTTTTCATACCTGCCTCTTCAGTCGCAATTTTTGACGAGTTTATAACCGACGCCCCTTACCGTGACGATGTCGAAGTCGGGATTGTTTCTAAAACGTTCTCTGAGCCTACCGATATGCACTTCCACCGAGTGCGCATCGGTGTCCGATTCGTAGCCCCAGATTTCGTCCATGATTTGTTGCTTCGTAAAAATCTTGTTGGGGTAGGATGCGAGTTTATATAAAATTTGAAATTCTTTTTGAGGTAACACGATTTCTCCGTCCTTGGTTTTTACGGTAAACGATTCCGATAAAAGTTCGTAGCCTCCTATCGTCTGTTTTCTTTCGCTAATCATTTTTGCTCGGCGTAAAAGGGCGGAAATTCGCAAAAGCATTTCGTTCACGTCCACCGGCTTTTTAAGATAATCGTCGGCACCCGCCAAAAAGCCCCTGCGCATATCGTCGAAGGTGTCTTTTGCGGTTATCATTAAAACGGGGGCTTCGCAACCGGACTCGCGTAGCCCTTTGACGAAATCGAAACCGTTCATATTCGGCATCATTACGTCGGTAACGATAAGGTCGGTATATTCCTCGTCCTTTTTTTCAAGCGCGTCTTTGCCGTCGACGGCGATTATTACTTCGTAACCGTTCTTTTCAAGAACTTTTTTAAAAAGATTTCTTAATTCGGCGTCGTCTTCTACGACCATTATTCTGAACATAACTATTTACTAATCCTCTTTTACGTATTCGGGAAGGGAAAAAACGAAATCGTAGCCGAAAGAATAATCGCACGAAAAGGTTTTTTCGTTTTCCGTAATTTTCAGCGACGAAATTTTACCGCCGTTTATAGACAACGTTATCGTTGCGTCGTTTGAAAACCCTAAAAACCCCGCTATAGGCAGGTTATCGAGGTTTTTCAGTTTGATTTCGTAACTTCCGTTCTTCTTTTCGACCGTCTTTATATCGTTAACCGAAAGGCTCAATTTTTCTATCGGCAAAACGTCGCCGTAAAAATCGTCGACCGTCGCTTCTCGTTTAATCGACGAAGCAGTCCCGTCGGGCGGTTTTTCGTATAAAACACCTTCGTAAAAACATTTTTCGGCATCGGCAGAAGAAAAAGAGTAAATCACTCGCCCGTCGAAAAAGTATTTTCTTACGTAAGTATAACTATTTTCACCGTATACGGCGGAAACTTTTACGTTACTTTCCTTATTGTAAACGTAAACGGCGTTTTGCACCGAGTTTTTATATTCATTTTGTTTTATGGTATAGGTAACTAAAATAAGTGCGACGGATAAAACCACCAATCCCAATATAACTATTATCGCAATAGTGCGTTTAACGGGCTTATAGACCGACTTTTTAATCTCTTCCGCATCGACGTTTTCATAAAAAAGTTCGCTTACGGAGGTGTTTAAAGCGTTAGCGATGTCCGAAAACATCGAAGGATCGGGATATCCTTGATTTCTTTCCCATTTTGAAACCGCCTGATGACTTACATGCAAAATATCGCCGAGCTCTTTTTGCGTAAGCCCCGCTTTTTGTCTTAAAGTTTTAAGTTTGTCACCTATGGGTTTCATACATGCATTGTACCATATTTTTATGAATTTCTCTACTTTTTTACCGAAAAATAAGCAAAAATAGCAAAATGCAACTAAAAGTAGAATCGTTTTTCGGAAAATTCGCTTGAAAAGCGACTGTTTTTATAGTAAAATATAGTAGTAAAAAAACGAGCCGTTTTTTAACAGCGGAGGTCAAAGCAAATTGAAAAAAGTAATTTTGATTTTTTTAATAATATTTTCCGTCGCTTTGTGCGCTTGTAACGACAACGCGTCGGCGGACGGGAATAAATCTCAAAGCGGGGCGGTAATTGTCCCGGGCGAAAGCAAGCAATCCTTTTTCGATTACATGGCGTCGTTAAAGGCGGAGGACGGAACTGCTACCGATTTTACCCTTACCCTGTCCGGCGGGGTGGAAAAAACTTTAAAATATAAAGTTTCGTATGCGGACGGCGGTGCCACGGGGAGCGTTACCGACGGCGACACCGTTGAGTTTGAAAATTTTTATCTGTCGGGTGCGGAAAATTATTACAACGAAGAAGTAGCAAAGGGGAAACTCGACGGAAACCTTAAAAACGTCGCCTTAAAATCCCCTTCCGAACTGTTTTTGCTAAGCGACGAAACGGTTAAAGAACTTTTCGTTAAATATAACGGTGACGGAACGATAACTTATACCCCTTATATTTACGAAGGCGTCGTAAAAACCGCTGTTTTGGCTTTACAAAATCAGTTTGAGGTTACCGAAGACGTCCTTAATTTGGAATTTATCACCGACGTTTTAGGCTCGAAAGTCGAAATACGCGTTAATCTTACGGCAAAATACAAAAATATCGATACGCCCGTTAAAATAAATTTAACCGTGATATACTCGAGAACGATAAAAACCATCGACTGATTAAATATGGACGTTGCAGAACTTTTTAAAAACCAACCGCTATATTGCATTATAGTAATTTTATCCCTCGTAACGGGGCTTGTATACTTTATTTTAACCGATATAAAAAACAAAAATTTCAAGTACGATTTAACGGTTTTTTGTATTTCGGGGGTACTTTCGATTATTTCGTCGGTTCTTGTCTGTCTTACCGTCAGTAAAGCATTTTCAAACGAAAAGTACGCCTATAGGTCGGTTTTCAGCATTTTTTACGCATTTATAACCTTCCCTGTTTTTCTCTTCGTTTTACAAAAAGCCTTAAATCTTCCGTTTGATTTATCGCCCTTTTTAAATTCGATAATCTTATCTATGTTTCTTGCGAGAATTGCTTGTTTAACGGAAGGTTGTTGCGACGGAAGCATTCACGCCGTAAAAATAGAAATGATAATTTTAGCGTTATTTTTCGTATATAACGTAATAAAACGAAACCTTTACCCGTCGGTTTTTTACGCCGTATATTCTCTTTGGCGATTTATTGCGGACTTTTTCAAATTTGCTTACGAAGTCGAAAGATTTGGCCCGTTTTCGGTCGTACAATACCTTGCCTTAATCGTGATAGCACTGTCTATATCGATAATAATATATAAAAGGAGACGAAAAAATGAAAAAAAGTAAGTTTCTCATTACCGTACTTTTGCTTACGGTAGCCGTATCGGCTCTGTTCATGGCTTCTTGCGCCAACGATAGCGGTTCCGAGGATTCGAGCGGTATCTCTTACGACAGAACGGGCGGAACGCTCGTGCAGGAAAAGAACGTAGACGAAGGCGATATCGTAAAAACCTACGACGACTACGCTTATAAATTTCAAAGCGACGGTTTGACGATTTACCGCCTTACAGACGGAAATGCAGAACTTAAAGCCTACTATAAATTTCAGTCGTCGCGCAGTATCCCCCTCGAAATGCACGTATACGGCGATAACGTTATTTTAATCTACGGAAGAAAAACGGATATCGGTTTAGATAAATATTCCGATAGAGGGTACGTGGGAAACGACGGTAATTATTCCAAAACTTATCTTGAAATTATTTCCCTTCCTCAAAATTTCAAAAGTTCGGAACAAGCCGTCGATTTAACCGAAAACGCCGTTTACGACTTTTCGCTTTTCGGTCGGTTTATATCGTCGAGATTATATACAGACGGCGGTTTATGCTACCTTGCATTTTCCTACGGCGGGAGTTTCAACTATTCCGACGACGATAGCGACATAATCTCGATTGGCGATTCGGCTTATATATCCTACTCGGAAAACGGCACGCCCAAAACTTTTGAAAATATAAACAGCGTTCCCGGTCTTACCAAAGTTACCGGCAAATATTCGCCCACCGTATTTTTAAAACTCGATTTATCGGGCGAAAAAGTTTCAAGCACGATAAACGCCGTCTACGGAGCCGAACTTCAGGATATTTACATGTCTCAAACCTCGATTATCCCCATTTTTCAGGTGCTTGAATATACGAGGGTAAAAAGAGGCGGAGGTTGTTATTATAGTTACCCCAAAGCAAACTATACGACCTATTGTTTCTTGATGTCGCCTTCCTCGCTAAAAATCATAGACGGCGTAACCCTCGTAAACTACACGCTGTACGACAGACTGGCAATAAAAGACTTCGGCGACGTAATTTACGTTGCGGCAACCAAAACCGACGGCACCGGGACGACCGTTATTGCCTTGGATTCCGAAAAGTTTTCGCTCATCAACAGGCTTGATAAAATTGCCCCCGACGAAGACGTTAAGTCGGTAACTTTCGGCGAAGACGGGCAAAATCGTTATTGCTATATAACGACCTTTAAACAAATCGACCCACTGTTTAAAATCGACGTAACCGATCCTTACAAAATGAAAACTTTGGGCTTTATGGAAATGCCCGGCTTTTCCACCTTTATGCTGACCGTCGGCGATAAACTTTTAACGTTAGGTTATGCAAACAACGGTTCTCAGGGAAGCATCTCTACCCTGAAAATTGCCGTTTACGACGCCAAAGGCGACGGACTTACCCCGTTAGACGAACTTACCATACCTTACGTTTATTATTGCGAAGCCATAGACGATCCTCGGGTTATTGCGGTTTCGGGAAACAGATTTGCTTTTTCGGTAACCTCGGATTGGAGTTACGTTTATACGGATTCGCTACAAAAAAGTCAGGCACTTTACGTTTTTGAAATAACGGACGACGGGCTTGAAAACATAGGCGTGGTTTCGGAGTTTTATAAAGACCAAGATAAAAAATTCAACATCAATTACGTCGAAATAAACGGTCAAAAAGTAAAAACCACGAATTTCGGCAAAACCGCACTGTCGATAAGGCGTGCAAGATTTATCGGCGAATATCTTTATACCTTTTCCGATGCAACGATATCTTCCTATAAAATTACGGACGGAAAAGTGGAATCGGAAAAAATCAGAACATTTACTCTGTTTGAGGGCAAAGCCGATTTGTATTACGATTATCAATAGCCGTTATAAAACAAAATACGACCTCAAAACAAAGTAAACAAAAACAAATTAACAAAACCACATTACAAAAGTAAAGTACAAAAGCAAAGTACAAAAAAGCAAAGTGCAAAAGCAAAGTACAAAAGTACAGTACAAAAAATAAACAAGCAAAAAGGCAATCGCCCGTTACACGGCGGTTGCCTTAATTTTTGCTTTAATTAAGATAAGTAACTACATAAAAATGACCGACAACGCTATAAGAAGTTGTGCGGGATAATATAAATAATGCAAAAGTATCATCCACTTGAACTCTTTATACTTGGAAAAGTTATATACGCAAATGGTGGTATCGCTTGCCACGAAGCATACGCTACCCAAGGCAAACATCAAACTTCCGACGGAGGGCGTTTTTATGGCGGTCGCAACGGCAGTCGCGCTCATAAGACAAACTATCGCTATATACACGTATAGCCCGATTTGCAGTCTTCCGCCGTTCACCCTCGTTTTTGCGAGAACGAAGGTAGCCGTCGCAAAACTTATGATAAAGAACAAAGTCGCTATGGGAACGATGTTTTCGTTCACGTAAACGAAGTAACCTATAAATAAAAGATGTTCCAACACAAATGATATCGCCCCGACGGTAAAACACAATTCGTAATGCTTTTCGAAAATATGTCTGAAAGCGAGCAAAACGTCGCCCAACATACCGAAAAGCAAACCGAGGGTTACCACGAGCCAAAAGCGGTCGTACCCGACGTTTTCGGTAAACAGAGAAATTACCGTTATCGCCATAAAGCATAGCGACGCCGAAAGTTTAAGCCACAACGCCCGTATATTTTGTTTCTTTTCGGAAGCCTCCAAAAACGGTCTGTTTATTACGAGGCAGGCACCCGAAAATATAAGGCATAATACGAGAGAAAAATTTAAATTCATAATTTCAATTACGCTTTGGATTTAGCCGTCAAGACCGAAACTCTGTCTTACCATATCTTCGATAACGATATCGTAAATTTCGCCTATGGAAGCGCAATATTTTAAAACGTCCCAAGGTTCGTTGGTGTGAAAATGTATTTTGATAAGGTCGCTGTCGCCGACGACGAGCAGACAATCGCCGTTAAAGTTTTTTTCAAAGTATTCTTTGATTTTTTCTTCGTCGAGGTCGTTACCTTCTATTAAAAGTTGAGTATCGTATCTGTATTCGGTTTCTTCCATGATTGCCTCCGATATTAATTATTGAGTGTTCTTATTATAGGACAATCGAAGGCGTTTGTCAACGGTAAAAACAAAAAAGCGCGCATGTTGACGATTTTTAAAGTATTTTTATAAAATTCCCTTGCTTTCCCCTCAAAAATCATTTATCGCCTTGAAAACCTTTTAAATTTGTGTTACAATATAATAAGTAATATTGCGGGCGTAAAATTATGGACGTAAAAGAAACCCTTTCAAAACTAAGTAACGAAGAAAAAATAAAAATCGTAAACGGTAAAGATAAATGGAATACTTACGGTGTAGAATATCTCGATATCGAGTCCGTAACCCTTTCGGACGGTCCGCACGGATTAAGAATAGAAGAAAATCCCGACAAAATTCAACTCGGAATAGGCAAAAAAGCCGTGTGTTACCCCACCGCCGTCGCACTTGCGTCGACTTGGAATCGCGAACTTTTAAAAGAAGTCGGCGAAGCCGTCGGCGAGGAAGCGGCGTTTAATAAAGTCGACGTCGTTTTGGGCCCCGGGATAAATATAAAAAGAAATCCGCTGTGCGGAAGAAACTTCGAATACTACTCCGAAGATCCTTTTCTATCCGGCAAACTTGCTTCTTCGATGATATGCGGTATACAAAAAAACGGAACGGCGGCTTGCGTCAAGCATTTTGCCGTAAACAACCAAGAATACCGACGCATGACTGTAAACGCCGTAGTCGACGAAAGGGCTCTCAACGAAATTTATCTTACCCCCTTCGAAATAGCGGTAAAAGAAGCAAAACCCGAAATGCTGATGACCTCCTATAACCGCATAAACGGCGTTTACGCCAACGAAAACAAGAAGTTGCTTCAAGATATTTTAAGGGATAATTGGGGTTTTTCGGGCGTAGTCGTTTCCGATTGGGGCGGTTGTAACGACGTAACCGCTTCCGTAAACGCAGGTTCCGACTTATGCATGCCCCACTCCGACTACTTTGAGGAAAAACTTCGTGTCGACGCAAAAGACGGAAAGGTCGATTCAAAGGCACTCGACGACGCCGTCGAAAGGATAATAACCTTACAAAAAAAGGCAAGCGTTCAGGGTAAAGCCGGCGAACACGGCGTTGAATATACTTATAATCTTCAGGTGGCAAAAAAAGCAGCCGAAGAATCGATAGTCCTTTTGAAAAACGACGGAACCCTTCCGTTAAACACCTTCGATCCGATTACTTTTATAGGAGATTTGCTTTTCGACACGGTAATTCAGGGCGGTGGTTCGTCGAGAGTTACTCCGTATAAAAAGGAAAACCTTATAGACAAAATAAACGATTTCGATTTAAACGTCAAAAATACCTTCCCGACCAATTTTTTATCGAGAAAAAAGCACGACAAAACGCCATTATATACCCCCGAAGAAGACGAGATAGCGGTATTCTTTTTAGGGTATGCCGATTATTACGAATCGGAAGGGCGAGACAGATCAACGCTTAGCCTTCCCGACGAGCAAATATCCGCCTATAAGTCGATTAGAAGCCGTTTTAAGAAAGTCGTGGCGGTAATTATAAGCGGTTCGGCGGTCGATTTATCGCCGTTAAACGACTGTAACGCCTTACTTTATTGTCCTTATGCGGGCGAAAAAGCCCCCGTATCTATTGCTGAAGTTTTAGCGGGTGCGGTAAACCCTTCCGGGAAACTTACCGAAACCTTCCCCTTGTCATACGACGACGTACCGAGCAAAAATCATTTCGGCGATAAATTTACTTCGGAATACGCCGAAAGCATTTTTGTGGGTTACAGGTACTACGAAAAGACGAAAACCCCCGTTTTATACCCCTTCGGCTACGGGTTAAGTTACACCAAATTCGAATATTCCAAGGCGGAAGCCGACAAAAAAGGTGTGACTTTTACCGTTAAAAACGTGGGCGATACCGACGGTGCCGAAATTTGTCAAATTTACGTAAGCAAGCCCGAAAGCATTATTTACAGACCGATAAAAGAACTAAAAGGCTTTATAAAAGTATTTTTGAAAGCGGGCGAAAAAAAGACGGTTACCGTACCGTTTGACGAATATACTTTCAGATATTTTAATCCGAGTACCGAAAAATTCGAGCAAGAGGCGGGCAATTATAAAATTTACGTTGCGGCGTCCTCCGATGACGTAAGGCTTTCGGTTTCCCTGCTTATATCGGGCACGGCAAAGCAACAACTGCGTCGTGACGACCTACCCTCCTATTATTCGGGTTTCGTAAAAGATGTGCAAAAAGAGGAGTTTGAAAGGCTTTACGGCGAAAAAGTCCAAATCGAAAATTACCTTTTTTACAAAAAGAACCGCATAACGGCGGATATGAACACCACCATGGCGGATTTCGTTTACGTAAAAGGTTTTATCCCGAGATTGATCGGCAAATATTTTGCGAAAAAGCTTAAAAAAGCCCAAAAGTTACCACCTAAAAAAGCTTATAACGTTTATCTTCCCGCAGACGCGCCCGTAAGAACGGTAATAAGTTTTTTAAACTTCAACATGCGCCAAACGGAAGGTTTTTTGGACATTTGCAACGGACGTTTCTTTAAAGGACTGTCTAAAATAATTAAAAAATAGTATGGATAAATTGATTTCTATAGAAGAAGCAAAAGAAATAATAATGCTTAACTTCAACAAAAAATACGTACCGCGTAAACTTTTGATAGACAGGTGCATAGAGTCTTTGCACCTATCTAAAAAGGAATTGTCCGACAAAAGTCCCGGCGGGGTATTCAACGCTTCAAAATGCCGTTTCGGCAACGCTTTGGATTTGCTTATTTCAAGCGAATATATTTTGCAAGACGAAAATAAAGTTTTGCAAAAAATAAAGGAAGAAAAGCCCGAGGTCGCCGTAGAAAGCGTAAAACGCGACAACAGAATAGAAAAAATAGTGCTGTCTACCCTTGCAAAAAAAGCCTATAAACGACCGAAACTATTATCCGAAGTGAGTTCGGTCATAGTCCAAAAAGACGGCGTTACCGTGCAAGTCGCCCGTTGCGACACCGGGAGAATTATTTCCGAACTTAAAAAGGCGGGAAAAATAGAAGAAAAAAACGGAACGTTGTCGCTGTTCGTTCCTAAAAAACAAGAAATCGCGATAGATAATAAAAAAGTTTTCGACGCTTTGTCGGACGAAGAACTCGTCGACCGCTCGGTTGCGCTTTTGCAAAAATGGTTTACCGTAAACGGCTATAAAAACGTAGTTGCGGAAAACACCGACGGGCCAAACGACAACGGCATCGACGGAATAGTGGAATACGAGGACTTGTTCGGCGTAAAAAACACCGTTATTTTGCAGGTAAAACATCTCTCTAAAAAGGATAAATACGTACCGTTATGCGAAATAAGAGAGTTCGTAGGCGTTTTAGCCGCCCACCCCACCGCACTTAGAGGGGTATTTATCACCAACGCAAAATACCATAAAGACACGATAAAATTCGTTAATTCTTATAAAAGCAAATATTTCGTTTTGCTCGACGGCAACGCCCTTTGTAAAATTGCCAAATCTTGCGGTTACAACTTTAATAAAGAACAAAACGGCTAATAGCCCGTACAGCTTTAAAAATTATAGCCGTTTGAATTTAAAGTCTTATTCTTTCGGCGTTTTGTGTTTTAAAATTTAGTTTTCGGTATCAACCGTTTTTGTCGAAAAATTTTAAGTATTCTTTAAAATTTTCGGTATGTTTTTTATAATTTTTTAACCCGTTCTTTTTGCAAAACTATAAATTTATTATTAAAAAGTGCCTCTATAAGCCCGTTATTCGATATATTTAAAAATTCGGCACACAAAAAAAGCGTCCTCTTTTCAACGTAAAAGCAAGACGCTTTTTTATATTTTTGTAACGGTAAAACAATTTTTAAATTGCTTTACCGTTTTATATTATGCTTGTTCTGTTTTTTTCCAACGGGCGTACAGCGTCATGTCTTCGTACACGGGAACCATATCGGTAAAGGCACCGTTAACTTTGGTATCGGCGTCTTTTTTTCTGTACCAACCGAGGAATTCATAACCGTCTTTTTCGGGAATCGGAATACCTACGGAAGTATAGCAACTACCCTTCTTTAAGGTTACCACTACCGATTCGTCCGCCATAAAGGAAGGCGTTCCGGGGTATTTGTTTACGTCGTTGGACATTTTTCCGCCTTCGGGAATGAAAGTTATCTCGCACGTTTCCTCTTCTTCGGCTTTCAACCTTACCAAAAGTTTCCATGCGCCGTCCTGTTTGGTGTAAATTTCATTATATTTTTGACAGTAATAAAAATCTCCGTCAAAAGTTACTTGTGAAGCAAGATCTTCGGAATCTTCCGGTCTTAATGAACCGGACAGCCAAGCCGTGGGGCGTTGAACGGATATTTTGTCCTCGCCTTCGCCGAGAGTAACGGAATTACCCATAACGTCGGTTATAGTCAAAACGAACTCGTACATACCCGTTTCTTGGTTGTAGCTTATTGCCATTTGATTGACTGCGGTAGAATAAATTTTATAAGAAATGTACTTAGGATTACCTTTGTCGTCTAAAACGGGATTACCGGCGTCGTCGGTTTGGATATCCGTCGTAATTATTTCATATCCGCCGTTAATAGATTTGTCGTCGTAAAAGGACTTTATACTCGAAATTCCGGTACCTTTTATGCTACCCGTTTTTTGCCAAGTCCCGTCCGATTTCATTATATAAACGATGTAATCTAAGGAATCGAGGTAGAAGTCCCCCGTTTTACCGGTTACGGCGGCTTTACCCTCTATACCCTTTTCTTCGTCTGCGGTAACGCCGTTCGGGCTTCCCTCTCCGAAAAGCCAAGTTGCGCCGTCGTCGCCTTTAAACTCGCTAATGTTTACGTCCCAACTTTGAAGTTCGTTGCCGTCCGCATCGACGTATTTGAAGGAAAGATAACGCATGCCGTTTTTTTCTATGACCTGAACCGCATTTACAGCCGCTCCGTCGACACCGTCGGGGATATCGAAAACAAATGGTTTGCTTCCGTCCGAATATTTGATGGTAACGGTGGTTTTTCTTTCCGTACTGTTATATTCGGCGTCGGCACTCATTATGGAAACGCCTTCGGGAATCAAAAATCTGTCGGAATCGGAACCGTCGGTATAAGTGATTTCGAGATACACTTTACCGTCGTTATCGGAAACGCGCTTGATTTCTTTTATGTTCTTCGTCGTTTCCTCGTCCTGCCAGGACGAAAAACCGCAACCTGTAAAAAGCAACGCCGAAGCGAGAACGATTGCTATAAGCGATAAAAATTTACGCATTTTCTACCTCCAAACTAAGGGCGCTTTGAGTTTTTGCAAGCGCTTGCATTTCTTCTATTTTAGGGGATTCGCCGAACAAATATCCGTCGCCTTTTTGGAAAACGAATTTGAAAGGCTCGTACCCCGTGACTATCGTAACGGTTTTTATTAAAGTGTTTTCGTCAACCTCTATACCGTATTTATCGAGCATCTGCTGCGGAAGGAATTTGCCTAAAAATCCTACGGGATCGACTACGGGAAGATCGAGATAGTTATCCAAAAGATTTACCTTTTTAACGGCTTGTTCGTCCAAAGTGTTGTCGGAATTTATTCTGCCGTTTACGTGGTTATCGGTAAACCCGTTAAATGTAAGACGGGAATAATTCTTTCCGCCGCCGTAATAAACGAAGGGTATATTGACGTATTTGACGTTTTCGTTTTCATAATAAACGGCTTCGCCCGAAAGCAAGGATTTTATAGGGAATATATTGTCGATGGTATAAGTTTTTCCGAGTCTTTGCGCCATCGTGGAAATATTTTCGCTTATAAGCCCGGATACGTCAAGGTTGTTGTACGCCTTGTAATCGTAAAATTTAGTGTTGCCGTTTACGTTAACCGTAACGGGATAACTCGTACCCGAAACGTTCTGCGGCATGAAACCGCCGTTAAATAAATTAAGGAAGGTTGAAATCGAAGTGGGCAAAGCCGAACTGTATAAAAACGGTCCGTTAAAGAGCGACTCGAAGGCAACGGAGGCTATTCCGCTTCTATAAAAAAGACAGTCCTTAAGTTCCGTACTTCCTTTATATTCCGAAAGATTTACCGAGAGTGCGTTTTGGAGTTCTTCCAAAATCTTTTTCATCTGCGCTTTGGTCTTAAAGGAATAAGTTTTTCCGTCTTTTGCCGTTTCCTCAACCTTGCCGTTGAGATAATCGTTCAAAATCGAGTTTGCAATGCTTTCCGCCGTCAAAAATTTATTAAGACTTTGAGTAATCGTTTGTGTGGGCGTGGTAAAAGTATTGTCTTTGTAATCGTTTACTTTTACGTATTCGTTAGCCCCCGTTATGAACAAAAAGTTCATTGCGTTAGACAGCATGGAATTACTTACGACTAAGTTTTGAGAACTGAAACTTCTTAAAACGTGCTTGCCGTTTGACATGCGCATGTTTTTTAAAGTTACGTTATCGCCGTCGACCTCTACCACGGTTCCGACTGTTTCCAAAAAACTAAAAACGGTCACGTCGTCGCAATTTTGAACTTTGACGTCGTTTACGGTGATACCGTCGCCGTCAACGTAAAAACCTATATTGTCCTGCCCGTAAGCGGTAACTATGTTCATACCGTCCGCCCCCGAAGAGGAAGGATTGCCTACCGTATAGAAGGGCAAAGGTCCTCTGAAAATATCGTTTTCGCCGAGAGTGGGGATAACCGTTCCGCCCTGCTCGGTAGTCTTGGTGGGGTATGTAAGATTATGGAAGTTAAGCCCGTAGCCGTTGCCGTAAAAGTCCTTTTGAACCCTTAACGCCGCGTAAACGACTGGTTCGACACGTTTATCGGGATTTTGTTTGTTCCATTGATCGAGGTATTCGTGATTGTATTTTGTATTAAATTTATATAACGTTCCGTCGTCGACGGAAAACTTAAATTTTCCGTTACTATCTGGATAACCGAAACATTCCGAAGAAGAATCGGTTGATTGTCTGTAAGAATTATAAGACTCGAAAGACTTTTGTAATACGACGATTTCGCCGTTTTCAGATCTGTTGGTGCAATACAAAAGGTCGTCGTAAGTATAAACGTTGACGCCGTCTTTCACCACCGAAAAGGAAAACTCTCCGCCGTTTATTCCGTCGCCGTCGATATCTGTTTTGACGGAAATAAAGGAATCGCCTTCACTTTTTATCGACACCGTACCCTTTGAAGTGTATCCGCCGTTTTCTGCCTTACCGCCGTCGAAAGAAAGATCTACAAAGAGGTTTTCGGAAAAAGAAATTACTGGGTTTGCGTCCTTTAGACTTTCGGGAATAAGTTTTACCGTAACGCCGAAAGTTGCCTGCGTTTTTTCAGTCGACGAGGTTAAATCGTATTGCCCGAAGTACCTCGTCTGATCGATTTTTCCGTAGTTCGAGGACGGATTCGATGCGTCGATAATGACTGCGCCGTTAGTGTAAACTATAAGTTTGAAACTACGACTGACGTTGCCCTTTACGTTCGAGCACGTTACGACCGCTTCGCCGTCCGAAAGGGCTTTAAGGTAAAACGACCCGTTTTGTTGAGTGATTTCGGCGTGTGCGGTAGTCGCTTCGTCGGAATTTTTAACCGACCAGGTAAGTTCGTTGCCCTTTCCGACGTCGGTGTGGCGTTGGTTTACGCCCTTTGCCGACAGAGGGTAAAGGTTGTCGGAAACCTTTCTTGCTTCGATATCGTCAAACGACCATTCTATAAAGGAAATATCTGCGTCTACCGTATTGTACGTTACGTTTACGGTAACTATAGTCATTGTGGAAACGAGGAAAGGAATCAATAAAAGTATCAAAAGATTTTTCTTTTTCATTTAGTTTATCGCCTCCAATCCGAGGAACAACTTACCCGCGTTTTTGAAAACGTAATACACGGGGAAGGCACCGAGAACGATTATCGCACCCACACCGCCGAGTAAAGTTAAAGTGTCCGATATTTTTTCATACGACAAAAGTATGGCAACGACGGCGTAACAAATCGGCAATAAATAGCAAACGAGCGACGATGCGAAATTTGAACGAGGTTTGCCGTGTCGAATGTTTAATTCTTCCCATAAAGACACGACGTCGAAAACAAAGAGTAACAAAAGTGATACTATAAATGCGAAAATCCCCGTTTTAACCGTTACCGCCGCCGTCAAAACGAGAACGAGCGACGATGCGAAAAGGGAAATTAAAGACATCGTAAACGGTATTGCGACCTTTATAAAAAGTTGCTTAGAAAAAGGAACGGGTATCGTTTTCATGTTTTTGACCGTTTTTTCTTCCATGGTAACGTAAGAATTCGCACCCTGATTTATAACGACCGTAAAAAGCATTACGAAAAGAATGTCAACGTAACTTATAAGCCCGGGGACGAGTGCCGTAAAATATTGTATGGTACCCGCCGAAAGGGCGGCGTTCATCGACCGTATAACGAAAGTCAGTAAAACGGGTTGAACTACCAAAAGCCCCGTAAAGGAAAAGACGTAATCGGAGTTTTTGCAAATAAGCGTAACTTCCTTTTTAATAAGCGCTTTTGTAACGGAAACGGGCTTATAGGCGTGTTTTTTTGGTTTTACGGTGCCGTATACTCGAACGTTTCTTACATAGTTAAAGGCAAAAACCGAAACCGCAACGCCCATACCGAAAATACCTGCGGATATAAAGATAAAGGGGAAAAACGCCCTCACGCTTTTACCGACGAAAATATCCGTTAAAAAGTTTACGGGAAAAGCGTAGCTTTTGAAAGCTATCATCTTTGCAATGGATTCCTGCGAAAACAAAAGAATAAGTCCGTTTTTTGAAACGAGTTTTATAAACACGTCCAAAACGTAGGAATACGCAAAAGAAAGACCGAGTATTATAGCAAACGACAGAATAAGTTTTACCAAAAAGTGCTTATCTAAAAGATTTGACAAAAGCCACAACGGATATACCAGTAAAAGTGCGACGCCCGCTTCAAACAAAAAAGTCGCGACGGGATAAAAAAGCGCGGTAAAAAAGTATATGGGGGGCTTCCCGATCATTTCGCCGTATGCAAACAGTATAGGGTACTCGAAAAGTATAGATGTACCATAATGGATAAGGAATAAAAACAACATTTTAGACAGTATTATCTGCCCGTTGGTAACGGGACGGGGCGACAACTGTTCTATATCTTTAACGTCAAAGAACAACTTTTTTGCGTTAAAAAGGTTGCTTACCGTAATAATTACCGCAGTAACGCACAAAAAGACGGTTAAAAAAGCAAAAGACGCACCGTTAATGTTGTTTATCGTATTTAATATAGTGCGGAACAAAAATACTTCAACGACGACTACGACTCCGAAAAACAGCACGGTAAAAATGGCAGAAATCATCCTTTGGGATAAACTCTGCTTACTTCCGAGCATCATTTTGAAGTCTTTTAACAGTAAGTTAAGCATTTTGTTCCTTTTTTATTTTTTATATCTTTTTCCGCCCGTTTTCGCCTTTCCCTTGTATAAAGGGTGATTTACGTTAGCAAATCAGGGGGAATTGTTTCTATATAATTCTTCGTCCTTAATTAAACTTCTTCGCCGTAAATGTTCATAAAAATACGAGGAAGTTGAATTCTGCGGTTGGGTTCCTTGTTAAGGTCGTACATGGCGGCGACTTTCCCGTCGTTAATAATTGCGACTCTGTCGCAAATACGGCTGACCAAATCGATGTTGTGCGAAGTTACGAAAACGGTTTTTCCGTGATTTGCGTATTCGCGCATCATTTTTTTAAGTTCTTCCACCGCCATAATGTCGAGGCCGACGGTAGGCTCGTCCAAAATCCAGATATCGGGGTTATAAAGCAAACTGCCGGCAAGGCAGAGTTTTTGCTTCATACCGTGAGAGTAATTGGATATACGGTTATCGAGTTCGCTCAAATTCAACTTCAATCTTCCGCACAGATAGCGGTAATTTCTTACGAAATCGCCCTCGGTAACCTTATAGATACTTGCGATAAATTCTAAAAAGTCGTAGCCGGTCATCACGTCGTAACAAGAAGGCTCGCTCGCGACGTACCCGAAGGTCGCTTTTGCGTCCAAAGGGTCGAGGGTTATGTCGAAACCGTCGAGGGTAATCGTTCCTCGGTCGAATTTTTTGGAACCTATCATGCAGTCGATAGTCGTTGACTTACCTATACCGTTTTTACCGATAAAGCCGAAAAGTTCTCCCCTTTTTACCTGAAGGTTAAGCCCTTTTAAGACCTTCTTTTCGCCGTAAGCCTTGTAAAGATCTTTTATTTCGATGGCGTATTCGCTCTCTGCGGTGTTTTGCACGTTAGTGTTCGCGTTTAATTGATTTTTTTCAGTTGCCATAAAAACACTACACCTCCCCGAGCCTTACAAACCACACGGCGTCGCCGTCACCGCTTTTACAGAAAGCGTAACGGGAACCGCAACGAGGGCAAGAGTAAATTTCGTCGTTAAATATAGGCGACCGTTCTCTGCAAACGGGACAATAGCGGGCGTAAACTTCCATATCCGATTTAACCGTGCCGACGATTTCGTCAAAGTAATTTTTAACGATGACCGTTTCGGGATAAATTTGGTCGTAGCTTCCCGCTTTTTTATTAAAACGAGCCGAGCCGAAGCAAGACAGAACGGACACGTCGTCATAGCCTTGCGGTACCTTTTCCACGTCGGAAAAGGACGGAGAAAGGGAAAAAATCAAAAGTTTTTTAGAAGTAATTCCGCCTTGATTTAAAGAAAGGTCAAACTTCATTTCCCTCGAGCCTTCAAAAAAAGACATATTAAGGGTTATTATATCGGTAGCGAAGGTTATTTCTTTTTCCGTTTGAGCGGTAAGTTTAAAACCTCTCGCATGCAGTTCTTTTAAAGAAAGTGCGGTAAAATAATCGTACAAAATGCGCAACGATATCGTCTTTTCGTCGGATAAAAGATTTTCTTTGTAGAATCTGTACACCCTGCCGTAAAGATTGTCTTTAAGCAAAATATTGGTACGCGACACCGTGCCCGTTATTTTTTTTGCCTTTGAAACTTCCTTGTAAAAATAGGTGTTTTTAAGGTAGGTAACTTTACGCTTTAAAAGTTCGGCGTACGTAAGAAGCCTTTTGGGTCGCGAACTGTCCAAACTCGGCAAAATACCGTTTTTTAAGGAAGGAAGCATTTTTACGTACAAGTTTACGTAATCGTTTATTTCCTTTTCGATGAGATCGAGAACGTGGCATATAAAACGGTTTTCGTAAATAACGAGTTCGTCGACGTTCTGGTGGTAATAAACGTTTTCGGGAACGAGTTTAAGGTCGTAACGTTTCCATAAACTTCCGTCTTTTAAAACGCGTGAAAAATCTTCGTTGCTGAGTTGTTCGGCTTGTTCGATACGGGTAACGATTTCCTCTCTGCGGTTGGCAATATGCGGATGAGAACTTATCGACATGATAATTTGAAGCATCGTGGAAATTTTCCGCAAATACTCCCTGTCTCTTTCGCAAACGACTTCTTGCAAAGACCCGATATTAAGTTTGTCTATGAAAGCGTAATAATCGTCGAATTTCGGATATTTTGAAGCAAAATCGTCAAGTTGACTTCTTATTTCGCTCGGTTGTAATAATTGATTTTTCATAATTTTATATCGGTTCGTTTATTTCGTATCTGTCCGATGTTTTGTATCGGCTCGATGTTTTTGTTTCGCTTTTGCCTTTCCGCAGGTCATCCTGAGCCTGTCGAAGGATCTATCGGCAAAGCCGCGCACATTATATAATTTTCCAATCCTTGTCAGGCTTCACCCGGTAGGGCAATTCCCCTTGCTAAGGGGTGCGAAGGCTTTCGTAAGGTAGAAGGCTTTCGTAAGGTAGAAGGCTTTCGTAAGGTAGAAGGCTTTTGTGTGGTGTAGCCTTTCCACAGGTCATCCTGAGCCTGTCGAAGGATCTAGCGGCAAAGCCGCGCATATTATATAATTTGCCGTTCCTTGTCAGCCTCCCTTGTGCAAAGGGGAGAAGATTTGCGTCGGCAAATCAGGGAGGATTGTTATATAGAGGTTGGCTATATATTTTCCCAATCCTTACTTATTAAATCCTTACTTATTAAAGCGTTCTTTCAATTTTTTTGATAACCGCTTCGCTACGGAACAAAACGCCCGTGCCGTAAACGTCTGCCAAAACGTCCAACGTTTCGTTGAGTGCGGATTTTACGTAATCTTCGAAGCGACCTTCGAGTTTAGCAAACAATTTTTTGCAAAGCATGAAGTCAATAGTGTCCTCTTTTTTACCGCCGGCGGCGACGAAAACGGGAACGACTTCGGAAATCTGGTTCAAAATACGGTTACCGATGGTAAGGTCGAATTTAGAATAAACGAAGTCGAGCACTCTTCTGAGTTTTTCTTTATCTTCGGGGTTAAGCCCTTTATCCTGTGCCTTTGCCTCGTCGTACAAACCTTTGAGGTAACTGCCGGAAAGTTTAATCGAATTGACTTCTTCCGTAACGGTAAAAGGTTCGTTGTGAGTTTCAAAGTTAATAGTTATGGCACGGTCGTAAACTTTATCGGTAATGGTGAAAGTGGAGTCGTCGCGGTTTGCGGTTCCGACGAAGTAACTGTTTTCGGGGATTCTGACGTAGCCGTCTTCGAGTTTAATAGGAGGAACGAAGGTATGCGGAACGTTCATAATCTTAATCTTCCAATCTTTAACGGGGTATTCGAGAACGGACAAAAGGTCGGCAAAGTAATATTCGACACGTGAAATGTTCATTTCGTCGAGTACGTACACGTTGATTTCGTCCGTACCGAAGTTGGATTCGTAAAGATTGATCAAAAATTCCGTTTCCGAGTAAGTTTGAGAAAATTCGTTAAAGAAGCCCAAAATACTCGATTTATCACGCCAGGTTGCCTGAACGGGCATGAACAAAACCTTACCGCCGACGTACTCGCAAAAATACCTCGGAAGCGACGATTTACCTGTACCCGACAAACCTTCCAAAATTTCAAAGTGAGAGGCACCGAACCCTGCGATAAAGAAACGAATAGTATCGATATCGAAGTACAATTTCAAGTTTTTGGCAAGATAATTTCTAAAGCCGTCGGCAAGTTGTTGCAAAGTAACCTCGTCCGATTTAACGGGAACGGCGTCGTAACCTTCGTACTTTTCGTCGACGTTGCATAGTTCGGGGAATACCTTTTCCCTATCGTCGAGTTGAGCCGATTTTGCAACCACGCTGCCGTCGCCGTCGTCGCCTTCACCGCCACCGCCCGAGGAGCCGGAGCCGTTACCGCCCGAAACTCCGTTATTGACGTTGGTGTCTTGATCGACGTCGAAACTCCCCGAAATGTCGTGATTTATATCGTCGTCGTCAAAAACGGGTTCGTCTTCGTTTGAAAAGAATCTAAACGGCTTATCAACGAGCAAAAAGTTGGTTATAAGCATAACCACCGCGCCGATGCCGATAAACAATATTACGTAAATTAAAAGCGAAAGTGCCAAAGAATTCCAAATAAAGGTGTATAAAACGCCTAAATTTTCCTTGCTTAGCGGGCTTTGAATGAGTGTGCCGACGCCGAGAGAAAGCACGATGCAACCCAAAAAGGTTATAACGTACCACATAATAGACTTCGGGGAATGGGGATTTTTACCCGAAACCACGAAGACTCTGCGCTCGTAAATAATAGCGGAAACGGCAACGGAAATAAACAGTGCCAAAAGCCCTAACGCGACGTAACCCGCCAGCGTGGGCGTTACGACGGTAAGTCCTATCGAAACCGCAAGACGATTTATGGGGTTTTTAGCACTCATAAACGCATACGAGCCGTCAATGCAAAAGCCGACGAATACCATTAAAAACGAGTAAAGACAGCTTAACGCGATGGCAATTAAATTCTTTCTTGTAAAAACTACTTTCAGCATAATTTTTCTCCTGCCGTATTGTTTTTTAGTGTTGTAATTTATCTAAATTTTTGGTGTTGTTTTTGGTGTTATTAGCCTTCACCTGGTAGGGCAATTCCCCTTACTAAGGGGTGCGAAGGCGTTAAGCGGATAACACAGTGTGTTGTCCGTAGCCGTAGCCCGAGGCTTAAATAGCCGAGGTGGGGTTGTCAACGTAGCAACTAAGGAGGTTGGACGGTATATATAACTGTAACGCATATATTAACTTTCCAACCTCATCCACCACAAGTGGTCTCCCTTCCCCTACCAGGTGAAGGCTTTCGTGTGGTGAAGCCTTTCATACCGCTTTTGCCTCCCTACAGGTCATCCTGAGCCTGTCGAAGGATCTAGCCGTAAGGCGCATTTATATAATTTGCCGACCGCATTTACCTTCTCCTCGGAGGAGGTGCGTAGGCGTTAAGCGGATAACACAGTGCGCTGTTTGTAGCCGTAGCCCGAAGGTCGTAAGACCGAGGTGGAAGGTGGCATTTTCGCAAGAAAATGACGGATGAGGTGTTTTATTTTTATTTCCTTATGCGGCTACGCCTAGATGTTTCGACTACACTGCGTTCCGCTCAACATGACTAAATGAGGGTGTACAGTATATGATAAACTTTACAATTATATCAACCGTCCAACCTCATCCGTCAGTCTTCGACTGCCACCTTCCCCTACCGGGTGAAGGCTTTCGTGTGATGAAGCCATTCCGACAACTTAATTTTTCCTTTTACTTTCTCCTAATTTTTCGTGTCGTCTTTTTTTTATTCATCGATTTTATCTTCCGAGCCGTAGACCTTATCGTCCGTCTCATCGACCTTATCTTCCTCGACGGGGTCGATTTTATCGTCCGAGCCGTCGATTTTATCGTCCGTGAGGACTTCGATGGTTTCCTCATATTCGGCAACTACTTCTACTTTTTCGTCACCGTTCGACGGTTTCTTATCCTCGTCTTTTTTTTATTCATCGATTTTATCTTCCGAGCCGTAGACCTTATCGTCCGTCTCATCGACCTTATCTTCCTCGACGTGGTCGATTTTATCGTCCGAGCCGTCGACTTTCTTGTCTTGCCCGTCGATTTTATCTTCCTCGACGGGGAGCAAAGCACCCTGTTCGTTTAACAGGTAGCCGACTTTATCGAGGTAAATTTTTTCGACGAAGTCCACCGTGATTTCGGAATCTTCGTGTATATCTTTGATATCGAGTGCTTTAACAAGGTAATCGGTACGCTTATTTTGTGCCTCGGTAATTTTTTGCGTATTTCTATCGAACATAAAAAGGCAGAAAACGAGTGCCACGATGGTTACGATGCCCGCAGCGGACTGCATAAACTGCACGAAAGCCCCAAAAAACGGAATATAAACGCCGGTGTATCTGCCGATAACGTCGTCTGGGGTGGTAACGACGTTCATAGTCGTACTCGATTGGTCGTCGGCGGCAACGGCGTCGCCCCTCGTGCGGTAAGTCACCGTTCCGTCGGAAGCCCTTTCGATGCTTCTTATACGGTGAATGTAAGTTTTTCCGCTCGGGTGTCTGAATGCGATTACGTCGTACTGTTTAAGCTCGCTCGGATCCACCTTTTCCAAAACGATTATGGCGTAGGTAGGAAATTGATCGTTCAAATTATAGGTTACCAAATAATCGTTGAGTTTGTTTTTCTCGCTCATCGAGCCTGAAGCGACCACCATAAGCGACTTTGTACCCGTCGGCACCGCGTTTGAAAATCTTACGAACGCCGTAAAAACGAGGCAAACGGTAATAAACGCCATAAGCAAGGTGTAAATTACGGCTTTTATAATTTTTAGCGTCTTTTTTCTAACTTGCACGGACTTGTTTTTGTCTTGAAAGTAAACTTCGATAAGTTCGATATCTCGTTTGCCGGAAGTTACTTCCGAAACGGCGAACTTGCGGTAATTTACGAAAAGTATTGTAAATACCACCGTAAAACAGGCAACCGCTATAGCCGCAACGATTAACGCCAGCCCCTGACTGTCAAGCCTCCCCGCCGAAATTAAATTATTAAGTTGTCCTATGCAACTTATTACGTTCATGAAGAATTTCCTTATCTGCCTTTCCTTGCCCCGTATACGCGCGTGCGCGTAAAAAAATACGCGCTTTCAAGGCGCAAAAAAACGACAAACACTTACTTAAAGTAATGCGAAAAATAATTAACGCCTACTAAAAATATAATGCGTAACGACCTTTGTTCTGTACAAAAACGGCTCGTTGTACGACCGCTGTTTTTTACAAAAACTGCTCGTTTTCGGTCTTATAGCCCCACTTTCTACTTATTTTCACGTTGCGTTAGCAACGATCCACGTTACGTTAGCAACAATTCATGCGTCGCAAGACGCACATTATATAATTTGTCTTTCCTTGTTAGCCTTCCTTGTGCAAAGGAAGGTGAAGGCTTGCTGACGCTCAACATGACTAAATGAGGTATGTGTTATTATATAATCCTTATACCGAATACTTTAAGCAAAACTCCCGGGGGCGAAAATTAATCCGCCCGCGGGCATATCATGAAAAGAAATCTGCAGGTTATCTTGCGATAGCCTCTGTGAGCAATTTACTTTCAACTATCTTGCGACAACTTCGTAAACTTTTTGCTTGTTATCTTGCGAAAACTATCGTAAGCGTTTTGCTTGTTATCTTACGATAACCGATGTAAGCAATTTGACTGTTATCTTACGATAACCGACGTAAGCAATTTGAATTGAAGTTTAACGCATGTTTTGCTTAAAAAATAACGTATTGTAACGACTTTTATTGCCTGAATATATAGTTTTGCTTGCAAATTTTTCGGTGTCGACCTCTGTTATTCTGCGTCAGTCGCTTTTACAGCCGACTTTGACGCATTTTTTTGCAAATTTTAAGCTCCAACGCAACTATTTTGCGCCTATTTTGCAACTTTGTCGGCGTCAATGCGCACTATTTTGCGCCTATCTTGCAACTGTTTTGCAACTTTGTCGGCGTCGATGCATCTGCTTTGCACCGATTTTGCGCCTATTTTGCAACTGTATCGCAACTTTGTCGGCGTCAATGCGCCTTATTTTCCTTTTTACAATTTTACCTAAAAACTATCTAACGATAGCCTCGATGTAAAGTTTGTACGTAGGTTTGTTGAAACTGTCGCCGTAAACGACTTCCGACATTTTAGTTTGAACGAGAGCAAGTTCGCTTGCAACGGTTTGAGAGTTAGTTGCTTCCTTAACGTATGCGTCGATAGTTTTACCGCCGAGATTAATACTCGCCGCCGTAACGTAATCATCGAGTTTAACCCCGTTAACGATTGCTTGCAACTTCAAAAGTTCGAGTGCAACCTGGTTAGGAATATAACTTTCATAGTTATTGTTATCGTTAAGATCTCTTGTTATATCGGTGTTCGCGATATTCGTCCAATCATTGCTGTTGAAAGTAGTAGCAGGGTTAACGTGGTTATACCTTGCGCCCCAACCGAAAGCTAAACCCGAGCCGGCAAACGTTGCCGTCGTACCGGTAGTAGGTGCGGTTATTACAATGCTACCATTACCGAGGGTAGCGGACAAAATAGCGTTAGCGTCCGAAATATTAGTAAACTGAACGGGCGCGGTCATAGTTGTTTGATCCCAACTGCCGTTTACCACTTTGGGCAAAGCGTTTCCGTCTTTATCCATAGCGTATTCGGGAAGCTGAATGTAAGCGTTTTTAGCGTTATATGTCCAATTAGAACCGCTCTTTGTAAGCCCTGCCGCCGTAACGATACAATCGGGAACGCGAATGGTGAACTTTAACGTACCGACCCTTTCCCAATGTTCGACACTGCCGGTAAACTCAAAGCCTAATTGTTCGCCTTTATCTTGACCCCCGTTTTCTTGGAAGGTCACAAGCCCCGTTGCATCCTTTGGCAAACTGTATACGATGTCGTATTTGTTACCGCTACCGTCGGTAAGTTCGCCGTTTTCGTTCAAATTATTTATTGTAATTTTAATATTGGCTTGCGTAACTGTTTCGGTTTTGATACCCCCGTCGCCTTCCGAGGTTGCGTTACTTGAAATCAACCAAGCGGCGAAGCCTACTGCGGTAAGGGTAACCATGGCAAACATGGCTATACCGAAAGCAAGCGCCCTGCGCCCGAAAGAACGGCGCGTAGAATTTTTGTTTTTCATGTTTTCACCTATTTAAACCGTGATTTAATAATGTATTGCACTTTTGCTTGAATTAGGAGCCTTCAGCAACGGGAACTACTTCAAGCTTAATATCAAATTTATCATTATTTAGTTTATACAATGTTTCTAACGCCGTCGTAGCGTTGTTTCTTACATTTGCACCTGCATCCTTAGCAGTAGTGTAAGTGTTGTTATAATAAGTGTAAGGATTGCCATTAGCTCCCCAAGCAAATTTAACGGTTACGGTTGTAGACCCGCTTGACAATTCGGTTTTAGTTAACGTAATCGAAACACCTGTTGCAAGATTAGTAGCAGTTGCTTTATTTGTGTCACCACAAGCAATAGTCGGGTATCCAACTATCCCGTTAGCGACAGCGGCATCATACTCACTATCTTGCGCTTGTAGCGTAACTTTAATATTGTTCTTTTCTAAAATCTTGTTTAAATTGTCTTGAACGTCTGGCGTTACCGTAATGGTAAATGTTGCCTCTAAATCTTCATTACTTTCACCATCAAAGTTGAACCAAGGAGTTTCGTTAGTTGTCGTTACAGAACCCTTGCCAAATTCAATTTTGCCATCTGTAGCCTCTGCCTTAACAGTGAAATATTCGTTAGTAACATCATGAGTAACAAAGTTACCGGTGGTGCCTGTAGTGTCGTTACCGGTGATGAGCCAGGCGGCGAAGCCGACGCTGACGAGTGCTACTACCATACATACGCTGAGTATGGGGAGTAAAAGTTTCTTTTTCATGTCATTCTCCTTTTATTCGCCTCTTTGGCGAACATATAATATAATGATTATATCGACGAGGTTTTCCCCTCGTTAATACCTATAATATATTGTTTACATCAACGTGGTTTTCCCCTCGTTGATACCTTTAATATATTGTTTACATCAACGAGGTTTGACCTTCGTTGATACACATAATTTTATATCGACGTGGTTTGACCCTCGTTAATACACATAATTTTACATCAACGTGGTTTGACCCTCGTTAATACCGATGTAGAATCGTTGCTACCGCAACGCGTGTAATTGCTCGCTTCGCTCGCGTGAATTGCGTCTTGCGACACGTGAATTGCGTCTTGCGACACGTGAATTGCGTCTTGCGACACGTGAATTGCTCGCTTTGCTCGCAAGCCTTCACCTGGTAGGGCAATTCCCCTTACTAAGGGGTGCGAAGGCGTTAAGCGGATAACACAGTGTGTTGTCCGTAGCCGAAGCCCGAGGCTTAAATAGCCGAGGTGGGGTTGTCAACGTAGTTGACGAGAGGATTGCCGTCTGCGGCTTAGCAAAGGTGTCGCATAGCGACGGAGGAGGTTGGACGGCTTATACAATCGTAAAGTTTGTATGGATCCTAACGCCGACCATCGTCGGCTACACCTCATCAGTCAACAAAGTTGACAGCTTCCCCTCAAGGTGAAGCCTAACAAGGAATTGCTTATTATATAGATGCGCCTTACGGCTGGATCCTTCGACAGGCTCAGGATGACCTGACGGGAAGGCTAACAAGGAATTGCATATTATATAGATGCGCCTTACGGCTAGATCCTTCGACAAGCTCAGGATGACCTGACGGAAAGGCAAAAGCGGAACGGCTTATTATATAGATGCGCCTTACGGCTGGATCCTTCGACAAGCTCAGGATGACCTGACGGAAAGGCTCCCTTGTGCAAAGGGAGCTGTCGGCTTCGCCGACTGAAGGATTGTCTCGTCATGTTGAGCGGAACGCAGTGTAGTCGAAACATCCAGGCGTCAGCCGCACAAGGACGAAGAATTATATAGAACAATCACCCCGTCGCTTTTGCGACACCCCTCTTTGCACAAAAGGGGCTAACAAGGTCGTAACAAATCTGTCTGACGACTATACTAACATATAATGATGCTATTTGCGTTTGCGAAAGCAAACGCAAAAGGGAGTACTCCCTTTTGGTAAGTCGGCGGTTTGTTGGTTATACAAACTTTCCAACCTACCTAATCTTTAATTCTATCGATCCCAAAAACTTTCTTGATTAACCTATTTTTAAATTATTCTAATATATCTAACTATCGATTTTTTAGATTGCTCTGATTTTTCGATTAACAGATTTTTAAACCTTCAATATTATGATTTTTACGATTTAACTATTTTTCTATTATCAAATCTTAAATTTTTACGAATTACAATTTTTAAGATTTTTTGATTTATCAAATTCATTGATTTTACGATTAAACTTATTATCCGTTTTTTCGTTTTTCAAATCTACCGAGTAACCGATTTTTAGATTATTCCAAATTTTTCTATTTTAAAATCTTAAAATTTTACGAATTTCGTTTTTTCGGTTCCGTTCTTACAATTTTCCAAATTCTAAATTCTTTCGGTTTACCGACTTTCCTAACTTTCTTGATTTCAAGGTTTATCGGTTCAACTTATATATTGCTTTCAAGCGTATATTGCTTAAACTTTGCAACCTTTAGTGCCTTTTGAATGCAACATTTATAATGATATATCTATATTATATATATAAGACAGTGTATATTAATCTTATATTATAAATATAAATGTGTTTAATATACGTAAATACACGTGGTGACAGTCAATTAAAGCCGTCATATATATTCATGTTTAGGAATATTAAACATCGAAAAATCAAGCGACAAAATTTTTGTTAAAAACCTATTTTTCGACATCGTCGTGATAATACTATAAACGATTACTTTTTCTTTGTCAACAATTTTTACATACGTTTTTGATTTTTGTGAAAATTTAGTAAAAGCGGCACAATTTCCCGACAAAAAATTCCTCAAAAAATTCGGCTGATTATATGTATATCTTTTAGCAAGGCAAAACGTTTGAAAAATTGCAAAAATTTTTTTACAAAATAAATATGCAAGAAAAAATCACCTTTATTTATTCGATTTTGCATATTTGTCAAAAAAATACTTGACACCCTTTGCTCACCTATGTATAATGTACTCAACGATACTCCCTCATTATACGTCTTAGCGTTATCGCTTTGCGGATTACCATAAGCCTTTCCACGGGTCATCCTGAGCGTAAGTCGAAGGATCTAGCCGTTAGGCGCATTTATATAAACGTCCTTCCGCATAAAAAATACACAAAAACTCATATACGTTATAAAAAAATAAGAACAAAGGAGCGGTTAAATAAACCAAAACGGTCAAAAAGCCAAAAACGGTTAAATAAACCAAAACAACGGTTATGGAAGCCACGAAAACGAAAAACAGAATATTCGGTTTTTTAACTAAGACGAGCCTAAAGAAGTTCGCCATAATTTTGTATATAACCGTTCCGCTGTTGATATTTGCGACGGGTTTCGCCGCCTGGACGATAATCGGGCACGAAATCACGAACGGCGCAAACGGAAGCTTCGTTGCGGACGGCATCATCAACAGTTACGACTACATCACCATCGCAGATAATAGCAATTTGAATTCGCTACAACTCTTCCCGACCGGCTTTGTGGGAAGCGACGGAAAAATTTCCAACCAAGCAACGTTAGAAATCACTTACACGCTTAATAACGGAGCCTGCCAAAAACTCGTTAAAGACAACAACGACAAAACGCTTTACGCAGACTTTACGCTGATGTTTTCTAACGGGAAAAGTTTTAAGGCGTTCTTTGACAATTTAAGTTGCAGCGTCGTTTCCGTAAGTGACGATTCGGAAAAAGAACTACCGACCGCATTTACCAAAGTAGACGCAAATTTAGATTCAACCGACGATAATTACACGACATATGGTGCGGAAAATTACAAAACGGATGCAAGTTTTAAGGTAATGCTCGTTTTTGACCCGACTAATACAGACATAACGGCACTTCAAAACACAGAAGGAGAAATAACCCTTAAATTCCGTTACATCGTCGCGCCCTCTGCCGGTGACTATCAAACCATTTACGAACAAATGGTTGATGAAAATTTAAAACCCATGATAGACGTAAGAATCACCGACATCTCCCCCACCGCCGCATAACACAACAGTTTTCCGCGTCGCATAGTGACTTAACGCCAATACATAGACGCAAGAATCACCGCAAAAAAAGCCTTCACCAACGAAAGGCTTCCCCCAGTGAAGACTATCAAGGAATGGCTTATTATATAGCCAACCTCCTCAGTCGCTATGCGACAGCTTTGCTAAGCCGCAGACGGCAATCCTCTCGTCAACTACGTTGACACTCCCCTTAGTAAGGGGAATTGCCCTACCGGGTGAAGCCTTTTCACGGGTCATCCTGAGCGTAAGTCGAAGGATCTAGCCGTTAGGCGCATTTATATAAACGCCCTTCCGCATAAAAAAATACACAAAAACTCAAATACGACATAAAAAATAAGAACAAAGGAGGTATAACGAAAAAATGCGAGCAATCAAAAGCGCAAATGCAAACGCAACGTTAAACGGCGCAGTACCCAACGGCTCAAACTTCAACCGTTCCAACCGCAACGGCTCAAACTTTAACGGTGCGAACGGCGGTGCAAGTGCAAACGCAACGGCGAAAGCGTTCGGCGGGTTAGGCGGAAGAGCCAAATATTTCGTTATCGCCCTCCTTTTGGCGGTAATCGCAATAACGTCGGTGGGCGTTTCCAAATGGAACATCCACATTCAGCAAGTTTACCCCAACAACTTCGCCTACACAAACACCAAAACCGCCACCGACACGACGGGCGGGGAATCGACAGAACCTATTCTCAACCGCTACCTCACCATAAATTACACCGAAACCGCCACCGACACGACGGGCGCGACCACATCGGAAAAAACGACTTATTACCTCGACACGCTGACGACGGACAAAAACTCGAAATCCCAACAAACGGAATTCACTTACAACGCAAAGCCGTTCACGGTGACCGTTTCCGACACCTCGTACAATAACGACGACGGAAACGCTTCCGCTTGGTCTGAATGGGCTGAGGTCGGTTTAGAATTTAGCTATACGTATTATAAAACGCACGACTACAACACAAGCGGAAGCTTGACCGAAATAGCAAGCCCGACCGCGCTTGAAAACACCGCCTACCCCACCGACGCCGGCAAATACACCTGCGTAATAACGGCAACCACCACTTCGACCGCAACCACCGCAGCCAAAAAAGCGGCGGAACAACTTAATTACCTCACTAACCCCTTCGACAGCACGAAAACCTGTGCCGCCGAAATTTCCTTTACTATAAAACAGCGCGCGATTACCGTAACCATTGCGAATAAAGAATCGATTTACGGCAATGCTATCGCAACACTTACCGCAACAACGAGCGACACGGTCGCAAACGCCGACAATACAACTTTAAACGGCGACGGCGAAAAATTAGACAAAATCGTAAGTCTTTCGGCTATAGACGGGAACGGCAATGCGATTTCTAATACAACAAACGTCGGCACTTACAACATAAACGGCAATAGCATAAACGCCAACTATGCCGTCACCTTCCAAGGCACTACAACCGAAACGCAATCGGCGTCCTTTAACGACTTTGGCGGAGAAACCGAAGTCCAAAGCCTTGCCTTCCGTTTGGCAGGCACAAACGCCGAAACCGACACCACTGCTCCCCTTACCGACGAAACGACGACTTCGACGAGCGGTACTTACACGATAACCACGAGGACGGTCACCATAACTTGGAGCGAAACTACCTCTTTCGTTTACGACAGCACGGCTCATCAACCGACGTTCGAACTTAAAAACCTTGTAAACGGTGACGAATGCACGACCGCGGTCACCGCAAGCGATAGCAGTACCGCTACGGACGGACAAGCAATAAACGTCGGCAGTTACGTTTTGACCGTAACTTTGCCTAAAACTTCCGACGGCAGTTACAACTACGCTTGGGAAGATGAAACCGGCACCAACGCCACCGCCCCCAAAACAAAAGACTTTACAATCACTCCCCTTGAAATAATCGTAACCATTGAGGACAAATCTTCGACTTACGGCGACGATATCTTAGAACTTACGGCAACGACAACAAACGACGTTGCAAACAAGGAAGGCTTAGTCAAAATCGTAAGCCTTTACACCACAGATTCAAACGGTACTACAACTACCCTTTCAACCACTTCAAACGCAGGCAGTTACAAAATTAAAGGCAACGGCATAAATAGCAACTACACCGTCACCTTTACCGAAGGTACTTACACAATAAATAAACGCTCCATCACCATTACTTGGGGCAATGTTTCCGACCGCACTTACGACGGAACAGATAAATTTCCGACGGCGACCCCCACAAATATTTGCGGATCCGATACAATCACCGTAACCCTTGTAAAAGACGGTATAACCTCCACGACCGCACAAAACGCAGGCAGTTACAAAGCAACCGCAACGTTTAGTTCAAACTACACCACAACTGACGATACGGAAAAATCGTTTACCATTTCAAAACGCTCGATTACCGTAACCATTGCGGATAAAGAATCGACTTACGGCAATCCCATCGAAACACTTACGGCAAAAGTTACGAGTACGCTCTCTCCCGCAATAGTTACGAGCGATAGCGAAAGCAATATTTATAGCCTTGCTACCACGGCGACAACCACGTCAAACGTCGGCACTTACGACATAACGGGAACTCAAAAAACGGACTTCCCTGCGCAAAACTACGAAATCACCTTCAAAAACGCAAGTGACGCAAGCAAACCGACAGGCACTTATACCATAAATAAACGCCCCGTTACGATTACTTGGTCGAACACCACGCTAAACTATAACGGACAAGCCCAAAAACCGACCGCAAGTGCGGATAACCTCGTATCGAGCGACAGCGTAACGGTTTCGGGCGAACAAACGAACGCAGGCACTTACACGGCACAAGCAACCATAAGCGACAATTACTCTATCACAAGCCCCAACACAAGTTTTACGATAAACAAAGTCACGCTTACGGCAACGGCTTCTTCTCACACGGTAATTTACGGTGCCGACGTTCCTCAATACACCATAACTTATAGCGGTTTTGTAAATAACGAAACCGCTTCTACGGCAACTGACTTTACCCCGCCGACTATAACTTGCGCCTATCAAAAAAATTCGCCGGTAACGGCTGACGGATATCCCGTTGCCCTCTCCGGCGGAAGCGCAACAAACTATAACTTCACTTATGTAAACGGTAAAGTTACCGTTACCCCCAATACCGTTACCGTGCCGACGTTGACGGAGACTTTCGTTTACGACGGAACCGAACATACCGCACTCACGGGCTATGACGAAACCCTCGTTAAGATTGGCGGAACCAATACCGCAACGAATGCAGGCAATTACACCGCCACCGCCACGCTAAATGATGCTACAAACTATAAATGGTCAGACGGCGACGAAACCGCAACAAAATCGTTTAATTGGGCAATAACGGCGGCACCGCTTACCGTTAAGGCAGACGACAAAAACTTTACTCAAGGCAACAAGCCCGACGATTTTGCCTTTTCTTACACCGTAACGAGCGGAACTGTTTACACCGACGACGAGATATCCGTAACTTATACGGTCACCGACAGTAGCGGTAATGTAATCGCCACCGTAGATAACGACACCCCGTCGGGTACTTACACCATTACCCCGTCTGCGGAAAATGGTAACTATAACATCACGTACGAAACGGGTACCCTCAAGATAACCGTTCCCCTAACCATCACCTGGGTCAACACAGAATTTACTTATAACGGACAAGCCCAAGCCCCCACGGCGACCGCCACGGGCTTAAACGATGGCGATACACTCACGCTGACAATCACCGACAGTAGCGGTAATGCGGTTACCGAAGCCAAAAACGCAGGCACCTACACCATAACCGCCACCTTTGACGAAAGCAAATATTCCACCTCAAGCGAAACGGAAAAAACGTTTACGATAACCGCTCGCACAATCGAAGTAACTATTGCCGATAAAACTTCCGTTTACGGCGAAACGCCTGTAACGCTTGAAGCAACGACGACGGACGAAGTTGCAAACACCGACGTGCTTTACAATATCGTCAGCCTTACGGCATCGGTAACGAAAACGACCAATGTCGGCGACTACCTTATAAAAGGCAGTCTAAAAGACGCCGATATAGTTAACAACTACACCGTTACCTTCAAAGGCAACGCAACAAACGAAACCGACGGTATATACAAGATAACCAATGCAACTATAACTAACGTTGTCGTAACGCCTTACACCGGCACTTATGACGAAACTGCACACGACGTTGCAGATAGCGTTACCGCAACCACGGTAAACGACCAAACTATTACTGTAGAATACAGTACGGACAACGGCACGACTTGGAGCGATACACTCACCATTAAAAACGCAGGCAGCGTTACTTTTAGCGTACGCATTTCGGCAAAAAATCATAATACTTTAACTTTGGACGAAACCACCGCAACGGTTAGCAAGGCAACGCCGACTGCAAGTATTACGATAGTTGCCGAAGACCCCCGTGCGACCGGGCTTATAGAAGACGGCGACACATTAAAGGTTTCAAACCTTACCTTGACCGGTGCAAATAACAAAACTATTACTTACTCTTCTTACACTATGTCGGCAAAAATAGCCGGATACACCGGCACATCAGCCACGGCAACCCAAACGATAACTTTTAAGATCACACCGAAAGACACGACAAATTATAATGAAATAGCAGTAAACGTAGATATCACCGTTACCGCGGTTGCAAAAAGCGATACCACCTACTACGGAACTATCGAAAGCGCACTTCAAAGCGTTTCTTCAGGTGAAGTCTACGTTTTAGTCGGCAAAAACCCGTTAATACGCAGTGATTGTGAAATAAGACTTGGCGTTACCCTTTACTTGCCTTTAGACGATAACGGCACTTGGGACAAAACCGGAAGCAACGGTGTAAATGGTTCTCATTATTTTGCAGCAAACCATTCATACGGCAATACGTCCTTATTAAAAGCTACTGCCGTTTTGTCCGCCGGCAAAACTTTAACTAATAACGGTACGTTAAACATAGGCGGTACCGTCACAGGCGGACAAGGCGGTTATAACGCAGGTTTTACGTGCGGTGAATATTCTCAACTGACGCTCGGTGAAAACGCAAAAGTCGATTCCCCCAACGGTTCTATAACCTGTTACGGCTACATTGTGGAAGACTCTTTAAATAACGGCTCCTCGGTAATTATGGGTAACTCAAGCGGAGCAACCCCTACCATTACGCTACCCTTCGTTGTTATAGAACACCGTGGCGGAACAGTTTTCTGTGGCTTAGCAGATAATAGTACTGATTTAACCAGCGGTAAAATAAACGCTACGCCGTTTAATAGATTTTTATTACCGAACGTAACTGCGAAATTAACAATAAACTACGGCGCAAAACTTGAAGGTTTTGCAGATCTTTATGCACTTAACAAACACAACACAACTATCGTTAAGTTAATCGGGGCAAGTGACGACTACCTTTTAAACATTGCAAGCGGAACAAAAATCGTAAGTAAGTATAACCCCGATACAAACGTTACTGATTTAAACGTTAAAGGTACGGCAAGCATAAATAGTTTGACATTAAAAATTATGGAGGGTGTGGCAACATTATCAACCGCTACCGTATACTTCCCGTTATCTTGGTATTATAATATTACCCTTTCTAAATTTGAAAACGGCAGTGACGCAATCGTAACCGCTACTGCACAGGCTTTAAAAATTTTACCCGGTTGCGTAGTTACTATAAATGAAGGCGTAACGGCAAATATGAAGACCGTTTTTGTCACGCAAGATACATCTTGGACTGAGTCAAACGCAGACGCAACTTCCTATGACGGAAACGGGACTACAACACCGAAAGCCCCGGGAAAACTTATAGTAAACGGCACGCTTAATGTTGAAAACATAAACGGCGTAATTACCACACAAAGTACGTCCGCAACATTGAACATTACCGGTTCCGTAAACGCAACCTCAAAAGAAGTAAAAGCACCGGGATCAGATACTTATTGGTATATCCACACAATTAATGTCCTCACTTATACAGAATTAGGCACAAATGAATCAGCCCAAGGGCTTATTTGGACGAGTGCGACTACGCCTACCGAGAACAGTAATTTCAGCGTAGGGGCGTATGTATCCGACGGGCAATATTGGTGCAAAGTTTATGACATAACTTATGACCTTGACGGCGGTACTTTGCCTGATGGTTACGAAACCACTGCTAAGGCTACGGGCACTGTAGCAAATGGTGTAGCAATAGGTGAATTGCCGGAACCCGCGAAAAACGGCTATACCTTCGATTATTGGACTTATAACAATGAAAAAGTAACCGCAGACAGCGTATTTTATGATTCTATCACCTTAGTCGCTAATTGGACTGCCGTTAAGTACCAAATAACCTATAACTACGTCGGTTGCAATGAAGAACAAAAGTCTACAATAACTTCAAATAACCCGACGGAATTTACCTGTGAAGACAACATCACCTTCGAAAGCGCAGAAACATCCGACACCGAAAGCGGTTTAACCTTTGTCGGTTGGTATTTGGACGAGGCTTGCGAAACAGCCATCGCCTCGATTTCTGCGGGTAATTATTATGAAGACTTGACGCTGTACGGCAAGTGGACGACGGTAAAAATGCAAAAGTATGAAGTTACGCTTGCAAGCGGCAAAGAGGGCGTTACGTTAGGTACGACAACGATAACCGTATCCGCTCCGGAAGACGACACTAAATTAAGCTTCGGCGTTAAAAACGGTACGAGTGCGATTACCGCAACTTGGGAAGAAAAATCCGACAGCCTTAATGCGGACTTTATGAATTCAACTGTCTACGACACGGCTATAACAAACGAACATTATAACTTTGCTTATTACTTTACCGGCTGGAAGTTTGAGTATACTTTGGACGGCACCGCTAAAGAGCAAACTTCTACCGAAAGCATGCCTAACTTCACCTTTGAGAAAGGGGCGACGGGTCTTAAACTAACCGCACAATGGGCGGATAAGGCTAAATTGCAAATCAATACCGTTGACGTACATGCCGAGTATACGACGACAAAAGCAAACACTAATACCTTATACTTTGCCCCCGGCATGGAGCTAACAACTGCATTTATCTCGTTTATAAAGAAGCGTTGTGAGAACCCGAACACAAACACCGAGCAACTTGGTTACTATGACGATCCTACGTATACCGTACTCTCGCCCGGTAGCACCGAAGCCGTTCCACTCGGCGACACTATAACCCTTGGTGGGGCGGGTGAAACTACTACGTTCACTGCGACGTATAAAATCTGGACGGTTAAAATAGTGTTGAAGATTGATAATAATAACGTCTACAATTACATTAAAGGAACTATATATAACCCAGGTGCTGATTGGTTTGATTCAGGTATATTTGACTATGGTACAAAAGTTACTTTACCGTATATTAGCTGGAAAGATGCCAATAACGCATGTACTTATGGTTATCAGAACGAATCTAAACGGGTCGTATTTAAGTATTGGCGGCATAATAAAAATTCTACAACAAAGTGTACAACAACACAATATTATAACACAAATAACTACATTGAGTTATTAAAAGATAAGACTATTTGTACAAATCATTTAGATTATAATTACATGCAGGAAAGTACAAATACTGAATATAAATATGAAGTCAAGTTATTCGCTTACTGGCAGAGTCTAAAAAAGGAAGATGTTAACACAACTAGTGAGAATACGGCAAGCACAAGTAATGCACTCTCGACGGCAAGTGTAAGCGCAAGCAATACCGCCACGGCAACGACAAATAGCGCATTAACGTTAGCAAGCGTAAGCGAAAGCAACGGTAGTAATAACCTTTTATTAGCCACAAACTATATTACGCCTACCGCCGTTTCCGCCTCGGCTACGAATGCGGTCGGCGGATTGTATGAATGCGCCTATCGGCGGGAAGGCTCCCTTGTGCAAAGGGAGCTGTCGGCTTCGCCGACTGAAGGATTGCCCGTCATGTTGAGCGGAATGCAGTGTAGTCGAAACATCCGGGCGTCAGCCGCACAAGGATTGGCAAATTATATAGAACAATCCTTCCGTCAGTCTTCGACTGCCACCTCCCTTTACACAAGGGAGGCGAACAAGGTCGGCATATTATATGATGACACCGATGGAAAAGCAAAAACCGCCGTCGAATTATATAATAGAAGCAGTCCGCCATGGTTTGCAAAAACCGCCGTCGCAGTCTGTCTACTCGGCGGTTACCTAACCTCCCCCGCCCGCAAAAAGCGCACCCGCCGAAAATGACCTGCGGTCATGTAATTGACCTGCGGTCATGTAATTGACCTGCGGTCATGAAATTGTTGCTAACGCAACGTGAATTGCTCGCTTTACTCGCATGAATTGCGCCTGTCGGCGCGTAAATTGCTCGCTTTGCTCGCATGAATTGCGTCTTGCGACGCATGAAATGCTCGCTTTGCTCGCATGAATTGCGTCTTGCGACGCATGAAATGCTCGCTTTGCTCGCATGAAATGCGCCTGTCGGCGCGTGAATTGCTCGCTTTGCTCGCAAGCCTTCACCTGGTAGGGGTGCGTAGGCGTTAAGCAAACAGCACAGTGCGCTGTTTGTAGCCGTAGCCCGAGGCTTAAATAGCCGAGGCGGGAGGTGGCAGTCGAAGACTGACGGATGAGGTTGGACGGTTTATAAAACTGTACCGCTTATATTAACTTTCCAACCTCCTCCACCGCGAAGCGGTCCCCCTCCCCCTACCAGGTGAAGGCGAATGCGGTCGGCGTATTATATAATTAACGCCGTTCTCTGAACGGCTACACCTCATCCGTCGCTACGCGCCACCTTCCCCTCAAGGTGAAGGCGAATGCGGTCGGCAATTTATATAAATGCGCCTAACGGCTGGATCCTTCGACAGGCTCAGGATGACCTGGCGGAAAGGCTCCCCCTCCGAGGTGAAGGCGAAAGCGGTCGGCAAATTATATAATTAACGCCGTTCTCTGAACGGCTACACCTCATCCGTCGCTACGCGCCACCTTCCCCTCAAGGTGAAGGCGAATGCGGTCGGCAA
>CAVJMJ010000016.1:0-61503 GCA_963650915.1 Parasutterella excrementihominis | reverse complement strand
TTCGGGCGACGCGACCGGTAATGCGTCTTTTGACGGTTCTGCCGACAAAACCATTTCGGTTACGCTCGCAAACAGCGGCGTTACTGCCGGTAGTTACTCCGCAGTCACGGTTGACGCAAAAGGTCGTGTAACGGTAGGTGCACAGATTGTAGAAATCGGTGCGGAAGGTCAGACCGATCCCTCTGCGGCTCTTGCGGTCGGCGGTTTGTTCTTCAAGAGAATATAATCGGAGGTAAGTTATGGTAGACGGGTTAACAGTTCCTTACATTAAAGACGAGAACGGAAACCTGCTACCTATTGCCGCAATTTACGACAAAGACGGAAACGATATAACCCAACACTATCAGGCTAAGACGGGGTTCTCGATTAGCAAAGATAGTGCTGGGTATATTGTCGTCAATGAAGAATAAAACTTTAAGGAGGCTACATAATGGCTAATACATTCAGACCGGCTACAAGTGGTGCAGGTCAAGAGATAGTTGCAAGGCTCAATGCTTTGCTTTCGATGATTTCAAGCGGAACGGCAACGGCAGTAAACTCGGACGATTATACGGACAAGGACTGGCTTACCGAAACCGACGGAAGAAACATCGCTTCTCAACTTGCGTCGCTTATGACCGCTTTCAAAACCTATGTTGCTCCGTCTGCAAAGAAAGTTCAAGCGGCTCTTACAATAGGTGGCAAGACATACGACGGTAGTTCCGCCGTAACAATTTCAGAAGCGACCACATCTGCGGCAGGCTTATTGAGTTCTTCCGATAAGACGAAACTCAACGGAATCGAGTCGGGAGCGCAGAAGAATACCGTAACAGGTGTAAAGGGCGATTCGGAAACTTCTTACAGAACGGGCAATGTAAACATAACAAAATCAAACGTCGGGCTTGGCAACGTCGAAAATGTAAAGCAGTATTCGGCAAGCAACCCGAATTTCAGTTCCACCGCTCCTGTGATGGACGGCACGGCTTCGGCAGGTTCTGCGACGACTTACGCTCGCAGCGACCACAAACACCCTACGGACACTTCGAGAGCAAGCACGGCAGTTGCAACGACTTCTGCAAACGGCCTGATGTCAAGTAGCGACAAGACGAAACTCAACGGAATCGAGACGGGAGCGCAGAAGAATACAGTAACAAAAGTCAACAGTAAGACGGGCGATGTCACAATCACGCTCGCTGAACTTATGGGTTCTAACGCAATAGGCGACGACTTCAACGCTATCTATTGGAACGGTTCGAAATTTGCTGTTCAGGAGCCTTCTCTTGAAAAAGCAAGTTGGGCAACGATCAATAGTCTTGTTCAAAGCGGAAAGGCTTCTTCGCTCTTCAAGGTTGGCGATGAAAAGACCATAACGCTTACCACTGGAGAAGAGGTTACGCTCGTAATACTCGGTTTCAATCACGACGATCTGGCGGACGGAAGCGGCAAGGCCGGCATAACCTTCGGTATGAAGAACTTGCTTGCCACCAAATATCCGATGAACAGTAGCAATACAAACGAAGGCGGTTGGGAATCTTCGGCTATGAGAACTTCCACAATGGCCACGTTGCTTTCGCAGTTGCCAAGCGATTTGCAATCGGTAATTAAACAGGTTTCAAAGAAGGCAACAGCAGGAAGTCAATCAACTACAATTACAACGTCCACAGACAAACTGTTCCTTTTCTCGGAAGTCGAACTTGACGCAACTACAACTACGGGATATGCAAGCGAAGGCGAGCAATACGAATATTGGAAGACTCGTAACACGGACAACGAGAGAATCAAGAAACTATCCAACGGCACCGGTTCGGCCGTCGGCTGGTGGCTTCGTTCTCCGTTCACTTCCTACACGACCCTCTTCCGCTATATCTACTTCAGTGGCGTCGTCGACGGCTACGTTGCGAGTGACTCGCGCGGCGTGTGCTTCGGCTTTTGCATTTAATCCATACTCTAAACTCTGCGTCCCTTGTATGGGGCGCAGAGTAAATTTTTATAGGAGATTTGTATATGACTATAAGTTTCAAACAAAGTCCGCAATCGCCGTCGGCAGACGCGGTTGTGGCAACCGCTCTCACGGGAGTGGTTTATACCGAAAACAACAGACTGCACGTTCAGTGTAACGACAGGCATTTTCTGTATAAGTTTGACGGCTCTCCTGCGGGCTGGTATGCAAGGAATATGAAAACGAGTGATGATTTCTATCTCGGAGTGGGTGCAAGTCCTACCGCCGAACTCGAAACGCTCGTCATCAAGGACCAAGAATACTGGGACGCAATAACGGAAGACGACAAACCTGCGGAGGCTCTCGAAGAGAGTGCTGAATAATGGCAGTTAAGAAAAACGACAGAGGAGAAAGCGCGGTACAGTTTCTCGATACGGCAAGACAACTTGAAGAATATACGTTGGACTACTGTATGAAGTTTCCGAAACGTTACACGTTCTTTCTCTCACTTGACCTTGTAAGATTGTCGAAAGACATCTACAACAATGCAAAAGCGGCAAACAGCGTATATCCGCAAAATCAGGAAGAAGCACAGATAAGAATAAATTACGTCATCTACGCTATCGTTGCAGCGGAACAACTCGCTTCTCAATTAGACGTTGCGATGAACCGCATACACGAATTTGCCAAAACGGACAAAGACGGAAATCCTAAGCAGATAAAACCAAAAGTTTGGGAAGAATGGGCGAGACTCGTTTTGACGGAAATACGATTGCTGAAAGCGTTGAAGAAAAGTTTACAGGGTAAATACAATATCAAAGAATAAGCGACAATCTCTTGAATTATTAGGTTACATACCGTTAGTATTGTTTAGGCGGTTCGGCCAACAACTGGTGGCTTCGTTCTCCGAACACTTCCTACACGACCCTCTTCCGCTATATCTACTTCAGTGGCGTCGTCGACGGCTACGTTGCGAGTGACTCGCGCGGCGTGTGCTTCGGCTTTTGCAGATTTTATTAGGTCAGACAAAGTAATCTATTTCAGACGAAATCAGTGCCTTTGCAAAAGGGGCGTGTAACCTTTCCGATAAGGATAAATAAAAACTTCGATATGATTGATTGGACGCTTCTTGCATTGCAGGCAAACGGCGAAAGCCTGTTTAATAGTCAATTCATTATGTAGCCTGAAATCGCCTCTATAAATCGGCTATACGGAGTAACAACCATTTTATGAATAGCAAAGAACGGCACGAATTACGGTATCAACGACGAAAAGCAAAGAGAGAACAGCGAAAGCAGGAACTCGCGGTAAGATATGGAGATTATAAAAAGGTTTTTACTTTCGAACATCTCTATAAAGCCTACAAGGCAAGTTGTCGGGGAGTCGGCTGGAAAGCCAGTACCCAAAGATACAAGGCTAATGCGTTATTGAACGTAGTCGAAACGCTGGATTCACTATTAGCAGATAAGTTCAAGACGAAAGGATTTTATGAATTTGATATTGTAGAACGGGGCAAACCACGCCATATAAAAAGCGTGCATATAAGCGAGCGAGTCGTGCAGCGTTGTCTGTGCGATAACTCGCTTGTCCCGACTTTCAGCCGCTCCTTTATTTACGATAACGGGGCGTGTATGAAAGACAAAGGGATTGATTTTGCGGCGGATAGGTTTTCAAACCATTTACGCTCTTATTACAGGGAAAACGGAACAAACGAGGGCTATGCCTTGACGTTTGACTTTTTAAAGTATTTCGACACCATAGACCACGAAAAACTCAAAGTTATAATCGCAAAGTGTTATGCGGACGAACGACTGCGCACGTTTATCTGCAAACTCGTGGACGATTTCGGCGGAAATGCGGGGCTTGGGTTAGGTAGTCAAATATCTCAGGTATCTGCTTTGATGTACCCGAATGTATTAGACCATTACGTTAAGGAAGTGTTGAAAATAAAACACTACGGACGGTATATGGACGACGGGTATCTCGTTCACAGAGAAAAAGAGTATTTGAAACTGTGTTTGGTATGTATCAGGGAGATATGCGATACGCTCGGAATTAAGTTAAACGAAAAGAAAACCCAAATTGTTAAACTCTCGAACGGAGTGACGTTCTTAAAGCGTAGGTTTATCCTTACGCCGAAAGGCAAGGTTATTCGCATACCTGCGAGAAAAGGCATTGCAAAACATCGCCAAAAATTAAAAAAGTTCAAGCGTCGGCTTGACGAAGGGAAAATGTCCCTTGAAGACATCCGGACTTCTCACGTTTCCTTCATCGGTCACATCAAGCATTGTAACGCGTACAGAACGAAAAGAAGTTTGGATAAGCGATATTATCAATTATTTATTAAAGGAGCAGACACTATCAATGAACGATCCGAAGATAACCATTGAAAATATTTGTCAAGCCTGCGGCAGGGGACCTTGCGATGAACCCTGCGAAGTTTGGTACAACTGTCTTGCCGGGAAAGAAATCGGCGTGACGGAAGTGCTGAAAATAAGAAAACGCAAAAGGAGGACATCTTCGATGGAAGAACAGGACGTTGTGTTAAAAATCAACGACCACGAACACGAGATTGGTTCTCTTAAACACCGTGTTAAAAGTCTCGAAGAAAAGCAATCGGAAATTAGTACCTTAACAAACTCTGTCAACGAGTTGGCGATAAATATGCGCTATATGCTCGAAGAACAGAAAGAGCAAGGAAACAGACTCCGCAAACTTGAATCGGAGCCGGCAGACAACGCAAAGTATTATAAGAGGACAATCATTACAAGCATTATCACGGCTGTTGCGGGTGCGATAATCGGAGCGGTTTTAGCACTCGTCATCGGGTAATCCACAAAATTTTAGGAGGTTCGCACTATGAACTGGCAAGAAATTTTATTTACGGTTTTAAGCCTTGTTATTACAGGGCTTGTAACCTTCGGTTTCAAGTTGTTTTACAACTGGTTGAGCGTCAAGTTAAAAGACGGGCAGGGTAAGAAATACCTGCTTGCGGCACTTGACGTAGTTCAATCGGTTGTCAAGGAAACGTATCAAACCTACGTCCAAAACCTTAAACTTGAAAATGCATTTACAAAGGAAGAGCAGACGAAGGCACTGAATATGGCTCTCGAACGGAGCAAAACCCTTTTGTCTGACAGTGTAAAACAATACATAGAAGATAACTTCGGCGGAGGGCTTGATAAATGGATTATAACTAACATCGAAGCCTATCTGTATGACGTTAAGAACGGCAAAAAGCAGGAGGAAACGACAGATGAAAACGGTTAAAGCAATACTGTTCTGGATTCTCTCGCTGACGTGGGGACTTCCGATGACTCTCGTCGGCATCGTCTGCGCGATCGCCCTGCTTATAACTGGGCATAAACCTAAACGTTTCCATTACTTCATATACTTTGAAGTCGGAACCGGCTGGGGCGGATTCGAAGCGGGTTGCTTCTTCTTTGCCAACAAGGGAGCGTCGCTTTCGTTGAAACAGCACGAGGCAGGTCACGGAATACAAAATATTATACTCGGAGTGTTTATGCCGTTCGTCATCAGCGTACCGTCTTGCATACGGTATTGGTATAGAGAATATCTGATGAGAACAAAAAAGAAAACCTATGCGGAATTGCCGCCTTACGATTCGATATGGTTCGAAGGCTGGGCAACATCGCTCGGACAAAAACATTACAACTAACCCTCCCGCGTCGGTAGGACGCTATGCGTGAGACGAGAACTCTCACAGGCCCGATTATGTTAACCGCATAGTCGGGCTTTTTTTATTTGCCAAAAAATAGCAAAAATATACGCCTACGTCCATATATCTAAGATTTTATTATCGCCCTTTATAAAATACTCAACTTAATACAAACGAGGCTTAAAATTGAAATCAGAAGTTATCTGTTTTAAGAATATTTCTGTGGCAGAAATATATGCAAAAACGCTTTTCTGCTCCAAAAATGCGACAAAGTAAAGTAAATAAAAAGAAAGTAAATAAAATTAAAAGATATATAAATATATCTACGCTGTAATTATTTGCGTAAAAATTACATATCTGGAATTATAAAAGTTAATCGGGTTTATTCTTGCTATTTTCAGAACCTATGATTTTATCAAGTTTTTAAGTTTGCTTTTTGGGTTTCAAAAAGTTAGAATGAAAATACAAAATAAATCCTACCACAACGGTAGGAAATATTGAAAGGCAGGTAAAAGGAATGGACGAAATCGACATTGTGAGTTTATCAGACAAAGCAATTCAGCGGATTCGAGAGTATCTTCTCACCGAAGGCTGGACGGCAGAAAAAATTCTCGATTTTCTTGATTACATAACCAAGTAAACCGAGAACGTAGAAACAAAGCAAGAGCCGCCAAGGGCACAAAAAGTTTCCAGACTTTTCCTTAACGGCTCAACCAAGTGGGGAGTAAACAACCTGCCTAAACTCCCTGCTTAACTATTTTTAGTATAGCATATCAAAAAAAATAAGTCAACAGATTTTACGACAAGTCAGGAGGTTAAAATGCAAGTAAAAGCAATGGCGTTGGAAGACGCTATAATTGAGTTGGGAAAGGTGCAGTCGTTGTTGCGGCTGATAAATGAGTCAATAACGGCACGACCGACGGTAAAAGACATACAGAACGCATATTTCATAATCGATGAGATGTTCAATGCGAAATATGAGGCGTTAAAAGAAGCGTATTACGGGGAGGACAAAACAAATGAGTAATATGTCGTATATGATGAGAACATACATTTACGCTTACGACGAAGATACAAAAATTCGGATTCTGATAGAACCAGACGGAACGAAGTTGGCCGTTGCCACAGATATAGCGAGAGCACTTGGGTATCAAAGCAATTCTTCCGCAGGGGCTTTCATAAGAGATTTGCATCTTGTGTCGTATATTAAGCAAATTTCTTTTGACACAAGAAAAAGAGGAGTGGCAAAAGCACATTGTTTGCCTGTCGAATCTGTTAAACAAATGCTTGACCGAAAATGCAACAATCCGGATTTCTGTGATTGGCTGATAAACACAGTTATGGTGAAGAATAAAGGTCGTGATGATGAGAATGAGCCAATTAGACCTTATAAAAATGTTGAAAGCAATGCGATGGAGCAAGCGGCGAAATGTTTGAAGGAAAGTCAAAATTCTGCTACGGCGCAGATAGACAAGATAATCGCAGAATTGCTAATATTGCGTCAACAACTTTCATAGGAAGACGGGGAAAAATGGCCGTCTTTTTTTATGCGACAAAAATCTGTTTGTTGTGAGATTTCTGCAACAGAAAAGTCGTTTAACAAGGTTTCTGCAACAGAATAAATTATTTCGTTTATTTTCAAAAAATATTGTAAAACTTCATAAATACGTTTGACAATTACAGTTTTGTAAGTTAGAATGAAGATACAAAATAAAAATTATCACACAGTAAGGAGTAAAGGCTATGACAGGAACAGTTAAAAACATTACGGTAGGTAGTAAAGTTTATAAAGTGTGGAGCGATTTTATAATGCGTTCCACCTACGCAGAAAATGAAAACGGCGAAATTAAATGTATTAAATCAAGCGGTTATTTATCAAACGAATTAAGCATAAGAAAAGCGATTGCAATAGTATTTGGTCTTTCAAGTTTCAGAAGATAATCAAAAAAGTTACGATAAGTAAAGGAGTAAACAATGAATAAAGCAGCAGCAAAGAAATTGATAAACGAAGAGTTCGGGTTTTCGGTAAGCAAAATAGATTTGCTCGAAGGCAGCACCAACGATTATGGCAAATTCGATTACATAATGTTTTCGGTATGCGGAATCGAATATCAAATGACCTTCGATTATAGCAAAGGTTGCTACACCTTAAAAGTTTACGAAAGTCACGGCTTAATCGAAAAGGAGTTTTAAGATGAAAACGTTAGAACAGATTTTGAAAGAAACAGCAAAAGCAAAGGACGACGGCGAGTTTGGGATAACCGCTTGTAAAGAGTCAATCAAAGGCGACATTGCAAGAAAGAGAAACTTTATAGGTCCTTACGTGAAAATTAGTGATATGGAGATTTTATATATCCTGCTATACACCTACGTTAGAAAGAAGAACGAAAGCCCGTTCTTCAATGGCAATATGGTTCAAGCCTGCTGGCAGTTGATAAATGAGAGGTAACAGATATGGAAAAAGATGACGCGGTAAGGGCTTTAACGGAAGAGGTTGGAGACACAACGCTCACTTGCGTGGAAGCGTCGCTTGTAGGCAGTTTGGCAATTATCGACGAGATAGCGGCCGACTTCAAAGAAGAAGTTCGTGGAAAGATATGCAGAATGTATCAAGACAAGGCTTACTACATAGAACGCGGCGGGTGGAGCAAATTCACAATGGACGAGAACAGGCAGTATTTGGAAAGAGCGTTTGACGAGTTTGAAAAGCAGGGCTACGAGTTCGATTCGCTCGACTTCTACGATGATACGAACGGCGTGTTGTTCCTGAATGTTACGGAGGTTAAAAAGCAATGTTAAGTTTCTTCCACAAAGACGGCAGAGTTATTCCTGTAAAAGAGAGAACAAAGTCGCAGATTTACAAGGTTCTGAAAACATACTTCAAGCCGGACGACTTAAAGCAGTTAGAGTATATCGGCAATCAAGAAATATCGGTTTGCAACGGCAATATTTACGCAGAGTTCTACGATCACCGTTACAAAAACACGGACGGAACAGTCCACAAGACGACGCTATACATTGCAGACTACTACGATTACATCAACGAAATAGTTTAGGAGGTTTCAATATGAAAAAAGGCAACAAGAAGTTCACGGTACATTACAGCGGGACGTACTTCGACGGCGGTCGGATTTACGGACAGCGAATAGTATTCGCACCCGACAAAGAAAGTGCAGAACGGAAAGTTCAAGACTGCTTCGATAAGCGAGACGATGAGCCGGTTATGGGAGTAAGCAGCGTTGAAAAATGGCGGTCTGGCGAGATGACGGGCAGCGAGATTTATCCTTACTGGAATTGAGGTGGAAAGATGGGGCAGATAACAGTCAATGAATTGCTTGATTTATGCAAGAAAGAAATCGAGAACGGGAACGGCAACAAGAACATCGTCATAAGCGACGATAACGAAGGTAACGGCTTTCACGGGTTGTTTTATGGGTTTACAGAAGTAACGGAGGACCTGTCGCAAGATATTTACGACAGCAAGACAACTCGTATGGGAGATACGATTATTTTAGGTTAAAAGGAGAAGACGAATGGAAGATTTAGAAAAGAAAGAACTCATTATTAAGAGAGCGGTTAAGAACGGCGTTTCGGAAGTCGAGGCAAAGTGGTACCTATTGCTTCTTGCGGAACAATGCGAGAAAAGCGGGTTACACGGGGTAGACGCAGAGAGAATGGCTCTCGACGTGTTCGATGACGAACTTGCGGAATACGAGTCCGGCGAAAGAAATGCTTTCACAAAGTATAAGGGGCAGAAACCGAGAATACAAGCAAAGGTACTTGCCTTCATAGAAACGCTCCAACTCGCAAAAGACGAGGCTTTGAAATTCAAAGACGTAGACGACGGCGGAACGTGTAACTTCGATTGTCCGACGGTAAGGCTCGAAGGCTGGCGAGAAAAGGTCGTTAGACGTGCAGCGAAAGTGGTCGGGCTGGATTGCAATAAGTGGGAAGATTACTATATGAATTACCATATTAGCGGCGCGTGCTACGGACAAGCGAACAGGCGGACGGATATGGCGGAAGCGTTTACGAAGGTAATGGAAAATGCCGGGTATAAGGCGGGCGTGTGGTACGCAGTAGATTAGGAGGTAGGCAAGTGGAGATAACGTTTCAAGGAATAATTGACAGTATAAGGGAAGACTTGAAAAAGCGAGAGCCGTCGGCGGACGAGGGGGAAAAGACCTATATCACGGCAGACGGCTTCGAGTTGACAAAAGCGGAAGCCGAGGAACTCAATCGGCAAGCAATGGTTGCGATTGATGACAAAGATTTCAAAAAGTTGCTGGTAATACCGCTTATCTTTCCTAAAAAGATTATGGCGGATTTGGCAGAAAGGGAGGCACGTAAAAATGGCGGAAAGTAAAAGCGGGGTAAAGTACATATTCACCGTTGACAGATTAAGAGGCTCGGTTACGCAAGGGGCTGCAAAAGTTTATCTTAACGGCGAAAAAGTTGCAGAATTTGACGACAAAATCGAACTGCTGAAAGACGGCGAAAGTTATTACGGAGAAAACATAGGCGGGTGGGCAAGTAGAACGCCGGACGCAGACTTCATAAAGGGCGTGTTGTTTCATCCGTTCGACGCTTACTACAAGTACAGCGAGAAAGTAAAAGAAATTCTAAACAGGGAGCAGTAGTTATGGAAAGTTTTGAAAGTTCGTTAAAGCGAAAAGTTAAACGTGGCGAAATCGCCATATTTGACGTGTATAACGCAGAGTCGGGCGAAAGCAGGGTTGAATATCTCGACGGTGTGGAAATACGAGATATGCTCGCAGAGCCGAACAGTGAAAGATTGTCGGATTTGCTTGCAATTTACGACGGCTACGGTGCAGACGTAGACGAAGAGAGTTACAGACTTATTGCCGGTGCTCCGCTTATCAGTTATTTGATACAGGAGACGGCGATTTTTATCAGGGAAAGCGTGCTGGAAACTCCGGAAGCGGACGAACAGCGTGTTGAAGAATTTTTAACAGAAAGAAAGGAGGACGAAAACAGATGACTTACATTGAAGTGCCGAAAGACAAAATGGACCAAAAGATACAGGACATATACAAGTATATGCCGACGTATGTGACGGTTGGTGGATCAATGGTGCGTGTTATAGCGCAAGAGCCGGGCGGCGTAGTTTACTACGTTAAATAATGAGGAGAACAAGACAATGAGAAAGGCAAAGTTAAACAAGTTGTTCGCAGAAATCAAAGAGAAAGCGGGGCTTGACTTCGCAAACGTGTGTGCAAGCGATTATGGTGATTGTTGTACCTGTGCGTGGGCGGAAATCGGACATCGCTATCCTGACGGGAAGGGTATCTTCGGCAAACAGTGGGAATGGGGAATGAACAAAGATAAATCGCTCTCAAAGAAAAACGAATTGTGGATTGCACACGACATCACGCCGGAACAGGCGAAAGTTCTTATCGATGTTTGCATTGCAAGCGGTTACGATATAATGCCGAAAGAGTACGACGAAGGAACTTGTTTCTGCATATCGGAGGCAAACAGATGACTCTCAAAGAATTATGCGAGAAAAGCAGACAGAAAGTAGCGGAAAGCAAAACGCCGATGACGATAGCGGCAGCGGTGAGCGAATTGCTCGAAGGCAAGACGAACGCGGAACTCATTGAGTTCTTGAAAACCGAATGTTACTACGACATCAGATACTACCTTGAAGAGCAGATAGCCGGAGCGGTAGTAAACAAAGTCAGATATGATGACGCAATAAAAGCAAGGAGATAGTAAAATGGAATCATACAAAGAAATGAGAGAAAGACAGCAACAGGAAGTGAACGCTTTTCCGTTCGGGTTTGCGTTCAGCAACGAGCAGTTTGAGGAAATGATGAAAAAAATTCCGCTGGACGACGGCGATAAGTATTATTCAATCGGCGCAGGCGGGTATGTGAGAGGGAAAGACATTCCTGCTATGGAAGAGATGTTCAAACGTCATAAGGCAGAAAAGCAGGCTCTCAAAAAGTCCAACAAGAAAATGTACGACGGTTTCATCTATGAATTGTATAATCACGAGTACATATATTCAGAGGACGACGCTACCGTACTCGGAATCTTCGGCTACACGGTTGACGATCTTGAAACCGACAAAGAGTTGGCTCGCATTTACGGAAAAGCAGTAAGCGATTATATGAAAAAGGCGGTCAAGTTTGCTTAAAGGCACCGCAAAAAGTTAAAACGAAACGAGCCTTATACTTCCTTAACCGCAAAATAATAAAACGCCCTAAAAAGCAAATCAGGACGACAAGTGCGAGAATATATTTACTTGTTTTTATGTAAGGTAAAAAAAAATAAAAAAAATTCATAAAAAAGATTAAAAAAGTTTGACAAATTACAGGTCTGTAAGATATAATAAGAATAAGAAGATTAAATTACAACAAACGCAAATCTTCTTTGGCAGAAAAATACAGATGGAGGTAAATTAAATGCGTGATTACTTAAAGGAGTTAGACGAGATGACATCGGTCGAGATGTTAGCGCGGGCGATACGAGAACTCGCAAACAAGTGCAAAGACTTGGACGAGTTGAAAGCGGCGCTCGATAGGATATTGAGCAATAAATGAAAATAGTTATTCAGCAAAGCCCCAGAAAAGCAAACGCTGAATAACTACCAAGCGAGTAAGGAGAATACCCTTTCTGCCACTCCTTACTGCGCTTATAGTATATCAGGCGGAAAGGGAAAAGTCAAGCATAAGGAGCAAGTAAGTATGAAATACAGTGAAGAACTGCAAAAAAGACTGGAAACATTGAAAGCGGACGACAAGGCACTCTGTCAAGAGATGGTGCACGACAAAGTTCCGACGGCAAATTCCGAATTGTACGAAAAGTTGTGGTGCGAATACTGGCAGCAGTTCGGCAGGGAGAACCGCAGAACGGTAGAACAGTTAGAGCGTGATATCATTAAGGAAAAGAACAGGGAAGTTGAAGTTGGCGACGGCGTGACGGTTTGCCTGTATACAGACAGGCACGCAGCGACAGTCATCGCAAGGACAAAATGCACGCTGACAATTCAGCACGACAAAGCAACGCTTAAAGCAAGTTTCAAACCCGAATTTATTCCCGGCGGTTTCGGTGCTCATTGCACGAATAACGAGGAGCAGGAATACGACTACGAGAGAGACGAGGACGGACAGATTGAAACGTTCCATTGGAGCGAGAAGTTCGGGCGTTGGTGCAAAGGATCAGACCAAAGCATAAGGCTTACGTTGGGAAGGAGCGAGTTTTATGATTATAATTTCTGACGGATTTCGGGACGAACCGCTTTCTATTGCGGAATGTTCGCTTATTAAATGCTGTTTAAGGGCAGAACTGCGTGATATAGAACGGCAGATTAGCGAGAGGGCAAACGACAAAAGTATAATCGCAAGATTTAATATCGCCGCATTGAAACGGCAAAAAAGACAGATAGATAATCTCATTAAAAAAATGGAGGTAAAAAGATGAAGGCTATTTTAATTGCAAACATCGTGGGCTTATCGCTCGCATTGGTAAGTATGGTGGTTTTGGGAGTTTTGCTTTGGAAGGCAGAAAAGAAACTTGCGAAGTACGACGAGTCTTGGATGTTCAAAAGGAAGTAAGGAGAAGAATATATGCCTAACTATGTGACAAACAGATTGACGATTACAGGTCCGAACGCAGAGCAAATTATTTTAAGGCATTGCGCAAAGGACGAGAAAGGAAACTACGAAACAGATAGCAATACGGGCGATAAACGCTTCGATTTCAACACGGTTATAGAAATGCCGAAGTCGCTTGACATCGTATCGGGCGGACCGACAGACGATTGTATGAGATTGTTTATCAATGGTATGCTTGAAGGCTGCGAAGATTACGAAAAGTATGCAGACATCTACCGCAAGATACAGTCGAGCAAACGGTTTAACGCATTTAGCACGCCTGCAAAGATGACGGAAGATGAGTTCCATAATCGAATTGGAAGAGTTATGGCTGCCCACGACGATCCGGAAAGAGAACCTTATTTCAGGACGAAAGCGGATTTGTTCGCCTACGGCAAACAGGCTCTCGACAACTTCGTAAAATACGGCTGCATTGACTGGTATGACTGGTGTGTTAAAAATTGGGGGACGAAGTGGAACGCCTGCAATACAATGATACACGGAAGCGAGGTTTGGTTTGAAACCGCTTGGTCGCCTGCAATTCCTATTGTCAAAAAACTTGCGGAACTTTACCCTGACTGTAATTTTTTGCTGGAATACGCAGATGAAGAAAGAGGTGTGTTGGTGGGTTGGATAGACATCGACAACGAGAAAAAAGAAATTACGGAAAACCTGTATGAAAACTTCTCAAAAGAGGCTTACGAGCAAGCGTTTATGCTACTCGGAGGAAGAGAGGATTACGAATACAACGAAAAGACCGGAACTTACGACTCTATCGACTAAAATACGTTGTTATAACAGCAATCCGGCGGAAACAGCAAAGCAACCTATAAATTATCAAGAAAAATAAAACAAGCCGTAAAAGGCAAATAAAGACTGCAAAAGGAGATATGGAAAAATGCCAAATTGGTGCACGACAGGAATAACATTCTATTCCAAAGACAGAGAACTCGTAGAAAAGTTTTACGATAAAGTGGTGGAGATTTTGAACGGCAAGCCCACTGCCGAAAACGATTTCGGCAGTGGGTGGCTTGGGGACTACGCAAACACGTTTTTCCCGGAACTCGGACACGCAAAAATAAATTGCAGGGGTATGGTAGAATGTATAGACGATTATACGTTTGACAGAGAGGACTATATATGTTTTTCAATAGCGACCTGCACCGCTTGGGGACCGAAAATTGGTATATGGCGAGAAATAATAGATAGGTTTTATAAAGGAATAGAGATTGCCTATCTTTCGGAGGAGTGCGGCTGCGCGTACTATAACAAGTGGGACGAAACAGGTTTGTTTTATCCCGAAGTTATGTATGTAGACTGCTGTTATCCCGACGAGAACGGGGACGAACAGTATATAGACGAGCACAACTTCGATACCATACCCGATCTTGTAAAATGGCTCAACGAAAATATTCCGCAGTTCAGGCACACAATGACTGATTCGCTCTCAGACCTTGCAGACGAAACGCAGGCAGGACTTGAAAAACTTGACGACGGGGACGAAAGGTTCTTCTTTAACGCTGAATGGTATCAAGAGTTCCCGATAAGCGAGTTTGATTTTTTGAAGGAGGAAAACTGATATGAAAACGCTGGCAGACTTGAAAAGAGACGCAAAGAGCGGATTGTACGAAGGGCGTATGGTTATACGTTGCGGTTCAGCCGCTGATATTCCCGAAAGGCTGCAAGGTTGGCGCAAGATACAAGGAGCGAACAGTAAGGCAATATTCTTTTTGAGGGACGACGGCAAGTTGAGTGAGTTACGGATAGAAAAGTCGTCGCTCGTCGAATACGATGATTACAGTTTAACAACATATAGAGCAGGCTACCGAGATTTGAACGATGAAGAAAAGAAAGTAATGGACGACTGGAAGGCTTATAGCGGAACGCCGGATTTCAAGGCGCAAGCGGAGGCGGACGCTTACACCGATGGTTCTTCTACATACTGGTCGGAAGTCGCTTATTTCAAGAAGGCGGGAATGGAATATCTTATGGGGCTTGAAAAGCAAGGCGGACTTAAATACGATTTAAGGACGGGTAAAGTGCAGGACGATAGTATTAAAGGTGAAGTCGATATGAAGTATGAAATCCGTAAGGCGAAAGTTGTTTACGAAGATAAGTATATTAAGGTTGAGCGAACCTATAAAGAATACGACTTCATTGCGACGATTGAGAACAAATGCGATTATCAAGTTTGCGTCATTGTAGGCGGAGAAGAAATGTATATAGAAAGTGACGGCTGGGCAGGCATACTTGCAGATGACAGCGGCCGAGCAATGCTCGGTAACTTCGAACAAGGCAATGTGAATGTTTTGGAGGGCTGATATGGTGAAGCAAGATAAATATATGCTGTTGGCAATAGGAGAGTTTGCGACATCGTTAGCAAACAAGATAAGCAAATCCGACAGGCTTGTAAAGGATATAAGGTTCACCTACGACTTCGCTTTATCGAGTTTCGATGAGTTTGTAGATCACGATCAGGATTTGGACGAACTTAAAGCCTCTACGTCGGGTTGGTACGGGATTAAGACTTGCGATTGCGGGTTCGACAGTTCGGATATGGTCGTGGTTGTCGATTATTACGGAGGCGGCGTTGCCATCCTTCGCTCGATATACGAGGGCGAGCCGGAAGAAGATATAAAAGATGAGATAACGGAAGAAATTATATGGTGTCTCGAAAACGGCGAAGGAACGACGTTAAGCGAAGACGATATTATCTTTGTAGAAATTCAGAAAGAATATTACTAATAAATGTTTCAATGTAAACGTGGAAATACTTGACAGATTAAACGAAAAGGAGTATGATATATGTATCAAGTGATAGGAAGTAACGAAATGACCGTAGTAGAAATGCTCACGGAAGCAATGCTTAAACGTGGAGTAAAAAAGAAATATGTTGCCGAACAGATGGGGTGGAGTTCGCAGAACTTCTCTAACCGTCTTAAAAATTGCACGCTTGACGCAGAAGAATGGGTAAAGATAGCCAAAATACTCGGCTACGAGATTCAGATGGTTGACGCTGATAGCAATGCCGTATTAAAGCAACGGAACAAAAGCACCGGAGAAAGGGTAGTGCAGTGCGTTGACGGCTATACGTTCGACACAGACAAGGCAACGTCGATATGCCACAGCCCGAAACTCTACGGCGGTTGGTTCGAGTTGTTCAAAGACATACCGTCAGGGAAGTTCTTCACGGTTGCCTACTTCGAGACCGGAGACAGTGCTTGCCTTGCGTCGATAACAAAAGAAAATGCCGAGAAGTTCTATGAGGACTGCGGTGGGGAAGACAAGGAAGAATATTTCGGAGATTAACGCTTAGGGACGCAGAAATGCGTCCTTTCTTTTTGCCCTCTTGAAGAATAAAACAATAAAAAAAACAAAAAAAATTATTTTTTTCATAAAAAGGCTTAAATATGCTTTACAATTACAGTTCTGTAAGATATAATAAGATTACAATTAAAAATTAAAGCAAATGCAAGCAAAAAAGGAGACAAAGCCTTATGATGAAATGTGAATTTGAAGAAATGGTCGGGAAAGAAGTAACGGAAGAAACTTACAGAATCTATGAGCAAATGTACACAGCGTTGCCCGAAAACGTGACGAAACAACAATTCGTAGCAATGCTCGACATCGCGGCAATCCCCGAAAGTGACTCGGCAATCAAAAGAAGAGAAGAAGCGGCAAAATTCAGACAGGAAATACTGGACGAAATTGCCGGATTGCAGAAAGAGGTTAAGCAAATTACAGAAGACATTGCAAGATACAAAGAATATATGGAACTCAACGATCTTGATAGAGATTTTTGGAAAGCGGAAGCAAGAAGATACAGAGAGTACGCAAGAGAACTCAAAATGAAAATAGCCGCCCTTAAATGGGTGGTAGCGTAACGGGGAGGAAAAGACGATGGAAACGATAGAACAGGCGAAGGCTAAGTTGAGATTGTTCTACGGGGTAGACAATCCGACCGATAGACAGGCGGCGATGTTTGTGATATATGGTGAGTCCGCTTCATTTTTACAGGAGCGAACGCAGGCAGCGCGACAAATAGGAGGTTCATCTATGACCAACGAAAGAAAGAATGTAGAAACCATATTGACAGAGTTAAGAGGCACAAAACAGTTACTTACGTTGCTTTGCAATTCGGTAACGAGAATCGAAGCGGATATAGCCGGCAATCCACAGGAAGCAATGTTTGCAATCGAGCGTTTGCTCGAAAAGAACATCAGCGACTTAGAAACGGCAGTTTATAGAAGGTAAATAAGGCAAATTGCCTGCGTTTGCTCAAATTTTTTAGGAGGTATCAGCAATGTATAAGTGTTCGGATTGTGGTCGCATTTTAGACGATGATGAACTCGTGACAAGAAAAGAATACGTCAGCGACTATGCCGGAGGGACATACGAATACTGGGAAACTTGCCCCTGCGGGGGAGACGTTGAAGAAGTGTATGCCTGTAAAGGGTGTGACGACTACTACGAAGAAGACGAGTTGCACGAAGGTTTTTGCGAGCATTGCATAGTTCAATGCGCAACTCTCGATAACGCTATCGAAAGCGGTGCAGAAGACAGAGGTTCCGTTCGCCTTAACGGTTTTCTTACTTACCTGTTTTCGAGAGAACAGATTGAGGATATTCTGATAAAAGAAATTCACGCAAGAGAAGCCGCCGGCGAAGGAATGGGAATAACCGAAAAGGCGAGAGATTATTGCCTTGACGACATTGATTGGTTCTCCGACTGGCTGCAGAAAAAATGCAAGATATAAGGAGTTAAGTATGAGAGCATACAAAGAATACTTGAAAGTGATTGAAGATTGCGGCTGGAAAGTAAACGTTATGGACGAAGAAATCGAGATAGAAAATTGGTCGCCTGAGGGCGAGGATTTGGTTTTGTATCTTCGCAAGGACATAGACATCTACGAGCAAGTATGTGATATTTCATTGAATTTCGATGTAGACGAACACGTTGAGGTGTATGTCAACATTAGGGGAACTCGTGGGGTTCCGAGTTCGATAAGTGCACTTGTAAAGGACGCGGAAGAAATAGAAGATATGTACTCGATACTTGCAGCAAAACTGCTGAAAAAGAAACAAGAAATCGAAAGAAGGAGAAGAAAAGCGGTATGAAATCAACAAAGATTGATTGGTGTGACTGCACGGTAAATCCGATTGTAGGTTGTCCTAACGGTTGTCCATATTGCTACGCTCGTAAGATAAACGATCGCTTCCACTTTATTGAGAATTGGAACGAGCCGGAGTTCTTCCCGGAACGGCTGGAACAGTTTGCAATCAAGACTCCGAAAACTGTGTTTATCGACAGTATGAGCGACGCAGGGTGCTGGAAGCAAGAGTGGTTCAATCAAGTTATGGACGCGACGCAACGTTATCCGCAACACAAGTATATAGTTCTTACAAAGCGTCCTTACGAGTTAATGGTAAAACGCAATAACTATATTATGGCAAACGGAAACTTGCTTAAAAACGTTTATTTAGGCGTTTCTATAACGTGCCAAATGGATTTTCTCAATTTGCCGTTTTTGGAATACTTCGACTTTTTAAGCATAGAGCCGCTACTCGCAAAAATCAACTTCCCAGATTGGCTGAAAGGCAGAGCGGTTAAGACGATTATCATCGGCGCAGAAACGGGAAACCGTAAAGGGAAGAGCGTTCCGCAGCAGCAATGGATAGACGACATCGTAGCGAAAGCAGACGAGTTCGGTATGAAGGTCTTTATGAAAGAAAGCCTGCGCGACATTGTAGGCGAAAATAAATTCAGGCAGGACAAAGAGATATGGAAAGAAAAGAAGTTACCAACGATAACAGGTGTGTAGCCTGCGGCGATGTTATTCCGGAAGGAAGACAAGTTTGCCCGACCTGCGAGTCGAAAGACTGGCGTGGCTGGTACGACAAGTATATCAAAGAGCATACCTGCCTCGCCTATTCCGAAAAGTTAGTCGGCAAGTTACAAGCAGAACTTAAAAAGACGAAACAGGACGCTTCAAAGGCCGTGTTACAGGCTTTTGCCAAACTGAAACAACAACTATACGGGGTTGTGACTATCAGAGCGGTAAACGATGAAACAAAGGAAGATATGGATAGCGACGAAGTATTCGGGATTATCGAAAAATTAGAAAAAGAATATAGAAAAGGAGAACAGTTACAATGACATACAGAGAAAAGTTAGAAAAAGTAAAAGACTTAGGTATTAACGTTGGCGAGTTGCTAATAGCGGACGAGTGCGATTGCGTGCTTGACTTTGAAATGTCGGATAAGGACTTTGAAGATATATGCGAGTTTGCGTATTATATCTATCTAAAATCGGAGAGATTGACAGCAAACGCAATCGCCAATTACATAAACTGTTTGGTGGTGGATATAGGTAAAACGATTGAAGAGGTAATTGCCACTAACAAGTGGGACTTCATTGAAGAAGCGTCTTATTATATGGATTAAGGAGTGCGGAATATGAGAGAAATTTTATTTAGAGCAAAACGTAAAGACAACGGAAAGTTGGTGTATGGCTTTCTCGCTAAAATGTGGGGCGTGTTACATATTATCGACAAGGATAATGAAAACATTGCCTATGAGATTATCCCTGAAACTGTTGGGCAATATTCAGAGCTTGTAGACAAGAACGGCAAAAAGATATTTGAGGGCGATGCCGTAAGGTATTGCGATGAAGATGCCTACTATTATCCGGAAGATTGCACCGAGTTTTTCGGGACGGTGGTGCAAAAGTGTGGTGCTTTCGGAATAGGAACGGATAAAGAACTGCCGTTAGAACTTGAAAATTGGTGCAATAATGATAATTTCGTTTCTCTTTGGGAGATTTACTGGAATTTGAACTGTTGTGATGGTGAATTGCCTATGCTCGAAGTCGTGGGCAATCTTCACGACAGCCCTGAACTCTTGGAGGTTTTAGAATGAAAGATAAACTAATTTTAATTGTAAAAAATGCGATAGATTCAAATGCCGCACATAGCGTAGGCGAAGACGATTTACTTACGTTAGATTGCAACGATATAGACCACATTGCAGAGCAAATAGCAGAAGAAGTCGGCGAACTTCTCAAAGCGAAAGACGACGAAATCGCAAGCAAGAGCAAGTATGCCGAATATCTCGTAGCATATATCAAGGACAGAGAAAAACGGCTCATTCAAGCGAGAGAGATTGGTGCGAAAGATTTTGCAGGAAAATTGAGAAAGAAATATGGAAAGTCTTGCAGCGAGTTTTATCCGGAATTTATAGAGGTAACGAGCGAGCAACTGAATAATTTATTAAAGGAGTTTGAAGATGGCAAAGATTGAAGTTATGGTAGAAGTGCCGAGCGATGACTGCGGTAGTTGCGACTATTTTTGTTGCGACAGCGAAGAGTGCTTGATATTTAGCGAGGATATATTCTACGACGAAGAAACAGGTTGCTACGAACGTTGCTGGGCTTGTAAAGAAGCACAGAAAAAATGTTCCGGCTGGAATTAAAAAAAGGAGACGACAAAATGATAAAAATTGATTACGAAATGTACCAAAACGACTTTATGAGAAAGCGTGGGCTAACAAAAACATTCGACTCGCTCGAAAGTTTGGCGGATTGGATATTCAACCAAATGAAACAGAAATACGATAATCAGCCTATCGTGATGTGGTTTCCGAGAAAAGATAGAATAGACCGAATTTCGTTCACACCCGAATGGCGCGGATATTGCTACTGGATTCATCGCATAGAGGACAGCGACGGAATCATATTCAGCGACGGAACAACCACAAGCGGCCAGAAGTTTATTGCAGATTGCGTGTTGAAATGGTGCGAGAATTGCACGGAAAGACGAGATAAGCCGTCGTTCAACTTCGTGAACAAGTAAAGGTGGCAAAATGGCAAAAGCGAAAGAACCCGATGTGGTAAAGCAATACCGACACATACAAGAGTTTATCAGAGAAAACGAGGCTTATATAAACAAAATTGCCGATGATGAGATAGACGCGGATTACAAGGGAGAGTTCGAGAGAAAGCGAGAACTCCAACATATCGAGGCTAATATGCAGGAAGTGGTAAATTTGATGTATGAGGTCGTTGGCTTCATAGAAAGCAAGTGGTTTGAATAAGGGGAACGCAGAGATGACGAAAACACAGTGGAAAGCGATATATGACTATTGCGAAGATAACTGCTATGTAAACCCTTATGAACTCTTAAAAGAGTTAAAAGAGGTTGGTGCGGTTGATAGACAAACAGAGGTTGATGAGATAGGCGACTATGCAGACGACAGTTACGACGGAATGATAGAATTTTTAACGGCGGTATTAGAATAATGAGGTCAGTTTTAATAAGTATTCACCCAAAGTGGTGCGAAAAAATCGCAAACGGCGAAAAGACAATCGAAGTTAGAAAGTCTGCGCCGGAAGAAGTGCCGTTCAAGGCTTATATTTATTGCACAAATACGCCGAAGTATCATCACTTATATGATTTGAGGTATATCAACAAAAACAACTCCAAAATCAAACTCGGCTGCGTGCAGCATAACAAAGACAGTCTTGTGGCAGATGGGTATATGAACGGCAAGGTTATCGGCGAGTTTGTGTGCGATAAGATTGAAAAGTTTGATGTCCCTTACCCTGCGTGGGATAAGTCATATCTAAAAGACATACTCGAAAAATCTTGCCTTACCTATAACGATTTGCACTCTTACATAGGTAGTGGAAATAGCGGTTACGGTTGGCACATATCCGACTTAAAGATTTACGACTATCCGATTGAATTTAGCGACTTCTCGTATTATTGTTCATCTGCGACAAAGTGCAAAATTGCACATTATCAAAAAGATGACTTTGGATTTTATGACGGGTGGTTCTGCGGTGATGAGAATACCACGGAAGAGGATTGCCCTTACTCTGACTGTCCGAGTTGCGGCGGCGAATACGATGATTATGAAGATTATGCCTATTGCCGAGGCAAAGGGAGAAAGCCGATTAAAAGGCCACCGCAAAGTTGGTGCTACGTGGAGGAAATAAAAAATGTATAAGTACGGAATGAGATTGCGGGGATTTTCTATCGGCTGCCAGCCAATGCAGGGTTTCGTAAGGAGGCTGGACGATAAAAGCGGGAAGTATTACGACTTACTTCTTTACGACAGAGAGTTGTCGCAAGAAGAAATCAAAAATTTCGAGTTGGATTATCTCGGAATAGAAGAAAATAAAAACGGAGGTTAAGATGAAAAAGAAAGCGGAATACTCACACGAAAGTGCAGAACTAAATGCAATGCTCGGTAAGAACGTCAGCATAACGCTATTCAGCGGGAAAGTAATAACAGGAACGTTGACGATTGCCGAGTGGAAGCCGGGAAGATATGCTTGCGGCAATTACAGTTTTAGAAAATCGCACGTCATAAAAGCGGAGGTGTTGTAATGGACAGAAATATTCAGGTAGTAATTTACAGAGACAAATATACGGGAGAAATAAAAAACTGGCACGAAATGCGTAAATCTATTACGCAGGAAATAGTTGACGATTATAATAGGAACGACCACGAAACAAAAGCAGAGATTGTGACGCTCGAAGAAAAGAGCGTTGTACACTACTTCTTTACCTTGAAAGTCGCGGCGATAGAGGATTATAGAGATGACTTCGAAAAAATAATGGGCACCCTCGATGACCTGCGTTGTAGTTTAGACAGCAAAATCGACGACTGCAATAGACTTCTTAAACAGGAGGAAGACGATGATTGAATTAAAAACTAAAATCGGATCGCTTTTCTGTGAAGAGCCAAATGCGAGAGAAGAAAAGGACAGACTAAAAATCTTCGATTCAAAAGGCAGATACTTCACCTATTTCTCAACAGATTATATTTACGACCACTGCACGATTGCCGAGTTTATAACATCGTTGAAAGTCACGCTTTCAAAATTGAGCCCGACAGAAAAGATACTTGGTTATTTCGGTATAGACTCATATTCCGCAAGTATAGAGTGGACGGATTTGCTTGAAGATATATACGGGAACGACGGCTTCGAGTATGAAGACGATAAAATATACGACACGGAAAGCGGTGAAGAAATCACGCTTGAAACGATACTTAACAATGAATATGTAAACGTAATCGGAGATACCTACATCTTCGTTTGCGAATAGGAGGCAAATATGGATTTAACAAAATTGCAACAGTATATGAGAAACACGTGGAAGACGGAAGAACAAACCGTAACTGAATTAGTGGAAATCGGAACGGCGATACTTGACAGGACGAACGCTCCTTCGCACGTTTCGCTTACCGAAAGGTTCCAGCGTTACATAGATGAATGCTGCGACGGCGGAGATAAAGTTGCCGTGAAAAATTTTGCAAAGACGCTTGTAAAAAGGATAAACAAAGAAATCGGGGATTGTGCGAAGTATAACGATAAACACAAAACGATGACTATGCAAGAGCAGGTTGCAATGCTTTCGGCGTTCGAAACGGTTAAGACATTTATCAATGAATTGGCTTCCAAATGACCTGCTGCTCTATATCCTTATATAATATATAAGGGCGAAAACGCTGATTTGCGCTTTATGCGTCCCGAACTACAACCTAACACAATGGAAACAATAAAAACGCTCCACGCGGTTATAAGGCACTAAAACGGCTTGCATTTTTGCAAGAAACGTGGTATAATACCAACTACCGTTTGACGAGCGTCGCAGGAAATCGCATAAACGGAAAAACAGTAAAATGGCGTAAAATCCTGCTTCCCGATAACACAGGGGATGCTTGTCTCTTCTTATAAACTTCGTTATGCTGCGTTATGCTGCGCTTTTTTCGGGTTACGTACGCAAAGTACGCGCCCCTTCAAAAATGCTCGCATGCCTTGCCTAACTTGTTTCTAAGAAGCGACAACGAGAAAGTAATCGACATTGTCATAATCTTTATTATGCTGCGTTATGCTGCGCTTTTTTCGGGTTACGTACGCAAAGTACGCGCCCCTTCAAAAATGCTCGCATGCCTTGCCTAACTTGTTTCTAAGAAGCGACAACGAGAAAGTAATCGACATTGTCATAATCTTTATTATGCTGCGTTATGCTCCGAGCCTTCCGACAGTGTAAAGCCTTTCCGTCAGGTCATCCTGAGCGTAGTCGAAGGATCCAGCCGTCAGGCGCACGTTATATAATTCTTCATCCTTATTTATGCGCCCTCAGACGCAATTCACGTAAACTCAAGTTTGCAATTCACGTTGCGCATGCAACAATTCACTCGCCCTCGGGCGCAATCGACATCGTATACAAACTATTTTAAAATAAAGTTAAACATTTATGGACAAATTTAATTTCGAACTTATCAAACAAGACCCCGACACGGGTGCAAGGGCGGGTATATTACACACTCCGCACGGCGACATAGAAACACCCATTTACATGCCGGTCGGCACTCAAGCGACGGTAAAGGGCATACTCCCGCGTGATCTTAAAACGGCGGGTGCTCAAATCATACTTTCCAACACCTATCATCTTTACATGCGTCCGGGCGACGAAATCGTAAAAAAAGCGGGCGGTCTTCATAAGTTTATGAATTGGGACAGACCCATTTTGACCGATAGCGGCGGTTTTCAGGTATTTTCGCTTGCAAAACTGAACAACATTAAAGACGACGGGGTGACCTTTCAGTCCAACGTCGACGGAAGTCGTCACTTTATAACCCCCGAAAAGGCAATCGATATCGAAAACAATCTCGGTGCAGACATCATAATGCAATTCGACCAATGCAGCGAGTACGGCGTCGACCATAAGGTAGCGGAACTTGCCATGAAGAGAACCCTTAACTGGCTTGACCGTTGCTATAATCATCATAAAAACGACGATCAGGCGTTGTTTCCGATAATTCAAGGCAACCTTTACAAAGATTTGCGTTTGACGAGCATCAAAGAAACCGTGCCTTACGCAAAATACGGCGTGGGAATCGGCGGTTTGTCGGTAGGCGAGCCTAAACCTTTGATGTACGAAATGCTCGAAGCCATGTACCCTTACTTCCCGGTAAACGTACCGCGCTATCTTATGGGCGTGGGTAGTCCCGACTGCCTTATTGAAGGTGTTTTGAGGGGGGTGGATATGTTCGATTGCGTTTTGGCGACGAGAATAGCAAGAAACGGCACGGCGCTTACGTCACACGGTAAAATAGTCGTCAGAAACGGAATGTACAAGGAAGATTTTACTCCGCTCGACGACGAATGCGACTGCTATTGTTGTCAAAATTACACCAAAGCCTACATACGCCATCTTATAAACACGGGCGAAATGCTCGGCGGAATGCTTTTAAGCCTTCATAACACTACTTTTTTGCTTAAACTTATGAGAGATTTAAGAAAGTCGATTATTGGCGGATATACCAAAGATTTTGTCAAAGAATTTTACGCAAAATACGAAAACAAGGCGTAAGCCGTAAATAAGCGTCAAAAAGGCTTGCCATATTTTACGTAATTTGCTACAATAGTTAAAAATCGAAAAGGAGTACGACATGTATATATTTAATTTTTTAGCCGATTCGGCAAGTAGTGCGTCGAGTTCGACCACCACTCAACCCGCAATTCCTTCGTGGGTAATTTGGGTAGTTTTGGGCTTACTTATGGTTGCTATGCTTGTTCCGAGTTTTTTGAGAAGCAAAAAGCAGAAAAAGGAATACGAAGAAAAAATGTCTAAAATGACGATAGGTTCACACGTAAAAACCATCGGTCTTATCGTAGGCGAAATCGTATCCATGACGGAAGACACCGTAACGTTAAAGACGGGCGATGACGAGCATTATAGTTACGTAACGGTCGAAAAACGTGCCGTTTACGAAATAATTTCACCCGAATCTTCGGACATTTACGGTCAAACGACCGAAGAAACGACTACTAAAACCGAAGAAACTACAGAAACGACGGAAACCGTAGAAGAAAAAAACGAATAACAGAAGTTTGTTTTCAATCGGCGTTATATAGTAATTTTTAACATTTTAATATAAACCTCCGCATATATTTAATCGAAAGATTTATGCGGAGGTTTTTTTGAAAAATTTTTTGAATCTTATCGTCGGCGTATTTATCGCTTTGCTTTTAACTTTTATACTCGAAGCGATATTCGCCCTCGTAGTAAAATCGTTTTGTCTGTCGGCAACCGTTATCCGCCCGGTAAACCAAGTCATAAAGGCGGTTAGCGTAATTATAGCCACACTTTTAACCGTCAAATATAAAGGCGTCCTTTTTGGCGCAAGCTTAGGGGTACTTTACGGCGTAACGGCATACCTTATCATGAGCGGAATTGCGGAAAGTTTTTATATAGGTCGGTTTTTCCTCGATATTTTGTTCTGCACCGTCGTCGGAATACTTTCGGGTCTTATCGCCGTAAACCTTAAAAAACGATAATCACACCCGAATAAAGTCCCTAAAAAGTCACCGAAAAAGTCCTTGTAAAAGCCAGAAATCGCCCTCTTCGGGTAAATATTTCAAAAAAAGTGCGAACTTAAAATAAAAGTTTGCACTTTTTGCTTTCCGAATGCGAAAAAGTGATTAAAAATTATTGACTTATCTTGTTTTAAATAATATAATATAAAAGCGTGTATAAGGCGGTTTAGTACCGTTACATGCGTCGCGCACTCAAGCGTGACCTTATAAGACTCACCTAAACATCAGGAGGCTATAATGAGTAAGAAGAAATCAATAGTCGTACTCGTACTCTCCGTTATCGTTCTCGCAATTATAGGCGTTGCTTGCTTTGCAAGTTTCCCCGTAGGCGAAACGAAACAGTACAATTCGATAATCAGTCTTATCGGAAAAGGCATCGATTTATCGGGCGGCTATTACGTAGTATTGACGCCGAAGGTTGAAAGTACCGACGATGCAACGACTGCCAATCAAAAGATTGAAAGCGCAATGGAAATTTTACGTACCCGTCTTGACGACAAGGGCTTTACCGAAGCCACCATTTCAAGACAGGACGGCAACCGTATCAGAATCGAAGTTCCAGAAGTCGAAAACGCTGACGAAATTTTGCAAATTATCGGTAGTACCGGTACTTTGTCTTTCCAAGACGACTCCAAACACGAATATTTGAACGGTGAAGAAGATATAAAAGACGCTTACGTAAGTTACGACAGCAGTAACGGTTACGTAGTCGTTTTGGAATTTACTTCTCAAGGTATCGAAAGATTCAGCAACGCTACCGGCATCATCAAAGATCGTAGCGACAACAAGATGTACATCTACCTTGGTGACACTTTGGTTTCAAGTCCTACCGTCAGCACGCAGATTACCAACAGTTCTGCTGAAATTACCGGTTTCGACGATTACGATTCTGCCGAATCTGTCGCATCGGTCATAAAGAGCGGTACTTTACCTATCGAATACGAAATAAGCGAATCGAGAAGCATCTCCGCAAGACTCGGCGAAACCGCTATTAACACGAGTGTTATGGCGGCGGGTATTGCCATGGTCGTTATATTCATACTTATGATAGTCATTTATCGCGGTATGGGTATTGCTTCGAGCATCTCACTTATTTTGTACGCTTTCCTTTACGTTATTTTCCTTGCCATTATCCCCAACGTACAATTAACCCTCCCTGGTATTGCCGGTATCGTTTTGTCCATAGGTATGGCGGTTGACGCGAACATCGTTATTTTCGAAAGGATTAAGTCTGCTTACAAAGAAGGCAAAGTAAACACCGCTTTCGACGCAGGTTTCAAGACTGCTTTGTGGACGATTATAGACTCCAATGTTACCACCATTTTGGCGGCTATCGTTTTGTGGATTCTCTGTCCGGGTACCATCAAAGGCTTTGCCATAACCTTACTCGTAGGTATCGTTCTTTCCTTGTTTACCGACATTTTGGTAACCAAGTGGTACTTAAAGGTTTTGTACCCGCTTTCCGACAATAAAGAAAAGTTCTTTAACTTACAAAAGGAGGTTGCATAGTCATGTTGAAACTTCCCAAATACGCTAAAGTAGTTGAAAAGTTTAAATACGTTCTTATCGTTTTCTGCGCAATCGTAATTGCGGGCATCGTTTTCGGTGTGGTAAGAGTCGCTAACGGCGATACCTTCTTAAACTTCGGTATCGACTTTACGGGCGGTGCAACCATTCAGATTACCGCCGACGAGCAGATGAGTGCCGAAAACCAAGAAAAACTTACCAAGTTTATCGAAAACGACGGTTACAGAGTCAACGGTTCCATTCAGGAAACCAACGCAACCGAAGGCTACATCTACGAACTCCGTTTAAGTTACGAGCGTTACGGTAAAACCATTACCGACGAAGTATCTTTCATGAAGGAAATTTTTGAAAGCGGAAACGATCAAGACCTTTGCGGAAGATTGTTGACTTACGCTAACGACGACTTGGCTTTAGGTCTTGACGACGACAGCATTAAGGCGTACGCAGTCGGTGAAACGGCAAGCGGTACACTCGTTCGTTCGGCTATCATCGCAACCGTCGTTGCTATCGTGGTAATGCTTATTTACATCGTAATAAGATTTACCTTCAGCAGTGCTTTGGCAGCGGTTTGCGCTCTTACTCACGACGTAATAGTCATGGTTGCGTTAATGTCCATCTTTAACATAACCATCAACTCTACTTTCATTGCCGCGGTTATAACCATCATCGGTTACTCGATCAACGCAACCATCGTTATTTTTGACCGTGTAAGGGCAAGATTAAAACTTGCTACTTCCGCCGAACTTACCGATACCGAGATTGCGAACGAAGCGGTTATGAGCACACTCACCGTTACCGTTTTATCCACTTTAACCACCTTAATAATGGTTGTCTTCCTCGTAATATTCAGCGTTAAAGACATTCAGGAATTCATCTTCCCCATTATCTTCGGTTTGGTTGCAGGTGCCGTTTCTTCTGCTATGATCGCCCCCGCATTGTGGGTTAAGTTCAGAAAGATCGGTAAAAAAATCAAAGGGAATAAAAAAACGGCTACTAAAACCGTTACCCAAAAGGCTAATTCCTGATTAAAATAACATATCTCGGCGGACGTATTTGTATTCGTCCGCCGTATTTTCTTTAATTATATAAAAAGGGAAGACGAAAGATGAAATTTCGTATAGATAATCTTGACGACAACTTAATACGTAAAATTTCAGAGCGTTTTAATCTGCTTCCCGAAACTTCCGCCATTTTAACGAGTAGGGGAGTTACCTCGGACGAAGATATTAAATATTATCTGAACCCCGGTAAACACCATTTTATAGACCCTTACAAACTTAAAGGGGTTAAAGAGGCGGTCGAAAGGATAAAAATTGCAAAAGAGGACGAGGAATCGGTAGTTATATACGGCGATTACGACGCCGACGGCATTTGTGCGACGGCTATAATGTATCTTGCCCTTCGCGACTACGGCATAAACGCAATTCCCTTCGTGCCGGAAAGAACGAGCGGTTACGGCTTATCGGTCGAAAACATCGATTATATAATGGATAAATATTTGCCGAGCCTTGTTATAACCGTTGACTGCGGTATAAGCGGATACAACGAAGTGGAATACTTAAAAGACTTAGCCGTAGACGTTATCGTAACCGACCACCACGAACTTCCCGACCGTCTTCCCGACACTTTGACCGTAAACTGTAAAATACCGTCCGATTACGGCTTTGACGGCTTGTGCGGTGCGGGCGTGGCGTTTAAAATAGCGTGCGCGCTTATAGGCGAAAGGGCGTATAGATACCTTGATTTTGCAGCAATCGCAACCATTGCCGACAGTATGCCCCTTATAAAGGAAAACCGCGACATAGTTTTTGAAGGCATAAATCTCATTAAAAAAGGCGAATGTTCTCCCGCCGTTAAAGAGTTGATTGCCATATCCAATTTAAAAGAAGTCAATTCTACTTCACTTGCCTACGTTTTGGCACCGAGGATAAACGCAGCGGGCAGAATGGGCGATGCCGATTCCGCCTTAAAACTTATGATTTCCTCCGATAACGGGCTTATAGAGCAACTTTGCTTAAAACTTAACGCCTATAACCAAACGAGGCAAACGGAGTGCGAAAACCTATATAAAAGTGCAAGAGAAAAATTAGTCAATACCTCGTACAACAAAAAAATCATCATTATGGAAGACGACGAATGGAACGGCGGATTGGTCGGGATAATCGCTTCCAAACTCGTTGAAGAGTTTTCTCGCCCCGTAATACTTTTCGTAAACAACAACGGCAAACTTCACGGCTCGGCAAGGTCTATTGAAAACATAAACATTTTCGACGCAATTTCGTCTTGTAAGGAATACCTTTCCGACTTCGGCGGACACGCTCAGGCTGCGGGCATAACCTGCACTTTCGAAAACTACCCCAAGTTTAAAGAGGCACTCGAAAAATACTTTGACGAAAATTATTCCTACGATTATTTTAAACCGGAAAAGTATGCGGATATTTTAATTACCAACAAATTTACCGTAAAACTTGCCAAAGAATTAAATCGTTTAGAGCCTTTCGGAACGGCTAACAGACGCCCCGTATTTGCCGTGTCGACTCGTAACACCAAGTCGGCACCCATAAAAGTCGGTTCTCCGCACTTGTCTATTCATACCGATTATATCGAAATGCTTTATTTTAACGCAACGGACAACCGTCCCATGCTCGATTTACCCTTTGAAAAGCGTATTACTTTCGAGTCCAACCTATCCGTTTTCAACAGACAGGAATCTTTAAAGGGGTATGTTAAGGACGTGGAGTACGTTATCGCAAAAACGGCGGGTACCAAACTTTGCGGGTTCAGAGAAAGCCTTCTTACCGCCATGAACGACAACGATGACTACCTTTATATATCCGAAGAAATGACCGAAAAAGTAGTTGCCGAAACGTTAAGCGAAAATTACGGCACCATATACGTTTGCTACAACGTAGACACTCTCGATAATTTCGATAATCTGGAAAAACTCGACAGATACTTATATAAAACTTCGGGCAAAAACCTCGTTAACAACGTGGTCGTCGCCCTAAACCAAGAGCCTTTCGGCGGTTATAAAAAGATAGTTTATCTCGACAGACCGCTCGGTAACGTTACCTATTGCGACAAGGTATCCGAAACCTTTATAAACAGGCAAAGACGGGCTTTCCCGTACGAAAAACTCGACGTTACCAAGGCAACTTTTACCGAAATTTTCCGTCGCCTCGTAAAATATAACCGCGCCCCCGCCGAAAATTCCATCGATTTCGTCAAAAATTGCGACATCGGCTACGACAAATATCAAACGGTTTTCGTTTTGGAAGTTTTTATCGAACTCGGCATCTTTACCTTTACTCGCGGAGAATTAAGGTACAATCAAAACGTTAAAAGCAGTCTTGACGCTTCAAAAATATATACGGAAGTGGAAAAATTACACAATTAGTTATGTACGAAAACGAAATTTTAGAGCAAATTAAAGAGACATATCCCGAAAACGAAAGTCAAATTATCGTTAAGGCTTTTTACTTTGCAAAAAACGCGCACGAAGGTCAAAAACGCGCGTCTGGTGAAGAATATTTTATTCACCCTTGCGCAGTTTCTAAAATTTTAATCGACCTCGGCATGGATTATACCACCATTTGCGCCGCCTTTTTGCACGATACCATAGAAGACACCTCGGTTTCCGAAGGTGATATTTTACGTGAATTCGGCGACGAAATACTTACGCTCGTTCAAGGGGTAACAAAGCTCGAAAAAATCGAATTTAAATCAAAAAAAGAAGAACAAGCCGAAAACTTTAAAAAGATTTTCGTCTCCATGGCTAACGACATAAGGGTTATAATCATTAAACTTGCGGATAGATTACATAATATGCGTTCGCTTAATTTTTTGTCCAAAACCCGTCAACTTGCCATGGCAAACGAAACGTTGGATATTTACGCACCCTTGGCAGGTAGGCTTGGTATCTCCAACATAAAATGCGAACTTGAAGATTTATGCTTAAAATATCTCGACCCGGACGCTTACGAGTATTTCGAAAACAACATAAACAATCGAGTGGAAGAAAAGCAAAAGTTTTTGGACGAAACCATAAACGAAATTAAGGAAATTTTAGTTTCCTCTGGTATAAAAGGAGAAGTTTTAGGCAGAAGAAAGCATTTTTACTCTATCTACAAAAAGATGAAAAACCAAGGCAAAACCCTCGATCAAATTTACGATTTGACCGCCGTCAGGGTTATCGTCGAAACGGTGGACGAATGCTACGAAATTTTAGGTAAAATCCATAAAAAATGGGCTCCTATCCCCGGTAGAATCAAAGATTACATCGCAATTCCCAAGCCCAACCTTTATCAAAGTTTACACACAACCGTCGTTACCGATTTCGGTCAGATTTTCGAAATTCAGATAAGAACTTTCGAAATGCACAAGACCGCCGAATACGGTATCGCGGCACATTGGAAGTACAAAGAAAACAAAACCGACGAGGACAGTTTCGACAAAAAACTATCTTGGATACGTGAAGTCATGGAATGGCAACCGGGGGTAAAATCCACGGAATTCGTCGAGTCTTTAAAGGGCGATATTTACGACCTCGAAGTTTTGGTATTCACCCCCAAGGGCGAAGTCGTCAGTTTATCTAAGGGCGCAACCCCAATCGACTACGCCTATAAAATTCATACCGAAGTCGGTAATAAATGCGTCGGCGCAAAAGTAAACGGCAAAATCGTTCCTCTAAATTCCACTTTGCAAACGGGCGACATTGTCGAAATTATAACGAATAAAAATTCAAAAGGTCCCTCGTGGGATTGGTTGAAAATAGCAAATTCCACTTCAACGCGCGCAAAAATCAAACAATATTTTAAGCGCACGATGGTCGACGAACATATAAAAATAGGTAAGTCAATGCTCGAAGCTCAGGCAAAAAACAAGGGCTACGTCTTTTCCAACTTACTTACCAACGCTACATTTGAAAGAGTTTCCGAAAAACTCAATTTTAACACCATCGACGAAATGTACGCCGCCGTCGGTTGCGGTGCCGTTTCCCCTCAACAGGTCATTTATAAATTTATAGACGTCGAAAAAAAGGCAACGCCACTCGTTTCCGATAAAATTCCCACCAAGGATTTATTGACGCAAAAGCGTTCGCACATGAGCGGTGACGTAACCATAAAGGGCGTCGACGGCTTATTGATTCGTTTTGCGGGGTGTTGTAACCCCGTCCCGGGCGATAACATTATAGGCTTCGTTTCAAGAGGCAGAGGTGTAACCGTTCACAGAGCAGATTGCCCCAATATGGAACATGAAGATCCCGACAGAATTTTGCCCGCCGAATGGACGGGAAAATCGGGCGAAAGTTACGTAGTTTCGTTAAAAGTTACCGCAACCGAAAAGGCCCCGCTTATGTCGATAGTTTCTTCGAGTTGTCTGTCACTCGGCTTGTTCGTTCTTTCCTTTAACGGAAGAATCGACGCCAAAAATCATTACTGCCTTGCCGACATGACGGTAAGATTAAACAAAAAAGAAGACCTCGATATGCTTATAAAGAAGCTTACCGACAACCCCGAAGTTTTAGACGCATATCGTACAATCGGCTAATCTAAATAACGCTTTCAAATAATATAAATAGCACAATCGGCTAATATGAAAATATTAAAAGTAAGAAACGAACCCTTCGATTCGTTCATGTATATCGTGAGTATAGACGATAAAAATTGCTTGATAATCGACCTCGGCGCGGACTTTTCGGTTGCGAAAGAAGTTTTGAAAACCGAAAATCTCACCCCCGTTGCCGTTTTATGCACGCATAATCATTTCGACCACGTTTGCGGTTTAAAAAGCGCGAGAGAGCACGGCATACCCGTATATATTTCTTGCTTAGACGCAACAGGGCTTGAATCGAGTGAAGGCACGCTTTCGGCATACGTAGGCGTAAATTACGAGCCGATTTTCGATTATAAAACCTTTGTGGAAGGCGAGTACGATTTCGGAAAAATACCCGTTAAAATTCTATCGACGCCCGGGCATACCAAAGGTTCGGTAACCTTTATAATCGGTTCGGATATGTTTACGGGCGACACTTTATTTCGTATGTCCGTAGGCAGAACGGATTTTCCGAGCGGAAACGCAAATGATATGAAATCCTCGATTAACAGGCTTATAGCCCTATTTTCCGAAGAAAAACACAACTATAAAGTACACCCCGGACACGGTGCGGATACCGATTTATCGCACGAATACCGATTTAATACATACTACTTAAAATATGCTAAAAACTAACCATCCCGAATTTTTCCCAGACGTAGAAGAAGTTGTAAACGAGTTCGTTTCCTTTAACGGCAACATTACCGTTGACGGAAACGTTACGAACGACATGTTTACCGCTTATGTTTTTGTCGAAGATAAAAATTACGAATATACTTATTCTTTCAACCCGTCGGATATTCGCGACGAAAAGCGTCTTAAAAAGCGTTTTTTAAAATTATCCGCATATAAAGGCTTATCCGACTATACAGACGAGCGTTTGCCCTGGGGCGCACTTACGGGAATACGTCCTACCAAACTTGCCTATATGGAAGGGGATAACTTTGAAAAATTCTTCAAAGAAGTAATGCTCGTAAGTGACGAAAAAACCAGACTCGTATCTAAAATTTTGCAAACGCAAAAGGGAATTTACAGTGTAAACCCCGATAATTGCGACCTTTTTGTTTCCGTTCCGTTTTGTCCGTCGAGGTGCGCATACTGCTCGTTCATATCAAACGAAATTTCTCAAGAAAAGCGCATTAACGAGTATATAGCCCGACTTTCGGACGAAATCGAGGCTTCTAAACGCCTCATTAAAAATTTGAGATCGGTCTACGTAGGCGGTGGCACGCCCGTTGCGCTTTCGGACGAACTTTTCTATAAATTGCTATCACATATAGGCAAACAAAGCGTTGAGTACACCGTGGAAGCGGGACGCCCCGACGCCATAACGAAAACCAAACTTCAAATGATGAAGGACTTCGGCGTAACCCGTGTTTGCGTCAATCCGCAAACTTTTTCCGATAAAACTTTGGAACTTATCGGCAGAAAGCACACGAGCGGGGACGTTATCGAAAAATACGAAATCGTAAAGTCTTACGGCTTCGACGTAAACATGGATTTGATTGCCGGGCTTTACGGCGAAAAAGAAGTCGACTTTGAAAATTCTTTAAAAACTGCGGTGTCGCTAAATCCCGAAAATATTACCGTTCACACCTTATGTTTAAAAAGCGGTTCCAAGCTTAAAGAATCCACCGACAGGCTTAATGACGGCGAAGTATCCGAAATGGTGGAATTCGCTCATAGATATTTATCGAGTGCGGGGTACAACCCGTATTATCTGTATCGCCAAAAATACATGGCGGGCAACCTTGAAAACACCGGCTACTCTAAAAAAGGCAAGGAATGTATTTACAACGTCGACATAATGGAAGAAACCACCGATATTTTGGCAAACGGAGCAAACGCCGTATCAAAGCGCGTCGAAAATTTGCATAAAATAACCCGTATAGGCGCGCCTAAAAACACAGACGCCTATCTTAAACGGGTAGACGAACTTATAGAGCAAAAAAATTTACTGTTTATGCCTTAAACGGGTTTAAATTTGTTTACAAAAGGCGAATTATTTGTTAATATATTAAAGTACTTTGGCTTAGGCGTTCGATTTTCTTCGGTCGGCGTCTCGGTTTAAAGCGAATTTATAATTTCCAAGGAGTTTTAAAATGGAAAAAGAAGCAAAAACCAATCTTATCAAGGAATACGGTATTCACGAAAACGATACCGGTTCGGTTGAAGTTCAAGTCGCTCTTTTAACGGCTCGTATCAACCATCTTAACGAACATTTGGCGTTAAACAAACACGACAACCATTCAAGACGCGGTCTTTTAAAAATGGTCGGTCGCAGAAAGGGTTTACTCGACTATCTCAAATCCAAAGACATTGAGAAGTACAGAGATCTTATCAAAAGACTTAATCTCAGAAAGTAAGTTTAAGTGTGGGGGCAGTATCGTATTGCCCCCGATTTTTCTATTCAACCCCGCAATTATTCGTTGCACAAAGCCAACGAGCCAATTATTCGATGCAGTTATTCGTTGCGTTAAAAAGCATACGAAGCAATTATTCGTTGCCCTAAAAGCATGGAGGCAATTATTCGACGCAATTATTCGTTGCGTTAAAAAGCATCGACGCAATTATTTATTGCCCGTTTAAACACACCGTTCATCGCAATAATTTTAAAGCGGGGTTAAAAATTCGCATATTTTAGCGAAGGACAAGCTTGTTCTTCGTTTCTATAAATAGAGTAAAGTTAGTTATAAGGAGACACATGTTAGAAAATCACAAGACATTTGAAACCGAAATCGGCGGAAGAAAAGTTACCGTTGACGTAGGCAAGTACGCACAACAGGCAAACGGCTCGTGCATCGTTAAATGCGGTGAAACCGTAGTTATGGTCAACGCAACGATGAGCGAATCCCCGCGTGAAGGGATGGATTTCTTCCCGCTTTCGGTAGATTACGAAGAAAAGATGTACGCTATCGGCAAAATCCCCGGTAGTTTCAAGAGAAGAGAGGGAAGAGCAAGCGACAAAGCCATTTTGACTTCGAGGCTTATCGACAGACCTATAAGACCTCTTTTCCCCAAAGGGCTTTTTAACGACGTAACGGTAGTTGCAACGGCGTTATCCGTTGATCCCGACATTGCACCCGAACCTTTCGCAATGCTCGGCAGTTCTATCGCTCTTTCCATTTCCGATATACCTTTCCAAGGACCTACCGGCGCGGTAGTAGTCGGCATGGTAGACGGCAAATACGTAATTAACCCCACCGTTGCCGAACGTGAAAAATCCACCCTTTCGTTAAACCTTTCCGGCACGAAGGACGCCATCATGATGGTTGAAGCGGGTGCAAAGGAAATCGAAGACGAAGAAATGGTCGGCGCAATTTTGTTCGGTCACGAAGAAATCAAAAAACAATGCGCTTTCATCGAAGATATGGTAAAGGTATGCGGTAAACCCAAGAGAGAAATGGAACTTTACCACGTTTACGACGAACTCGATCAAAAGGTACGCGAATACGCTTCCGAAAAACTCGATTGGGCACTCGATACTTTTGACAGATTCGAACGTCAAGACAGACAAGACAAAGTCGAAAAGGAATGTATCGAACATTTCACCGCCGAAGATTACGACGGTTTCGACTCTCTCAATCTTTCAGAAGCCGACGTCGTTCGTCAAATAAAGGATTCCCTTTATTACATCACCAAGGAAAAGGTTCGCGCTAAAATAACCAATTTAGGCGTTCGTCCCGACGGCAGAAAGCTTACCGAAATCAGACCTATTTGGTGTGAACACGGCATTTTACCGAGAGTTCACGGTTCGGCGGTATTCACTCGCGGTATGACGCAGGTTATGTCAACTTGTACCTTAGGTACGGTAGGCGATATACAAAAACTCGAAGGGCTTGACGACGAAGTCGAAAAACGCTACATGCATCATTACAACATGCCCGGTTACGCTTCCGGCGAAGCAAAACCCATGCGTGGTCCCGGCCGTCGCGAAATCGGTCACGGTGCGTTAGCAGAAAGATCTTTGGAACCCGTTATTCCTTCTTTGGAAGAATTCCCCTACAGCATCCGCGTGGTATCCGAAGTTTTATCGTCCAACGGTTCTACTTCTCAGGCTTCCGTTTGCGGTTCTACGATGGCATTGATGGACGCAGGCGTTCCCATTAAACGCCCCGTCGCAGGTATTGCCATGGGCTTGATTAAAGACGTTGAAAGCGGAAAAGTTTCCGTTATGAGCGATATTCAGGGTTTGGAAGACTTCCTCGGCGATATGGACTTTAAAGTTGCCGGTACCGTTAAAGGTATCACCGCCATCCAAATGGATATCAAAATCAAAGGCATCGACGAAACCATTTTACGTCAGGCAATCAAACAAGCCAACGAAGGCAGACATTTCATTTTGAATAAGATGCTCGAATGCATCCCCGAACCCAATAAAGAACTTTCCAAATACGCTCCCAAGATTTTGACCTTCACGATTAACCCCGACAAGATCAAAGACGTTATCGGAAGCGGCGGAAAGACCATCAACAAGATTATTGCCGAAACGGGTGCCAAAATCGACATCAACGACGACGGCAACGTATTCATTGCTTCTTACGGCGAAACCATCGAACCTGCAGAACGCGCAAGAGACATTATTATGTCAATTGCGAAAGATCTCGAAGTCGGCGATATGTTCTCTACTACGGTTGCAAGAATACTCCCCAAAGTCGGCGCATTCTGCGAATTAACCCCGGGGCACGACGGTATGATTCACATCTCAAAACTCGGAACGGACAAAAAAGTCAACTCCGTTGAAGACGTTTTGTCTGTAGGCGATAAAGTAAACGTCGAAATCATCAAAATCGGCGAAAAAGGTATCGACCTCAAACTTTTGTCCAAAGTAGAAGGCTAAACCTTTATTTATAGTAGAAATCGTTTAGGGAAAACGTTTAGATTTTAATCGTTCAGGTTATAAAATCGTTAAAATTAAACCCTTTTGACTATAATAAAATTAAAAATACAATCGAAAGGCTTGTCGCTTTAATAAAGTCGGCAAGCCTTTTTCGTCTTCTTTTATGAAAATAAGGTAAAATTTTGAAAAAACCATTTACATTAAAGCAACACTATGTTATAATGTTATAAGAAACTTAAAGGAAGATAAAAAATGGCTATAGCGAAAAAAATCTTAAAAATCCTTCTTGCGGTAGTGTTGGCGGTAATACTCGTTGCGGGTATTTACGTAGCCTACTATTTATTGAGTTACAAAAGAATAGAAAGCGATCTCGAACTTACTTTGGATAACAACCAAACGACGCAAGTCGTAACGGGTAAGGAATATAAAGCCATATCTTATAACACGGGCTTCGGTGCGTACACTAAAGATTTCGGCTTCTTTATGGACGGCGGAACGGAGGGCAGAGCGTGGTCCGAAGATTCCGTAAAAAGCACCGTTAACGGTATTATAGGCTTACTTTCAGAAAAAAACGCCGATATAAATTTCTTGCAGGAAGTCGACGTAAAAGCCACGAGGAGTTACAAAGTTAACGAACTCGAACACTATAAAACGTCGCTAACGGGATACACGAGCGTTTTTGCCGAAAACTATAACAGTCCCTACCTTATATATCCCTTTCATAGCCCTTTGGGTTCGGCTAAGTCGGGCATTTTGCTACTTACCAAATTTAATGCGACTAATGCTTTAAGAAGAAGTTTACCCGTCGAAACGGGCTTTGCGAAATATATGGATTTGGATCGTTGTTATACGATAACCGCATTGCCGGTTGAAAACGGAAAAACTCTTTACCTGTTTAACGTACACTTATCGGCTTATACCTCGGACGGCAAAATTGCGGACGAGCAGTTTGAAATGCTCGTTTCCGACATGAAGGAAGCCTATAACGGCGGCGGTTACGTAATTTGCGCAGGGGATTTTAACAAAGACGTTTTGGGCAACGGTTCGGAAGTTTTCGGCGTCGACGGAACGAAGTACACTTGGGCGCAACCCATCAAAGAGGAATATTTAAAAGACACCGGTCTTTCTTTGCAAAAACCTTTTGATCCAGCAAACCCCATCCCCACTTGTCGTAACGCAGACGGACCTTATAACGAAAATCAATTCGTGGTATCCATAGACGGTTTTATAGTTTCCGATAACGTTGAAGTGTCCTATTGCAACGTTATAGACACGGGCTTTGAGTTTTCCGACCACAACCCCGTCGAAATGCACTTTACTTTAAAATAGTTTTACACACGAAGATAGTCAATCACCACATAAATAAAATAGTCAATCGTCCCAAAATCTATAAATAATTTTTAATAAAATTAAAGACGAAAAGGCAAATTAAGATTAAAAGTTAATTAAAGACTAAAACCAAATTAAAGACTAAAAGCAAGTTAAAGACGGAAGGCAAAAACTGAAGTGACACCAAAAGTATCTAACTTTTGGGGTGCATATCAAAATGCTTTCCGTCTTACTTTATAAAATAACGACAATTATAAAATAACTATAATTCACAAAATATTGAAATTTTTTTTCGATTTACCTATTGACAAAGGCAAAAAAACATGTTATACATTAAATATAGTGAATTTCTTCCCTGTAAAAACGACTAAAACACAATAACGATATAAAGGAAAAAGAAAATCGATGAAAAATTTTTTTACGTTAGTAATTTGTTTTTTGCTTATGTCAACACTTTTATTCGGGTGTAGCGGACAAACGGGTGATTTGTCAAACGGCGGAACGTCGCCGTCCTCGTCTGGCGGTGGCAGTCAAACGCAAGAAACCGTTTCCGCCGACGTTTACTTAAAGCCCGCTGAAACTTATAATTTATACGAACAGTTAAAGTACGAAGGTGAACCTGTCGATACGATGACCCTTTCGTATGATTCTAAAACTTTTACGGGCGTAAAAACGATTGATTTCGAAAGCGATAACCTTACCGTTTCAAAAGGTGTAATAACCGCAAAACAAGTTGAACCCGACGATTTCACCACCGACGAAGTATACTATAAAGTCGGCACCGTTACGACGATTATTAAATTTCACGTCGTAAACGAAGAAAAGTACGGCGATACCCTTTTAACGCCGTCCGTCGGCAGATTATACGGCAAAAAAGTCGTATTTTTAGGCGACTCCATAACCGACCAAAGTGCGACTTGGTGGCAAACCAATACTTGGACAAAGATAGATAAGTCGGGTAACTACATAAGAGAAAACACAAGACTCATAACGGTTAAAGGTATTACGGCAAACTACGTTAATATGCTTGACGACGCATGTCATTTCGCCTCGCTAAATAACCCTGCGGTGGCGGGTGCGCTTTGTTCATATTACGACGCAACCTACGCCAATAAATCGTATTCTTTGCCAATGCAAATCAAAAACAATGAGGCAAAAATTACGTCTGCCGATTACGTTTTCGTTATGGGAGGAACCAACGACAGTTACGAAATCAACAAAGACGGTGCGCCTTTAAAACTCGGCGTTTTGTCGGATGTAGCCGACGAAACGGCGTTTAACCTTACGGATACTAAAAAACCTTTATCTACCTTTTACGGCTTTTATAACTACATACTCGAAAGCATTTGTGGCCTTAACAATCGGGCGGGCGTAATATGTTTAAGCAATATTCCGTGTTGCTCGACATACGGATATTATCAAGGAAAATCCAACGGGCATAACAACGAAGGAATCAAGGGCGTAAACATAGCCGTTAAAAACTGCGCCGACAAAAACAAATCGGCTTACGTGGACATTTACACCGCAATACCTTGCGACAGAAATGGTCAGTATACAAGGGTTTGGTTCACTAACGACGAACTTCATCCTAACCAAGTCGCTTACGAAGTCATAACCGACAAAATTTTGGCGTCAAAATAAGTTACACTAATTTGCAAATTAGTTCATTTGTAAATTAGTTTTTCGTAAATAGGTTTATTTGTAATTACTTGTGTCGTAAGGATTATATTAGGTGCGTTATTGTAGTTAATAATGTTTTTGTTAAATCGTGCAGACCCTACCTTGCTGTTGGCTATGGCTATCGCTTTCGTTATTGCGGTGGTAACTAGTTTGTCTCAAGTTTTTGCTGTGTACAAGTACAGAAGCAAGATAAAAGACGAAATCGACGAATAACGCCATTAAAAACCTAATTAAATAACGAACACGAATCGAATTTTAAGATAAAAAACAAATTTTCAGGCAAATAAAAAAATAAAAGCTCAAATAAAAGACGAAATAAAAATAAAACAAAAGACAAAAATAAAAGACAAGTAAAAGAAAAAAAGGGTTGCTTTGCAAGTTTTTGCAAGGCAACCCCGAATTTTTATATTAAACTTGACGAATGTCAATAACTTGACGTACGCATCGCAACTTGCACACGCACCGCAATTTGGAGCAAGCACGGCAGGCTATACACGCACCGCAATTTGGAGCAACGTGCTAAGCCATCGGCACCGAAAGCTTTATTTTAGAACGAAACGGTTAAAAGGCGATAAAAGCCGAAAAACAATTTGCCGTCCGCAACAAAGCCCTATTATCCAAACTTTTTAAGCCCCGGTTTTTTATCCAAACTTTTTTAATTAAAATTCTTTAAAAAAGTCTGCGCAATCGGAAATCCATTGCGAGTTCTTTTTCAAAAAGGACGGTTTAGCGGGGTTTATTTCCTCACTGCAATTTGCAAGCCCGTGCCAACCGTGGGGGTAAACGTGCAATTCAAACTTAATATTATGCTCGGCAAGGGCTTCGGCGTACTTTAAAGCGTTAACGGGGGGTACGTCGTTGTCTTCCGAAGTCGTCCACAAAAATGACGGGGGAGTATTTTCGGTAACCAATTTGTCAAGGCACAATTCGTCATAAAGCCCTTTCTTTTCGTCGTCGGTATAACCGTTTAAAAGACAGTCAAAAGAGTCTTTATGTCTGTATTCGGGGGAGATAACGGGGTAACTAAGCCCGGTTGCGGTAAGAGTGCAATCCGAAAGCCCCAAATCTTTTTGTGCTTTTTTGTAATTTACGGCAAGGTTTGCGACCAAATGCCCGCCTGCCGAAAAACCGACCGCAAAGACTTTGTCTTTTTTAACCAAAAACTCGTCGGCGTTTTTCTTTACGTAATCGACGGCGGCGGCAAGTTCGTAAAGTTGTTCGGGGTATTTAACGCCGTCCGGTCGGCAAAGGTATTCGAGAACGAATACTTGGTAACCTATGTAAGTAAAATAATTCCCCGTAGGTTCGCCCTCTCTTTTACTGACCATGTTATATCCGCCACCCGGAACTACTATGACGGCTGGGCGTCTGAAATCGGGGTCGGGCTGGTCGAAAGGTGCTTCGGTAATATAGGCGGTAACCTTTCCGCCTTTTACGTTATAAAGTTCTTTTAAGTTAACAGTGAAAGTTTTCATAAAATGCCTCATACAAAGTGTATAGATTGATATCTATAATACGGATTAGTATCTTTTATAAAAAAATTTTAGCATATAACGGCGCAATTTGCAATTAAAAAGCCGTATAATCGCGTAATTTCGTTATTCTAAAACCAAATAAAAAAAATTTTGAAGAATTTTTTCAAAAACTATTGAAATTTTAAAATTTTATGGTACAATGTATGTAAGCGTAAAATATATTTAAAAACAGGCATGAAATATATTTTCGTAAAATTCGACTAAAAGTCGATATCAAGGAGGATAAAATGAGTAAGTTTAAGCTATTTTTATCAAGTGCGTTAATTTTTATTTTCGCACTTTTGTGTGTCTTTTCCGCGTGCAACGGCAACGTGCCTAACAGCGGTGGTTCGTCCGGTGGTTCATCGGGCGGTTCATCGGGCGGTTCGTCGGGCGGCGGATCCGGCGGAGGCGATAGTCCAATAACGATCACCGTAAACTATCGCAACGACTATACGCCTACAAAGTTCGATAAGGCTACTGTATCTTACGAGGCTGAACAAATCACCGATGGGTTGATTTTGGTTAAAAACACCCTTAAAAAAACGGACGGAAATCAGGTGGCGGTTTACACCCTCGAAGTCGATTTATCAAAAGTCAATATCGCCGCGGGCAGTAAAAACAACACGACGAGTTTAGATACGCTGGCTAAAGAAATTCCCTCTAAGCAGGCTACCGCTTACGAAACCGCTACGGGTAAAACCGTTTACGCCTACTTAAATGCAGACTTTTTCGGCTCTCAACCGGTAAACGCCTTCGTTAAGGACGGAATCGTCGTAAAAAGCGGACATAACGATAACGGAAATTACGATTACCAAAACTCTGCTTCCGACGTACCCGCTTCCGCGCCCATGCTTTTCGGCGTAAACGGTACTACTGCTCAGGTTGCGCCTATTATTAACTACACGGGCGACGTAACGACTTCGGCTGTTAAACAACAACTTATAAAAGCAAAACTCAAAAACCTTATCGGTGAAAAAAATTCTAACGTAACCTACGAACTTTCCTTCGATTCCGATTCCGATAAAAGCGGTTTGGTTTTCGTTAAAAACTCGGCTAAAACCTGCAAAGCGGGCGATATGGCGTTGAAAGTTACCGTCGTAAACGGCGTTAAAAACATGCGCGTCATGGAAGTAACTAAATGTACCGCCGACACCGAGTTCACTCCCGAGGGCAACTTTGCCTACCTCTTCGTCGGCAAAAACAGCCAAGCGTACACTTCTTTTTCGTACTTGAAAAATAAATATTTGTCTTTAACCGTATCTTCTCCCGACGGTTTGTGGGACGGTTACGACACCATACTCGGTTGCCGTCAATCTCTCGTTTCAAACGGCGCGGTTGCTTCGACCGTTACCCTCGAAAACACTAACGGCGCACAGTCTAAAGACGTTCCGAGAAGTGCCGTAGGCGTAAAGGAAGACGGAACCGTAGTCATATTTGCTGTAGAATCTCTTTATTACGGTAAAAAAGCAAGCGAAGGCGACACTCACGGTATGAATTTACCCGAACTTGCCGACTTTATGGCGTATTACGGAGTGAAAAACGGCGCAAACTTCGACGGCGGCGGATCCACCCAACTTACGGCAATGAAAAACGGCGTTAAAACCGTTATCGTCCGTTCGAGCGATACCGCTTCAAGCGAACTCGATTCGTCAAGACAGGTTATAAACACCATTTTGGTAACGTCTAAATAAGAATTTTAAAGCGGGGCGGAAAATCCGCCCCGCAAAAGGATATTATGGTAAAAAACGTGTACGATTTCGATAAAAATATGAGTAAGCCTTTGACCGACGAACCTACTTTAAAGTATTTCGACGCCAAAGACGCAAGTAAATTCGGGCTTTTCGGCACGACGGCAAAAGAGGAAGACGGTTTTTGTCGCTTTACTAAAAGTCAGCGTGATTACGTCGAGAAAGTAAGCGACGGCGAAGCCTGGTTTTCCCGCCATTCGGCAGGCATTCAAATTAAATTTATAACAGACGCTACAGATATTTTCGTAAAGGCAAAAAACGCTTCCAAGTTCGATATGACGAATATGACGCAAATCGGGCAATGCGGTTACGATTTATACGTTTACGACGAAAAACTTGAAAAATTCGTCTTTCATCTTACGGCGCACGGAACATTCGACTCGGTTTCTTTTACCGAAAGAATAGGCGATTTTCGTAAACTCCCCAAAAGACGCAGAAGGTTTATTATAAATTTACCTTTATACATGCACTCCGAAAGTCTTGAAATCGGCGTAAACGATTGGGCGGAAGTTTCCCCCGACACCTTCAAAAACGGCTTAAAAGTGGCTGTTTACGGCACCAGTATAACCCACGGTTGTTGCGCATCCCGCCCGGGCATGGCGTATACCAACATTTTGTCGAGAACGCTTGACTGCGAGTTTTTCAATTACGGTTTTTCGGGCGTTGCCATGACCGAGCCCGAAATAGGCAAGGTGCTTTCCGAAAACGCTTTCGATATGCTTATCGTCGACACCGAACCGAATGCCGGCGTTTCGGATAATTTAAAGAATAACCTCGAACCTTTTTTAAACGAATTTTTAAAAGCGAGACCGAACGTTCCCGTGGTTTTGCTTTCGAGAATACCGTTCACCCTCGATTTATTCGACGAAGACCGAATAAATCTTAATAAATTTTACCTTCGCTTTTTGCGCAGTACGGCGCAAAAATACAGAATAAAAGGTTTTAACGTTTATTTTTACGACCAGTTCGGCGTTTTCGGAAAAGATTTTTGCGAATACACTACCGACGGCGTACATCCGACCGACCTCGGAATGGTAAAAATAGCCGATTTTTATCAAAAAGTAATAGAAAAAACGTTAAAAACGAGTAGATAGTGTAATCGGGATATTTTATCGGCAAAATAGTTTGCGTTTCCGAAAAATTATCCCGTTTATTTCTGTCGTTCCATTTAAAATTAAAGTCTCTTTAAAATTAAAGTTTTTAAAACCGACAAAATTAGAAACAGGGGTTGACAAGCCTATTTCGATAATTTATAATAAAAAAGTCAATTAAATAAGGTATTTATGAAAAAAATCGTATTTCTTCCGCTTGACGAAAGACCTTGCAACTATAATTATCCCAAAATGATGCCGAACGTCGGCTATAATTTGGTGCTTCCCCCAAAGTCCGTAATGGGCGATAAAAAGACGCCCGGGAATATTCCCGAAATTAGAAAATGGCTTTTAAGTGAGGCAAAAGACGCCGACGCCTGTATAGTATCCATGGATACCCTCGTATACGGCGGTATAGTTCCGTCAAGGCTTCATCACGAAAGTACGGAAGAACTTATAAAACGTGCAGACGCCATAAAAGAACTCAGAAAAATCAATCCTAAAACTAAGTTGTATTTATTCCAACTTATAATGCGTTGTCCGGGTTATTCCCTTTCCGACGAAGAACCCGACTATTACGACGAATGCGGTGCCGAAATCTTCTTATACGGAAGATACAGTCATCTCGAAAAAGTCGGTAAGTTAACCGATGAGGATAAAAAGGATTTTGAAAGAGTTAAAGCCTTTATAAAGCCCGAATATCTCGATGATTACGTAGAAAGGCGGAATAAAAACATTTCCGTTTTAATGCACGACCTGCAGTTTATAAAAGACGGTATATGCGACTATTTCATAGTTCCGCAAGACGACGCCGCAGAATACGGTTTTACGGCAATGAATCAGATTACCGTAAGAAGTTATCTTAAAGAAAACGTTTTACACTTAAAAACCGCAATGTACCCGTCGGCGGACGATACGGGGCTTACCTTGCTTGCAAGAGCGGTAAACGAACTTTACGGTTACAATCCCAAAATTTACGTAAAATACGCTTCAACCAAGGCGGAAACGGTGATTCCTTGGTTTGAGGACAGAATTTTAAACGAAACGATAAAATACCAAATCCTTGCTGCGGGCGGAACGAGGGTGTATTCTGTTTCGGAAGCCGACATACTACTTGCGGTCAATATGGGGTCGGGGATGTATCACGAATGGCAAGGGGAGTACGTAAAAGCCTACGATATAGAAAGAAACCTTGCAGAATTCGTCGACTATATAAAATACGCTCTTGCCCTCGGCAAAATCGTTGCCGTGGGCGACGTCGCGACTTGCAACGGTGCCGATAAAGAACTTATCGACGTTATGTATTTAGAAGATTTACTTCTTAAAATACACGCATACGCGGGTTGGAATACCTCGTCTAACACCCTCGGCACGACCATTTGCGAGGCGGTATTATACTTTATCGGAAAAGACGAAAAGGGCAAAAACGATTTTCTTCTTCACAGATATTACGAAGATTTAGGCTACATGGGGTATGCAAGAGAATACGTTCGGAAAAATCTGTTGCCTTTGCTCGGCATTACGGATAACGGGGCGGACGGCAAGGTAGGAAAAGTATCCGAATGCGTCGGTAAAAAAATTGCCGAGTACATGTCGGAAAATTACCCCGAACTTGCAAAAAAAGTTGTAAGCGTTTATGCCGAAATGCCCTGGAAGCGTACTTTCGAAGCCGACGTAAGGCTTAAAACGGTTTATAAAAATGATTAAAATCGGAATCGATATAGGCGGTACGACCATTAAAGGCGTACTTTTAAAAGACGAAAAAATAATAAAAGAATTTTCAAACCCGACTTACGGCAATGTAGGAAGAGATGCAATAAGTCAATCGATGTTTAAGGTTATCGACGAACTTTATTGCCAAGGCGTAGAGTTAATCGGTATATCGTCGGCGGGCAATATCGACCCGACAACGGGCGTTTGCGTATACGCAACCGATAACTTGAAGGGTTTTACAGGCTACGATATAAAATCCGCGGTAGAGGAAAAATATCGGGTAAAAACCATGGTGGATAACGACGCCGTTTGCGCTTTAAAAGCCGAAATGGCGGGATACGACAGTCAAAACGTCGTAATGATAACCTTCGGTACGGGTATCGGTTGCGGGGTTTTGTCGGGCGGTAAAATCATAAGAGGCAAAAACTTCGACGGCGGTCGGCTCGGACACATGATATTGGTGCCGAACGGAAGACCGTGCAACTGCGGAAAAAAGGGATGCGCCGAAAGTTACCTTTCGTGTACGGCAATAGCCGTTAGATGCGCCGAAGAATTCGAGAAGAACGTAGGAGTAAAGGAAGTTTTCCGTCTTTACGAAAGGGGCGATAAAACGGCAATAAAAATTCTTAAAGAATTTTCCTTTTATCTTAACGTGTTTTTGGATAACGTGCGCACGGCGTACGCCCCGGACGTAATTATATTGGGCGGCGGACTTTGCAAAGACAGTGAAATTTTACTCGGTCTTATCGATAAAAAGGACGATATAAAATTTGCTGAATACGGCAATAACGCAGGAGCGTTAGGCTCACTTATAGAAATAATTTAAAATAAAATAGGGTAAAAATATGAATTATAACATTAGCGATAAAAAGATAGGCGATGCGGTAAAATTATTTAACGGCGAATTCGGTTTCAATGTGTCGGGTGACGGCATAATTACCGAAATCAAATACGGCAATAACGGCGTTTGCCTCGATTATTTAGATAACCGCCTTACCATAACGGTAGAAAAATTCAATCAAATTTTTTGGGCGTTAAAGGAGTTTTCCGACCAAACAACCTTGAAAATGCCGAAAAGTTTACATAAAAACTATACCCCGAAGTTCGAAGACTTGACGTTTATGCTCGATTGTTCGAGGAACGCAGTTTACAAAACGGAAACTGTAAAAACGGTAATTCGTCAACTTGCCGTTTCCGGTTATTCGAGTTTTATGCTTTATACCGAAGACACTTTCGAGGTAAAAGATTACCCCTATTTAGGCTATTTGAGAACGCCTTACACTCGTGAAGATATTAAAACTATCGACGATTACGCCCTTAATTTCGGCATAGAATTGGTTCCTTGCATTCAAACGTTGGGGCATTTTAACACCATAAACCGCTATCCCGCAATGAGCAGTCTTATGGATTTAGACGATATTTTGCTCGTCGGCGAAGAGGATACTTATAAGTTTATAGAAAGTTTAATATCGACTTGCGCCGAGTATTTTACTTCGAGAAGAATCAATATCGGTATGGACGAGGCGTACATGGTCGGCAGGGGAAAATTCCTCGACAAAAACGGCTTCGTCGGTAGATTCGATATAATGAAAAAACACCTCGAAAGGGTAAACGGTATTTGCAAAAAATACGGTTTTAAACCCATGATGTGGTCGGATATGTTCTTTTCGCTAACTTTAAGCGCGCAATATTCGGACGACTTAGACAAAATCGACAAAACTCTCGTACCGAAGGATATAGAACTCATTTATTGGGATTATTGCAGTACCGATGAAAATCATTACGACAAGTATCTCAAAAAACACGAGGTTTTCGATAATAATATCGCATTTGCGACGGGGGCATGGAAGTGGCTCGGCTTTACACCCGACAACAGATATTCTTTAAAGTCGATGGAAGAATCTTCCAAAGCCTGCGTCAAAAACAAAATCAAACATTATATAGTAACAGGATGGGGGGATAACGGTGCCGAAACTTCATGTTTTGCCGTTATGCCGTCAGTTTATTACGCAGGTTATTCTACCTATAAAGGGTATGAATTAAACGCCGATTTTAAACGGGCTTTCAATAGTTTTTCGGGTATGAAGTTCGACGACTTTATGACGATAGATTTGGCAAACAGAATTACCGAAAACGACGACGTGGAAGAAAAAAACACCGCAAACAAATATCTTTTATATAACGATATTTTGTTGGGTACTTTGGATACCATTATAGTTAAGGGGCAAGGCGAACTGTACTTAAAACACGTTAAAACTCTTAAAAAAGTTGAAAAAATAAGCGGTAAGTGGGCGTATATTTTCAAAACGCAGGAAAAATTATGCGCGGTTTTGGCTATTAAAGCCGAACTCGGCGTAAGATTAAGAGAAGCCTATCAAAACGGCGATAAAGAAACTCTTAAAAACTTGCTTTGCGATATGAAAAAATTGCCTAAACTTATCGAAGAATTTTACGATGCTTTTTCATATCAATGGAATAGAGAGGCTCGCCCGAACGGTTTTGACGTAGAGGATATAAGAATCGGCGCGTTAAAACAAAGATTAAAAACCGCAACAAAAAAAGTCGAGGACTATTTAAGCGGAAATACAGACAAAATAGACGAACTCGGCGAAAATTTATTGTGCTTTATGGGGCACGGAAATGACTTTGAAAAAGACCTCGATCAGTGCGAGTGGCGATGGATAAGAATGACTTCCGTAAACTTAAACTACTAATCAAAATTTTAAAAAGTAGGGCTATAAGCCCGTTATTAACTATTTTTTTAATTTTTAAGGTGAAATTTTATGATGCAAAAATATTGTTTCGGGAAACCATTTGAAACTAACGCAACCGTACAAAATTTAGCGATAAGCGATAATTCCGCCCTCAAACGCTTTTCGTTAAAACAAGAGGACGAGTACATCGTTTTTAAAGCGAAATTAAAAAAACGCGACGCCGTTTACGGACTCGGCGAACAAGTTCGAGGGATAAACAAACGCGGTTGGACGTACAGAAGTTATAACGAGGACGATCCTACCATAACCGAAACTAGGCATTCCTTATACGGTTCGCACAACTTTATTTTGGTAAATTCTTCCGACGTTTTCGGTGCCTTTTTTGATTTTGCCGACGAGGTGATTTTCGATATCGGTTATACCGACACCGAAGTTCTTACCGTCAAATGTAAGGGTGACGGATATCTTTTCGTTATCGAAAACTGCGGACTTATAGAGACGGTTAAAGAATTCCGCTCTCTTATCGGTACAAGTTATATTCCCCCGAAGTGGGCTTTCGGTATAGGACAAAGTCGTTGGGGATACGGAAGCGCAGACGATATACGTAAAGTCGCAAAGGGATACGAAAAGGAAAACTTCCCACTCGATATGATCTATATGGACATAGATTATATGAAGGAGTACGAAGATTTCACCGTTGACGAGAAAAAATTCCCCGACTTTAAAGGTCTCGTTTCCGAAATGAAATCAAAGGGTATAAGATTGGTGCCTATCGTAGATGCCGCCGTTAAGGTAAAAGACGATTACGACGCCTACGTCGACGGGATTAAAAAAGACGTTTTTTGTAAGGATATAGACGGCAAACCCTTTGTCGGCGGCGTTTGGCCGGGCGACAGCGTTTTACCCGACGTTTTATCTAATAAAGGTTCGGCTTGGTTTGGCGAAAAGTACAAATTTTACCTCGATAACGGTATCGAAGGTTTTTGGAACGACATGAACGAACCGGTACTGTTTTACTCTAAAAAACGGCTTATAGAGGCACTTTCTAAGTTAAGTAAGGCAAAAAGCGAGTTGACAATCAACGAGTTTTGGGATATAAAAGCGGCAATACCGAGCCTTCAAAACAACATAGAAGATTACAAAGATTTTTATCACGAAATCAACGGAAATTTGGTTAGACACGATAAGGTTCATAATTTATACGGCTACAATTTAACCAAATGCGCCGCCGAATATTTTAAAAAATACGACCCGAATAAACGCTATTTGTTGTTCTCGCGTTCCTCTTATATAGGCATGCATCGTTACGCCGGCATATGGACGGGGGATAACTGCTCATGGTGGTCGCATTTACTACTGAATTTGCAAATGTTGCCGTCGCTTAACATGTGCGGTTTCCTTTACTGTGGTGCCGACGTCGGCGGGTTCGGTGCGGACACGAGCGAAGATTTATTGTTAAGATGGATGGCACTTGCTGCCTTTACCCCTCTATACCGTAACCATTCTTCGCTCGGAACCAAAAATCAGGAACCTTACGCCTTTTCATCGCCTAAAAAATTCCGTGCGCTTCTGCAATATAGGCATATGTTATTGCCGTTTGTGTACAGCGAATTCGTTAAATGCGCCTTGTCCGGCGATATGCTTTTCAAGCCGTTATCTTTCGTATATCCCGATGACAGAAAAACGTTATCCGTTGAAGACCAACTTATTATGGGCGATAGCATAATGATTTGCCCCGTGTACACTCAAAACGCCGAAGGAAGGTGCGTATATCTTCCCGAAGACATGCTCGAAATCAAGTTTACGCCCGCAAAAATAATAACTTCCAAGCGTAAAAAAGGCTATCGTTTCGTAAACGTCGCAACAGATGAAATTTGCGTATATTTAAGACCCGAAAAAGTTTTGCCGATTGCTAAACCTCAAATGCGGGTAGTCGACGTAGATTTTACCGACCTTGAATTTATCAAGAACATTACCCAAAAAACCGTTTACACTTTGGCATGCGACGACGGCGAAACCACCGAAGATTTATCTAAATATCTCAAAGATATCGTATTGGAACCTTAATATGAGTATAGATTTTTTACTTGACAAATTAGGTTTTTCAAAAAGCGAAATCGATTTGATACTTTCCGTAAACGAAGGAATTTCTGCCGAAGAAAGAGATGTTTTTATAAAAGAATTAACCACGCCTTCTTTATATGAAAGTGCCGAAAAACGGCTTATAGCCAGACTTATGCCCGATCCTGACGGTTTAAAAATTCTTAAAGTCATGCTTTTTGCGTCGCTTTACAGTTTTGAACTTTATAAAGAAAAAGGCATCTTAGACAGCGTCTTTATAGACACCATGAAGTGTTTTTATAGGTTTACTAAGGAAACGGAAAAGTCGGTTGGTAAGTTTTCTTTCGACCGTTCGTTTTGGGTGGGTAGGCAACTATCTCTTACTTTGTTCAGAATAGGCGAACTCGAATACGAATTATACGACGACGGCAAGGTAAAAGACGTTGCGTTGCACGTTCCGTCCGATGCCGATTTGTCACCCGATAAAATAGATGAGTCCATAGCAAATGCACGGCGTTTTCTGGAAAAGTATTTTCCCGACTTTAAAAATCAACGCTTTGTAATGAATTCTTGGTTATTAAGTCCCGAATTAAAGGATATTCTTCCCGAAAATTCTCGTATAATTAAATTTCAAAACCGCTTTGACGTGGTTGAATTAAAGCCGAGCGACAGTTATAAGTTTTGGGTTTACGGCTCTGAAACGGTAAAACCCTCCGATTATTCCGAAGACACCACGCTTTGTCGAGGAATTAAAAAACTCATTTTATCCGGGAAAGATTTTCACGAAGGTTTCGGCATTTTGCACCGCTAAGAAAAATACCGTTTTCTTCGAATATTTACGAAAATTACCTTTTTTTGTTAATTGCGTTGACACAAAGTCTGTTTTATAGTATAATGAACGAGAAATATTCTATCGAAGCATGAAGCGTTTCGGTTTAAGGAGAACAGAATGAATGATACTATAGCAATCAGAATAATGAAGTTGAAGCAAGGAAAGGTTACAAAATCACAAAGGAAGCTTATTGATTTTCTCGATACGGCGGACTACAAACAGATTATGTATTTTACCATAACCGAGTTTGCAAAAGCCACCGACACGGGCGAGGCGACAATTTTGCGTTTTTGCCGTTCGTTGGGCTTTGACGGTTATCAGGTATTCAAATTACAGATAGCGCGTGAACTCAGTCAGCAAGATTTGGTTGAAGAAACCGAGCAAGATTATCGTACTTCGATAGCCAACGCTTACGGAACAGCAGTTTCCATCTCGTTAAGCGGTGTCACCGACGAAAAACTTTCCGAAGTTTCCGACTTTATCTTGAAGGCGAGAAGAATCAGTTGTTTCGGCGTAGGCAATTCTTACGTTGCGGCTTTGGAACTTCATAACAGGCTTTTGGCAATGGGTATTCCCACCGTATGCGAGGCAGACGCGCACATCCAAAACGTTATGGCGTCAACTGCTTCCGATGAAGATTTAGTTATAGTTTTCAGTGTTTCGGGAAGCACCAAAGACGTCGTCGAAGCGACTAAATTTGCTAAACATTACGGTGTGAAGATTGTCCTCGTAACTGCGCACGACGTTTCTCCTCTTACCAAACTTGCCGATTGCGTTGTCTCGACCGGTGAGCCCGATTTTTATCGCGAAGTAAGCAATATGACCAACAAAGTCGTTCAACTTTTCGTAATCGACGCACTTTGCGAATGTTTGAGAAGAAAGGACGAAGCCCGTTTCGACGCTTATATTTATCGCAGTCGCGGTGCAACCGTCGGTAAACTTATCTAACTTTTTGCTTTGTTTTATAACTTTGATTTTTAATTTTACAATAAGTGAATTTACGTTTTGAAATTTGCAATTTTGCAGTTTAAAATTTGCGAATTTACGGTTTTAGATTAGTGATTTTTGATTTGCGATAGGTAATTTATAGTCTTCGATTAGAACTTTTTATGTGCGTAAATGATTAATAATCGACCTATAGCCCCACTTTTTAGTAAATTTGCGGTTTAAATTGACGCAATTTTATATGTGTAAATAAAACTTATCGTTAAAACGATAACGGTTATACTAAAAACGAGTCCGAATATAAATCGGGCTCGTTTTTGCGTGCGTTTTCACATTATAAATATATTGAATTTACAAATATATGTAGATTTTAGCAGATAATTTTTAAGTAACTTTGAAAATATACCGTCTGTCGTTTTGCAAGCAAATTTACTAACGTATGTAGATTTTAGCAGATAATCTTGCAAACAATTTAAAGATAATTTCAAGTGCCGACAACGATTTTTTCTTTTAATTTTCCGTTTGATTTACCGGTTTAATCTTTTCATTTGATTTACCGGTTTAATCTTTTCTTTGATTTTTTCGTTTAATTTTTCTATTAAAACCGATTATATTGCTATTTACGGGACTTTATTTCGAGGGTTTTTCCGCCCAAGTTTTCGTAAAGTCTATGCGAAACGGAAACAACGGTACGCCCCTTTGAAGCCGAGCGTAGGGCAGATAGTACTATTGCTTCGGTTTGGGCGTCCAAATTTGCGGTTATTTCGTCGAGCAAAAGTATTTGCGGGTTTAAAGCGACGGCACGCGCGATAGACAAAAGTTGAGTTTCGCCTTGAGAAAAAGTTTCGTTATCATATACGGTGTCATAACCATTCGGTAAAGATTGAACGGTTTTATCGATTCCGACGAGTTCGCAAGCATATTTAGCCATTTCCTTTGTAATTCGTTTATCGCCGAGGGTAATTTGTTCGTAAACAGTCCCGAGTGTCGGTGAAAACTTTTGCTCGACGCAGCCGAAAACTTCACGCCTGTTTTCGTCGCTTATTTCAGATACGGGGAAGCCTCCTATCGTTATGGTACCGCTTTTAGGTAAATAAAGCCCGAGTAGCAATTTAAAAACAGTGCTTTTACCGACGCCCGTTTTGCCGATAAGCGTTAATTGCTCCCCACGCTTTACGGTCATAGAAAAGTCAACGAGAACGTCATTTTTGCCGTAACCGAAGTTAACGGCGGAAAACACTATATCCCCGCAAGGCAATTTATCTGTTTCGGTTATGATTTTTCTTTCGGGCTTGGATAAAAAGTCGTTAATTCTTTTTACGCCCGCCATTGCCGACTGAACCGTTTGTATTTCCATGCCGAGGCTTTCAATCGGTGCGAAAATTCTCGATACGTAATCGATAATTGCGACCGAAGTACCGACCGACATTCCGAAAATCGTTAAAATTTTCGGGTTTGACGAGGCGGACAAAAGCATAACGATTGCAATAACCGTTGCGTTTAAAAGTAGGACGACTGGGGAGTATACGGCGTCGTAAAAATTGTTTTTTTCCACCGCCCTGTAACCGTCGGCTATTTTTTCGTCGTAACGCTTTTCCATGTAATTTTCAAGCCCGATAAGTTTAATCGTCCTGATGTTATGCAAAGTTTCGGGGACTATACCCGAAACCGAAGCGACGGCTTTGCGGTTTTCGAGTTGTGCCTTCAAACTGTTTTTTTGTACGTGCCTCGTAAAAATCGCAAGAATCGGCAAAACGATTAGCAAAATAAGCGCAAGTCCGAGGTTTTTAACGGCAATAACCGCTAAAATGGAAATTATTCTCAAAAAATCGGCTACCATACTTACGATACCGAAAGAAAACAAATTTTCCACCGTATCGACGTCGTTTAAAAAGCGTGCCGAAGTTTCGCCGGCAGGTCTGTCAATCAACTCGTTTGTGTTTAGCCTCGTCAGTTTTTTTGACATTTCCGTTCTTAACTCGTGTGTGGTTTTTTGTCCGAAAACGACCAACAAAGTTTGTTGCGCCGACGAGAAAACCCCTTCTAACGCAAGGCTCAAAAAATATACCAAAACGGATGCAAAAGTAGGAAGAGTGCCTTCGGCGATTTTGTCTATAACCCGTGCAAGCAAAAGCGGAGGTACAAGCGACACCGTGACGGAAGAGATTATGCAAATTATGGTGGCGACTGTAATTAACGGGTGCTTTTTAACGGTGCTATGAAGTGCGAGCCTTACCCCCGAGTTAGTTCTTTTCATCTAAACCGCCCTCCGTTTGACTAAGGTAAAGTTTTCGGTAAACGCTGTTTTCTTTCATAAGTTTGTCGTGGGAAGCAACCGTGGCTTTTTTGTCGCATAAAAATATTACTTTGTTCATTTCGGGAAAGTGATACAGTCTGTGTGAAATTATTATAACTATTTTATCTTTTGCGTACTCCTTAAGGTTTTTAAAAATCACGTCTTCGGTTTTTCGGTCGAGTGCCGAAAAAGGATCGTCGAGAATCATTATAGGTCTTGGGTGAGCAAGCGTTCTTGCAAGCGCAAGCCTCTGCGCCTGTCCGCCCGAAAGCCTCGTTGCCTCGCTACCGATTTCGGTATCGAGTCCGTTTTCAAAATTAACGGCTTCTTCCGAAAACGCCGAGAATTCGAGAAATTTTAAAGGATCCTCGTCAACGCCTAACAGCACGTTGTTTTTTATCGTATCCGAAAACAATTCGGTGTCGTGTCCGAGGTACCCGACCGTCTGAGCAAGTTCCCTTTGCCCGAGCGTTGAAAGTTCCTTGTTTTTAAAGCGTATCGAGCCGTTATATGGCGATTCGCAAAGAAATGCTTTCCCGAAAGTCGATTTTCCCGAAGCAACCGCACCCGTAACGCCGACGATGTCACCCGGGGTAAGCGTAACCGAAAGCCCCTCGAAAACAATTTTGTCGCCGTAACTACATGAAAGATTTTTAATATAAAGTTTATCGGGCGAGTTTATTTTAAGTTCTTCTATGGGCTTAGGTGTTTTTAAAAGCGGTTTGATTCTTTTCCAAGAAACCTCGGCTTTTTGCACGGAATTAAAAAGTTTTGCGACTTTTGACGACTTTACCGTAAGTTTTAAATAACATGACAGGTAAGTCGTAATCGATGCGACGGTAAATTGGCTCCAACCTACGCCGAGCACGTTTTTTGCGCCCAACCATAAAATAAATATGACGCCCATGCTCGATATAGCCGAATATAACGGCGGTAATGCCGATTGCCAAACGTTGCTCAAAGTGGCAGTTTTTTCATATTTATTTAGTAATTCTTCATAATTATTCTCTTTTACCTTTTCGCATCCGTATATGCGATAGGTGAGGGCGTTTTGGGCGCGGTCGATGGTAGCCGAACTCAACTTATCGGCTATGTTTTTGCACGCCGAACCCGCTTTTTGCACCGTTTTTTTCATTGCTACGGCGCAAAAGTAAGATATCGGCAAAAAAGCAAGGCAAATAAGAGTCAACCGCCAATCGTAGATAAACAAAGTAACCGCATAGGCGATAAGCGCAATACCCGTATCGAAAATTTCGGTGGTAAATTTCCTCATGCCCTCGGCGCAATCGTCGACGTCGGAAATTGCTTCGGTAAGAAGTTTGCCCGCACCTTCTTTTGCCAATTCGGCACGGTCTTGCCGTAAAAGGTTTGCGTAAAGTACACCCTTCATGGTGCGGTTTACGTTGTTGCTAAATCTGCGAACGTAAAACCGCTTTACAAATCTTGCGCCTTGCACTATTAAGGTTACGGCAATGTAATATAAGACCAAAGTCGCTATAAAGTTTGCCGTTTGCTCGCCCTTTAAAACGTCTGAAAGGCTTTGCGCAAGCATACCTTCGAACCAAGGCGTGGCAATCAAACCAACGTTATATATAAGCCCCGACAAAGTAACTAACAATAGAGTTAGTCGTTCGGTTCGAAAATAATAACCGATTTTATCCGTAGATAACGTATTATTATTCCGTTTATTATCCGCCCTTTTATCCCGTTTAACCTTTTTGGTTTTATATCGATTTATTTTTGTCGCTTTATTTTTTTTGTAAGCGGTTTTATCTTTTCCGCCCGCCGTTTTATTATTATGGCACGGCGTGGCGTTTACTCCGCCCGCCGTTTTATTATGATTTTTATCTTCGGTTTTATTTAGTTTGCTACTCATTGCAATAAACTTCCCCGTACTTTTCGTAGTTCTTGTTAACATAACCGCTGTTCGGTTTTATTGTGAAAACCGCCGTTAGGTCTTATTACCCAATTTTTCAAACCGTTGTTAGATTTTATTACCTTAACCACCTTTCGGTCTTATCGTGTTAACGGTAGTAAATTTTAATCTTCATCGCATTTATTATAGGCATCATCACAATCGACGTTTTTAGTGCCGACAAGGTGAGGAAAGCCCAAACGACTTTCCGTTTTGGAAGCGTTGTAAAGTTTATCGAGTGTTTGACAAAACGCCGAAGCCTCCTCCTCGCTAATTAAAGACAAAAGGTATTCGTAAAACCGACTTTCGATGTCCGATTTTGAAGTTTTAAGCCTTTCGGCTTTTTCGGTAGGGTATAAAAGCATGCTTCTTTTGTCGTTTGGCGCAGCTTTCCTAACGAGGTACCCTTTAATTTCGAGGTTTTTAGTTCTTCTTGCGACGGCAGCCTTATCGGCGTGCAAAATTTCAGTCAATTTTGCCTGCGTGCAACCGGGGTTGTGCCTAAGCGCATGAATCAAATCGATTTCCGCCGTGCCTACCCCTTCGGCTTTAATGTCGCAAATCACGAGTTTTTCCGCCTCTCTTGCAATTTTTGTAATTTTTCTTTCGGTCAAATCCATAATTTTTACTCCTAAAAGTTTTCCGTCTATGTTTTATAAAGTTTTTTTCGTCTATATGTCGTAAAGTTTTTTTGCCTGTTTTTTGTAAAATTTCGTCTATACGCCGTAAAGTTTTGTCGGCATGCGCCGTAAATTTTTCGTAGCATGCCGTAAAGTTTTGTCGGCATGCGCCGTAAAATTTCCGTTACTAACTAACTAACTAACTAACTTATTTATTTTTTTAGAACCAATATTGTTGTATATACAATGTTGTACATACAACCATTATACGCAAATAAATTTTAATGTCAACAAATTTACTGCGAAAATAAAAGAACAAAGGGGAATTAGGCAGGCTAAAAAAGAAAAGCTTGTTATAATTGTTCTAAAATACGCCCATAATATTGACAACGGGCATATTAAATGATACAATGAAGCAAAATAAGACAGTGAGGTCGTAGATATGAAGACAAGCGTAAACATCAAAATGGACGATAATTTAAAAGAGCAAGCCAAGGAACTTTTTGCAAAAATGGGTTTGGATATGACCACTGCGGTAAATATGTTTTTAATCACTGCGGTTCGTGAGAAAAAGATTCCTTTTGAAATCAGTGCTGTACCCGACGCCGACGAAGAGGCGAGGTACGAAAAGTTTTTTGCACAAAAATTAAGGTTAGCGGAAGAGCAGGAAACCGCCGAAAAAATGCGTAATTTTGACGATTTTATACGTGAGGTGGATAACCGCTATGACGTCGAATAATTACACCGCCGTCATTTTACCGCAAGCCGAAAATGATATTACCGAAATTTTAGATTACATAAGTAACGAATTAAAAAAACCGACTGCGGAAAAAAATTTATGGATGGATATAAAAGATGCAATCGGCAGGGCAAGATTATTTCCTTATGCGATGCCGATTATCAAAAACCAAAACATTACTCTCGGCAAGGAATACCGCAGATTAGACGTAAACAATTACGTCGTAGTATATAAAGTTGTCGAAGAAAAAAGGGAAATACGCATATTCGCCGTATTATACGCCCCATCTAACGTCGTGTCAAAATTATTAAGCAGAGTATAAACCTGCCATTAAAATCGAAAAAGGAAAAAGAGTAAATCGAAAATCGAAAAAGCGTATAAGCAAAAAGCGTAAAGCTGAAAAGTATAAATCGAAAAAGGAAAATCGAAAAATTATATAAGCAAAAAAAGTTTAAAGATGCGACTACGCAAAAGGCAAAAAATTAAATAAGTAAAAAGCATAAATCGAAAAAGCAAAAAATAATAAAAAAATTAAAAATTGAAAAATTATATAACACTAAAATTTTTCGCTAACATAACTTGTTGTGACAAGCACACAAACAGCAAAATTTTCCGCTTGAATAATTGCGAATATATGTTATATATATCAAATTTTCAATTAACAAAAATAATAAATTTTTGTTAATAATATAGCGTATATATGCTAACAGTAAATTTTTGCTAACACACAACGGCGGAAACGCTAAAAAAACAAATTTTTGCTAACACACAACGGCGGTTCGAGCAATCGAACCGCCGTTGTTTTTTTATTGTCATGTTGAGTTTTAAAAGCCTTAACCTGGTAGGGGTGCGCAGGCGTTAAGCAAACAGCACAGTGCGCTGTTTGTAGCCGTAGCCCGAAGGCTTTAATAGCCGAGGCGGGAGTGGAACCACTTGTGGTAGATGAGGTTGGACGGTATATGTAACCGTAATGTCTATAAATACCTCGATAACAATAAAAGTGCACCTATATGTCCATTATCGGCGTTTTTTGTCATGTTGAGCGGAGCGCAAGCGTAGTCGAAACATCCGGGCGTAGCCGCATTTATATATTATGTGTATCCTTGCGCGGCTTTGCCGCTAGATCCTTCCTCACCTCAGGATGACCTGACGGGTAAACTCGAAAAGAGTTAAAAATCACGCTATAAGCCGATTATAGGCGTTTTTTTATAAGTTGAGTTTTGAAAGCCTTTAAAAAAATATTGTTTTTCAATTAAAATAATAAAAAAACAAGGCTATTCAGCCTTGTAGAATAAACTGTTTTGATTTAAAAAATATTTAAAAAAGCCGACTTTTGATTTTAAAACTATTAAAATAACCGATTTTTGATTTTAAAACAGATTTTAAAAAAACGTCTTTTGATTTAAAACCGATTTTAATAAAAACAAGCTTTTAAAGTTTGTAAAACTTTAAAAATAAATTTTCTTGTGTAAAAAACGATACTATTCAGTATTATAGAATAAAATGTCTTTATAAAAAATGATTTTAGGACAAAAAGATTTTGGTTTAATATTTCTAAAACGGATTTAACGTCTCTAAAAAGGTAGAATTTTCAAGCTAAAAAGTTATCACAAACGGACTTTTTAGGGCTAAAAAACCGTTCACCTAACGATAAATCGTGTACATCTAATATATTATTAGATGACACCTACTCGTAAAGTGTAACAGAAATTATCTACTTTGTCAACGAA
>CAVJMJ010000015.1:0-68265 GCA_963650915.1 Parasutterella excrementihominis | reverse complement strand
GGTTACGGTAAATTTTGTAGTTCATCAAGAAATACTTTTTGTTTTCGGGCTTGCCATCCATAGTACCTCGTTCCTTTTCTATTTTGACGATAGAATAGCCGTATTTGTTATAAATTCTCTCGTTGCGTTTCCATAGCCATGCGGTTACGGATTTTAAGATATGCACGAGCAACGTATTGTCGCCGCGACGGTATCTGAAATCGTAATATAGGGCTATAAAGCGATTAAACGCTATTTCGGACAGCATATCTTCTATCGTATAGAACGGCAGAGCAAGCCTTTGTTCACCGCAAGAAACAATGTGGATAATATCGCAAAGGTCGCGCGCATCCGCTCCCCAAGACTCCGGTCGTTGCTCGTCCGTAAATACCTTTATGAACGGAAAATTGTCTACCGTTGCCGAGTGCCTACACATTTTGAGCCACGAATTGAACAAGTCGTTTTTCTGGTTCGTTTCGTCGTTCTTTTTTTTGACTTCTTTAAGTTCGAGATTGTTGCCGCGTTCTTTTCCTATTTCCGTAATTGCCACAACGCCGAACTCGAAACTGCCCGCCTTCGGGTTGTTTTCCAAAACTTTTTTACCTAAACGCAACACGTCGAAGTCCAAGATATGAGAATGTCTGCTGCACCTTTGTCCGTCGGTGAAGAAGTCTACCGCCCACAGCGGAAAATTATCTTCCGACAGTAAGCGGTTATCCGTTCGTATGGAGTAGTTCGCCACGATAAGGCTCGTTTGCAAAGCGTATATGAAAAATGCCTGCGCATAGGTTTCCAAAACGTCGAATAATCCACTCGTTTTAAGCGCGTCGTTGTATGTAAGACCGTATCTTTGACAGTTATATCCGTATAGTTGCCACATAGCATTGCAGTGTTTTTCGTATCGACTGCGTTTAAGTTTTACCCGTTCTTTGACCGTTTCTTGCCTTTGAGTTCAGTTAAGGCTTCGTCCGTCAGTTTCGATGAAGTCTTTACATCGAGAATTGCGCCGTGGTAGATATTTTCGCGGTTTTCACCATTGATAAAGTCGTCAATCGTCTGAATCCTGTCCCATTTATACGTTCCAGCAAACCAACCATCTCCGGTATGTTCGACTTTGTCGGTGTATTTGAGATAGGCGTATTTATCCGCTTTGTCCCCGAACTCTTCGCTCGTTCCCGAAAACGTCACCCACGAAGACGAGTATGCTTGCGTTGTATAATACACGTCGGCTTCCAAAAGTTTATCTATGGGTTTGTCCGTGTTGAACGCTACAAAATGACTGTCGCACGCACTTAAATACAACTTGAATCCGTCTTTGTACCTTACGAACCCAACGAACTTATCCGTAACGACTATCGTTTCTATATCCACGCAATTCACATACGGTTTACCGTTTATTGAACCGAAAGCATATTGCTTATTTACCGCATAATTTACTTCGGTTACGGTATTTCCGCCGCTTGCTTGTTTATCTATGCTTTCGTCGAACGGACGATATATTGAACTGATTGCATAATATCTCACGCTTTCGTCCTTTACCGTAAGCCCCGAAACTTTGTACTTATAAAACACGCCGCTTGAATTTAGCAATTCGAGTTTGTAGTTATAGTACGAAATTTCGTCGTTTATGGTCGTTGAAATGTTAATAGACGAGGCAATTATCGCCGTTCTCTTTGAAATGGTCGATAACACACATAAGTAGCGTGGAAAAGAACGCTTTTCGTTCGTTCGGAGTGAGTTTTTCAAGGCTCGGACGACCGATAGCGTAGACTTCACGCTCTTTTTTTGTTTCTTCTTTCATAGACTGCCTCCTGTTTTTGTGGAAAGGATAGCAATCAAACTCGCAGGTTTTCTTCGACTTTGAAAATTTTTTGAAGATATTTTTTTGAACTCGCAAAGAACTTGCGACTTTAACTCGTAATCTTGTGGACAAGAAAGAAACAAGACGTTTTTTCTTTCTCGCGGAAAGCCTATCCGAAGCCCGTCGTAGCCGTAAAGGGAAAAAATTATTGTGAGGACTATCAACAGACAGACTATATCCAATATTTTTTTCTTTTTCCTTGACGGCTCCGCCGTTCTCGGATTGTTTCGGTTTCCGTCGAAAGACAAAAAAATAAGTTAAAGGAGTAAAACCCACAATGAAAACAGCAGTTATCTATGCGAGATACAGTAGCGATAGCCAAACCGAACAGTCGATTGAAGGACAAGTACGCGTTTGCAAGGAATATGCTAAAAACAATAATATTCTTGTCGTAGATACCTATATCGACAGAGCAATGACGGGAACTAATGACTTACGCCCCGACTTTCAACGCATGTTGAAAGATAGCGCAAAACACCAATGGGAAGTAGTCCTTGTTTACAAACTTGACAGATTTTCTCGCGATAAGTACGAAACGACGATACATAAACACACGTTAAAAGAAAACGGCGTTAAACTTGTATCCGCTATGGAGAACATTCCGGATAGCCCCGAAGGTATTATCCTTGAAAGTTTGCTCGAAGGTATGAACCAATACTATTCGGCAGAACTTTCTCAAAAAGTGCATCGCGGTTTGAACGAAAGTTATCGCAAAGGACAATACACGGGCGGTTCGGTGATATACGGTTATGACGTCGTAGACAAAAAGAACGTTATCAACCCCGAAGAGGCGGAAATTATCCGAGAAATCTTTACGAAATATTCGCAGGGCTATACAGCGGTGGCATTAGCAAAAGACTTGAAAGCCCGTGGAATACGAACGAAAAAAGGCTTGTATATCACCGACAAGAAGATTTACAAAATTCTTGCCAATACAAAATACAACGGCAAGATTATGCACGGTAACGTCGTTTACGATAATATCTATCCGCAAATAGTAGACGACGTAACGTGGCAGAAAGTTCAGGATATACACGATGATAATAAACACGCTCCCGGTCGTAAAAAAGAGATTTTCGATTTTATCCTTTCGGGGAAACTCGTTTGCGGCAACTGCAAGCATAGAATGATCGGCATTAGCGGAACGTCACACACCGGCGATTCTCATTACTACTATGCTTGTCAGTTTGGTAGGCGTAAAAAAGTAAAGTGTGCGATAAAACCGATACGGAAGCAGTTTATTGAAGATACGGTTATCGAAACAACGGTGAAACTGTTAAGCAGCGTTTCTATTATCAGCGACCTTGCAAACAAAATTTATGCCGTTCATCAAAAAGAAACGTCGGATAATACGGCTTTGAAATCTTTGGAGCAAAGACGAAAAGAAGCCGTGCGTTCGCAAAATAATATGATTAAAGCCATCGAGCAAGGTATTATCACCGAAGCAACCAAAGGCAGACTAACGGAACTCGAAGCGGAAATCAATCACCTTGATTTTGAAATTGCCAAGGAAAAGGCACATAATTACGCCTTTTTAACAGTGGAACAAATAGAACAATATCTGAGTCGTTTTGTCTTTGATAATACCGATGACGTTAAAGTGAGAAAACTCTTGATAAACACTTTCGTCCGCGAAGTGATTTTATATGAAGACGAAATCGTTATAACGTTCAATTTTACCGATAGCCCCGAACGGTTGAAGGTTAATAAAGAGCAAGTTATTCAAGAAGAAAAGCAAATAGAGCGAGCAAAATCCTCTTTTTCTTTTAATTCAGGTTCGACCATTCTGGCAGACTCTCCACCAAAAAAACCTAAAACCGACTTTCAAAAAAAGTTAGTTTTAGGTTTTTTATTTATATATTTTTGTCAACGTCAAAGCGTTAGTTATACTATCGCCGAAGAATTATATTGATATTGCCGAGAGGTTATTTTACTGTCTTAGTGGCGTTAGTTTATCGTCGCTAAAATCGTTAGATTTTTGTCGCCGACAAAAAATATTCGATAAATTTTTCTTTGTCTATTTTTACAAAAGTATATTTATACGGTAAACTATAGCATTAAATTACCTTCGTCGGTTTCGACTACTTTAAAGATTTGCGTTTCCTTTCCGGTTATTGCGTCGACGTAAATATAATACTTGGAACCGTTATATTCGCCGAAAAATTCGTAGGCAAGAATTTCCTTCGTTTCGCCCTTTAAAATTAAGCAAAGTCTCGAAGACAAAACGTATAAGTCGGTCGATAAGCCCGTTTCCGCCACTTCCGTAGTGATTTTCGGTTCGTTTATATCACGTGTTTTATGGTTTAATCTGTACGCCGAAGAGTCGAAAGCGGAAACGAGTCCCCTCTCTTTACACACCGTAACTTTAATCATATCGGGGTAAACCACGACTTTATTTTGCGTGTAGCAATAGTTGATATATGCCGTACTTCCGCTTTCGGTCGCCCAAACCGAAGTCATTTTGTCGTAACCCAAACTTTGAATATATTCATCCGCGATTTTGATACATTCATTTAAACTATAATTGTTTTCGGTGCAGTCGGCGTAGTGGTTAAACATAATAAGTTCGCCGTCGTCGGTTGCCAAAAAGGCGTGGATTTCACCGTCTTTTGCATCGGCTTTTATGCTGTAACATTCTATATTTCCGTGTTGCTCGCCTAAAGTTTCCACGTTTTTTACTTCGTAATCGCTAAAATAATTTTTAAACTTTTCTTCCGCGCGACTTACGGGAATGCTTTCGGAAGTCTTTTCTTCTTCCTTGTCCTCGCTGTCCGAAAACGGTCCGTCGTATATAAGTTTGGGATAATCAACCGCTCGTTTTTCGAGTTCGGAAAAAGTTTCGAGCATAAGGTTGTCGTCGTTCTCGTTCAGTACGGTTTTAAAGTCGTAACCGTCCCCCATGCTTTCGTTTAAACTTAAAAGTCCTTCACGCAAGGCGGTGTTGATTTTATATAAAGACTGCAAGTTTTCTTTATCGGCTTTCGTTAAAGAATCTCCGTCTATAAGCCTATTATTGAGGTATTTTGAGTAATCTGCAACCTGATTTATATACTTCGTGGTATAGTACTTGCTTTCGTCTTTTAATGGTATTTTTGTAATGTCTTCGGACGCAAGACTTGCCTCCTCGATAAGGTTAACCAAAATGCGTTGTCTTTCGCCGTCGTCGTTGGAAAGGATAAGTTTAGACAAGTTTACGTCAATGTTGTCAACGTAATCGACCAAACTATAATAACTTTCGGCGACTGCGTCGGCGTTAAAAGTTTGCGTGCCCGGTAAAACGTTAAGCATGCTCAAAGTAAACAGCGTTGCAAGCACCAAAGTCGTTCCGCCGAGTGCGATAACGGCGGCAAGCCATCCGCCGAGCCCGCGACTACGCTTTTTGTCTTTGTTTTCCATTCTCGTTTTGGCTTTTTGCTCTTTAACGGCTATCTTGTCCGCTCGTTTTTGGCGACGAATTTCGGCTTTTTGTTCACGCGCTTTAATTATCGCCTGACGTTTTAAGTCCCTTTCTTTACGCTTTGCTTGCTTTTCCGCGGCGATGCGTTTTTCTTTTTCTTCACGGCTTTCGTGTTTTAACATATCACGACGAGCAAGGCGTTCTTCTTTTCGCCTTAATTTTTCCTGCCTGTATTCTTCTTTTTTCTTTTTACGAATTTCCGCCTTGGCTTTTTTAGCCTTGATACGGTTTTCTTTGAGTTTAGCCCTTTCCTCGTCGCGTTTACGGCGTTTTTCCCGTTTTAATTTAGCATTTTCGATGCGTTTGAGTTTCATTTCCTTTTCTTTTTCTGCTTTTTTATCTAAAACAGGCTCTTCAATATCGTCGGTCTTTTTGGCTTTGTAAGCCTTTTTATCTGTATCGGGCTCGATTTTTCTTTCTTTTTTGTTTTTTTCGGTCAATTTTTCGACCTTATTGGTAGCGTCGTTTTTCATAATGTTCTCCTTACACTGCAAATACGTGATTTCCTATAGTCGTGGTTACCTTGCGCGAATAAATCCATGCGCTGGTAGCGGTTGACGGGTTGTAATAATAAACGGCTCCGCCGGTAGGATCCCAACCGTTGATTGCGTCCTTTGCCGCACTATAAGCGGTGGAATTCGGCGTGTAATTTATTTGTCCGTCGCTTACAGCCGTAAATGCGTACGGTTGATAAATAACCCCCGATATAGTGTTCGGGAAAGACGAACTTTTAACTCTGTTCAAAACTACCGCGGCAACGGCAACCTGCCCCGTATAACTTTCGCCTCTTGCCTCACCGTATATAAGTCGAGCCAAAAGAGCGACGTCTTGGTCGGAATATTTACCTGCGGAGCCCGAACTACCGCTTCCCGAATATTTAGACTCGCTGATACCGAGAGCGGCAAGAGTTTTTTTACCGACTACGCCGTCGGCGGATAAGCCGTTCTTTTTCTGAAAATAGATGACTGCGGCTTTTGTTTTCGCGCCGTAAATTCCGTCGACGGAGCCGTTATAGTAGCCCCATCTTTTGAGTTTCGTTTGTACGGCTTTGACCAATTCGCCCTGACTTCCCTGCTTTAAAACAGCCGTCAAAACGTAATCGTCATGAGTGCTTTTGTTTATCGTTACCGCCTCGATAGTTCCGATTATACCGAATAGCATAACGAGCGCAACGATAATTATCGTTAACCTTTTTTTCATTTATCCTCCTTGTTTTAACCTTTTGAAAAATTCGGCTATTACCGAGTAATACGTTACCCTGTCTTCGGTAAAACAAAGCGGGGGAAACACCACGCACCACCAATTGTCGCCTTTTCCGCTTCCGAGCTCGATAATAACGGCGTCGTAAACGCCTTCTTCTAAAACGAGTTCGCCGTAAGCACGAGTGGGAAACTTCTCTTTTCTAACCTCTGTTTTTGCTTCGTAACTAAACCCGTTTTCGGATAAAAAGCGGTCTATAAGCCCGTTAACGGCACTTTTTTGGCTTTCGATTATACTTATCGCCTCGTCTTTGGATTTTGCGTTTTCTATAATCGGCGTAAGGTAACTTACAACCAAATCTTTGACCTCATATTTTATATTTTGGTCGATTTGACTGTTGGAATTTGCTCTTATGTGGATGCGCAAATACTCGGTTTTATCGGCGCTTTCGGTTAAAAGTACCGCCGACAAAACTATTATGAGAATAAGTCCGAAACTTATGCACGCTTTTTTCATTTTACTTTATCTCCTTTAACGCAACTTTTTTTGCCTTATGTTTTTTGACCGATTATTATTGATTTATACTTGTAATTTTTTATCATCGTAATTTTAAATCGCAATAAGTTTTTACCGTTTACCGCTTACTGCTTACTTTTTTACATTTTACAGACCGAAAAACGCAATAAAAAAACCAAAAAACTTAAAAAATCCCTTTAAAAAACGCGATAAAAAAGGACGGCAAAAAACCGTCCTTCTATAACTATAAATAAATTTAACGACTATATTTAAAAAACACTAAATTTAAAAAGTATTAAATTAAAAAATCACTAAATTAAAAATCGATTTATTTAAATTAGTTTTGTTTTCTTAAAGTCATTTCCGTTTCTTTTTCGAAAAGATGAACTTTATCGAGATCGAAATCGAAATAAACCTTTTGACCTCTTTCGGGGTTGCGTTTAAGTTTTACGCTTGCCGTTATCGACGTGGGAGAATGTTCCATAGTCGAGTTTGCGTTTTCGTCGCAATCGGCGTAAATTATGGTTTCGTTGCCCAACGCTTCGATAACTTCTATCTTGCAAGAAACGCTTTCGCCCTCTTTATAGGTGTCGGAAAGTTTAATGTCACCCGGTCTTATGCCCAAAACGACGTCAACGCCGTTACCGATTTTTTGCATATCGAATTTAGCGAAAATTTCCTTCGGCAAAACTATATGTTGGTTATTTGCGAAAACGACTTTTCCGTCCGGCGTTACCCTTCCGTCAAAGAAGTTCATTTGAGGCGTTCCGATAAATCCCGCTACGAAAACGTTTACGGGGTCGTCGTAAAGATGTTGAGGCGCACCGATTTGTTGAACGAAGCCGTCCTTCATAACGACGATACGGGTACCCATCGTCATAGCCTCTACTTGGTCGTGGGTAACGTAAATAAAGGTTGCCCCTAATTTTTCGTGCAGTTTAATGATTTCCGCACGCATGGTTGCCCTTAACTTAGCGTCGAGGTTGGATAAAGGTTCGTCCAAAAGGAATACTTTGGGTTTTCTGACGATGGTTCTGCCTAACGCGACACGTTGACGTTGCCCGCCCGAAAGTGCTTTGGGCTTACGATCGAGATATTCTTCAATAGCCAAAATTTTAGCGGCTTCCTGAACCTTTTCGTCGATTTCGGCTTTGGTGTATTTACGCTTGATGGGGATTTCATTCCCTTCTGCGTCTAAAACGGGGTTGCCTTCTTTGTCACGTTTAATATCGTCGATACGGCGAAGTTTAAGACCGAAAGCCATATTGTCGTAAACGGACATGTGCGGATATAGCGCGTAGTTTTGGAAAACCATTGCGATGTCTCTGTCCTTTGGTTCGACGTTGTTTACGAGCCTGTCGTCAATGTAGATTTCACCGTCGGTGATTTCTTCGAGTCCCGCGATCATACGAAGGGTAGTTGACTTACCGCAACCGGAAGGACCTACGAAAACTATAAATTCTTTGTCTTGGATTTCCATGCAGAAATCGGAAACGGCAGGCTTTAAGTCTTCGAGTTTTTTGCCCTGGTTTTGGTAAACCTTGTAAACGTGTTTAAGCGTTACTGTTGCCATAAAAATAAAATCTCCTTTGCCGCACTGTTTTGGCCGAAAAATAACAACGGTTTTCCTCAAGCGCGATGCATACGCATATATTTTATCTTACTATATATCTTATGTCAATAGCAAATTGAAAAATTTCTCTTATTTTTCATATTTAAGGCTTTGTAACGGCGATTTTTGATTTATTTTTTCGTTTTTACTCGGCTGTCCGTAAAAATTCCGCTATTCGTTTTTATTTTTTTACCTTGCTTGGCGTTTTTTTGCTTTTCTTTACTTTGTCTTGATTTGCGACTTTTCTTTATCCTGCTTTAATTTTTTTATTTTTTCTTTGTTTTTTATTTTGCTTTCAAAAGTTACGACGGTAAAACTACCGACGTTAAACACAAGACAGCTGTTATGTTTATTTTGCAATAAAGCATTAACCTCACGATAAACATGGCGAGCGACAAATAATTTAATAATTTTTATCTCTTTTATAAAATCGGTGCCGAGGCGATTTAATTTTCGCCTCGGCACTATTAGTTTTTTTTAAAGTATCAGGTTGTTATAAATAATATTTTTAATAATCGTTGCAATATGTTTGGCTATAAATCAGACTATAAGTGGGGCTATAAGCCCGTTATCGGCTGTTTTTTAATTGCCGTTAAATTAAAAGTTTTAGCGGACAAAACTTTTAATTGTTGCCAAATTAAAAGTTTTAGCGGACAAAATCAAAAATTTTTAACGGTCGTATATACCGCAATATAGCATTTAAAACGCAATACAGCCTATTGTACCGCAATGTCGCAAATAAAACTTTACCGCAACGATATAGCAATCTTGCTTTCTTCTTATAACCGACGTTTGTTTATATTACGATTACGGCTTATAATCTAAAAAATTTATCTTTAAATTAAAAATAAATTAAAGAAGGGAAGCGGCTTCCTTGTCCGCAATCAAAATACAATTCGGGTGATTTTGTAATACGCTTGCGGGTGTTGATTCGTTAGGGGCGACTTTTACGGTGTTGTAAACAGCCTTGGCTTTGTTTTTACCGCTTGCCAAAATAAGAACGGTTTTCGATTTCATAATTTCGCCGATGCCCATCGTTACGGCTTTCGTGGGGACTTCTTCTATACTGTTAAACAAGCGGGAATTGTCTTTTATGGTACTTTCGGTCAAGTTTACAACGTGCGTTTTGCTTTCAAAACTCGTACCCGGTTCGTTAAAACCGATATGCCCGTTACTGCCGATACCCAAAACCTGCAAATCCTGCGGATGATTCTTTAAAAACTCGCTATATCTTAAACATTCGGCGTCCAAATCCTTTTGTGAGCCGTCGGGAATATTTAAGTTTTCTTTTTTAATATCCACGTAGTCAAAAAGATTATGACGCATAAAATAAGCGTAACTTTGGTCGTGGTCTTTGGTTAAACCCACGTATTCGTCAAGGTTGGCGGTGGTAACTTCGGAAAAAGAAACTTCGCCGTCTTTATACGCCTTTATAAGGTTTTGATATAACCCTATCGGTGTTGTGCCGGTAGCCAAACCGAGTACGCATTTAGGCTTGGTTTTTAATAAATCGATAACGATTTCTGCCGCTTTTTTACTCATTTCGTCGTAATTTTCGGTAATAATTACTTTCATTTTAACTCCTTTATAAGCGAGCGGTTTCGCCCGCGTAAAAAATTCAATATAACGTTTAAAATCCGAACGATGACTGAAACATCGCACGCAATTATTCAATGTAAAAATTGTCAAATACAAAAATTGTCCGATACAAAACTTATTCGATACAAAGATTGCTCGATACAAAAATTGTCCGATACAAAAATTGCTCAATACAAAAGCCTTGCTTTATCGGGAAGATCCAAAACCTTACTGTTATCGCCCCTAACCGAAAAATATTCGTGGTGATAAGTTTTGTGCGGAATAAGATAAATTCGTTTATCCCGCCAGATTTTGGCTACGTCCTTACTTAGCGCGCCGGTTTTGAAAATATACTCGCAAATATCTCCGTTAAGGTCTATAAGCGCACACGAATAGTCTTCGGAAAACACGTCCAAAAGGGCGCAACGAATCTTCGTAACTATATGTTCGTTACTGAAAATCACTCCCTCGCCCTTGCAATAGGGGCAAGGTTTCACCAGTCCCGCAACGCTTTCTTTTCTCGTTTTTTTGCGAGTAAGTTCGACCAACCCGAGCCCCGTCATACCTACGACGTTGCAACGGCTTCTGTCGTCCTTCAATAAAAGTCTGAGTTTTTCGACTACGGCGGTGCGGTGTTCCTCTTCTTCCATATCGATAAAATCGATAATTACCATACCGCCGATATTTCTGAGCCGTAACTGACGAGCGATTTCGTCGCAAGCCAAAAGGTTGGTTTCAAAAACAGTTTGTTCGAGACTGTCCTCTCCTATGTATTTGCCCGTGTTTACGTCTATTGCGGTAAGCGCTTCCGTCTTATCAATTATAAGATAGGCACCGCTTTCAAGCTTTACTTTGTTTCTCAGCATAGCGTCGATTTCCGACGCCAAGCCGTAATCGGTAAACATATCACGTTTTTTATCGTAATACTTTATCTTTTCCAAAATTTTACCGCCGCGTTTTACGGCAACGTCCATTACGTCGAGGTATAACGAGTAATCGGACACGACTATTTCGTCTACGTCGGGGGTATATACGTCGCGCAACATTCTTTTGGCAAGATTGCCGTCTTCGTATAAAAGAGCGGGGGCTTTAGTCGTTTGCGCGTTTTTTAAAATATCGCGATATATATTTTCGAGATAATCTTTTTCTTCTATAAAAAACTCTTTATCGGCGTTTCCGGAAACGGTGCGCATGATAAGCCCGCCTTTTTCGGGCTTTATTTCTTCGCCGAGTTTTTGCAAGTCCTCTCGCATTTTTTCGTCGTCGATTCTTCTCGATACGACGACGAAATCGTATTCCGGCATGTAAACTAAGTACCTTGCGGCAAACGATACGTGCGTAGAAAGTCTGACTCCTTTTGTTCCCGAAACGTCTTTTACGACCTGTACGAGGATTTCGTCACCCTCTTTTACGTCGAGTTTTGTAGGAAAGGTTACGGCGTTTTCGAGTTGAGATTTATTAACGAGAGATTCCCCCGTATATAGATACCCGTTTTTTTCGAGTCCTATATTTACGAAGGCTACCTGCATGCCCGGCAAAACGTTTTCAACCCGTCCTTTATAGACGCTTCCGACGATTATTCTTCCGCTACGCTTTTCGGTCTGGTACTCCAAAAGTTTTTTATCTTCCGCAAGTGCCGCCACGATATTGCCGGCGTAACTGTCTATAAAAATTCGTTTCATATAAAGGCGTCCTCCGGTTTGACACCGTTTATAAAGGCGTTGAGTTTCGTAACGGTAAGATCTCCGCCACCGTAAAGTTCGATAAGTTTATTACCGAAAACGTCTGGGCGTAAGGTACTGTTTCCGAAAGAAAGTAGGGCTATAAGCCCGTTATCGCACTTTTTTAAATCTAAAATTCTATCGCGAACGTTTTTTTGCTCGCCCTTTTTGTCAAGCACGAAAAATTCGCTTGCACCCAAAACGTCACCAAGGTCAAAATCGTTTACGCCCTCTATAAGATATTCCGCACTGTCCATATCGGCTTGAAGGTTGACTTTTTTTTGAGTGTTTATCGCCGAAAGGCACTTAAACCCCGATGGGGCGTATTTATTGAAAAGATCGACGAATTTTTCCGCCGAAAAGTCGGTTTCTATGGCGCAATATTCCGCCATGCTTATAATGCCTACACCGAGCGGTGCCGACATGTATATCAACATATGCGGGCTATAACCCTTGGAATATTCCACGTCTATTTTTGCTCTTATGAGTATTTTTTGCAAATGGCGAAGGGTATCGAGATGGGATATAAATTCGGCGCCGTCCTTTTTGGAATATCTTATTACTAACATTTTTCACACCTGAATTCTTTTTGAACTCCGCACCCTTTACACCCTTTAAAGCAACTGCCCGTTACCTTTCCTTCGTAAGCCCTTTCGGCTTCTTTTTGCAAATAACTCTTGTTTACGTAAATGTTTATGAAATCCCACGGCAAGACTTCGGAAAACTCGTGCTTTCTCGTGTAAAAATCTGGATCGACGCCGTTTTCCGCAAAGGCTTCCTGCCAAACGTCTTTTTTGAAAAATTCAGACCAACTGTCAAGGTGCGCACCTTTTTTGTATGCGGAAAGTATAACCTTTCCGAGTTTTCTGTCACCTCGCGCAAGCACGGCTTCGAGTTTTGAAACCGCAAAATCGTTCCAACTCAACGACACGCCTTTAACGAAAAGTCTTTGTTTCAACAAATCGACTTTGTGTTTAAACTCCTCTTCCGATATCTGCCTTTCCCACTGGAAGGGCGTAAACGGTTTGGGTATAAACGTCGATGCGCTTACGCTTACCCTGAGTTCTCTCGACGCGCGCTTGTTTTTGGAATAAATTTCCCTTATTTTATATACTATGTCGCAAATGCCGTTAAGATCCTCGTCGGTTTCGGTCGGAAGCCCCATCATAAAGTAAAGTTTTATCGAAGTATACCCTTGCGAAAACGCCGCCAAAACACAACGTTCTATCTGCTCCTCGGTTACGTCTTTATTGATTACGTCGCGTAGCCTTTGCGTTCCCGCTTCGGGCGCAAAGGTAAGACTGTTCTTCTTGGATTCTTGAACGAATTCACTGTCGAAACTGTCTATTCTTAAAGAGGGCAAGGCTATTTTCGTATTCGGAAGTGCCTCTTTAAGGGACGATATAAGTTGTATCAAACATGGATAGTCGCCGGTAGACAAACTGTTTAAACTCAATTCGTCAAACCCGGTGGATTCCACTATGCTTTTTGCCTGTTTCACGAGTGTTTCGACACTTCTCGTCCGTATGGGTCTATATATGTAGCCCGCCTGACAAAACCTGCACCCGCGCGGGCATCCGCGCATGACCTCTACGACCGCTCTGTCGAAAACTACTTCTATATTGCCGACCGGCGTAGTTTTTGGGAAAGCCGCTTTGTCTAAATCGGCTATAACGGCTTTTTTTGCTTCCGTTATACCCGAAAACCCATCTATAAGCCCGTTATCGGCATATTTTACGTCCATCATCGACGGCACGTAAACACCGCAAAGTTTACTTGCTTCTTTTAAATATTCTGTTTTGTTTTTGTGTTTTAATCTCAATTTTGCAAGTTCGCCGTTTACCGCTTCGCCGTCGCCGAGGATGAAAAGATCGATAAAATCAGCTATCGGTTCGGGGTTGCAAGTGCAAGGACCGCCCGCTTCTATTACGGGGTAACTGTCGTCCCTTTCCTCTCTTAAAAGAGGAATCCCCGCCAAATCGAGCATATATAATATACTCGTATAGCAAAGCTCAAAGCCCGTCGAAAAACCTATCGCATCGAAATCTTTAAGCGGTCTTTTTGAATTAAGCCCGTATAACGGCATGCCGTTTTCCTTTAAAAGTTTTCCGAAATCGTCCCACGGGGCAAAACAACGGTCTACGAAAACGCCATCGACGTCGGTCATTACCTTTTCGACGATTCTTATGCCGAGGTTGGACATGGCAACTTCGTAAACGTCGGGAAAGCAAAGACAATAATTGTACTCTTTAAACTCCTTACCGCCCGAACCGTATTCGCCACCGATATATCTTGCGGGTTTTTCCGCCTTTTTAAGCAAATCGTTTAATCTCATAAATTTAATTTTAGCATAATAGTTCGAAATTTGCAATGGTTTGCGGGTTTTACGGTGTGTTTTTTCTCTTTCTTTTTGCCCTTTAACTTTCAAACATTGTTTTGACATATCGAAAAAATCGTTGTATAATTTTATAAAGACGAAAAGGACGTGTGCCATGATTGATTTTCAAAACGATTGGAACCAAGTTTTAAAAGACCTTATCGAAGGCGAAAATTACGCCAAAATAAGAGAGTTTTTAAAACAAGAATACTTTACGCGTGAAGTTTACCCGCCGATGAACGAAATTTTCAACGCCTTTAAACTTACTCCGTATCACGAGGTAAAAGCGGTAATTTTAGGGCAAGACCCTTACCACGAACCGGGCGAAGCGCACGGGCTTAGTTTTTCCGTGAAACAAGGGGTAAAAATGCCGCCCTCGCTTGCCAATATCTATAAAGAACTAAAAGACGATTTAGGCGTCGATAACGGAAACAAAACCGACCTTACGCCCTGGGCAAAACAAGGCGTGCTTTTATTAAACACCACGCTGACCGTAAGACGGGGACAAGCCAACTCGCACCAAGCGTGCGGATGGACGGAGTTTACCGACGAGGTAATTAAAAAATTAAGTGCGAGAAAGGAGCCTATGGTTTTTATCCTTTGGGGCAGAAACGCTCGAAACAAAAAAGCCTTTATAGACACTAAAAAACATCTCGTTTTAGAAAGCGCGCATCCTTCCCCGCTGTCTGCGTACAACGGCTTCTTCGGTTGTCGCCACTTCTCAAAAACCAACGAATTTTTAATAAAAAACGGCTACGAACCCATTAATTGGCAATTATAATTTTTGCGATTTTTTTAAAATTTTACCATTAAAACAGACCAAAACCGCAAAAATTTGCCGTTTTTATTTTTTTACTCGCAAAACTTTTATTTTTTAAAAGTTTTGCGAGTAGAACGGGAGAGATTAAAAATTCTACCCCCGCTTATATTCGTGCGAATATAAAAACTTTTCGTGCGGAAGAATTTAAAAAACGCAAAAACTTATTATGAACGTAAAAATTTTACAGTCGCGTAAAGGTAAAAAATAAAAGTTTTCAAAACTTAAATAAGTTAAAAAACACATAAACGTAAAGTAAAAAAAGTTAAAAAAGCAGAAAAGTAAGATAAAAATTTATACCGCACAAAAATAAAAAGCAACAATCTTTTATAACGTACACAAAAAACAAAAAAGAGTTTGCAAAACAAATAAAAGTGCGGCTATAAGCCGTTTAAATGCACTTTTTATCCCGTCGAGGTTAGTTCCCTCGACGGGATAAGAGCGTTTTTCAACCCCGCCGAATGACAATTTCGGCGGGGTTTTTCATGCAAAAACGCCCCTGCTAAAAAGCAAGGGCGTTAAAAAAAGGAGACAATGAAACGATGTTTCAAGAAAAATCGAAGTATAGTCTATATTTTAAAAGTCGATTGGGATATAAACATATATTTCAACAAACTCAAAATATAAATTCTATATTTCAAAAAAATCAGAATATAAACTAACTACGTCGGCTGCTTCGGCGTTCAAGAGTTATAAATATATATTTCAACAAAATCAAAATATAAAATCTATATTCCAAAAAAGTCGATAAGGTTTGAACCCATATTTCAAGAACTTTATACGATTTATAAACCCATATTCCAAAAAATCAAAATACAAACGATCGTTCGATACGGATTATAAATAAACTATATTTCGAGGAAGTTTGTAATCAGCGATTCGCCGAACATATTGCCTAATTTTATCATGTACTTAGAGTCGTAATGATAAATATCGGGGGTGCCGGCAGGTTCTCCGTTATACTTTAAATTTGCCGTAATAGTGTCGAGATAAACGTGACTTTCGCCTTCTTCGGCGAGTTCTTTCTTGGCTTGATTGATGACTTTATATTGAGTCCAGGCGGAACAATCGGATATTCCCGCATCGATAAAGCCTATTTCGGAAGACGGATCTTTATAATAAGCGAGATCGTTTCTTAAATCTTTTACGAAATTTTCTTCAAGAACTTTATACGAGTTATAAGAACTGCCCGATGCGTCGCTTTCGCCTTGCATCCAACAAATAGCCTTGATAACGGGATAAAGATCCATATTTTCGAGGGCTTTACATTGCTCTAATATAAAATCAACTCCCGACGTGTAAAGTCTACCCGTATTTTTACTCGACGGCGAACGCCATTCGTTGGCAAGCGTGGTTCCGCCGTAAGCAAACTTAATTATATAAACGGGCTTTTCTATATCGAGTGCGCTTATTTTTTCGGCAATGCCGACTTCGGGGCCAAACCTGTCGGTACTATAGCCCTGTCCGAGTTTTACGGGCGTATAAGAACCGTTATTCGTATTATGACCGAGGGAACAGTTATATGTTATTTTTACGTTATCGTATCCTTTTTGGTATTCGGCGGTTTTTTCCGTACCGACGGTTTTCGTTAAATAACTTGCATACGTATGCCCTTCGGCGTTACTTTGACCTAAAAGCAAAACTACTTGTACTTCGTTAGAATAAACTTTTTCGTCGTCTTTTTTTCCTCCCTCCGAAGAACTCGGATCCCCTTTCGGCGTGCAACCCGAAAAGACAAAAACGAAGGTAAGAGCAAGACAAATAAGCATACTTAAAGATTTCCTAATCGTTTTCATGGACGTGTAATTCTCCCTTATCTGTTTTTAAATAATATATTGCGCAACGCTCATGACCGTGTTCGGAATTCTTTTCGTGAAAACAAATTCGTTTTTTACCTAAAAAATCCTCGAAAACCATGGCGTGTCCGCTGTCGACGTTAGGCAAAGCTAAATTTTTATGTATATAATTTCCGCACAAAACGTTACCGTTTTGCGGATACGCAACCCCTACCGAGTAAGCATTTTCCTCTTCCGAGTTCCAACTCGACCACAAAAGAAATTCTTGATCGTCGCTTTTAAAAACGAAAGGAGCGTCTACCACGTAAATCGGCGTATCGTTAGGATTCCAAGTCGGTGATTTCGCCCAACCGCTTTGGCTTGCGGAAAACAATTTTTTTACCTCTCCTATCGGATTTTTTAAATCGTCGCTTAATTTTACCGCGCAAACTTCGCCGTCGCCGCACTGCACCCACTCGTGTGAAAAAACAGCGTAAGGCGAACCGTTTTCGTCAACGTACAAAGTAGCGTCGAGGGCAAACCAATCTTTCGGTGCGATAAAACCGCCGTGAGGCACAAAGGGTCCTAAAAGAGAGTTTGAAACGAGTATTTGCGAAGTGCGAACTTTACCTTTTGCCGAAAAAGTACCGAAAAGGTAATATTTTCCTTTATATTCATGTACTTCGGGTGCCCAAAAATCGTCGGTAGCCCAAAAGTCTGCAAGAACTTCAAAGACGCTTTGCGGTCCTTGCCAAGTAACCAAATCGTTTGACGTATAAACGCAAAAACCTTTTTTTAAAGGAGCGGGCGACGAAGCATACATATAGTAGGTTCGTGTTTTTTTATCCGCAAAAATAAACGGATCTCTTATATTGATGTCAGAAAGTTTCATTCTTCGCCTCTAACGCGATAAGATGAGAATCGAATTCATTTAAAACTAAGGAAAGATTGATTCCCACGTTCATATAATACTCGCCTTTGTGTAATTTGCCGTCGAAATCATTAAAATAATACAAATCGGGATCTAAGCCTCTTAACTTTATAAACCTTTGTGCGCGCAAGCGTTTTAAAAGGTTCACGTGCAAAAAGAGTGCCTTCTTTTTATCCTTGGAAACGGCGTTTACGGCAAATTCGACTTTTTCAAACGGCGAGGAAAGTCTGTAAAAATCTCCGTCCAAAATAACGTCGTCGTGATATTTTTTATATATTTCGTTTACGATAAGCAGTTCTTTTATATCCGTTTCGGTAAGTTTTTCGGGGTCGAGTTCAAACCCGTAAGATCCGAAAAGTGCGATTTCCGCCTTGGTTTTGTAACTCGTAACAGGGCAATCGTTTACGTGTGCGCCCATTACGGATAAAGGATATAAAAACGAGGTACCGTACTGTATAAACAGCCTTTGAACGGGATCGTTCTCGTCGCTCGTCCAAATATCCGAAAAATAAAACAAAGTGCCTAAATCGAACCTTCCTCCGCCCGACGCGCAACCGTGGAAGTGAATATCGGGAAAGGCTTCGGTAAGCATTTTTGCAAGCCGATAATACCCCAAAACGTTGCGGTGTTGAAATTCGTCTTGATTGCTACCTTCAAGGTTTTTTGCAAAACAATCCTCGTATTGACGATTGTTGTCCCATTTTATATAATCGACTTTGTATTTTGACAAAACGTCATACAACTTTTCGTAAACGGCGTCTACTACTTTATCGTCGGAAAAATTTAAAACGACCTGATGCCTTGACAGCCAAAAGTCTGTTTTATCGTTTACCGCGGCGTAATCGGGATGCTCCCTTAAAAAATCGGAATCGAAATTGCCCATTTCGGGTTCTATCCAAAGTCCGAAAAGCATTCCGCAATTATGGCATTCCTCTATAACGGCTTTTAAATCGATCTTGTTTTCGTTAACGTACCAATCGCCGAGTGCTTTTGTATCGTCGTCGCGGTGACCGAACCAACCGTCGTCAAGAACGAGAAGTTCTGCTCCCACCCTTTTTGAACGGCGTATAAAATCGATAATTTTTTGAGTATCGAAGTCCATATAACAACCTTCCCAAGAATTGAGAAGAACGGATCTATGGGCTTTTTTGTTTTGTTCGCGAACGATACAGTTTCTTATTAAATCGTGCGCGTTAAGGCTTATTTTTTCAAAACCGCCGTTCGAGTAAAAAGCCACGCCTTCAGGGAAAGTAAATGTTTGGTCGGGTTTTACCTCAAATTTAAAATATCTGTCGTCGATACCCATTGTTAAGCGGGTTGTTCCGACTTTTGCGACAGTGGCTTCCGCCATAAACGACCCCGAATAGACGTGTGTAAAGGCAAAGACTTCGCCGAAAGTTTCGGTTGCGCTTTTGTCGCACAGCATAACGAAAGGGTTATGCTCGTGAGAACTTCTTCCCGACGAGGAACGGACTATCTTTGTGCCTTCCGTTAACCCTTCACGCCTGAATTGCCTTTCAAACAGCCATTCTCCGGGGAAGTGAACAAAGTCGAAATCTCTTCTCGGAAAATCGAAACTCAAACTCATAGCCCGCTTTATAAACAAGGGGCGATCGGTTTTGTTAAGTAAAACGGTATTTCTTAAAATGCAATCGTATTTTTCAAAGACGGTAAGCGATAAGGTAATATATAACTCTTTATAATTATCTTTTAAAGTCAATTCCAGCGTTTTTGCGGTGCCGTCGTCGCGAACGTAAGGCATATTTTCGTAACTCGGTTTTCCGTCGTATATTTTATGACTTAAATAACGAAAATCGACTTTGTCGTCCGAAAAGCCCTCTATCGACAAAACGCTTTGTCTGGTGTCCGCACCTTTATCCGTCGGCATCAAAAAGCAGGAAGAATTAAAATGAACGGTTTCGTCGCACGCTTCTTTTTTTAAAGAGGCGTCGTAATAAGTGCAATACCAGTCGGGGGTGATTTTTTCCGCTTCTTCGCAGTCGATTTCGGACAGATATTTGCCGAAGTAAGGACAGGTAATTACACCTTTATCGTGAATTTTTAAATAGAGCGAAAAATTACCGCCGTATAAATGAAACAGTTTATCGTCTTTGAAAAATATAATTGACATATCTTTTTTTGCGAAAAGGTTTTTCGGGGAGGACTACTCCTCCCCGAAGTTTTCCCTTTCGGGATTGATTTTTTATGCTTGTTGACTTGAAATACTTAAGTTTGCGATAGTGCAGTTTATGTCACGGCAGAGGAAGCTTACAACGACGCGTCCTTTATAACCGTCTTGCCAACCGTGAGCGTCCTCGAGTAATACGTTACCTTTGGAGTCCTTAATCTGAAGTTTGGTATCTTGTCCGCCGTCATACATTAAACGAGTAAATGTTACGTGATAGGTCGAACCTTCTTCGAGTCTTGCATCTTCATTGTTTAAAGAATACGCTTTGCCACCGCTGCCGATTCCGGCGTTAAGATCGCCGTTGGAATCCCAACCGGTCCAACCTGCTTTGTACTGTGCAATAATCAACGAACGCGCCTGATTGCAAGCACTGTCGTAACGGTTGATGGTAACCGCTAAAGCGGGCATAGCGTTTTTCGAACCGAAACTATCGATCGTAAGATCGAATTCTACCGTGCCTTCGACGTTGGCTGCGAGCATTGCCATTCCGCCTACCGATTTTGCAGCGTGATCCTTGGGATTTTGATTGTCTGCGTTAACAAATTTTATGGTGCCGTTTTCGATAGTTTCGTTGGCGGAAGTCGTATAGAAAGCAGACTTGTCGGCAGTAGCAAGGAAAGCGGTTACGGCATCTTCGCCGAACTGTGCGGAAATAGCGGTGTATTCGGCGGTACAACTACCGAGATTCAATACGGGGATGGTATCGACGTCGTCAAATCCGCTCATACCTTCGTCGTAGTAATAAAGAATATCGTTAATGTAAGCGTAATACTTACTGCCCTGTCTTACCGCGGTAAGTTTGATTGCTTTTGTGAAATCTAATTGTGCAACCAAATTGCGATTCCATACCTGAGAACGATCGGTTATAGTGCCCCATTGAACGCCACCGTCTTTTACAACCATGGTAATGGTTTTGCGAGCAGAGAAGTTAGCCCCGGGGGAAAGTTGTAAGCCGTAGTAAGAATCCGTTCCGTTGAAGTGAGAAATACCTACTCTCGACCAAGTATCGTCACTAGCGGGGTCGGTAATTACAACTTCTGCGGTTGCAACGTAATATTTGCCCGCAGTACCGTTTAATACTGCGTAAGAGTTTTGTTTACCGTTGGATTTAACTACCGCTTCGTCCTGATAAATACCGCTGAAATCGAACTTGTCGGCGTTTATGGAATCTTTTACCACGGTGTCTTTAACGGTGAGGGTTACGGAAGCCTTTAAAGTATCGTTTACGGCAACCGTCAAAGTAACTTCGCCGGCTTTTATTGCGGTTACGAGACCGGTTTCGGAAACGGTTGCGACTTCTTCGTCACTGCTTGTCCAAGTATAAGTAGTGCCTTCGGGTAAAACTTTAGCGGTAAGTTGAAGGGTCTTCGACGTGTAAAGTTCTTCTTTTTCAAGTGCTTCGATAGAAATCGTGCGAGCCTTTACCGTAACTTTCATCGTGTCGGAAACGCCTTCTTTTACGGTAGCGGTTATGGTTGCTTCACCCGCTTTTATTGCGGTGATAGTGCCGTCTTGCGCTACGGTTGCGATTTCGTTGTTCGAACTTGCGTAGGTTACGGTTGCTTCTTCCGGCGTTTTGTAAACGCTTATCGTAGCGGTTTGACTTTCGTAAACGGTTAAATCTTCTGTGAGAATTTCAATCGCATAGCCGGTCATTTTTCCGCCGCAGTTGTCGCAAACGCCGTCTTTGTCGGTGTCTACGTGGTTGGTGCAAAGATCTTTACATCCGACGAATGCCATAAGGCAAACGGTCAAAATAAGACCTAAGAACAAGGTAAATTTTTTCATGTTTTCTCTCCTTTATATTTTTCGGATTTTTCCGAATTATTTTGCGATATTTGATTTAAAAGTAAAGTCTGTGACTTGAGCCGAAGCGTATTCGGTACCGACCCACAAAATGTATGCGCCGGTATATTTGCTCGTGTTGTTCGTCCATTTACTGTTTGCTTTATCGAAGTTTACTTTAACGTTGTCGACGTACATTTCAAAATAAGAAAGGTTCTCCGTAATGGTACGAGTTATTTTGATGTGATGTTTTTGATTGTCGTCGTCGGCAACTTTTGTTGAACTTTCAAGCCACGAATACCAACTTGTGGAATCTTCCATCGACTTTGTATAAGCCCAGCTATATAAAGCACCTACGAAACCTTCCGTTTCGGGAGACTGTATGGACTTACCGAGAATAAACGATTCAACCGTATCCGCACTTTCATAACGAGAAAGGTTTACGGTAATACCCGTTATAGCGTTGGTTTTTCCTTTGTTTACCTGAATATCGGAAACGTCGAATTCGATTTCGAAGTCACCCATAAGCATTGCCGCATCGCCCAACGATTTAACTTTGTTGTCTTTTGCCATAACGCCGTTTGATTCGAAAGTGAATTTTGCATTGCTTTCGTATTTTACGATTTTGTCGTTAGATGCATAGAAAGTCTTTTTGTATTCGGCGGTGTTAAGTTTGGCGTCGAGTTGAGCGTCGTCTGTTATGCAAATATAATCGGTTACGGTTACGCTTTCGTCGATGGCAACCAATATAGGCATAGTCTTAATACCGTCGTATATGGTAGTGTTGTCGACGTACATAAGCTTATCGTTGATAAGATAGTAGTAAACGTTATTGTCGCGTAAAAGCGCTACCTTAACGGGAGCCGTTTTATAATTGATATCGTCAAGTCCGTTTTCGCCCCAGGTTTGAGAACGAGTGGTGATAGCAGGCCAAGTGTCGTTGGGAAGATCTTTAACGATAAATTTGTTGTTGCTGTTGTTTTGTCCCTCGACGTAAGGGCTGAAGATGAAGTAACGGGTCGAATTTTCGTTTAAACCGCTACCGAAACCGAAACCTTGCCAAACCCAAGCGGAAATTTGTTCGTCGAGGGTAAAGTTGGCTTCAACGTAGTATCTCGTAGCCGAAACGTTTGCAAGATAGCAAGAATGATAACCGGCTTGATCGCTCTGTAAAGTAAGTTTGACTTGAGGATTTTCGTCTGCACACTGATTGGAAATATCCCAGTACGGAGAACCCATGTCGCTACGGAAGAAACCGGTCTTTACGGTATAAGTTACCGTTCCTTTTACGTTGGAATCTTCTTTGGAAATCGCTGTTAAAGTAACCTGACCGTTAGCGATAAAGGTTACGAGACCGGTTTCGGAAACGGTCGCTACAGTGTTATCCGAACTTTCCCAAGTAACGAGAGCGGAAGCGTCTTCGGGCGTTACGACGGCTTTAAGTTGTAAAGTTTCGTTCGTCCATTGTACCGTGCTGTCGTTTCCTTCGATGGTTATCGAAGTAGGTACGATTGCCTCCTCGACGGTGATTGTAATGGTGCTTTTGCAACGGGTATCTTCGTTTAAAGAGCAGGTAATTACCGCTTCGCCTTGTTTAAGACCGGTTACCAAACCTTTGTCGGATACAGTTGCTACCGTTTCGTTACTCGACGCATAAGTTACGTCTTTGTTGGTCGTACCCGTAACGGACGCACGAAGTTGTACGGTTTTACCCGCTTTTATCGTGGTTTGACCTATTGCGGTAAGTTTGATTGCGCAAGGTCCGTCATAAGCGGATTCTCCTCCGCCCGAAGACGACGAGTTATTGCCCGGATTACAGGCAACGAGTGCGATGCACGCTAAAACGAGTGCGATAAGTAAAACGATTTTGCTTTTTTTGAACATGTTTTCCTCCTGTTTTTTAATTTATTTTAAGCCCGCTTTCGACGTCGAATACGTGTAATTTTTCAACGTCTAATACGAGGTTTATTTGCTCTGTGTCATACTCTAATTGAGAAGTTTTTACCTGGAAGTCCGTATCGAAAAGGTCAAAATGTAAGATGTTTTCGCTACCTAAAAGTTCTACGAGGGTAGGAGTCGCCGTAAGTTCGTCGGATTTTACTTTAACGTCGCGTTTATCCGTGGAAAGATAAACGTGTTCGGGACGAATACCCACCTTAACGATTTTGTCGTCGCCTACCCCTTCGTAGTGACGCAACATGGTTTCCAAAGTTTCTTTAAGTTCTTTGCGGTGTTCTTCTTTCTCTTCCTTTTCCGTCGTCTTTTTAGAGAACAACTTTTTAAAGAAGGATTGCTTTTTAACCGCTTTCTTTTCTTCTTTTTTGTAAATTTGCGAGGCTTTCATTCTCGCAACCGTTTCGTCGCTCATATCGTCGAGGTTATCGAGGCTTTCTTTTATTTCTTTGATTTTTCCTTGAATAAATTCGTCGTATTTGAGGGCGAAATCTTTGCCGAGGTCTACTTTAAGCCCGTTTTTAAAGGTAAGCTTTCCTTCATGGCAATAAGCTTCTATAACGTTCATGGCGGGGCTTCCTATAAAAGTCGCCACGAAAAGATTGTTGGGGTGATTATATACGTCGATGGCTCTTCCGACCTGTTGGATAAAGCCTTTGTTCATAACCACTATTACGTTAGCCATCGTCATGGCTTCCGTTTGGTCGTGCGTAACGTAAATGGTCGTCGCCCCTACTTCCTTATGAATACGTATGATTTCCGAACGCATTTGCACCCTTAACTTGGCGTCGAGGTTGGATAAAGGTTCGTCCATCAAAAACAAGTTTGCCTGTCTTACGATTGCCCTTCCCAAGGCTACCCTTTGCATTTGCCCGCCGGAAAGTTCTTTGGGCTTACGGTCGAGGTAATCGCCTAAATCGAGGATTTCCGCCGCCTTAAACACCCTTTCCTTAATTTCTTCTTCGGGGAGTTTTCTTATCTTTAAGCCGAACGCTATGTTGTCGTAAACGCTCATCTGCGGGTACAACGCGTAACTTTGGAAAACCATCGCTATGTCGCGGTCTTTGCTTTGCAGATAGTTGCTGTACGCTTTGTCTATATACAAAGCACCGCTCGAAATTTCTTCAAGCCCCGCAATCATTCTCAGCGTAGTTGACTTACCGCAACCGGACGGACCGACCAAAGCGACGAAATCGTGTTTTTGTACGTCAAGATTAAAATCGTAAACCGCGTGAACGCCGTTAGGATAAATTTTATTGACGTTTTTTAAAGACACGAAAGAGGTCAAAGAGTCGTCTATAAGCCGATTATCGTTATCTTTTAAAATTTTATCTGCTTCTTTTTTAGTAACGAGAGTCATTTTTTACACCTTTAACGTTTAATGCCCGTAGAGGCAACTCCTTCGATAATTTTATTCTGCGCGATAAGGTAAACGATGAAAATAGGTATCATCGCAATGACCGCACTCGCAAGCGAAAGGGTAATCGATTCGTAAGCTTCGCATTGATCGGAAATAACTTTTAAACCGTACGCAAGCGTCCAAGTGCTTCTCGGTGCGTTACCGATTATAAGTTGAGCCCATTGTACGTCGTTCCACGCGCCCATAAAGCCGAAAAGACCTTCTACGAACAATGCGGATTTACCGAGCGGTAAAACTACTTTCATAAAAATTTTAAAGTTGCTTGCACCGTCCATGCGGGCGTTTTCGACAAGGTCTTTAGGGATTCCCAAAAAGAACTGCCTTATTAAAAATACCCCGTAAACTCCGCCGAAACTCGGAATTATCAACCCGAGAAGGGATTTATAAACGTGCAAAATATTCATGTTTATAAGTTGAGGCGTGGTGGAAACTATTCCCGGAATAGTCATGGTGCAAATCAAAAAATAAAATATTTTGTTTGCGTATTTAAAGTCGAGAAAAACAAATGCGTATGCCGCAAACGAGGCTATTACGAGGTAGCAAAGAGTTCCGCCCACCGCAACTATCAAAGAGTTTAAAAGCCAGTTCCATATCGGATACCATTCGTTTGCGTTACTCGACACGTATTGCGTTTTGGAAAATAATTCTTTGTACCCGTCTAAAGTAAATGCGTCCCAATTTGAGGGGAAAAATTTATCGGGGTATAAGTATATATCGCTGCTTTTTCTGAAAGAACCCGCTACCCCCCACACGAGAGGTAACAGCATGAGCACGGCAACTACCAAAAGTATCGCAAAGGCAACCGCTTTACTTGCTTTCTTTCCACTTTGCAAACTGCGTGACACGTTTGTTGCCTCCTTTTTTGTCTTTATCGGTCATAAGTTGTATGGTCGAAATCATTATGATTATTATACCGAGGCATATGCCCATTGCCGCCGCGTAACCGAAAGAGCGAGGATTTGAACCCGCTAAAAGATCCTGTATTCTGTATACCGCCGACTTCATTTTGTTAAGGTCGGGATTGTTGCTTCCTAAAATATAGATTTGCCCGTAAACGTTCATATAGCCTATGAGCGTGGTAAAAAGTGTCAAAAATATTTGAGGACGAATGCCGGGAAGGGTTACGTGCAGAAATTTCTTCCACGGCGAACAACCGTCGACGTTTGCCGCTTCGTATAAAGATTTGTCTACGTTTTCAAGACCCGCACAAAAGATTATAAAGTTTCCGCCTATACCGCACCAAATGCAGAAGAAACCTATCATAAACCAACAACTTCCTACCTCGCCGAACCAATCGGTCGTTAAATTAAACACCGAATTTATCCAGCCGTAGTGAGAGTCGAAAAGCCTTATAAGTATAAGCCCCGTCGCCGTAAGAGGGAAAATTCCCGGAACGTAAATGGCGGCACGGAAGAATTTATACCCCGGCGGTTTAAGATTTATCAAAAGAGCAAGCCCTAACGGTATCAATATGGAAAGAGGTACTATGCAGACGCAAAATTTAATAGTTGTCCAAACGGAATTCCAAAAATCGCGCGCAATAGCGGTATTTCCGAATAATACCTTGTAATTTTCCAAAGTTCCGACTTCCTCGGGTAAAAAAGACTTTGACGAAAACTTTGAAAAGGACATTACTATACCGAAAACGAGAGGAAAGACGAAAAACATCAAAAAGCTTATCGTGTAAGGTCCTAAAAAACCGCCTACCGACACTGCTTTTTTTATTTTACTTTTGCGCCTTTCCTTTTGCTCGGCGTATTCTCGAATATCTACGAGTTTTTCTGTTTTCATTGTTTACCCTTTACGTAAATCAGGCGTACCTGATTATCTGTATAACTGAATGTAATCGAGACAATCGTTATATTCTTTGTTTAAAATGCCCTTGATGTCGTCGTTTTTATGGGCGGCTGAAATTACTTGAGTCACGCTGTTTTTGAAATAACTGTCAACGTAAGTGTAATATTTTGTGGGAGGAACCACTACGTAATCTTCGGGCGTGCCCCAATTTTGAACGTATGCGGTGTATGCGGGATCGGATTTGTATTCGTTAGAAAGAGATACCGAGCGTACTGCGGGTAAATGTCCGCGTTTTGCCCATTCGATACCGCCGTTTAACGACATGTATTCCATAAATAAGGTTGCGGCACACGCTTTGGTGTAACTTTTTACCGTTTTAAGCAATGTTATCGCATGACCTTCACCCTTAATTTTGCTTGCGTATTCCTTAGTGGAATCTTTTGCGAAAAGGTTGGATAACGATATTGTCGTAATATTGTCGGAACCGCCGTCTTTACCGAGTAAAGAGGAGAAAGTCTGAAGTTCTTTCTGCCATGACCAAGGTCCTTGAAGTTTGAAAATGCAATCGCCTTTTTGGAAAGGTGCGTCGCCTACGTCGTAAGCGGAGCCGTAATCTTTGGATAATGCGACTTTATTCGTGGAAGTAGAGGTCGGGAAAATCCAATCACGCAAAACTTGAAGACCGTTTGCCGTTTCGGTTGTGTTCCAAGCAGGCATTCCTTCGGAATCGACTATCGAACCGCCGTTTTGAATAGCCGCCGTGTAATCGACGAATTCGTGTACCCACATATCGCCGTAGGAAATGGGAAACGCCGTGTAGGCTTCCGCAGTGGTGGCTTTACGCCATTCGGTGGCGGCATAACCCGAAGAGTTTTCTCCGCGAATCCATAAATTATTTTGCGACGCAAGTTCTGTTGCTTTTTCGCAAACTTCTACGAGTTCTTGATAATTCGTAGGTACTTTGAGATTGTTTTTGTCTAAAATGTCCTTTCTGACGCAAACGATTGCCGAATGGCAGTCGATGGGAACGCCGTAAGCCGTTCCGTCTATCGTTACAGATTCCAATAAAGAGGGAACGAAGTCGTCTTTATCGAAAAGCGCACCGCTTTTTTCAAAGAAGAAATCAACCTGCGTAAGCCAACCGTTATCGTTGTATTCCGTGGTACGCGAACCGTGATTGAATAACATGTCGGGTGCGTTTTCCTGGTCGAATTGCATGGTGTTCGACAAAAGGGTTTCGAGGTCGTAACGGGAAGTATGAGTAGTTTCTACGTGTATCATACCGCTGTACATGTCGTTAAAGCGAGCGATTATCTCGTCCTGCGTCTTAGCGTCGTCGCCCGTCGTAACGCTCCACATTTTTAATTGAACGTTGTCGTAAACTATGTTTCCGTCGGCGTCGCGAACGATGTCGCCGTCGCCTTCCAACGGGTTATCGTCTTCGTTACCATTGCAAGCGGTAAAAGCCATTGCGGTAAAAAGCATCATAACCGACAATAATATAGCCAATAATTTTTTCATCGATAAATACCTCCGTATCGTTTATTTTAATTTTTAGTGAATTTAACAACGGTGGAACCGGTTTTTTCCACACCGATTGAAGCAACTTTGCCTTCGACGTAGGGAAGATCGTTTTCATCCCACAAAAGTTTGTCTAAAAACGCTATCCTTTCGCTCGGATGGGAACCGTTTATATCGTACCCGTGATAAAACAACCAATAATCTCCCGCGAAATCCTGAACTACCGTATTGTGTCCTACGCCGACGACTTTATCGCTCGGCGATATGACTTCGTGTCCGTAGGGTTCTTCGTCTAATTCCACCCCGTCTATAGTGGTGAATTTATCGAGAAAGTTGTCCGCAACGCCCACTCTTACGCGGTAAGTAGACTCGGTCGAAGCAAGGCAGGTACCTTGCGAACCGAAAAAGTAATATTTTCCGTTGCGTTTTATGACGTAACTTCCTTCGTAGTTTGTGTTTACGTCCATTCCGTCGGGATTGTTGTTGTCGATAAGATAGGTTATATGGTCTTTAACCTGATCGGCGTAGAAAAGTTCCGTTCCGTCATCGGTAAGTTTAGTGCACGCAATACCGAAAAAACTTCCCCATATAATGTAGAGGTCGTCACCTTCGTAAAAAGGTTGAGGATCGATTCCGTTTCTTACGCCCGTCATTTTTTGATCCAAAAGTTTGCCGTAATGGGTCCAGGGGCCGTAAGGAGTGGGAGAAGTCGCTACGCCTATACCGGGGTTAGAATCGCCCCAAAGCGACAACGAATAGTAATAGTTGTATCTGTTGCCGACCTTTATTACCGACGGAGCCCATACGCCCGCGTTTTTATCGTGCCAACTCAAAGCATTCTCTTGTCCGTCGAAAACGCTTCCTACCCAAGTCCAGTCGACAAGGTTTTCACTGCGGAAAATAGGACCTCTGTCGTACATCATTCCTTTATCGCCCATTTCGCACTGAGTGTTGGTGCAGTACATGTAAAAGTAACCGCTTTCGTCGTCGCGATAAATATCCGGATCGGCAACGCCGACGAAATATTCCGAACCGTCTTGTTTGTAAAAGTGTAAAGGATTGGTATAAGTTCCTACGGTATATTCTCTTTCGGGCGTCGGATCGTCTTTATCTTTACTTTCGGACGCATTGCCTCCCGAAGGAGCGCATCCCCAAGTAAAAGCAAGTATAAATACGATAAATAAAACCAAAATTTTCTTCTTCATATCATTCACCTTGTTCGAGAGAGTTTATATACGGACCGGGTTTTTCGACTCCGTTGCTTGCCTTTCTGTTTTCAACGTAAGGCATACCCGTTTCTTCGTCCCATAAAAGTTTATCGAGATACAATACCCTTGCGTCTACCGATGAAGTAGTGTCGTATCCGTGATATAATAGCCAATACTCGCCGTTATCGTCCGTTGCCACCGCACAGTGTCCGGGTCCCATTGCTCCGCTCATAGAGGGTACGACCACACTGTCACCGCGGTTAGGTCCGAACATATCCCTGCCCTGCGAATCGAGATAAGGGCCTTCGAGTTTTTGCGATTTTGCGCAGACCACGTGATATGTCGAATTCTTTCCGCTCAGACACGAACCCGTCGAAAGAAGCAAATAGTACCATCCGTCTTTTTTGATGATCAGACTGGCTTCGTAATTGTTAAGTTCGTATATTTCGTAGCCGGCAAGAGCGACTTTGTGTTCTTTTTGATAATCGAGTCCGTTTTTAAGACCGAGCCCGTCGTCGGTAAGTTCTATTAGGGTTATAAGCCCGCCGAAACTTCCGAAAACCATGTAAAGTTTGTCGTTATCGTAGAAAACGTGGGGGTCGATGGAGTTTGTTACGCCGATTTCGTTACTCGTAAAAAGTTTACCGTAATGAGTCCAAGGTCCGTAAGGGGTGGGAGAGGTCGCTACGCCGATGCCGGGGTTAGTATCTCCGCCCGTCGAAAGGGAATAGTAAAAATTCCACTTATCGCCCACCTTCAAAACGGTAGGAGCCCATACGCCCGCACCTTGAGTGCCCCAATTCGGCGTATAGTTTGCAAAAACGTCCGAAACGTACTCCCAACTGTGCATGTCGTAAGATTTAAATACGGGACCGCGCTTAAACGCCAAGGTCGGCGTGTACACGTCGGACTGAGTGCAATATAAATAATAGGCACCGTCGTCGTCCCTTACGATGTAAGGATCCGCCGTATATGTTTTTTTCTTTTCTCCGTTAACGAGCGGATATATCGGGTTGGTGTAATTGTTGTTCTTCGCTACGGGTAACGGCTCGTCGCGATTTTGGTCGTCGGTCGTCGTGTTACACCCGCAAACAAAGACGCAAAGCATAACGCAGACTAAAATCGCCGATATAATACGTTTTCTCATTTTCTCACCTTCCTTAAATATTTTTAAAGGTTACTTGCGTTTGCGAAAGCAAACGCAAACAGGGATATCCCTGTTTCTCCGAAAATCAAAATTTCGGAATCTTTTATTTTGTCGGTTTCGGCGATATAACGAATCTTTCGTTTTTCATATCGACGCAACTTACACGTTAATTTTAACAAGATAGAAAACCCGATTTCAATACTTTTTTTAAATCTTGTTTTCTATTTTCATTTTAATGTTAAAAAAAGAAAACAAATGTAACAATAGTTGACTAAAAATGACTATCGTGGTAAAATGAAACCGTAAAAAACGCGCCCTGTTTTTAGGAAGTTCCGCCAAATCGTCCGATTTTGCCGAAAATTTTTCCGTAGAGCGCGGTTATCGATGATTTTTTCAGAGGCAGATTTATGAAGATTACGACAAAAAAACAGTTTCCGAGGCTTATCGACGCCGTGCGCGAACCGTTTTCGCTCGAAAACTGGTACGAAGAAACTTTTTCGTCGGATTTTACGATGGAATATCATACCCACCCGCAAATAGAAATAATGTATTGCGTACACGGGCAGTTCGATTTCGTATATAAATATAATGACAAAGACGACGAAAATTATTTCGTAACCGTCAACCAAAATTGTTTTATTTTGGTCAATAACGGGTACTATCATAAGATAGCAAACCTTGCGCAAACGACTAAAATAATCAACCTCGAATTTATTCCGTTAAGCAATTCCATAAAAAACAACACAGATATGCCTCAATCGGCAAAACTTTTTTCCTTCCCGATAGAAAAACTTCTTTCCTCTTGTCCGGACTTGAAACAAGTAGTTAAAAAAGACAGGGATTACTACGTTTTCGTCGACGACCATAACGTGCTTGACACCATGAACGAGTTTTTGCGCCAAATATCCGAAGAAAAAAGTGCTGAAGAAACCAACTTATACACGGCACTGCTTACCAATAAACTATTTATAGACATTTCCCGTTGCACTTCCCCCGAAACTCATAAAAAAACGGGAATAATTTACGTCGATTCCGCCATGATGTACATCAATACTCACTTTTTGGGGAAAATTACCGTGCGTGAAATTGCCGACGACGTGGGTATTTCTTCCGTTTATCTTCAAAAACTTTTCAGGCTTCAGTATGGGAAAACCATTCACGACGTAATCACCGAAAAACGAGTTATGCAGGCAAAACATCTTTTGGAACAAACCAACCTCGGCGTTTCGGAAATCGCCAAACAATGCGGTTTCGGCTCGAGAGAACTGTTATCTTACGAATTTTTAAAATGCGTAGGAATCACTCCCACCAAACACCGCAAAAACAACAACCGCAAAACCGTAAGGTTTTTCTCTCACTACGGCGAAACCAAACTTTCCGACGAATAACGATAAAAACTCCCGTTTTCGGTTTGAAAACGGGAGTTTTTTGCCGATAACGGGCTTATAGGCTGACTTTTAGCAAAAAAGGCGGAAGTATTTTCCGCCTTTTTTCGTTTTTGGTAAATTAAATTTATATTGCTTTATCGTTAAGTTTATACTTCTTTAAAAAACTATATTTTATTAAAACGGTTGTTTACCTAATTTTAATTATTATTTTATCAAAATTACTATTTAAATTACTTCGACTGTATTATTTTATCGAAAAATTCGTCTAAGGCGGTTACTTCGTTGAGTTCGATAAGTCCTCTGTCGCAAAGATTTGCTATATTTTCGTCAAAAGGAAGTTCGCACACGTTTTCGATACCGTGAGAAGCCGCAATTTGCTTTGTGTTGCCTTTTCCGTAAATATAATGCTTTTTTCCGCAGTTATCGCAGATAAAATACGACATGTTTTCCACGACGCCGACGACGGGGATATTCATCATTTCCGCCATCTTAACAGCCTTTTCGACAATCATCGAAACGAGGTCTTGCGGGGAAGTTACCACGATGATGCCGTCAACGGGAATTGATTGAAAAACGGTCAACGGCACGTCGCCCGTTCCCGGCGGGCAATCGATAATCATAAGGTCGATATCGCCCCAAATTACGTCCGTCCAGAACTGTTTTACGACGCCCGTAATAACCCCTCCGCGCCAAACGACGGGATCGGTTTCGTTATCCAAAAGCATGTTTATGGACATGATTTTCGTACCTTTTTTGCTTTCGGCGGGAAAAAGACCTTGGTCGTTACCCATGGCTTTTTCGGTTATTCCGAAGGCTTTGGGAATGGAAGGTCCCGTAATATCGGCGTCCAAAAGTGCCGTTTTCAAACCTTCTCTTTGCGCTTTTACCGCAAGAAGGGAAGATATAAGCGACTTTCCCACTCCCCCCTTACCGCTAACGACGGCGTAAACCTTTTTTATGTTTGAAAAGGCATTTTGAGGTTCTTTGGGTATAGCGTTTTGTTTACATGTTTTATCGCAACTTGAACAGTCGTGGTTACAATTTTCACTCATTTTATCACCTTAAAAGGAACACCCGAAAAGCGTTCCGTTAAACGTTTATAGCGTTACGTTAAACGTTTATTTCGAAAAATAATCTATAATTGCGGACGTGTCGTCGGAAAGAAAAAACAAATTTTCGTAATCCCCTATAAAGCCCTTTTTGTGTCCGCTTACGATAAGAGCCTTTAATTGGTCGAAAAAGCCTTCGACGTTAAACAATGCGATTTTTTTATTATGCCGTTTAAGTTGGCGGGTCGCCAGAACCCCGAAAAATTCGTCGTAGGTGCCGATACCCCCGGGAACGACTAAAAAAGCGTCTGAAATTTCTTCCATAATCTGCTTTCTTTCGTACATCGTTTTACAAGGATAGGTTTTATCGCATTCGTCGTACAAAACATTTATCTCGCCTTCCTTGAAAAAATCGGGTGCGACGCCGTAAATTTTACCGCCGCCGTCCTTAAAGCCTCTCGCCGCCGAGCCCATAAGCCCGAAACAACCACCGCCGAAGACTAAATCGTGTCCGCTTTCGGCAAGCGACTTACCGAGACGATAGACTGCGTTTTTATAGTTTTCCGAAATTTTTTCGGAAGCCGATCCGTAAATACAAATTTTCATTTTTACAACGTTGATTTTTATTAAAAGTGGCTGTATAAGCCCGTTATCGAACTATTTTAAAAAACCGTTGACGATTTCTTCTTCGGCTTGGGCTTCTGTTAAACCCAAAGTCATAAGTTTAACGAGTTGTTCTCCCGCAATCTTCCCGATAGCCGCTTCGTGTATAAGCGTTGCGTCGACGCAGTTGGCGTTTATTCTCGGAATAGCCGAAACCGTTCCGTTGTCCATAATAATCGCGTCGCATTCGGTATGTCCGTTACATTTCGAGTTGCCGTTGACGAGCGAGTTATATATCTGATGACTGTTATCCTTTGCAACCGACCTCGAAACCACGTGCGCACCCGAATCTTTGCCGTTTAAATCGACCGAAAACCTCGTTTCCGCCGTTTGCTTGCCGTGCGTCATTATCTTTTCGTGAATAATCAAAGTCGCGTTATCGTCCAAAACGGCGTTCGTCGTTCTCACTGTGGAATCGACGCCCTTTATTTGAACGGTTTCCATTTCGAGATACCCGCCCTTATCTATTTCCACGTTGGTGGTGGGGTTAAGAATGCGTTCGCCCGTACCCTCGCCTTCGCCGTAATGCTTTTCCACGTACTTTACTTTTGCGTTTTTGCCGACGTGGAAGGTATGAACGCCGTCGTGGCGTGCCGTCTGTCCGCCGGGGTTATGAATACCGCAACCGGCGACTATCAAAACGTCTGCGTCCTCGCCGACGTAAAAGTCGTTGTAAACGAGGTCGTTAAGCCCCGTTTGGGTAATAATAACGGGGATATCCACCCTTTCGTTTTTTGTGCCGGGCTTGATAAAAATATCTATACCGGGCTTGTCTTTTTTAGTAACGATGTCTATATTTTCGGTAACGTTTCTTCCTTTTAAAGAGCCGTTTTCCCTTATGTTATACGCACCTTCGGGAACGGATTCAAGGTCGGCAATCGTTTTTAAAAGTTCTTTTTCGATTCCGTTCGGCTTATCCATTATTGTTACCTCCGAATCCTTTGCAAGTACGGGTTACGAAAAGTTTATCCATAACGTCTTCTGGTTTACCGCTTGCGGAAACCTCTCCCCCCGCTATAACGATGATTCTGTCGGCAATATTCAATATTCTTTCCTGATGGGAAATAATCAAAAGAGAACCGCCGACGCTCTCTCTTAAATTTTCAAAAACTTTTATTAGGTTGTTGAAACTCCACAAATCTATACCCGCTTCGGGTTCGTCGAAAACGGAAAGTTTTGCCTTTCTTGCAATGGCGGTGGCGATTTCTATACGTTTTAATTCTCCGCCCGACAAACTTCCGTTGACTTCGCGGTTTACGTACTCTCTCGCGCACAAACCGACTTCGGATAGGTAATTGCAGATTTCGGACATGTTAAGTTTTCTTCCGCCGGCATAGTTGATAAGGTCGCTGACCGTTATCCCTTTAAACTTAACCGGTTGTTGAAAGGCAAAACTTATCCCTTTATTTGCCCTTTCGGTAACCGTTAAATCGGTAATGTCTTCGCCTTCCCAATAAATTTTACCGCTCGTCGGTTTAAGTATTCCCATAATAAGTTTCGCCAAAGTCGACTTTCCTCCGCCGTTAGGACCGGTGAGGCAGGTAAACTTATCGGTAAGAACGAAACTTACGTCTTTTATGATTTCTTTTTCTTTGTTATCGCTCGATGCGAAATAACTGACGTTTTTTAATTCCAGCATAATGTGTATTTGTCGTAAAAGTCGGGCTATAAGCCCGTTATCTTAACCTACGCGGCTTTTTTGCCGTCAGAGGTTTCTATTACTTCGTCTTCAATTTTTTGATGAGAATTTATCGTTTTAAGCATAAGCGAACTTATTTCTTCGCCTAATTTTGCGGTGTTTTTTCCTTCGTACTCTTCGGGTGTTATTACCTTTATAAGGTCGAAATATACCTTCGTCCGTTTAAAGGGAAAGTTTTTATGTATCTTTTCCGTCCCGTCGACGCACAAAACCACGATGGGAACTTTCGCACGCACGGCTATTTTCAAACAACCGTTTTTGAAAGGCAAAAGCCCTCTGCCGTGTTTGTTTCTCGTACCCTCCGGGCAAAGCCCTATAGAATATTCACCTTCTTCAAGGTAGGAAACGGCTTGGTTAACCACGTCCAAAGCCCCTCTTATGTCGTCCCTCGGCATACACAGAAAACCCGATTCGTGTATCGCCGCACCGGCAACGGGAATTTTGAAGTTGTCGGGCTTACTTATCATTATAGGCTTATACTTTTTGTAAAGTACGGAAACTATCATCGTGTCGAAGTTCGAGCGGTGATTTATAACAAACAGGTAAGGGCCTTTACCCAGTTTTTCGTTTTCGGTAATTTTTAAATTCACGCCCGACCAAAGAACCAAAAAAGAGTTTATAAAGTTATAAATCGCAAACCAAACTTTATTCGGTTTTTTTATCGGCTTTTTAACGTCGATAAAGAGCGACACGAAAAAAACCGTCAGGATAATAACCGCGGCGGCTGCCACGGTAAACGCTATAAACAAACAAACGGGTATCCAAATATCTGAAATTCCGCCGTATAAATTATTCGCAACGGTTATAACCGCGCTCAGCAATGCTCCTATCACCGCGCAAGTAATCGTCATTAGCATAAAAAATAACCTTCAAATTTATGATTAACCGACCGTTATGCCGATTTTTATAAAAACAAGCCCGTAAACTAAAAAGTTAAACGATACTAATCTTCCGTCTTGACGGTATAGGTTGTAACGTTTTTAATGGTTTCGCCGTCAACCTGCAGGGCGCAAGGTTTGGAAAAACTTACGGTTACTTCTTTACCTTCGATTACGTCGACGATTGGGCTTGTTACGTGTTTGCCCGTAAAAATTTGAGGGAAGGTTATAAGCATTCTCATTCTCGACGCCGTATGCGCTACGACGACGGTAACCGTGTGCTTTTCATTAAGCCTGTTTTGAGCGGGTGCTACCATCATGCCTCCGCCGTAAAATTTTGCGTTCATGGTGGGGCAAATCCAAACGTTTTTATACTTTTTGGTAACGCCGTCCACAGTTACTTCCGCACTTCTTCTTTTGAATTTGTAAAGACATTGCTTGATTGCGATTGCCGTGTAGTTTATGGGTTTATTTGATTTACCGCGTTGTTCGTCCGCTACTTCGCAACAAACGCCGTCAATGCCGTAACCGATACCGTTTATAAAACGAAAACTTTGTCCGTTTACGTACACGGTGGGTAGTCTTTTTATGTATTTGTTTACTTCAACCATGCCGTCGACGACGAGATCTTTCCCGAGGTCGTTGCAAAAATCGTTACCGGTACCCGCGGGGCAGAAAATAACGGGGGGCAATTCGAGCCCGTAAGCCATATTCGCAAATTTTTGTAAAGTTCCGTCACCGCCGACAAGATAAATTTTGTCTTCGGCTTTGTTCAAACTTTCTAAAAACGAACGCATTTCGGAAGGCGTTTTTTGGGTAACGTCGATTTCTTTTGCTCCGCCCGTCTTTTTAATAATTTCTTCTTTTTTAGTGTTTCCTGCGTTATTGTTCGCCAAAGGATTAAATAAACAGTAATTCATAACTCTCCTAAACGATTTTATTCGGTATACGATTTAGTATACGATTTTTTTACGGTGTATAACAAAAACCGTCACACATCGTCAAATTACATTATAGCACAACAAACGGCGAATTGCCATAGTTTTTTAATGCATTTTGTCGCTTTTTGTCCGAATTTAAACATTTGTATATAATTGTACCCCCTCTTTTGTCGATTTTCGGCGAATTTTAATGTACCTTTTTTTAAGTTTTGCCGAGTGTTACCCTTATTTTACTTTTTATGCCTCCAAAGTTTGCCGTGGTTTTATTCGTCCTTCAATAAATTTTGTCCTGTTTTTACCGCCACGTCGGCAAAAAAAGTGCGTTTTGCTCGAATTTTTAATGTTTTTACGAAAAACAAAAAAGCTTCCGACGAAAACTCATCGGAAACCTTTTTGAATTTCTATATTTGTAGGAGAGCGAATGGTTAAATTTAATAAATAAAGCCTTTTTAACGAGCCTTTTTCATAAGGCGACTTTTTTAGTCAAATCTTGTCGACAAGCCCTTTTGGTCAAGTCTTGTTCATAAGCCTTGAAATCGGCTTAACCGAAAAGCCGTTTTAGCCGAAAAGCCCGACTAAAAGACCGAATTTTTCAAGAGCGTAATCGAGTGCGTTAAGTTCGAACATCGATTTTTCCGCGAGGTCTTCGATCTCGTAAGAAGGATCTTTTTGTCTTATACTATATATTATGCGGAACTTTTCCGTCGTGCAACCGTAATTTTTAGCCTCTTCTTCGATGCTTTTTTCGGTATCTTCGGTTTTCTTTTGGCTTTCCTTTATCACGAGTTCTTTAAGTTCGGCAGTCGTCTTGCTTGACAAATCGTCGGAATAAATGCCCAACTTATCGAGGGTTTGCAACAGTTTGTAACGCACGGGCGAAAGGTCTTCTTGTTTTGCGGCGGAGATAACTTCGCTCGTCAGCATATTATCGAGTGCTTCGTAAATATTGTTGAGATCTTTCATCGATAAATCCGATAACTCGCTTACGGTGTACCCGTCGTCGAGTTTCAAAAGTTCGGATATCATGCTGTACTTTAAGGGCGAAATGTTTTTATCGAGTGCTTCCTTTCTTTGCTCCTCGGTAAATTCACCCGTCATAACCGTGGCACCGTAGCCGTTTTCCGCCGAAATATCGTAAGCCCTGTAATAAAGTGCTTCGACGATTTTTTTGACGTCCGCACCGCTATCGGAGTATCCGCTTATAAAAACTTCGGAATCGTTTTTAAGATATCCGCCGTTATTTAAGGCGTAAGTTATATCGGTAATTGCGTCTTCGGGCTTTTTGCCTTTTAATTCCACGTCTTTAAAAACTGCTTTTGCATCGTCGTTGATGTAGTTAACGCCGTTTATGACGCCGAAACGGTTTACGGTAACTTCTATCGACGGGTTTACGTCGACGTATACTTCATAGTAATTTTCGCCGTAAAAACCGAGCAAAGTAAGGGTGGCGACGAGGGTTAAACAAAGCACCGCGAAAGCGGCTGCGTAACGACGCATTATAACCCCGAATTTATTTATCTTTTTGCATTCCGTAACGGGAATGCGACGGGCGCTTTCGAGAACCCTCTTTTTAAAACCTTCGGAGGGCATTACCGGCTTTACGTTTTTCAGCATGTTTTCAAAATCTTTATTCTTCATTTGCCGTACCTCCTTTCGTGTTATTTTCCGATTTCTCGTATTCTTTTCTGACTTTGATAATTGCGTTATGGTATTGCCATCTTACGGTGGCTTCTATTTTTTTAGTCATTGCGGCTATTTCTTTGAACGGTATGCCGTAAACCGCGTGAAAAACAAGAATTTCGTATTCGTTATCGTTTAAAACTTCCCTCGATAGCCTTATAATGCCCGACTCGTCGAAAGCGTTGGTTTCGGCTACCGCGTCGGAGCCGTAATACTTATCGACGGAAACTGTGTCGGTGAAATCGACGGATTGCGTGCGGGCATCCCTTCTCAGAGCTTTTAAACAAAGATTTTTAGTTATCGTATAAACCCAGTTAAAACCGCTCGAACCTTTATATTTGCCGATCTCCCTTTTGATGGTCATAAAGGCTTCCTGCAAAACGTCTTCGCTGTCGTTTACGTTGTGGAAATATCCGTAGCATAATGCAAATAACGGTTTGTGAACGCAATCGTAAAGCCTTTCCATGGCACTTTGGTCACCGTTACGCATTTCAGTTAGATATAGGTCTATGTCGTGACCGTTTATTTTGTCGTTCATAGCCTGTTTTGCGGACGTATCAACATACCCAAAATGCGCCTGACAACCTGCCCCGCCGTAAAAACTACGTCGGTTCGAAAAACCTGTCGGAAGCGTCCTCCTCCGTTTTTCATATATTATACCATAATGAAAGCCTTTTCGTTTGCATTTTGCCGAAATATTTTTAAAAAATTTTACACAAATCAAAATATTGATAATTTTTACCCGTCGCCACAACGACTTTTTTGCCCCCAAATTTTATAAAAACGGGTTTTAAATATTTTGTAAAATCGCCGTCAATAAAATATTCGGCACGCCGACCGACAAAAATTTTGTCGCAAAAATCTTTTAACGATACTTTTTTCCGTAAAAATCTTTTTTTGACGGAAAATATTTTTATGTAAAGAAAAAAACGCAAAAATGCCGAAACGGGCGGTTTCCCGTCCGTTTCGGCAATGATTGATCTACTTTAGGTATAAAATTATGTGCGTTAAAAGTTTTTACCTCCAAAAACTACTTTTGTTATATCTATTGTATACATTATATAATCTGTGCGTCTATTCTGTCAAGCGTTTTTTAATATATAATGTAGAAAATATATATCGTGTAGGTTAGATATGCATTTAAGAATACTTGAAATTTTAAAAGAAAAAGGCAAAACGAAGTATTGGCTTTATATACAACTCGGTTTAAGTTACCAAAACTTCAACAAAATCATAAACAATCAAACGAGCGGTATTAAGTTTGAAAACTTAAAGGCTATTTGCGATATTTTGGAATGCACCCCGAACGACCTTTTCGAGGAATACCATAATAAATAAAGCATAATCGTTTGATCGTTTAGCGGTAATATATAACGATAATCTTATAGCGATAAAAATTCCCGTTACTAATATAGTAGCGGGAATTTTTATATGTTTTTTAATTAAAAGTGAGGCTATAAGTCCGTTATTCGATTATTTTAAGTTATTCGACAGTTTTGAATTAGTCGATCGTTTTGGTGGCGATAAGGTTTATGCCTTCATAAATGTTTTCTATTACTACGTCCCCCGTTTTTTTGGGAAGAGCGGGATGACAGGCGTTTACCGTTTTCATTAAAGTAAGCATCATATCTCTCGGCACGGGTTTATCCGTTTTTACGGGAAGCATTTTTCCGCCGATGCATTTAACCGAACTCGTTAAAACGCGCATGGGGCGAACTACTTCGGTTTGGGCGTAAAGTTTTCCGCGCGGACAGGAATTGCCTTTAACGTACACGGCGACTCCGTTTTCGACGCCTGCTTCTATCTGACAACCCATAGGGCATTCGACGCAAGTTAAATTTTTAATTTCCATACTATGCCCTCCTTAAACGGTAAGTTCCACGAAAACGGGCGAGGTAAGATTTTTGACCTTGTCCTCGGTAAGCAGTAATGTTTCCATTTCGCCGGGGACGGCTATTTTTTTCTTTCTTTCCATAATTACGCTGTCGCCCGACTTTACACGAATCGTGCAATTTTTAAAGGTATCTTTTACTCTGAAAAAGAGTTTTACGTTTCCCGAAGCGTTTTTATCTATTTTTTGAGGTAAAACGTAGCTTACGTTGTCGCCTTGAACGGTGTCGATATAATCGTGCGTCTTTTCTCCGCCTATAACGTATTCGGCGGCGAATTTACCGGCGATTTCCGATTCCTCGGAAACGAAATCGACGAGGTCGTGAACTTGCAAAACGTTACCGCAGGCAAAAATTCCGCTTTCCGAAGTTTCCCTCATTTGACTGACGACGGCGCCTCTCGTTCTCGGCGAAAGGGCTATTCCGCAAGATTTCGTAAGTTCGTTTTCGGGGATAAGACCTACCGAAAACAAAACGGTGTCGCAGTTAAAGTGCATTTCGGTGCCTTCTATCGGCATTTTGTTTTTGTCGACCTCGGAAACAGTTACGCCCGTAACTCTGTTTTCACCCTCGATGCGGGTTATCGTATGATTTAAATAAAGGGGAATGCCGAAATCGTCGAGGCATTGAACGATGTTTCGTTTAAGCCCGCTCGAATAAGGCATGATTTCGCACACGGCGTGGACTTTTGCGCCCTCGAGCGTCATACGCCTTGCCATGATTAAGCCTATATCGCCCGAACCCAAAATAACGACTTCTTTCCCGGGAAGATACCCCTTTATATTTACGTACTTTTGAGCCGTACCCGCCGAATAAATACCTGCGGGGCGAGTCCCTGCGACATTAAGCGCGCCACGGCTTCTTTCCCTGCAACCCATCGCAAGGATTACCGATTTTGCTTCTATTTCGAAAAAACCGAAGGTCGGATTGACCGCTTTTACGACTTTATTTTTATTAAGTTCCAAAACGGTGGTTTCGAGGTAATATTTTATATTGCGTTTTTTGACTTCGTTAACGAATCTTTCGGCGTATTCGGGCCCGGATAAACTTTCTTTAAACCGAGTAAGCCCGAAGCCGTTGTGAATACATTGATTGAGTATTCCGCCGAGTTCCTCTCCTCGTTCCAAAATAACTACGTCTTTCGCACCGTTATCGTAAGCCGAAACCGCCGCGGCAAGCCCCGCGGGACCTCCGCCTATTATTACTATATCGTGTTTCATTTGGTAATACCCTCCAAAAGAGTCGAGCCTTTTCCCGATTTAGTTACCTTGTCGTAAGCGATGCCCGAACATTTTGAAATGATTTCCAAAACGTAAGGCTGACAAAAACCGCCTTGGCATCTGCCCATGCCCGCCCTCGTACGGCGTTTTACACCGTCGACGGTGGTGGCTTTGGGGTTTTCGGTACAAGCCCGAATTATTTCGCCTTCGGTAATTTGTTCGCAACGGCAAATTATTCTGCCGTAGGAAGGATCTTTTTTAATCAAAGCGTTCTTTTCTTCGTCCGTAAGATTTTTGAAAAAGTAATCGGGTTTGCGGTAAGGATTGAAATTTTCCTTTTTTACAAGTGGCAAAAGTTTGGCTATAAGCCCGTTAACGACGTAATCGCCTATTGCGGGCGCACTCGTAAGACCGGGGGATTCTATCCCCGCAACGTTAATAAGATTATGGCAAACTTTGCTTTCTTCTATAATAAAATCATGCGTTTTCGAATAGGCGCGAATACCCGCAAATGAAGTTATGGTGTTATAAAAAGGTATGTCGTTGCACATTTGTTTTGCCTTTTCGGTAACCCATTTTAACCCCGTTTGGGTGGTTTCGGTATCGTCGTCCTCTATTTCTTCGGCGGTAGGTCCCAACAAAATATTATTGTCTACCGTCGGCAAAACGAGTACCCCTTTGCCGAGTTTCGTGGGGGTAAAGAAAAGCGTTCTCGTAACGAAACCCGCACTTTCTCTGTCGAGCAAAATATATTCGCCCTTTCTCGCCCCTATTTTTATGCCGTCGTCGCCGAAAAGTTCGGCAATTTTTCCGCTGTATAACCCGGCGCAGTTGACTACGATTTTGCCTTCGACTTCTCTGCCGTCTTTTGCACGGACGATAAAGCCGTTTTGCGTTTTTTCGGAAGACACTACTTCGTAATCCAAAAAAAGTTCGGCACCGTTATCCATAGCGTTGCCTATAAGCGATATTGTAAGTTCGTACGGGCAAACGATTCCGCCCGTTTTTGCGTATAAAGCCCCTAAAGCCTTGTCCGAAACGTTGGGTTCCAACTCTTTTAATTCTTCTTTTGAAATAATTTCGAGTTCTTTAACCCCGTTAGCCTCACCGCGCTTTTTAAGTTCTTCCAAAGTTTTTAAATCTTCGTCCGAAAAAGCCACGACGAGTGACCCGTTTTTCTTGTATTTTACGCCGAGTTCACGGCAAAGCCCTTCCATCATTCGGTTTCCCGAAACGTTGAATTTCGCTTTATTCGATCCTTCTTTTGCGTCGAAGCCTGCGTGTACCACGCCGGAATTTGCACGACTTGCGCCGAGGCAAACGTCGCTTTCCTTTTCCAAAAGGCAGGTTTTTAAATTGTACTTACAAAGTTCGCGAAGGACGCTTGCGCCGACAACTCCTCCGCCGATAACGATTACATCGAACATAATAATCCCTTTATTTTTTCCTGTTTAGCGATAAAAAGCCGTCTATAAGCCTGTTATCGCCTATTTTTTTAAAATTATTTTAGAAAGATTTTCAAATACGAAGTCGGGTTTTTTATCGCACTTAAAAACATCGTCAAGCGTTGCCTCACCCGACAGGACGCAAACGGAATCTATCTCGGCGTTATACCCCGACGCAATGTCGGTATCCAATCTGTCGCCGATAACGACGGCTTCCTCTTTTTTTACGCCGAATTTTTCGACGGCGGTCAAAAGCATGGTAGGCGACGGCTTGCCTATTGCACGAGGCATTTTACCCGAAGCCTTATATAAACCGAAGCACATCGAACCGAGGTCGGGTACGAAGCCGTATTCTATCGGGCAAACGTAGTCCGGGTGTGTTGCAAAATACTCTGCGGAAGTCGTGCAAAGCATTTTACTCGTCGTGCTTAATTTTTCAAACGTGAGTTCGGTATCGAAACCCAAAATTATCGCCTTTGCGTCGGGCGCGTAATCGGTGGTAACGTTAAGCCCGCCTTTTTTCAGTTCCTCTACAAAGGAATTCGTTCCTTCGGCGTAAATGAGAGAGTTGCCGAAGTTTTCCTTTAAAAAAGCGACGCTCGCCATCGACGAAGTATAAAAATTACTTTCGTCTGCCTTTATCCCCATTTTTGTTACCTTTTTAACGTAATCGGACACCGATTTCGAGGAATTGTTGGTCACGAAAACGTATTTCGCTCCGATTGACGTTACGTCGTCCAAAAACTTGAGGGTGTACGGAAAAATCACGTTTCCGTTGTACACCGTTCCGTCCATATCTAAAAGAAACAGTTTTTTGTTTTTAAGCCTATCGGCGTTTTTGTTGAAATAATCGGTTAATAAAGGCATCTTTAAGTTACCGAAGTCGGCGGTTTTGTTTTTTACGGTGTCGTATAGCACCCTTTAAAACCCGCATAACTTTGCGTTTTTATTTTTCGTAGCATTATTGTAGCACATTTTTTAAATGTAAACAACAATTATTTTAAATTTTATTAAATTATTTTCATTTTAAACCCCGACGGAAGAAATCCGTCGGGGTAAAGCACGATATGCGTTATAAACCTTTATGCAAATATTGCGACCTTTAAAGCGTCCGTTTACTTAAAATTATAGCCACCACTTAGAGGGCGTTACGCCGTATTTTATCTGACCAAAATAATTTGCCGGCGTATTAAAGGTTATTTGAGCGTTGTTTTGAGTAACCTCGAAGTATAATTTTCCTTCATCATAAGAATAAGTCGCATTAGAACCTACGTAGGTAACTTTTGACAAGCAATAAACGCCGTTAGCGGGATATTTGATATAATCGCCGTAAGCGTTTTTCCCCGTGGCGAAATTATCGCATACTTGTTCGGTCACCACGATTTTGTTGACGCCGACCGTTCCGCCCATTGCGCTATAAATTTGATAGCACGACAGTTGTTTAAGCGGAATATTACCCGAATAGACTATTTCGGTTAATTTTTGAAGTGTAAGTTGCGTAGCACCTTTTGAAGTATCGAAACTGTCGTCCAAATTCGCGGGGATATAAATTTTTTCTAATTGAGACCAATTAAAAGCATTTTCTCCGACTTTTTTAACCGTATCGGGAATACGCAAACTCTTTAGCCCGCACATATAGAACGCACTTTCGCCTATTTCTTCAAGCCCCTGCGGGAAGGTAAAATCGGTAAGTGCGGTACAACCGTTGAAAGCGTCTTCGGGGATAACCTTCAGACTACCCTTAAAAGTTACCTTTGATAAAGCCGTAAAGTCCAAGAACGCACCGACCGAAAGTTCGGTTACGTTTGCGCCAACGGTTAACGTTTTCAAATAAATATTTCCGCTTACCCCGCCTATTTTGGTAACTTGGTCGTCGATAACGAGCGATTCGTCCGTTTTAAGTTTGGGATAGTAATAAAGAGTTTTTCCGCTGTCGGTATAGATAACGTTCTCTTTAACCGCAATAACGCCTCCGATAACAGATTCAAATGTTTTAACGATGGCGAAACCGTTGTTTTGATTTTTTCCGAGATCAATCATAGTTGACGGGAAGGTTACTTTTTCTATGGTTATATCGTCTTTTAAATTGCCGAAGTATCCGTCGGGAAGAGTAAGGGAACCTTCCGTAAAGGTTACTGTTAAATCGTTAGGAACGGTTGCCTTGCCGTTTGTAAGAGTTGTACCGAATAACAAATACAGTTTATCTTTAAGCGTTGACGGAATAACCAATTCCTTAACGGAAGTGCTTCCCGCCAAAATGTTTTTGCCGACGCTATCTACGTCTGCGCTTATTACGAGTTTTTGTAAATTTGAACAAAGCGAAAAAGCGTTGTCGGGTATCGTTTGTATAGAATCGGGCAAGATTATGGTTTTTATACCGCCTTTACCGTTAAAAAGTTCCTGCGCTATTTCGTTTACCGAGTAATCGACTCCGTCGTGGGTTATAACGGCAGGGATTTTTACTTCCGTCAAAGTTTTTACGGTGTAGTAATAGTTATCGCTCGGTTTCGTGTACATTATGCCGTAAATTTTTGCCGTTCCGTTTTCGTTTAACGTATAGGTAAAATAAATGTTTTCGACGACGGTAAAATTTTGTGAAATATTAACTCCGCCGAAAGTGTAGCTGAACTTGAAATTTCCCGTTCTGCTCGTGTCCATAGCCGACGCTATTTGTTCTCTCGTAAGTTCGTAAATATCGTAATCTTCTGCGTCGTCATTAAAAGTCACTTTAACCAAAACTTCGGTCGGAAGTTCGCCCATAACGTAAGTCGCGGGGAGGTTTTCGTAAAACTCTATTTTGGTTACCTGTTTTACCTTAATCGACGCCGTCACCGTTGCGGTTTTATAGGTAACCGTTATCGTTTGACTGCCGGAATAGCTCATATCGTAACCGGAAACCATATCGAGTGTTACGGGTATCGTCTGAGTTCTTCCGTTTTGCCTCGTGGCGGTGATTTTTTCATCATTTAAATAAAAACTTTCGCCTTTTACGTATATGCCGTCGAAAGCACCGTCGGAAAGCGTTATGGACTCTACGGGGTTGCTGTCAACACTGTAAGTTGAGGTAAGTTCTTTTTCCTCCCCGTTATAGGTAATTTTGTAGTGAACGCCTCTACCGTCTGTGGGGGTTTCCGTAGAAAAGCCGGTAATATATTCCGCTTTGAACTCCTTATAGACTTTTTTGTATTCCGAACTACCCGTCGCATAAACGTTGTCGTTGTAAGTTTCGACTATCTTTAAATCGGTAGGGATTGTTATTTCATCGCCTTCGTAGTAACTCTCGGGAAAGCCATTATTATAGTTTTCACCTTCGCTTATGACGTCCCAACCGATATACACCTCTTCAATTTTAAACGACAAATTAAAAGCGTAAGTTTTTTCGTTAAAAGTAAGGGTACAGTCGTTATAGGTAAAGGGTTCGTCCTTGGTTTTTACTATGTTTTCTTTATCAAAATAATACTTACATTTACTATTGTCGTAGGTAATAAGATTGGTTTGCGAAGAAGATTTTAAATTTAAAAACGCATTATAAATTTTATTATACTCGTCATTCATAAACGTGCTCGAGGACATATTGTCGATTTTGTTTTTTAAAGAGGCAAGCGTCGTCGACGTGGTGTAATCGGAATATATGAAATTAAGCGCAAATTTTTCGATTCCGAATTCACCCGCTTTACAATCTTCTGCGGTTACGGTAACGGAGTCGGGCATTACAACTTCCGCAGGTATAGTCGAATTATTACTGCCGTCAACGACGTAAGATTCTATCCTTACGTAATCGGAAAATTTATCGGCAAAAAATACGGGCAAATCTTTGGGGGATACCGTGTATTGTTGATTGTCGTAACTTTCAAGTTTTGCTGGTATGGTACCTTCTTGTCCTAAAAATTTAACCTTTGTTGTTGCCGTTTGAGAGGAATGCGTCCCTTCAAAATCGTATTTTATCTTAACCTTTTCGGCTTCAACCGATGATATATTCATATACTTTTGCGCAAGGCTTGCGCCGGCATCAAGGGTAAAGGAAAACTTTTTATAGCCTATTACGGCGGAAAATTTAATTACGTTACGGTTGATCATAACGCCCTCGTCGGTTGCGTCGAAATCATCGCCGAAATTTTCCTTGGTAAGACCTAAATAAAAACGGTCAGAGTTTCCCTCAAACAGAGTGCGCGCAAATACGTTATCGCTTATTGCGTTCCTAAGTGTTGATACGACGTCATAGGAAAGACTGTTGAAAGTATCGTACTCCATCCTTTCATAAGCGGTAACGTAATAAGATGACCGATCAAGTTCTATGGTTTCGCCTTCTTCGATTTCCGAAACGACGACTATCTGAGAGGGCGTGAGCGTCAGTTTTCCGTTTTTATAACCGTTTACGTATTTTATAAAATCAAAACTTTCCGCACGCGAATCGGATGGGAGCGGATTTGTTTTTTCATCTATGTCCGAATAATCTTTGCCATGAAACATATCATCGGTCAAACCTAAAAATCTTGCGGCGGAAAAATTGTCGCATCCGAGTTCTGTCATCGAGTCAAAAATTTCATAGGCAAGACGTTGATCTGTTAAAGAAGAAATTTCAAATTGCACGGTTTCGCCGACGACGGCTTTCATCTCCAAATTATCGGAGGAATACGCATCGGTTGCAAAAATCAAATTACCCGTCGACGTCTTAGTTTTGTTATCGGGGCTTTTTACGGTAACCGACAATTTGACACTCGCTTTGTAATCTCCGTATTCAAGGATATCTTTCATCGTTTCGGGGTAGTACTTTGCATTTTCGACTGCGGTATAAGAATAGTCTCCGTCACCTTTAAACGAAAGCGATTCAATCTCGGCGCCGACAGACAAAGTAAAATCTTCGGCTTCGTAACTCGTTTCGGGAGGATTTTCGCTTCCGCCCGAACCGCCCGAACCGCCGGTCGAATCACCGGTCGAATCACCGGTACCGCCCTTTCCGCCAACGCCGACGATTATGCCGACCGTTGCGCCTATTACCGCCAAAACGGCGATAATAATTATCAAAATTTTCTTTTTCATATATGTTAACTCCTTATTTTTTTCCGTAAATAGTTATTTTTAGTCGTTAAACTTTTGTTCTTTTGTTGCCGAACTTATGTTGTTGCCGACCATATGTTGTCGCCGAACGTTTTTCGTTGTCGTCGAGTTTTTTTAGTCGTTAAACTTTTTTAGTCGCCGTCGGTTTGTTCTTTTGTCACCGAACTTTTTTCGTTGCCGACCATCGATTTCGGCTCCGATGTTTCGTTTTTAAAAAAGTCCTTTTATTCGATTAAAAAACAGACGGTTTTTAAATCGAATTTTAGCTTCCGTTAAAGCATGTAGTTTCGGTTAAAACGACACCTGCCCTTTTAAAAGCACGGCTTTTTATTTATTATAAAAAAACAACCGCCAAAAAAGCGCCAAAAATATAGCCTACTGCAAAAAAAATATCGACTTTTTTATAGGAATTCCGTCCGCATTATAACCGATTACCGAAAAGGCACTTTTTTTCGACTTTTTTCAACCTTTTTTTTCAACTTTTTTTTCGACTTTTTTTTCGACTTTTTTTCGACTTTTTTTCGACCGCACGCACGCAATACGACAAATTTTTTACAAATACGCCTTTATTTTTATGTGTTAATTTATATTTTTTGCACATGCTTTTTTCGCACACACGTTTTTTTAAGTAAATATAGGTTTTTGCAAACTAAAAAATAAAATTCTACTTCAAAAAAAGCCTGCCTAAATAACAAAAAAACTACCCGCGAAAATTTTCTCGCGGGTAGTTTTTTGCATGATGAATTTGTTACGGCAACTTTTTTACCGTTACTTTTGTGTGTTTTGTTTTTTACATTTACTTTTGTATGATTACTTTATATTTAATACGGTCGCTTATTATTAAATGTTTTTCATAATATGCTTTTTATAACGTGCTTTTTATAAAACGATTTGTTATAAAGCCGTCGGTTTGATTATTCTTGACGGCTTTCCGAGGTGAAAAGATACTTGTTAAATTATAAAACGAAAGGATTTTTAACGGTAAACGGATTTTCTATTTCCTCTTTAGAAAGCGATTCCGCAACTTGCAAGTTTAATTTTTCATTCTTTAATTTGTCTTTTGCCCACTCGCAAAGTTCTTTGGTTTCAAATATCGAAACGAGAGAACTTCCGCTACCCGTCATAAAGACGGCAGAGGGCGAAAGTCCCGCTATAAGCCCGTAAACGCGCTCGATTTCATTGTCAAGCCGACAGGCGGGATAAAATAATGCGTTGTAAAAATCGGTTTTTTCCACCCTTCCGTGCTTTAAATTTTCGATTATTTTTTCGGCTCCCCCTTCTTTTTTTAAAGAGGGGCAATTGTCGAATTCGTTATAGCAATCCCTTGCGGATATTTCGACTTTGGGCGTCGCTATCAAAAAATGCAATTTAAGATTTGTATCTATAGGGGTTATTTTCGTGCCACGCCCTTCCATTCTCGCAAAACCGCCGTAAAGCATAAAGCCTGCATCGCTTCCCAATTCGTCGGCAAGCGGTTTTAAGTCGCAATCGACTAAAAACAACTTTTTCATTGCTTTTAAAGTTGCCGCAATGTCCGCACTCGACCCCCCGAGTCCGCCGCCCGTCGGAATGTTTTTTTTCACCGTGATATTTACGCCGTTCGTATTAAAAGTTTTTTGAAAAAGTTCAGCCGCCCGATAGGCGTTATTAAATTTTTCTTCCGTCGGCAACCGATATAACGACATCGGGGCGCGTAAAACGATTTTGTCGTCCTTACGGGAGGACACCGTTACTTCGTCAAACAAATTAACCGAGCATACTACCGAATCTATATCGTGAAATTCGCCGTTTTTTGATAAAACGTCGAGATACAAATTGACTTTCGCATAACATTTTTCTCTTACCGTACCCATAAAAAACCTTTGATAACGGGCTTATAGCCCGACTTTTGTCTTACTTTTGTTTTACTTTTATCCCTTTTACGTACATACCGTACTTGCCCTTAAATTTTGCACGGCTATCAATATAAAAGCATTTTTTATATTGTGTAGCGCATACGTTAATCGCTTTTTAGTTCGCATTACACATACATAATTTACGCATATACACATTCTACGAACGTATAAATTTATGGCATATATAAATTCGGCGAACGTAAACGGCTTTATTTTTATCCGTGTTTGCGTAAAACCACTATTCTTTCGTCGCCGATAAGCGGAAAGGTAAGATCGGGATTGAATTCGTATATTACGCCGACGTCCTCTTTTAAAACTTTAATAACGTCCCATTCGGTATCGCCCTTTTTGCCGATGTAAACGGTAACGGGTGCTTTCGGCGTCGTGTCGGCGTCGCCTTCTTCTATCTCTTTTACGACGGTAACCGTTTTTTCCGAAACCGACGAAAAGCAAACGACAACGTTAACGTCTTGTTCCAAATTTCCGCTTCTCATTCTGCCTTGAAGATTTTCGGCAATTACCGACACTCCTTCGATTTTATCCGTCGTGGTCGCTTCGGTTATATTAAACGGCAACACCGACCTTTCAAAAATCAGTCCGTTATCCCCCGAAAACAAACAATCGGCTTCCACCGCACCCGTAAAAGTAACCTCGCCGTCCGCTATTTCGTACTGAGTTATATACGCCCTTTCGCCGACGGCTTTTACAAAGCGTGAATACTCCGGGACTTCTACCGCGCAACTGCCCGCAATCCTTTGCGAAACCGTTTTTATAGCGTCGGTTCGTTCAAAACGAACGTCCTCTTTAATCAAATTCAAACGGCATTCCGCCTTAACGGCGTCGACTATTGCGGTGTAATTTTTACTGCCTTCCGCCAAAACGATAATTTCCAAACTTACGTCCGTTTCTACTATCGTTCTCGATTCGTCTTCGTTAAGGTAAGCCTTTATCGAAAAATCTTCGATATCGGACAGTGCCGACGCTATGTAATCGGTGTTAACCCCGTCTAAAGATATTTCGTATTTAAAGGGAACCGTCCTCGTTTCTTTAAATATATCACTATTTTCCGAAAAAGGCAAGAATACGAAACAAATATTGACAAAGCCCTCTACGGTAACGACGTTTTGCTCGCAAATCGCCCTTTCAACGACGGAAAAAACCTCCGACTGCAAAACTTTTTTTATTTTTTGCGTTTCGAATTTATCGTCGAGGTCGCATATTTGCTTGCCGAAAATTCTACACGGCATGGCAATTTCTTCACTTTTGACGAGGCAATCGGCACCGACGACGATTTCCTCGTTTTTGCTTTTAAAAACGGTAAGATTTTTGGTAAGCAGACAGGAAACGTATAACGCTCCGTTTTCATTTCTTACTTTAAAATCCGAAAGTTCGTACGAACAAACGGCATATTTTGCATTTTCAACCGTCTTTTTGAATTCGAATTTAACGCCGTTTTCCAAGCGTTCGAGTTCTTCGCCCTCGAAAACGATATTAAAATATACTTTGCCGAAACAACTTACGACGTTGTTTTCGACCTCGACCTTTTCGCCCACCGTCATTCCGCTTATCGAAAGAATTTTGCTTTCCCTGTCGGGTGCGAGATTTAAAGACGCCTCTATAACGGTTTCCTCTTTATAATTTGCTTTAACGAAACCTTCGACGTTCACCTTTGATACGTTTACCATTTTAACTCCTTTTTGTAGCTTTCCCGTGAATATTTGTATGCAAAAACATAAAAAAACAGAACAATTTTTTATTTTTTACATATCTTCGTATGTTTTTTCGATAAACGGTTATACTTCTTTCGGAGGTGCAATTATGGAAGAACTCAACCGCGGAATAGTTTGCGACGTTAAAAAATGCAAACATAACTATAACGGAAAACATTGCACGCTTAATACCGTAAAGGTATCGTGCGATTGCGAAGACTGCACTTGTTGCGAATCTTACGAGTCCTCTTTTAACGGATAACTTAACTATCCCCGTTTTGCGCAAGACTTGAGAACGATTTTTTGCGAAAGGCTTAGTTAGCCACGCTTAAACGACTTTGGGAGTGATTTTTTGCAAACGCCTTTGTAAGTAATTTTTACAGGTGCCGTTTGGCAAGCGACTTTGCAAGTAATTTTTTGCAAACGGTTTTGCAAGTTAGAGGTCTGTAAGTAAACAAGCAAGCAAATAAACTGCGGGCAAATAGTCCGCGGTTTATTTTTTGTTTTATGATTTTAGCGATTTGTGCAACAAAGTTTTTCGTCGTTTGAGGAACTTTTTGCAACAAAGATTTTGTCGTTTGCGTAGCTTTTTGTAACAAAGTTTTTTGCCGTCTGCGTAGCTTATTGCGACAAAGTTTTTTGCAATTTGCGTAACATATATATTATATAATATATATAATATTAAATACAACCCCATTATTGTTGACACAAGCGACTTTTTTATGTATAATGTTCGTAGTTTTGTCGGCGCCTTCGGGCGGTTAACGAACTATTAATAATAAAAAAGGTGTCATATGAAATACGACGAAATTATATTGGACTGCCAAGGCGATTGCGATAAATGCGACGTCTACCTCGAATGTCAATACCAAACCTCTTCGGGTGAAGAAAAACAAAAAATTTTAAAAGAATTAATCGCACGCGATAACACGACAAAAGAATCATCGGTAACCGAAACGGAACCGACTGCCGTTGAACCTATAGAAGCACAATCAAAAGCAACGGTTGAACCCGTAGAAGCTCAATCGGAAGTAACGGTTGAAGCCGACGCTACCGAAAACGAAGTTAACGAAAACGAGGTTCCCGAAGCCGAAGTAGCCCAAACTACTATTATCGAAACGGAAAACGATAAGTCCGAAGCCGAAGTAACTCCGTTAAACTCGGAAAGCGTCGAAGAAATATATTCTCGGGTTTTCGGTTTAGATAAACTAACCCAATCGAAATCCGAAAAAGAACCCGAAGCAACGGAAACCACAGTTGCGGAAACCGTAAAGGAAACTTTCGCCGACGACAAAAAAACGCTTGAAGCCGAAAAAGTAAACGAAAAAACGGACGAAGCCGAGGTTGCCGAAGCAGATTCCGCAAAAAAGGAAGAGTCGGTAGAAGTCGAAGCCGAAGCAGATTTTGCAAAACCTTGCGATAACGAAGAGATTTGCAAAGACGAATCTAAAAAACAAGAACTCCCTGAGGTAACTCCTTTAACGAAAGATCGGGTCGAAGAAATATATTCGCAAGTTTTCGGTTTAAATAAACTTACCACGACAAACGAAGATGCCGAAAAGGTAGCCGAAAAAACAGCTAACCTCGAACAGAAAAACGTAGCCGAAGAGGTTACCGATTCCGAACCCGAAGAAAAGGCTCAAAAAGAAGCTTCCGAAGAGGTTCAAAAAGAGACCCAAAGCGAAAACGGCGAAGAAGTTGCAACCTCGGAAGACGCAGAATCTCAGGAAGACGGGCAGGAAGAAGCACCCAAAAAAGACGTTTTCAAACTCGTTCCTTCCGAAAACAACGACGAACTGATGCAAAATATGTGCGCCAAACGCGGACGCAAACTTATATACAGACCGAACGAGGCAATCATTACCAAAACCTTTACCGTTTTGGGTACCGATAAGAAAAACGAAGTCGGCGAAAAAATAAAAGACGTAATAGACGCCGAAATCAAACAAGGGGTCAAAGCGGGCTACCTCGATAAATTCGACGGGTTGAATTCTTCGGAAATCAAAGAAGAATACGAGGACGACATCGTTTACGAATTTGCCGATCAGGAATTTAAAAAGACGGGCGTAATTTACGACGGAAAGAAAATCAGAGTATATATTTACGACTGGGACGGCAAAGCCTGCCACCACGTCGGTTACATCGACGAAAAGGAAGCCGCCGAATTTATTCCGTATTTTATCGATAAAGACAATTATAGTTTCGACGTATGCGGTATCATTACGGGCGGTAAAGGAAAACGCGTCGTGCGACAGGGCGACAGTCTTAAAATTATAAAAGAAAAAGGAAATCCTATCGGTATAGACGCCGATATCGCAATCATAAAACGTAAAGATTAATGACGTTAACGGGCTTATCGGCGGACTTTTTAAATTATTTCGCTTTTAGGTCCGTTTTTCGCAGACCAAAAGAAAAAGGTGCCGTTACCCTTTAAAAATATTACGGTAACGGGCTTATCGGCGGACTTTTAGGCGTTTTTTCAAAAAAAGGCAGTTAAAAACCACGAACGGAATATTTCTCATAAAACCAAGCCGACAAATTATGCGGTATAAAGTTTACTTGTACGCCGATAACGGAATTTTTAATTTTAAACCGGGACGGCAAAATAACGAATAAAAAACGAATTAACCCATATTTTAAAATGTTTTTTTTCTTTCTTAATCTTCTATCACACGCTTTTGACAAATAAGTGATATATTTACCGCAAAAAATTATTATTTGCGTTCTTTAAAGAGAAGACGCGGGGGCATACCTATGTTAACTTTAAAAAATATCGTAAAGGATTACGGTGCGAACGAAACGCTCGTCCATGCGCTTAAAGGCGTAAGTTTAAACTTCAGAAAAAACGAATTCGTATCGATTTTAGGACCGTCGGGGTGCGGAAAAACCACCATGCTGAACATTATCGGCGGGCTTGACAAATACACTTCGGGCGACCTTAAAATTCAAGGAAAATCCACAAAGGACTTTTCCGACAGAGATTGGGACGACTACAGAAACCATTCCATAGGTTTCGTTTTCCAAAGTTACAACCTTATTCCTCACCAATCGGTTATAAAAAACGTCGAACTCGCACTTACCCTTTCCGGGGTTCCGCGTGACAAGCGGACGGAAAAAGCCCTTAAAGCACTCGATGCCGTAGGGCTTAAAAATCAAGCCAAAAAGATGCCCAACCAATTATCGGGCGGGCAAATGCAAAGGGTTGCAATCGCAAGGGCGATAGTAAACGATCCCGAAATAATTTTGGCGGACGAACCGACGGGTGCATTGGATAGCGAAACCAGCGTTCAGGTTATGGACATTTTAAACGAACTTTCCAAAACAAAGCTCGTAATAATGGTAACCCATAACGAAGATTTGGCTTACAAATATTCGTCGAGGATAATAAATCTTTTCGACGGTAAAGTCGTCGGCGACACTTTGCCCTGCTCCGACGAGGAAGTCGAAAAAGAGGAAGCGTCGACGGTAAAGACCAAAGAAAAATCCTCCAAAAAGGCGTCTATGAGCCTGTTAACGGCGTTTTCGTTGAGTCTTAACAATTTGCTTAGCAAAAAAGCGAGGACGATTCTCACCTCGATTGCGGGCTCTGTAGGCATCATCGGCATAGCCTTGATACTTTCCCTTTCGTCGGGTTTCAGCACTTATATTCAAAACATCGAAAGGGATACTTTGGCTAACTACCCCGTAACCATTTCTTCGACGGGCATAAGCACGGCGGGTACGGCGTCGCTTATAACGGGTATGCTCGATACCGACGACCGCGACGTACCGCAGTATCCCGACGACGACAAAATGACCGCGCAAAATTTAATTTCCGACATGGTTACCAATTTTGCGGGAATGTACGAAAGCAACGATTTAACGGAGTTTTCAAAGTATCTTAAAAAATACACCTCCGAAAAAGATTGCAGCGACATTATAAGCGCGATATCGTATACTTACGGCTACAGTTTGGAAATTTACGGTAAGGACGGAGAGAATAACAACCGTAAACTTTACCCCTTTACCGCACCGCCGATGAGCGAAGTTTTGAATTACGATTTGACCTCGGCGCAACAAACCGCGCTCAACTCTTACTACGAAATGTACACTAAAATGCTCAAAAGCCAAACGACTTTCGCAGAACTTTTGGACAATCAAAAACTTATAACCGAGCAGTACGATATACTTTCAGGCAAATACGCAACCGGCGAAAACGAAGCCGTATTGGTGGTCGACAGCTACAACCAGGTAAGCGACCTCGATTTATACAACATGGGGCTTATGAACGACGACGATATTCGTTGGATATTCTATAAGATGATGCTTACCCTGTTTAACCAATCCAAAACGGACGCCGAAATAGAAGAGTTTTTGGGTTGCAGACGTAGCGACGTTTACTATAACGGAATCGATTTTGCGAAGATTCTCGGAACGACTTATAAAGTCGTAACCACTCCCGATCACTACAAACGCCTCGAAAACGAGGACGGAAGTTACGTAAAACTGCCTTCCGACTTTACCGACGAAGAAATAGACAAATGCCATTTTTGGACGAAAAAAACCGATGACGAATTTAATTCTTTCGTAAATTCGGGGAAAGCGCGCGAACTTAAAATAGTGGGCGTTTTACGTCTTAAAAAGGGCGTATCGGCGGGTTGCCTTACCGGAACCGTTTGCTATACCTCGGCGTTAAGTTCTGCCGTTAAATCGCATATTTCGGCTTCGGAGATAGTAAAAGACTATTTAAACAAAGTCGAATTCGACAACAATCTCTACTTTAATATTTTAGGAACGCCGTCGGATCCCGGCATCAGCGGGCAGGAATACGAAGCAAACGGCAAAACAATCGGTTATTTCGACGAAAACAAGCCCTCCAAGATTCTTATTTACCCTGCGTCTTTCGAGTCGAAAAACGCCGTTATACAGATTATAAACGACTATAACGCCAACGCCGAAGAAAAATATCGCATTAAATATACCGACTATATGGGGCTTATGATGGAATCGATAACGACGATTATCAACGCCGTAACTTACGTTTTGATTGCCTTCGTTTCCATTTCGCTTTTGGTTTCCTCAATAATGATAGGCGTCATCACCTACATTTCGGTAATCGAAAGAACGAAAGAAATCGGCGTATTGCGCTCGGTCGGCGCATCGAAGCGCGATATATCGAGAATGTTTATTGCCGAAACCTTTATAATAGGTCTTGCGGCAGGTCTTATAGGTATATTGTTCACGGTAATATTAAATATCCCCATAAACCTTATAATCACGCATTTGTCAGGGCTTACGAACGTTGCCGCACTACCTATAATAGGTGCGATTGTATTGATTTCGGTAAGCGTCGTCTTGACCGTTTTGTCGGGTCTTATCCCCGCAAGATTCGCCGCAAAACGCGACCCCGTCATCGCCCTCAGAAGCGAATAACGAGCCTTTTGCGACGAAAAAGTTTTTCAAAAAAACTTTTTGTCGAAATTAAACTTACCGCAAGCGCGTGCAAGAGCGTGGCTTTTGCAAAAACTATGCTTGTATATAACTTTTACGAGTGGCTTTTATGCAACGGCTTTTGCAATTTGTAACGGCTTGCGTAAAAACAAAGCCGTTACGAGAGTGGCTTTTGAAAACCCGACTTGTATGTAACGACTTTTACAAAAATCATGCTTGCGTGTAATGTTTCTCGTGAAAACGGGGCTTGTGTATAACGGCTTATGCATAATGACTTTTGCCAGTGTAGCTTTTATAAAAGCAATCTTTGTAACGGCTTTTGTGAAAACAAAGCCGTTACAATAAAAACACCTTTGCAAGGACAAAGCCGTTACGAAGCAAAAAATCTAAGCAGAATTATAATCGATTAAAAAAATCTTAACCGAACGCAAATTCGGATTGAATTGACGATTTCGATTAAACGAAGACTATCGGTTATGAAAAAAACTAACCGTGTAAAGATTTTAATTGAATTGACGGCTTTCGATTAAACGAAGATTATCGGTTATGAAGATGCTTGGTTACATAAAGATTTTAATTAAATTATTCAAAAAATGAGTTCGGTATCCTATCGAACTCATTTTTGATTTGCAAGTCGAACTCGTCACTAATTCACACACGAACTCGTGGTCGATATGTCGAACTTGCCCTTTATTTACATACCGAATGCGTTTTTAATTTATACACCGAACTCGTTTTTTGATCGGTACGCCTAACCGATACAAAATTCAAGGATACCGCAAAGGCAAAACAGGTTATCCTCAATATAGAAACAAAACGCTTGCAAAAATTCTTAGTTTCAAATTATTTAAAACGCCTATCGGTTTTAGGCTCAATCGTGCAACGGTTAGGTAAAATAAGGTTAATAAATTTGTAGAACAATCACACCGTCAACCACGTTACCGTCGTACGCCTCGCCCGAGAGTTTTTTTGTCATGTTTAAAGGAAGCGTCGTGCGTAGTCGAAAAATCTAAGCGTTAGCCTCGTTTATACGATAAAAGTCAGCCTATAAGCCGATTATCAAAGCAATTTATTTGCTTGTCGAATCCCTTGACAAGCCTAAAACGACCTACGTAAAGCCTAAAATGACCTACTGAAAGGCTCACTCGCGAAAAGGCTTTTCCTTGGAGGTAATTCCAATTGCTAAGGTGTGTAGGCTAACTATGCAATACCCTAAATTTAATTATAAAAAACTAAATTCGCAAATCTTTTTTGCTGTCTGCAGTCAAAATAAGCTACCCAGATTAAATTTGATTATAAAAAACTAAATGCCGAAACTTCGATTTTTTGATTTTTTAATATAAAATCGTGGACAAAAAATAGTTTCGCGTGTAAAATAATTAGGCAAGTCGATTAGTTGGCGTATCGATTTCGTTAAAACGAAATCGTCCGTTACCGAAACAGCAAAACGGAATTATAAAAACATGATAAAACTTTGGGCAAAAACTTACAAACAGCATAGAATTTTAAAGCACGCAACCCTTAACGTTTATGCGGATAAAATGGATTATTCCTTGTTTTTCGATTACGTTTCCACCCTTTGCCACGAACTCGACTCCCCCACGCCTCTGATTATAAAGGACAGTATTTTTAACTTCGCAAAATTCAATTACGTTAAATTTACCCCGTCCGATTTCGTCGAAAACGTGGATTACGACTACCTCGTCATCGAGCAAATCAAGCAATAAAAGTAATTTTTGGCATAAAGTTTTTGTTATTACGCAAACTTTTTTCGAGGAGGTGCGTAAAATGAAAACCACTACGATAGTATCGTTTATTTTAGTAATAATCGGCGCGTTAAACTGGCTTTTGATAGGGCTGTTTTCGTTCAATCTCGTCGGCGCGATTTTCGGTGCCATGTCGATAGTTTCGAGAATAATCTACGTTTTAGTCGGGCTTGCGTCGCTGTGGGTTATCTACTTTTTGGCGGTTTTTAATCCGTTTAAAAAAATCAACTGACGAATGACGCTATATTTAAAGGCGTCGGGAGGATAGAAATTTTGAGCACCGCAAAATCTTTGGCAAGGGCGGGCGTAACGGGCGCATTATACGCTCTTTTGACGATCGTCCTCGCACCGATTTCATACGGTCCCGTGCAGTTCCGCGTGTCGGAAGCATTGACCGTTTTACCCCTTATTTTCCCGGAAACGGCAATAGGGCTTACGATAGGTTGCCTTATAGCGAATATTTTTAGCGTTAACGGACCTATAGACATGGTTTTGGGAACTTTTGCAACTTTAATAGCATCCCTTCTTACGGTGCTTATAGGCAAAAAAGTAGTAAAAACCGTACCTAAAATCATACTCGGAATTCTTCCCCCGATACTGATAAACGCAATAATAGTACCCTTTACTTTTATGACGGCAAGCGACTCTTTCGTAGTTTATCTTTATAACGCTTTAACCGTTTTACTCGGTCAAGCCGTGGTTATATGCGTTTTGGGTCCCCTTTTGTATTTTGCCGTTTTAAAAGTAACGGAAAAATTAAAACTTAAATAAAAAAATTTAAACTTAAATTATAAAAAACGGTAAAACGAAAAAACTGCAACATTACCCCTCAACCTTCGCTTTTATGGCAAGTAACGGAAAAATTAAAACTTAAATTATAAAAAAGTAAACAAAAAAAAGACTGCATTCCTATCCTTTCGTATCTGTTTGCGGTCTTTTTTATTCTCGTTTTTTATAACCGCTTTTTTTGCAAAAAATTACCGCAAATTTTGCGGTAATTTTTCTTTTTTAATTCAAAATACTCGTTTAACGGGCTTATAGCCCGACTTTTTATAAATTTGCAAAGATTTTAATTCCCTTAAAATTAAACCTCCACAAATAAAAACGCACCGTGAAAAACGCTATAAGACTATTAAAAAACTTCTTAAAAACTACTAAAAAATATTTTAAAAACGCCGAAATCTCCAAATACGCAACGTAAAAAGCCGTCGGAACCCCGACGGCTTTCTTTTTTTTTTAACTTTTGACCGTATCAAAAAGTCACCTTTTTGCTATACGGTTTCCTTAGACCAAATAACGGGTGTTACGCCGTCTTCGGCATAATACCAATAGTTGCCGTCGTTAACCGGCTTCGTTTGACTATACTTATACACCATAGCCGACGAGGCACTTTCAAACAACTGCGCCTGCGAGTCGTCGCCCGATATGTAAACTGCGGTAAGTGATGTACAATTATTAAATATCTGCGACCCTATCGATTTTACGCTTTCGGGTACGATAATGCCCGTTAGAGTCTTGCAACCGGTAAACGCCGAATCCGCTATGCCGAGTGTTCCCTCTTTAATGGTTATCAAAGTATTTTCGGGCATCGTACCTTTGTATTTATATAGCACTTTACCCGCATAAATTAAACCGTCCGATTGATTCTTATACCATTTAGTATTTTCAAATACGTTGTTGCCTATCGAAATTACGCTGTCCGGAATAGTAATGTTCTCAAGCCAATTACACGAATATAACAATTGTGACGGAATATGCTCTACGCCGTCGCCGAAAGTAAAGTCACATTTAACCGCAGGGAAGAAAGCCGCAGTCTTGGCGTTTGTATTGGTTGTACAAAATTTCGCGTTCCATGTGACGGTTTTTAGTTTACTTCCTACTTTAAATGCGCAGTTTTGTATTTCCTTAAGTCCTTCACCGACAACTATGCTTTCTACATTACCGCAATCTTGAAAAGCACTTTGTTCTACGCTCGTTACGCTATCGGGAATAACGACTTTTTTAAGTCCGGTAGCATAAAAGGCTTCCGATCCTATACCGATTATATTGTCGGGTATATCGAATTCTTCAAGGTTGGTGCAGGCTCTGAACATTTGCTTGGCAATATATTTATACTCGGAGTTATTCGATAATTTAACGCTTGAAAGATTTTCACACGCCTTAAATGCGGCTGTGCCGATACTCGTTACATTGTCGGGAATCTCGATGCTCGTAAATCCGTTACCCAAAAACGCCTCGATTCCTATCGACGTAAGTGTGTCGGGAAAAACAATTTTCGAAAGAAGCGCGCAATTATAAAAGGCTCTTCTTCCTATTTTCTCTAATTTCGCAGATAATTTTACGTTGGTTAGGTTACTGCACCCGTAGAAAGCGTTTTCGTCGATTTCCGTAATAGTATCGGGCATCTCTACACCTTTGATCTTGGTATTCTCGTAAAATGCTTTTGTGGCTATTCTCAATACCGGTTCCCCTTCGTAAGAACTCGGAATAATGAGAGTCGAATCTGTACACGTACCTATTCCGACAAGTTGATATCCGTCTAAATCGGTACACTTTTCGTACTTAAGTTCGTTAGACTGTTTTGCGTCGCAATATAAACACTTGCCCGAAGTATCGAAAGAATGTGCCGTTTTACCAAGGGTGACGTGCGTTTCGTTTATAGTCGTATTGCAATCCTCGCAATAATCTATCAAATCGTACGAACCCTCGCTTGAACAAGTAGCAGAAACAATGTTATCTTTTCTTTGCTTAACGTTATTATGAACGGTTGTGTCTACGGATATCGAAGTGTACAAGCAGTTTTTATTGCAAACTGAGCATATTTTGTGCTTTTCGCCTTCCGTTTTGCAGGAAGGTTCGCTGTCTATAATCCAATCTCCCGAAGGAATATGTTCCCACTTTGCGTAAACTTCGATATCTCCGAAGGAACCTGCGGAAATGCTTGTGATTTTAACTTCTTTATTATCGATAACGGTATACCACCCCGAGAAAATATGCCCGTCGGTGATCGGATCCGAAAAGACTATCTCTTTGCTTTCTACCGTATACGTCGTCGGGTTTGAAGGATTATTCGAGCCGTAATCCGTTTTATACTCGATTGTGTATTCCTTCAATTTCCAATTAGCCTTATATTCGCGATTGCCGACGTTGCCCTTTTCGATGAGAATATTTTCCGTCAAGCCGGTTATCCCGGTACCGCTCCATCCGATAAACTCGTAATACTGTTTCGTCGGTTTATAAACCACTTCGACTTGCATTAGAACGGTAAAAGACTTCGGATTATCGTCCGTAACTTTACCGCCGTCGTAATCGTAAGTTATCGTATATTCGACGAGGTTCCATACGCCCTCTAATTTTATGTTGCCAGTTGTCCCTTTTGAAATCACGGTTATATATTCGGTTTCAAACGGTTTGCGCCAACCTATAAACTTATAACCTTTTCTGTTATCCTTAGGAACGGGAAGGGTTACTTCGTCTTCTATAGTGTAAGTCGTTTTTAAGTCCGTGTCGAATTCCGCTTCTTCGATAGAATAGGTAATCTCATACTCTACAGCCTGCCATTTGGCGTAATAAGTCTTGTTGCCGTCGGAATTGGTATCTATTTCGGTAACCTTGGTTTTGTAGGTAGATTCTTTATACCAGCCGTCAAATTTATATCCGTTTTTGGAAGGATTTAACAAAGTTACGCTTGCACTGCCATATTCGTAGAATGTAGCGGGCGTTTCGCCTTCGTTAAAGTTACCGCCGTTAAGTTCGTATCCTACCGTATAGGTTGCTACTTTCCATTTTGCGTATAAATTTATATTGCCTTTCAATTTTCCGGGGGTAAGGTCGGCTTTTTCAGTAAGCTCGGCGTCTACATACCAGCCGCCGAAGGTACAATGTGCCTTTTGAGGCTCGTTTTCAGGCACTACGCCGGTTTCAACGTTATAAGTACCTTGGTAATCGGCTGTATCGTTGCTGTTACAATAGAAATTGACGAAAAAGTTTGCAGGGCTCCATTTTGCGTAAAAATATTGGTCGCCCGTGGTTCCCGTTTCGATTTTCGTAACCTTAACCGCATAAGTTTCGTCCGTATACCAGCCGTCAAAACTATACGCTATATCATTCGAAAACGCATCGTACAAAATGACTTCGGTTTCCACGTCGTACTTTATCTCATTCGTATTGATTGCACCCGAAAGATTCAAGTCGTAATTTATAGTGTATTCTATAAGCGTGTATGTCACGCTAACCGTTTCGTCTTTTTTTATTCCGGCGTTAACATCGAAACCGCCGAAGGGGTTGTAACCTTTTCTTTCTTCCACTTGGGGTAATTTATCACTCGGGATAGTATCGCCGTCGCGGACGACGACGGAATAATCTTCATGACCGCTTCCGTCCTCGAAATCAAAAAGAACGTCGTGATACTTGCCGTCTTTTACGATATTGTACGTGGTCGTAAGAACACCATTGGAAACAGCCTCTCCCGCAAAGGTTATAATCGCCGATACCGAGTAGGTATCGGGCTTTACTTCGTTTTCGCTACCCGAAAGAGAATATCCGTATCCGTCGGGCAAACCTTCGACCGTCATCTCGGACTGATGGCTTTGACCGTCGTAAGAAAAGGTTTTCGAAGCAAAGGTTACGGGATACGCGGTTTGGTTAATTACCGCATTGCAATCGGAACATACCGTTTCGTCGAAAATCGTAAGTTTGTTATCGGCACCTTCGCTTAATTCGGCACGGCGAACTTTTTTTTGTCTTAAATGCGCCGTTTTTTGTACGGTTACGTCGCGAAGCTTCGTGTGGCAAACCGAACACTCTACGTAGCCGTGCCCTTCCTCCGAACAAGTAGCGGCACTGTCTATAATTACTTCCGATTCTTTGTGTCCCGTTGCGTTACTCGTAACTTCCTTAATAGTGTCACCGCACTCGCAAACCTTTTCGATGTAGCCGTCTTGAGTGCAAGTTGCGGCGTAAGTTTTCGTTACGTAATTATGCTCGTGCTTGTTGTTACCGGAATTAACTACCGCAATAACACCGCCGCCGATTCCTAAAAGGGCGATAACCGAACAGATTACGATAATAAGCGTTTTTTTACTCATTTTGTCTCCTATTTTGCGCTGACGATAACGGCATTTTTAACGACCGTTTTTATTTTTACGTCGCGCGCGTATTTAATTATATAACGATATGCATATCACAATTATGCTTCCTACGATTTGTAGGAATGGTTTCCTACAAATCGTAGGAAGTGTTACAAAAAGTAGGAAAATGGGCTATATTTAAATGCGTAGGTTATTATGAAGAAAAACAGTTTTGGAAGAATATTAAAAGAGTTACGCACGGAAAAAGAACTTTCCCAAAAAGAATTCGGGGAAAAATTGGGTTTTTGCAATCAAACGGTTAGTTTTTGGGAAGCAGGAAGGCGTGAACCGGACTTCGACACCCTTATATTGATTTCCGACTTTTTCGGCGTTTCCACCGATTACCTTTTAGGAAAAAAGATTTATTAACGACTTATACCGAGTTTATAAATTTTTTACGCCGATTTATTACCCGCTAACGTTAACGGATTTATAACGGCTTTAAAAAAAGCATGGTTCGTGTTTTGTTAAGTCACGAAAAAAAGCGTTTTCCACCAACGAAAACGCTTTTTTTAATCACCGTGAAAAAAGGCGTTTTCCACCAACCAAAACGTTTTTTTTAATCACCGTGAAAAAAGGCGTTTCCCACCAACGAAAACGTTTTTTTATCACCGTGAAAAAATCAATTTATTGCGAACACGAAAAATTATGCCACGAATACGCACCTGAAAATTATATGCCGAGCAAAACGATTCGCATGTACAAAATCAAACTATTGACAAAAAAATACATCTCTTTCTTAAAAAAGTGCGTAAGTCGTCGTTGAATTACGCATTTTATTTTATAATCTCAAACGTAAAGTTTTTTAAATACGATAAATAGTTAATAACGATTGATAGCAGGTTTTCTTTATCATAAAAAAACGGGGCTGTTTGCACACATCAAATCGCACAAACAGCCTCTATTTTTTTATTTATGTTATTTGTTTTATTTATTTTATTTATATCATTCAAGCATCAGGGTTGCTATATTTTATCGTTTCGTTCTCAAGCATCCTCTAATTTTTGTTGACTTTTAATGTCTTACAATTTAAGTTGTGATGTTTACTGTTCCGATGGTTCTGTAGTGCTTATTTCTCCATTATCCTCAAGTGTAACCCAAATTTCGTTAACTTTGTATTCGGAAAGTACAATTTCAATGTAATCGTCATAGCTCTCTGTTTTTGACACTCTTACCTTTGAATAATTTCTGTAAACGATTATTTCTTTCCAATAATCGGTAGACATATATGAAAGAGTAACTGGTTCGCTTGAATTATTACTATCTATAAGCTCACAATATACCGTTGTCTTATCTGACCCGGACTTTTTAATATGCACCTTAAGCGGGGCGGTTGTCTTTACCCAGTGGGCTATAATCGTTACTTCCTGACCTGCATAATCTAAAAAATCGTCTTTTGCAGTCCCCGAAAGCGAATAAGTAAGGGTTATTTGTATTTCTTGTTCTGTCAGTTCTTTTACAAAACCAACGGGCTCTGCATCGCCTTTTTTAACAATTTTATCCGAAGTAATCGTTTCGCTTTCGCATTTAGCGGTTATTTCAAGTTCGTCGGAAAGTTTCTTACCGTCACCGTCAACTTCGGTTTCTTGAACAACTTCGATATAAAACTTTCCGTAAGTGTATTCGTCGTCAGACTTATCGTCGTTGTATTTTTCATGCCCCAACGCAATCGTAATGCTCCCACTGCTTTCAGGCGTAAGCCCGCTCACCGCTGTACTGCTTCCGCTCGGATTCCCGATTTGTAGTTCGACTATCTCGCCGAAACCAATCGTGACGGTAACGTTTTCGGCATCCTTACGATATAACGAAAAGGCAAACACTATAATAACGGCACAAGCAGTCACCGCTATTGCTTTTAACAAAAATACTCTGTCGGTCATGCGGCACCTCCCGTAGAACTAAACGAGAAAACCATGCTTCCGCCTATATCCTGTAATTCTTTGGCGGTATATCTTTCGTTGTTGTTTTTAGGTTTTAAATATATTTTTACGATATATTCCGTCGTATCGTTTATACCCGTGACTTCAATACTTCCCGTCCCTGTGATCTGCTTTAGCGCAGTTGCGGTTACCTCGTTTTCGGTGTCCGAAGTTGCCGTAACGCCTGCTTCGGTATCCGTATTTACGGTATTTGAAGATTCCGTATCGGTTTTATTTTCACAATCCGACTTTTTATAAATTTCAAAAACTACGTTTTCAAGAGTCTTACCGTCGCTTCCGTTATTAATTTCGAGTTTAAGCGTCGCATTTGCGTTCTCTGTGTTGCCCGAAGATTTGTCGATTTTTGCGGTAACCGAGTAAATTACGCCTTCTTCCGTAAGCGTAAGGTTAGTACCCGCCGTTTGGTCAAGCGTTAAAACTATCGCATGATCTGTTTTAACGGAAAAATTTAGCGACGAGTCAAAATAACTCGTCGCTAAAATTCCCAAAATGCCGATTGCGCAAATCATTACGCCAAACGCCACTGACTTTTTCATCGATTTTTACCTCGTCATTGGTATTTTTTATCTGTATTTTTCTACAGATTTTTTCTTTAGCAACTAATTTTTATATTTTATTTATTTTTGTATTTTGTTTGTTTTTATATTCGATTTGTTTCTATACTTTATTTGTTTTTGTGTTCTGCTATGTTTTTTATGTTTTATTCTGTTTTTTGATTTTTTAATAAACCTTTTTTGTACTTATCTTTTTCTTTGGTAGTTCCGTATTTTTATCTTTCGTAATTACCAATTTTATCTTTTTTCTTTTATGTTTTATCTTCGTCTTTTGAAGCAAGAATTTGCTTTGCATCGCCTTTGGCAACTATTCATTTATGCTTTGTCTTTTTATTTTGACTTTTGCGCTTTGTTTTTGTTAGCTCGGCTTTCTGTTTTCCTTTCGCACTTTAAACTTTTCTTCTTTCGTGCTTTCTCGTTTGTTTTTGCGTTTCGTTTATATAGTAAGAAGGTTTTAAACTAACTCAAATTTAAACAAAATATCCCCCGATTTATACTTACATATTACCACAATGTTAAAGATAACGCAAGTAATTTTCAACAGTTTGTCTTATTTTTTAGAAATTTTTTATATACCATAGTATACTCCGCCGTTTTGCCGTGACATATCTGTTTAATAGTAACTTATTCTAAGGCTATTCGCTCCGTTTTTTGGCGTTCTACCGTATCGGGCAATAATTTACCCAATCCAAGGTTGATTTGTCCACATCAAACACGGCATCACATCGTTGGTAGCGTCTTACCTTGTTATATATTGCACTTTCGAGTTTAGCGTCTGTTCTCTCTATTTTACGGCGTACCGCCTTTCGCATAGCATTTCAAATTCAATACAGGCTTACATTATCCGTTAGCAACCTGCTTCGTCAAAAAAACGAAACAGTCAAAGAATAAATAGAAAAAGTTAGGCTATAGGTCGATTATTGCCCGTTTTTACAAATCTTCCCGCCTTTTGTAAAGCCGACTTTTTTCCGATTTCCTTGCACCGAAAAACAAAAACAGAAAAGTCGTTTTTATAAAATTGAGATAGGGCAAAGCCAAGCGTTTCTGCTATATGGGATCAATTCGTCGCTCATACACAAAATTATGCCG
>CAVJMJ010000014.1:0-74164 GCA_963650915.1 Parasutterella excrementihominis | reverse complement strand
ATGACCGAAGAAGAAATCGAACGTAGGTATATAGAAAGTTTAAGCATTCCCGAGAAAGCTATCAAAGACATTCCTGTGCTGCGCGACGATTTAACTTTTGCAAAATTAAAGCAATATCTTATCAACAAAGGGATTCATATTAACGAAGAAACATTTTACAAGAATTTCGGACTTGTAACTGCCGACGGCAAATTTAACCTTCTGGCAGAGATTCTTGCCGACGAAAACATGAATGCGATAAAGGTCGCGGTATTCAAAGGCAAAGATAAATCCGAATTTGTAAAAAGGAATGAATACGGGTATACGTGCCTTATCGAATCGCTTGAAAAAGTTATCAATTATTGCGATGCTCTGAACGAAACTTTTATCGACGTATCGGTTCGTCCAAGAAAAGAACAACGTCTTTTCAGCAGCGAGGCATTCAAAGAAGCGTGGATCAATGCTTGCGTTCACAACAAATGGGCGGAAGAATTAGCCCCTGCGGTTTATTGGTTTGAAGATAGAATGGAAATCGTATCTTATGGCGGAATTCCTAAAAATCTTACCAAAGAAGAGTTTTTATCAGGGAAAACCGAGCCTGTCAATAAAGAGTTGATGAAAATATTTTTGCAATGCGGTATTGTCGAACATTCAGGGCACGGAGTTCCTATCGTAGTCAAAGAATACGGAGAAAAGGCTTACTCATTTTCGCAGAATATGATTACGGTGACTATTCCGTTTAACAGACCGAAACAAGTTGTAAACGCCCCTGTAAATGCCCCTGTAAATGCCCCTGTAAAATTGACAGCAACACAAGCTAATATACTGAATCTAATAAGACAGGACGCAAATATTACAATTGAAACCATTGTTCAGTCTTTGGAAAAAGATAGACGGACGATTACAAGAAATATCGGGGTGCTCAGAGAAAAGCAACTTCTTAGACGTGTTGGTTCTGATAAAACCGGTTACTGGGAAATAATAGAATAATTAAGTAAAATCGTTACCTCAAAAGATGTTATGACTTATATCGGTATGGCATCTATTATGCTCATTGTTGTGGCAACAAAAGCAGGTCTGTGTAAAGACAAAAAAACTGAAAACGGCTATAAAAATTGGTATTGTTTTTGGTATTATTTTATTTTGAAAATTATTTTGAAATCTAAAATTTACCGAAAAAACGAAAGAAATTAGCAGTTTTAGACGAAAAATAACGCATAAAACACACAAAATCGTGTGAAATCTGCCTATTTTAATGGGAGTTCGAGAATTTTTCAAAACTCCTAAGCAGTAGGTCTATCCATTTAGATATACTCAAACACTATTAGGATAGCATAAAAACTTTACCTAAAAATGAACATTTGAAAGAAAAATCCGATTTTGTACACCCTTTGTACACCCGAAAGGATAATTCACTACTCTAAAAAGTAAAAAGTTATCCTTTCTAAAACTTCATAATTTTTGCTATGACCGTATAGCTCAGCTGGACAGAGCAGTCGCCTCCTAAGGGTTAGTTATGGGTTCGATTCCCGTCGGGAGTACCAAAAAATGGCGAACGCATCCTTGCGTTCGCCATTTTTTTATACTCTCTCGTGAATCTCCATCGGTTCGTCAATATGGATTGCCATATTCTTGCCGTGGGACTCCCGCTTGCGGGAAACGGCAAATTCCCGTCGGCATAATATTGATTTTTGCGTTCGTCTGTTTGAGACGTGTGAAGAATATTACTGTCTTGCTTAGTGAAAAAGTTGGAAAATGTTTAATTTTATTGGCAGAGTAGTTAGCAAAAAGTTTAATTTATTGCTTTTCATTTGAATTTAATAATAAAAAATGTGCGTTAAGGGGGTAAAAATTAATTTTTTATCAAAATATGTCCTCTTAACTTGCATTTTGATTTCTTTTGTGATATGCTTTAATCAGTTCATCGGAGGTGTATATGAAAATTGATTTAACTCAAGATTTGTTTAGCCGAGAAAAATATTTGTCAAAAATAAGAGGCTTTTATCACGAATGTGAACTTATTAAAGTTTTGACCGGCGTAAGACGTTGCGGAAAGTCTTCTATTATGACCTTAATTATGCGCGAACTTATTGAGCAAGGAATAAATGAAGAAAACATTCTATATTTCAATCTCGATAAAAAGCCTTATGTAAATATCAACACGGCAGACAAATTAGATGCGTTGATTGAGAAAAACAATACTGCGCAAGGGAAAAAATACCTTTTTATTGATGAAGTGCAAAATGTAAAAAACTATGAACCCGTACTCAATGCATGGCGCGAAGAAGGTGATTTTTCCATTTTCATAACAGGCTCGAATTCATATTTATTATCAGGCGAACTTGTGACTAAATTGACAGGGCGATATATTGAGTTTAATATTCTTCCTTTCACATTAGACGAATATTTGAAAGCAAAAGAATATTTTAATAAGCCTTTATCGTCAAATCCGCAAATCGAACTTCAAAACTATATTCTGGAAGGCGGTTTCCCATATGCGTTGAAACTTGACTCAATGAATGATAAACGAACCTATGTCGTAAATCTTATTGCCGAAATATTTGATAAAGATATTCGAAAAAGAGTAAAAATCAGAAATAAATCCGTTTTCGATGCGGTTATGGATTACATTATCAATAATTTCGGTGCAACGACAAGCATTAACAATATTGTAGAAGATTTGGCAAAGAATGGTATAAATGTAAAAAGAGAGACGGTAAATCGATATATTGAAGCATTGGTTGACGCAAAAATCATTATGCCATGCAATCGTTTCGATATGAAATCGAGACGTTCTTTGTCAGGAAGAAAGAAGTTCTATTTATCTGACTTATCATTTTTCTATGCGTTGAACACTGACAATAGAATAAACTTTGGTCCTGTGCTTGAGAACATCGTATATAATTACGCAAGATCGCTCGATTATTCCGTAAGTGTAGGGAGATTCGGCAAATTCGAGTGTGATTTTATTGTTCGCGGAACGAATATGCAATATGCTTATATTCAAGTCGCTTATACTATTGCTTTAAGCAAAGAAACGGAAGATCGCGAATATCGTCCGCTTGAAAGCATAAAAGATAACTATCCGCGATACGTTGTTACAACCGACTATCTCTTGCAACAACGTAGTGGGATAAAACACGTGAATCTGATAGACTTTATCGGCAAAAATGAAAAGTTTTAAGTAGTGTTCGGCTCGAAGGTTAAAATGAGAAACAATATATCAACCGTAAGTTAAGTAAGATAAAAACGGGATTAATTACGTCAATTTTTTTTGAAATCGTGCTCGGAAAATTGGTATTAAATCGGTATTATTTGGGTATTGAAGTTATTGCGGTATTTTGAAAATCACTCAAAATACGCAAAAAAAATAGCCGATTGGGACGAAAAACAGTGCTTAAAACGGCTCAAAACACAATAAAATTACCGTTTTTGACGTGATTTTGCAAGGAACGGCGAACTCCTAAGGGTTAGTTATCGGTTCGTCAATATGGCGAAGCCATATTCTTGCCGTAGGACTCCCGCTTGCGGGAAACGGCAAATTCCCGTCGGTACAATATCGATTTTTGCGTTCGTCTGCTTGAAATGTGTGAAGAATTTTGCTGTCTTAGTTAGTAAAAAAGTTGGAAAAAAGTTCAATTTTCTCGTTTTATAAAGTTGGAAAATGTTTAATTTTATTGGCATAGTAGTTGGAAAAAAGTTTAATTTCCGCGTTTTATAAAGTTGGAAAATGTTTTATTATCATGATACGTTGTCTATCCCCTCAAAAACAGTGGGTGTTGACACGAATGCAATTCCTAAGGATAACATATTTTTTGCATTGCAAGCCTAATGATTTGTTCGGGGTCGTTTGCGAAAATAGTATTTTACAAATTCTGCGTGAGGAAAAAGAGGTTAGATTTTTCTGTGTGAGGAAAAAGAGGTTAGATTTTCAAACGGACTTTATCATGAATTGCAAGGTAGAATGACTTATATATAAATTCCGACAAAAAACAAAAAATCAAGTCGAGTACAGAAAAAAGGGCTGTCTTAAATTGCAAAAAACGCAACTTAAGACAGCCCTTAAAGTGTCATTTAGTTTTTAAAAAACTACTTAAACCAAATAAAAACTATTAAGCTTTTTCGATTTCGGAGAAGTACTTAATGGTTCTTACCATCTGAGAGGTGTAAGAGTTTTCATTGTCGTACCAAGAAACGACTTGTACCTGATAAGTATCTTCGTCGATCTTTTGAACCATGGTTTGAGTAGCGTCGAACAAAGAACCATACTTCATACCGATAACGTCGGAAGAAACGATTTGGTCTTCGTTGTAACCGAAAGATTCGTTAGCCTGAGCCTTCATAGCGGCGTTGATGCTGTCAACGGTGATGTCTTTACCTTTAACGACTGCAACCAAAATGGTGGTGGAACCGGTAGCGGTAGGAACACGTTGAGCAGAACCGATAAGTTTGCCGTTGAGTTCGGGGATAACGAGACCGATTGCTTTTGCGGCACCGGTGGAGTTAGGAACGATATTGATAGCGCAAGCACGGCTTCTTCTTAAATCGCCCTTTCTTTGAGGACCGTCCAAAGGCATCTGGTCGCCGGTGTAAGCGTGAACGGTTGTCATGATACCGGAAACGATAGGTGCGTAATCGTTCAAAGCTTTAGCCATAGGAGCGAGGCAGTTGGTGGTGCAACTTGCTGCGGAAATGATGTGATCGTCTTTGGTTAACGTTTTGTGGTTTACGTTGTAAACGATGGTGGGAAGGTCGTTTCCTGCAGGAGCGGAAATAACGACGTTCTTAGCGCCTGCGTCGATATGAGCTTGCGCTTTTTCCTTCTTGGTGTAGAAACCGGTGCATTCCAAAACTACGTCTACTTTAAGTTTCTTCCAAGGAAGATCTTGAGCCTTCGGGCAAGCATAAATAGTAATTTCTTTGCCGTCAACGGTGATGGAACCGGGAGTTACCACGGTTTTTCCGTCTTCTGCCAAAACTGCATCTTTATAGTCTACTTGATGTTCTCTTGCGTAGTTACCCTGAGTGGAGTCGTACTTAAGAAGATGTGCAAGCATTTTGGGGCTGGTTAAATCGTTAATAGCAACGATGGTGTAACCTTTTGCGCCAAACATTTGTCTGAATGCGAGACGGCCGATTCTGCCGAAACCGTTAATTGCAACTTTTACATTTGCCATAATTTATAAAATCTCCTTCTGATGATTTTTACTTTTAAAATTTTGACGTCGAACGAAAATATCTATTCGATATCTATTGTACTGATTGTATTATATTAAAAAATTTTAAGCCCGTCAATTGTTTAAACGCCTTTTTGTTTTATTAGTTGAAAATTTTGTTTTTCTTACCGAAAAAGAAGCCTTTTTTATAACTTTTCGGTAAAATAATTACGATTACGATATCGTTTTAACTCGTTTAAACTCGACGGCTTTCGTTTTTGTTTACGGTTTTTTTAGTTTGTAAATTTATTTTTACTCGGTTATTTTAACTCGGAAGGGTTTAAGCACTTTAACTCGTCTAAAACGAAAAGCCCGTCTTTGCGGATAAGTTTGTCGTCAAACCAAATTTCACCGCCGCCGTATTCCTTAGTCATAATTAAAACCAAATCCCAATGAAGGGCGGAAACGTTGCCGTTTGAGCAGTCTTCGTAAGAGCATCCCGGCGTAAAGTGAATCGACCCCGCAATTTTTTCGTCAAATAAAATATCGCACATAGGTTTATTGATGTAAGGGTTTACACCGATAGCAAACTCGCCTACGTATCTTGCGCCCTCGTCGACGTCGAAAACTTTTTCGATTTGATTATTTCCGTTGGAAGTCGCTTTTACAATCCTTCCGTCTTTAAATTCAAGACGGATATTTTCGTATCTTACCCCCGAATGTACGGAAGGCGCGTTGTAAGTTATATAGCCGTTTACGCTCGTTTTTACGGGCGCGGAATAAACTTCGCCGTCGGGAATATTGCATTCGCCCGCACATTTTACCGCACCGATATTTTTAATCGAAAAAGATAAATCGGTATCCTTTGCAACGAGCCTTACTTTATCCGTTTTGTTCATGAGGGCTTGAAGAGCGTCCATTGCTTTGTTCATCTTTTCGTAATCGAGTGTGCATACGTCGAAGAAAAAGTCCTCGAACGCTTCCGTAGACATGCCCGATTGCTGAGCCATGGAAGGAGATGGGTACCTTAAAATAACCCAACGCGTGTTGTTTACCCTCTTTTCGTGATGGACTGGATAACCGTAAACGGTCGAGTACGAATCGTTACGATCGGAAGGAACGTCTGAAAGTTCGAAGGCGTTTGCTCCGCCACGAATACCTATATAGCAATCCATATCGTCCATCATGTAACCGTCGTACTTTGCCCAAAGTTTCAAAGCCTCGTCGCTTGCGCCCGAAATCTGCGCGCGCATAACGGAATGATCTCTTAATACGGCAAAGGGATAACCGCCCGCTTTATAAGCCTCGTCGATTACTTCTTTAACCAGTTCTTGTACTTCACCGAAACCTTCGACCATCAATTTTTCGCCGGGTTTTAGTTTTATAGAATAGTTTACGAGTACTTTTGCAAGTTTGTTAAGTCTCGGGTCTTTCATATTTTGTATTACCTCTTCTTACTATCCGTTTTATTTTATATCGGCAAAATCGTCTTCTTGAAAAAAAACTTTCGAACGCTTACCGTTATAATGGTTGCCGTTATAATGGTTACATTTAATTATAATTACGATAACATTATTTTTGTTATCGTTAAAGATTTTTCGGCGAAATTTTTTAATCATAACTGCCGATTATTTAAATAAAATGTGCCGATAACCGACCTATAGACGGTCTTTTATTCTTTTACGGCAAACTTTTCCAAAAGGGAATCGGCAACGGACAAGCCGTTGGCGGAGGCTTGTTGCAATCCCCTCGTGACGCTTGCGCCGTCACCGATAGAATACAAACCTTTTACGCTCGTTTCAAAGTTTTTATCGACGACGACTGAGTTGGAATAAAACTTGACTTCTATGCCGTATAAAAGGGTTTCGTCGCTTGCAAGCCCCGGGGAAACTTTATCCAAGGCGTAAATCATTTCTATAATATCCGTCATGATGCGGTGCGGTAAAACGAGTGACAAATCGCCCGGGACGGCGTCCTTCAAAGTGGGCACGAGGTTGTTTCTCGTAAGTCTTTCTTCGGTGGTACGACGACCTCTTAAAAAATCGCCGAAACGTTGAACCAAAATTTTACCATCGCAAAGCATATTTGAAAGTTGCGCTATATGTTTGCCGTATTCGATGGGCGTTTTAAAGGGCTTTGTAAAGTTTTTGGAAACCAAAATGGCAAAGTTAGTATTGTTGGTTTTAAACTCTTTACTCTTATATGCATGCCCGTTTACCACGGCAAGCCCGTTTTCGTAATATTCGGTAGCTACCTCGCCCGACGGATTGGTGCAGAAAGTTCTTACCTTATCGTCAAAAGTGTGCGAGTAATATATAAGTTTAGCCTCGTACAGGTTGCGGTTAAGTTCTTCCATAACCTCGTTACGGCATTCCACTCTGACGCCTATGTCGACGGTACCGACGTTGGTTGCTATATCGTGTTTACGGCAAATGCCCAAAAACCATTCCGAGCCTTCCCTGCCGATGCCGGTAACTATTTCGTCCGAATAATAAGTATCGCCTTTATCGGTAATAACGCCCTTGACTTTGCCTTCTTCGATGATTATATCCGTAACCATGGTGTTGAAAATCATTTCAACGCCGATTTCTTCGAGATGACGCTCAAGCCTCGTGTAAATTTTATAGCCTTCTTCGGTACCGAGATGGCGTATGGGGCATTCTATAAGTTTTAAGTTTGCACCTATTGCCTTACGGCGGATTTCACGGATTTCGTCTTCCTTTCCGACGCCGTAAACGAAGGTGTCCGCACCGAATTTAAGATAAATGTCGTCGGAACGTTTGATAAGTTCGACGGCTTTGTCGTAGCCTAAAATGTTTTGCAAATTTCCGCCGACGTCGGGAGATAACGATAATTTACCGTCCGAAAACGCGCCTGCGCCCGCAAAACCCGTGGTAATCGAACAAGGCTTACAACCCGCGCAAACGCCGGTTATTCTTTTAGGGCAATTACGCTTTTCTATGCTTCTGCCCTTTTCTATTATCAATACTTTTAAATCGGGGCGTTTTTCTTTAAGTTCGTAAGCGCAAAATATGCCCGACGGACCTGCGCCGATAATTATTACGTCATATTTCAAATCGGTTTTCATAATTACCTCCTAAAAGCCGATGACTCTTTTTTTGCCATATTATTGTAGCATAAACGCCGAAAAATAGCAATTATTTGCCCGAAGCATAAGAAAATATCGGCAACTAATTTATCATTGCTTTTTCCGATTTTATTATTCACTTTGCCGATATCGTTTGTCTAAAAGTTTCCCTTGTGATAAAATTAGTATTATTAAGTTTTTTTGATTTCCGAGTTTTTACGGCGAAAATCGTCGAAAAGGTTGTTATGGTCGAACTTTTATCCCCTGCGGGGAATTCCCAATCTTTTTATTTAGCAATAAACGGCGGGGCAAACGCCGTATATTTAGGTTTGGACTTGTTTTCGGCAAGAAAAAACGCCGAAAATTTTACCCGTGAAAATTTGCCTTTTTATATTAAATACGCTCACGTTGCGGGCGTAAAGGTTTACGTTGCCCTAAACACGATAATATCGAACAGAGAACTCGACGAGTTTTTTTCTTACGTCGAATTTTGTAACGATAACGGCGTAGACGGGGTAATTTTGCAGGATCTGTTTTTGGGAAAGTTTTTGCACGAAAGATTTCCCGAACTTGAACTGCATCTGTCGACGCAGGCAGGCGTCAATAACGTCGATGGTGCCGTTTTGGCTAAAAAGTTCGGGTTTAAACGAGTTGTTTTGGCAAGAGAAACGCCTATTGCCCAAATAAAAGAAATAACCGAAATCATTGAAACCGAAGTTTTTATACAAGGTGCGCTTTGCACGGCTTTTTCCGGTCAATGCTATATGTCTAGTTTTGCCGGCAATTTTAGCGGAAACCGCGGGCTTTGCAAACAACCCTGTCGCAAAAAATACAGACTGTATAACGATAAATGTAACAAAACCGGCTACGATATTTCTCTTGCCGATTTATCCGTAAACGATAAAATAAACGCGCTTATATCGGCGGGCGTTTACTCTTTAAAAATAGAGGGCAGAATGAGAAAGCCTTCTTACGTTTATTACGCCACCAAATATTATCGTGACCTTTTGGACGGTAAAAACCCGTCTATAAGCCCGTTATCGAGGTCTTTTAAACGTGGCAACTACACTTACGGCTTAGCATTCGGGCAAGATAAAAACCTTATATCTGACAAAGTCCAAAGCCATATCGGCGAGGTTATAGGCATCGTTTCAAAAGTTAAAGGCAGTGACTTTACGCTCAAAAATTCTTATGCCTTTAACGGGGGCGACGGTGGTAAAATACTACGACAAGGTGTGGAAGTAGGAAGTTTTCAAGTCTCTTATCTCGGCAAGAAAAACTTTAACGGTCAATGCGCCGTGGGCGATACCGTAACTATTACAACCGACGCAATGCTTGAAAAAGAAGCAAACGTATGTAGAAAAAACGTGCCGCTCAATTTTTTAGTTACGCTAAATGCGGGTGAAAAACCAAAAATAACGATAAACTGTAAAAATTTAAATTTCGATTATTGCGAAGACATTTTGCTTGAAAAGGCAAATAGCGTCGCACTTAGTCAAGACGATATAGCGTCCTGCTTTAAAAAATGCGGAGATTACCCCTTTTTGCCGGAAGTCGAGGTTAAAACAGACGGCGTATTTCTTCCAAAAAGTCGATTAAATCTTTTGCGCCGTAATTGTTACGAAGAACTTATAAACAGATTGTCGCCCGTTACAAAAAGACGTAAAGTCGACGTTTCCTTAACCGATATAAAGAAGAATTCGACTAAATCGATTGCGGTGATTTCGGACGACTTCAGCGGACTCGAAGGCGATTTCGACATAGCGATATTTTCTCCTTTAAACTATAATAATAAAACCGAATTCGATAATTTTTTTGCATCTCTATCAAATAAAACTTGTAAAAAATTTTTGTATCTTCCTGCAAAATTAAGCGATAATCGGCTTATAGACAGACTTTTAAAGAATTTCGACGGCATATATTGCGAAGGCTTTTACGGCATAGTTTTATCTCAAAAACTCAATAAACTATGTATTTTAGGTAGCGGTTTAAATGTATATAATCGCGTTTCAGAATACGTTTTAAGTAATTACGTTTACGATTACGTAATATCTAAAGAGGCGTCGATATCTCAAAGCAAAGAGTTCGGCGGTTATCTATACTCGGGCGGAAGTCTTAAAGTTATGGACTTATACTACTGCCCCTTCGGTAAAAACTGTAAAGAGTGCATAGGGGCAGACTACTCGACCCTCGACGACGGCGAAAGAAAGTTTATGCTACGCCGAGTAAAATTAGACGAATGTTATTTTGAAGTTTATAATCCATACCCATTGTTAACCGACGGCGGGGACAAAACGCTTATAAATCTTATAGGTCTTAATAAAGCACAAAAAAATGTTTTATTAAATAACGCTTTTAAGCCGATAAAGGCAAAAGCCGATTTTTCGGCGTACACGTCGGGGCATTCAAAAAAGCCCTTGTTATAATAAAAAGTCCCGCTATAGGTCGATTATCGACTTATTTAGGGACTTTAATTTTTAATATTTTATGATTATTGCAATAATTTTACTTACCTAAAAGGCACTTTAAAATATAAAGACGACGATAATTTTTCGTAATGAAAAACATTTACGGCATAAGAATAGCGACGCTTGTTGAGTAACGCAAAAACACTTATTGTAGAAAAAACGACGCCTAAAAAACTTGTGCAAAAAACACATTATAAAAGCACGGCAAAAAAACCGTGCTTTTTACATAATAAATTTGTATAAAAGCACGGCAAAAAAACCGTGCTTTTTACATAATAAATTTATATAAACCAATTAAACCAATTCTATGATTGCCATAGAAGCAGCGTCACCGCGACGTTCACCTAAAAGATAAATTCTGGTATATCCGCCGCCTTGACCTAATTCCTCTTTACGTTGAGCGTATTTAGGAGCGATTTCGTTAAAAATCTTTTCGATTAAGGGATGTTTAATACCGTGAGTTCTTTCTTTGAACTGCGCTTTGGATTCCTTCGCTTCTTTGGTTAAAGTAAACTCATGAAGTTTAGACATAATAAGTCTTCTTGCGGCAAGTTTCTTGGGACCGTCTTTGATAACGGTTTTGGTAACTTCTTTACCCTTTGCGTCTTTGGAAGTAACCTTGGTTTCGATAGTATCTTCGTAAGAATTTACTGCCAAGGTAATGATCTTTTCAACGTAAGGACGAAGTTCTTTTGCACGCATTTCAGTTGTTTCTATTCTTCCATACCAAAGTAGTTTGGTCGCTTGATTCTTTAAGACCGTCTGTCTTTGAGTAGCGGTCATACCTAATTTTCTGGCCATGATTGTTAGTCCTCCTGTTCTTTGAGCGATAAGCCGTAGCTTTGAAGTTTCAAAATGACTTCATCGAGTGATTTTTTACCAAGGTTACGGACTTTAAGCATATCGTCTTCTGTCTTTTTGGTTAAATCTTCAACCGTGTGAATATTCGCACGTTTCAAGCAGTTATAGGAACGAACCGAAAGGTCCATATCCTCAATACTCATTTCTAAGAGTCTGGGTAACGGGTCTGTAGGTTGCGCCTTTAAAATATCGGGGATAGATTGACTTAAACCGACGAACAAATTGATATGTTCGGAAACGAGTTTAGCAGCCAATGAAATAATCTCTCTTGCGGGGAAAGCACCGTTCGTAGTTACTTCTAAAACGAGTTTGTCGTAATCGGTGCTTTGACCGACTCTCGTGTTTTCAACGCCGTAACTGACTTTTTTAACGGGAGTGTATTTTGAATCTACCGCTATATAGCCGATTTCACCCGTTTTGTTAGCGTCGGCACCCTGATACCCTCTGCCACGCCCGATGGTAAGTTCCATATCGATATTTGCGCCTTCTTCCAAAGTGCAAATAAACTGGGCGGGGTTTGCGACTTCGATATCGGCGGGGAGTTCGATGTCCTCCGCCGTAACGACGCAAGGTCCGGTTTTTTTAAGGATTACCGTTTCCTTAAAGGTAGGATCGGTGGAAACCGTTTTGAAAGCGATTTCTTTGATGTTAAGAATAATCTCGGTAACATCTTCCTTTATACCGCTAATGGTTGAAAATTCGTGTTTTACACCGAGTTCGGGAGCAAATTTAATGCCTTGCGCGGCAGCGCCCGGAAGTGAAGACAACAAAGTTCTTCTTAAAGCATTGCCAAGCGTTAAGCCGAAACCCTTTTCCAAAGGTTCGCAAACGACTTTGGCATAGCTTCTGTCTTCGCTTTCTTCGACAACGATGTTGGGCATATCTATTTCCATCATAGAAATATTACCTCCTGAAATTTTTTAGTAATTACGCTATCTTTGACCTAATTACTTGGAATACAACTCGACTATCATGTGTTCCGCGATCTGAGCGTCGATATCGTCTCTTTCGGGAAGCGCGATAACCTTACCTTTAAGTGTTTCAGGATCGAAGTCAACCCACTTGGGCATCGTTCCGTTTTTTGCTACCTCTTTTAAGGCTGTGAAATATTTGTTGTCTTTTTTGTTTTCCTTAACGGCGATTTCGTCACCGGCTTTTACTTGGTAAGAAGCAATGTCTACGTTTTTGCCGTTTACGGTGAAATGACCGTGGGTAACGAGTTGACGCGCTTGCGAACGGGAATTGGCAATACCCATTCTGAAAACAACGTTGTCAAGACGTCTTTCAAGGAGAGATAACATGTTTTCACCGGTAATACCCTTCATACGGTCTGCTCTTTCATAATATTCTCTGAACTGACCTTCGAGTACGCCGTAAATTCTCTTAACTTTCTGCTTTTCGCGAAGTTGTTGTCCGTATTCGGAAACCTTTCTTCTGCTGTTAGCGTGCGGGCCGGGTGCAACCGGTCTCTTTTCAAAAGCGCAGGTGGATTTGTAGCATCTTTCGCCTTTTAAGAACAATTTTGCGCCTTCACGTCTGCAAAGACGGCATTTTGAATCTGTATATTTAGCCATAAATCAATATCTCCTTATACTCTGCGACGTTTAGGAGGACGGCATCCGTTATGTGCAATGGGGGAAACGTCCTGAATAAGAGTAACTTCGATACCGCAAACGCCGAGCGCGCGGATAGCCGATTCTCTTCCCTGACCGGGACCTTTAACGAAAACTTCAACACTTCTTAAGCCGTGTTCCATAGCCGCTCTTGCAGCGGTTTCGGAAGCCTGTTGAGCCGCGAACGGAGTGGATTTTCTCGAACCGCGGAAGCCTAAAGCACCTGCACTGCAATGAGAAATAGTGTTACCGTTCATATCGGTTACGGTGATGATGGTGTTGTTGAAAGAAGACTTGATATGAACTTGTCCTTTGTCGACTTTCTTAATCTCTCTACGTTTTTTAATAACTTTTTTAGTAGCTGCCATAACTTGTCACCTCTTACTTAGAAGCCGTCTTTTTTTTAGCGACGGTACGACGAGGACCTTTTCTCGTCCTTGCGTTTCTCTTTGAACTTTGACCTCTTACGGGCAAATTCTTTCTGTGACGAACGCCTCTATAAGAACCGATTTCAATAAGACGTTTGATGTTCATTGAATTTTCGGTTTTAAGTTCGCCTTCTACGTGTAAATTACGTTCGATATATTCCCTGATTTTAGAAATATCTTCTTCGGTTAAATCCTTAACTCTCGTGTCGGGATTAACGCCGGTTGCGCTTAAAATTTTATTCGATGTAGTTCTGCCAATTCCGAAAATGTAGGTAAGGCCGATCTCTACACGCTTTTCTCTCGGTAAGTCAACACCGGAAATACGTGCCATTATTTAATATCCTCCAAAATAATGTGTATAAATTAAAATAATATATATTCGATATCTTTTGCGCTTTAAGCGGTGAATGCACTTATCGCACAAACGATTTGTTTCCGTTAGCCTTGTCTTTGTTTATGATTTTTGTTCTTTGAACAAATTACCATAACCTTGCCTTCTCTTTTAATAACCTTGCACTTATCGCACATCGGTTTAACAGACGGTCTGACTTTCATAAATTATGTTCCTCCGATATTTTTTGAACTTTTAAATTTTTGCTTAATGCCTTACGATTTGCTACGCCAAACGATTCTGCCCTTGGATAAGTCGTAAGGACTCATCTCTAATTTCACCGAATCGCCCGGAATGATTTTAATGTAATTCATTCTTAACTTTCCGGAAATATAGGCGGTAATAACGAAACCGTTTGATAATTTTACCTTAAACGTTGCGTTGGGAAGGGCTTCCAATATAACGCCTTCCGCTTCTATCACGTCGTTTTTCGACACAATTAAATCCTCCGTTTTATATTATAACGTTAGTATCTCTACACCGTTATCGGTAATAGCAATGGTGTTTTCGTAGTGTGCCGACGGTTTTCCGTCAGACGTTACGCACTTCCATCCGTCGATGTCAACGTGGTAATCGCCCATATTAATCATAGGCTCGACGGCAAGCGTCATACCCCGTCTTATTCTTACGCCCACGCCCTTTTTGCCGTAATTGGGAACTTCGGGGTCTTCGTGCAAATATCTTCCCACGCCGTGACCGACCATATCCCTTACGACCGAAAAGCCGTTTTCTTCTGCGTGCTTTTGCACGGCGTAACCGATATCGCCTATCGCACCGCCTATCGTAATTGCCTCTATGCCCTTAAAGAAGCACTCTTTAGTAACTTCTATAAGTCTTAATTTTTCGGGAGAACAATTACCGACGGGGAAAGTCCTTGCCGCGTCCGAGTGATACCCGTTTAAAACGCAACCGGTGTCGATGGAAACGATTTCCCCTTCCTTTAAAATTCTGTCGGAAGGAAAACCGTGAACGACTTGTTCGTCGATTGAAACGCAGATCGTACCGGGGAATCCGCCGTAGCCTAAAAAGTTGGGTTTTGCCCCGCGTGACGCTATATAGTCGAAAGCGAAGCGGTCAAGTTCTTTAGTGGCTATTCCCGGGCGTATTTTTTCTTCGATAAGTTTGAGCATATCGCCGATAATTCGGCAGGACGCTTTTATCTTTTCGATTTCTTGTGGAGTCTTTACGTAAATCATTTCAGCACCTTAACGATATCTTGAAAAACCTCTGAAACGGGTTGGTCACCGTTTACCTCTTTCAATAGACCGCTTTTTTGATAGTAATCAATAAGCGGTGCCGTTTTTTCCGTATAAACATTAAGCCTGTTTAGTACCGTTTGCTCGGTATCGTCGGCACGCTGTATAAGCGTACCTCCGCACTTTGAACAAATCGATACGTTTCCGATAAAGTCAACGTGATGGGGTTCTCCGCACAAGGAGCATACGCGCCTTCCGGTGAGCCTTCTCATGAGCCTCGTCAAAGGGATAACGATGTCAATAACCGCATCGATTTCGGCAAAACTTGCCAAAGCCTCCGCTTGTGCGACATCTCTCGGAAATCCGTCGAGGATAAAACCGTTTTTACAATCGTCCTCGTTGATTCTTCCCCTGACTATCTCGACCGTGACCTCGTCGGGGACCAGTTGTCCCCTATCGATATAGCCTTTTGCGACGATACCGATAGGAGTCTGATCTTTTATGTTTTGTCTGAATATGTCACCCGTTGAAATGTGCGGAATGGAGAACTTTTCGGCTATCATGGAAGCCTGAGTTCCTTTACCTGCACCGGGCGCACCCAAAAAAACGATATTCATAAATCTCGCTTATTATTTAAGGAAACCTTTGTAATTCTTCATCATTATCTGAGATTCCAAAGCGGTGTTGAATTCCAACGCTACGGAAACGCAGATGATAAGCCCCGTTGCACTAAATACCGTCGACGACGACTGTAAAACCGTCTTAAACAAGATGGCGGGAACGAGAGCCATAAAAGCGAGGAAGATTGCGCCGAACAAAGTGATTCTGTTCTGTACTTTCTTCAAATAGTCGGCAGTGGGTTTACCGGGTCTGATACCGGGAATGAAACCGCCGTTTTGTTGAATGGTCTTGGAAATGTCTTCGGGATTAAATTGAAGCGTTGCATAGAAATAAGCAAACCCCAATATAAGCAAGCAAAGAACTATCATATAAAGCCAAGAATCGGTACCCATCCACTTTTGCCACCAAATGATGAATCCGCCGTTAGGAGCAATCATCGTACCGATAAGTTCGGGGAAGGACAAAATGGAGAAAGCAAAAATCAAAGGCATAACGCCGCTTGCGTTTACTTTAATGGGGATAACCGTGGACTGACCGCCGTACATTTTTCTTCCCTTGACCTGTTTAGCGTACTGAACGGGAATTTTTCTTTCGGAAAGTTCAACGAAAACGATAAGACCGAATACTACAACGATTATAGCGACAAAGCCGACGAAACGCCACAAAGTGTTAAAGTCTCCGCCGAAAATGCTCTTCAACATGCTTATCGTCTGTGTGCCTACCGTCGTTAAAATACCGACGAAAATGAGGATGGAAATACCGTTTGAAACGCCGTTTTCGGTAATTCTTTCACCAAGCCAAACAGTGATGAGTGAGCCGGACGAATAGAATACGACCAAAACGATGTAGCAAAGCCATTTTTGATTTCCGAAAAGTTCTAACATAGGAGTGTTATTCGAAACGGGCGTCGATATTGCTTTTTCGCCGTAAGCGATTAAAATGCCTACCGATTGCAAAATTGCAAGAACCAAAGCGCCGATACGCGTCAAGTTAGCAAGTTTCTTCTGACCTTCTTCACCTTGTTTTGACAACCTTTCCAATGCGGGAATTGCAACTGCTAAAAGTTGAATAATAATCGAAGCATTAATGTAGGGACCGATACCCATAGCAAACCAAGTACCTTGCGATAAAGCACCGCCCGACATCATTGACATAATATTGAGATACGATACGTTTTGTAAGTCGGTTTCGCCGATTAAGTAACCGCCGATACCGGGAACAGGAATATAGCATCCCAATCTGTAAATCAAAACGAATAATAACGTAATGAATATCTTCGTTCTGATTTCTTTTACTTTAAATGCATTTTTTAATGTTTCAAACATGTTTTATACCCCGCTGATAGCAAACTATTTAACAAGTTCGCAAGTTCCGCCGGCTTTTTCGATAGCCTCTTTTGCGGACGCGGAGAACGCAGCCGCTTTAACGGTAAGAGCAACGGTTAATTCGCCGTCGCCGAGTACCTTTAAGCCTTGGGAACGTTTAACCTCTTTAATGAGGCCTGCTTCGTATAAAGCATCGTAATCTACTACGGTGCCCGCTTCGAAAGCGTTAAGCGTTTCCAAGTTAACAACCGCGTAAATCTTCTTGAAATAATTGTTGAAACCGCGCTTGGGGGAACGTCTAATCAAAGGCATTTGACCGCCTTCAAAACCGGGGCGAACACCGCCACCGCTTCTTGCCCATTGACCTTTATGACCTCTGGTAGAAGTTTTGCCCATTCCCGAGCCGATACCTCTGCCTACTCTTTTCGCACTCGTTCTCGAGCCGAAGGCAGGTTGTAAATTTCCTAATCTCATAAAGCCACCTCTTATACGTTTTCGACCTTTACAAGGTGCTTAACTTTGAAAAGCTTACCCTGAAGGGCGGGGCTGTCGCTAAATTCGTTCGACTGACCGATTTTCTTAAGTCCTAACGACTCAACGGTAGCCTTCTGATCTTTAAGACATCCGATAGTGCTTTTAATAAGGGTTACTTTAATTCTGTTTTCAGCCATCTTTAAAGCCCTCCTTATCCGAGAATCTCTTCTACGGTCTTACCGCGAAGCGCAGCGACTTGTTCAGCCGTACGGAGTTGCGATAACCCAGTTACAACCGCTTTAACCATGTTAATGGGGTTGTTGGTTCCGTGAGATTTCGTTCTGATATTTTTAATGCCGCAAGCTTCCATAACCGCACGAACGGGGCCGCCTGCGATAACGCCGGTACCTTCTTCGGCAGGTAACATGATAACCGAACCGCGACCGAACTTACCTACGAGAGCGTGAGGAATAGTCGTTCCGTCCATAGCGACGGTAATCATATTCTTCTTTGCCTGCGTGGACGCTTTTTCGATTGCTTCGGGTACTTCGTTAGCCTTGCCCATGCCGTAACCGACTCTGCCGTTTTCGTCGCCGACTACTACGAGGGCTGCGAAACGCATTTTCTTACCGCCTTTAACAACCTTCGTAATACGATTGACGGCGATGAGTTTTTTGTTAAGACCGTCTTTTTCCTCGGGTCTTCTTTGTGGTCTTCCGTTTTCTCTTGCCATTTCAAAGTCCTCCTTTAGAATTTAAGTCCGCCTTCTCTTGCGCCGTCCGCGAGGCTTGCTACTCTACCGGTGTAGAGGTAACCGCCACGGTCGAAAACGACGTTTGCGATGCCTTTTGCCAAAGCCTTTTCGGCAAGTTTGGCTCCGACGATCTTGGCTTGTTCTTTCTTGGTCTTACCGTCTAATAATTTAGCGATTTCTTTTTCGACGGAGGAAGCGGCAACCAAAGTGTTACCCGCTACGTCGTCGATAATCTGCGCGTAAATGTGATTAAGACTTCTGTAAACGCAAAGTCTGGGAGTTTCGGGCGTACCGCTCAATTTCTTTCTGACTCTTGCGTGTCTTTTTAATCTATCTTGATTTTTGTCGATTTTAGTAATCATAATTCACTACTCCTTATTTACCGGCCGTCTTGCCTTCCTTACGTACGATTACTTCGTCTTTGTAACGGATTCCGTAGCCGTGATAAGGTTCGGGCTTTCTCATAGCCCTCAAGGTTGCGGCAACCTGACCTACGTCAACTTTGTTGATACCGCTGACGGTGATTTCGGTTGCGGACGGGCAAGCAAGTTTTACGCCTTCCAAAGGAAGATATTCGACGGGGTGAGAAAAACCGATGTTTAAAACCAATTTTTCGCCCTGCATGTTAACCTTCCAGCCTACGCCGTTAACGATTAAGGTTTTTGTAAAGCCTTCGGTAACGCCTACGACCATGTTGTGAAGAAGGGCTCTGTAAAGACCGTGTTTAGCGCGGATAGGACCTTCGTCGCTGTTTCTCGTGAATACTACGGTGTTACCTTCCACGTTGGGGGTGATAGCAGAGTCGTAATCCTGAGTAAGCGTACCCTTGGGACCTTTAACTGTCATAAGGTTGTTGGAAAAATCAACCGTAACGCCGGCGGGGATGACCACCGGTTCTCTACCGATTCTTGACATCTTAACCCCTCCTTACCAAACGTAAGCGAGTATCTCGCCGCCGTGATGCAGTTTTCTTGCCTCTCTGTCGGTCATAACGCCCTTGGGAGTAGAAACGATTGCGATACCCATGCCGTTTAAAACTTTGGGAAGTTCATCGTAACCTGCATAAATTCTTAAACCGGGTTTGGAAATTCTCTTTAAACCGGTTATAACCTTTTCGCCTTTTGCGCCGTATTTGAGGGTAACAACGATTTTGCTGTCAAGTCCTTCGCCCTCTACCTTGTAGTCTGCAATGTAGCCTTCGTCCAAAAGGATTTGTGCGATTGCTTTCTTGGTATTGGATACGGGGATTTCAACAACTTCACGTTTGACAACTAACGCATTTCTGATTCTTGTAAGCATATCTGCAATAGGATCTGTCATTGTTATTTCCTCCTTACCAGCTTGATTTCTTAACGCCGGGAATCTGTCCCTTGTATGCTAAGTTTCTGAAGCAAATACGGCAAACACCGTACTTACGAAGAACAGCGTGCGGACGACCGCAAATACTGCATCTCGTATACGCTCTCGTAGAAAACTTAGGCGTTCTTTGCTGTTTATTGATCATTGATTTTTTTGCCATAGTTTATCTCCTTATTAAGCCTTGAAGGGCATACCGAGCGCTTTTAAAAGCTCTTTGGCTTCTTCGTCGGTCTTAGCGGTAGTTACGAAGCAAATATCGAACCCTCTGATCTTTTCGATTTGATCGTATTGGATTTCGGGGAAGATAAGTTGTTCTTTAACGCCCATGGCGTAGTTGCCTCTACCGTCGAAAGATTTGGTAGGAACGCCTTTGAAGTCTCTTACTCTCGGTAAAGCAACGGATACGAGTTTATCGAAAAAGTCGTACATTCTGTTACCGCGAAGGGTTACCTTCAAACCTACGTTCATGCCAACCCTAACTTTGAAGTTTGCAACGGATTTTTTAGCGGTCGTAAGTACTGCCTTTTGACCGGAAATCTGTGCAAGTTCTTGCTGAACGAGTTGAATACTTTTGGCATTATCCTTAATGTCGCCCAAACCGCCGTTGATGGTGATCTTAACAAGTTTGGGTACCTGATTAACGTTGGTATAGTTAAAATGCTTTATAAGATAAGGTACGACTTCTTGTTCGTAACGTTGTCTTACTCGGCTGACGTACTTTGAATCGGTTGCAGTTTCTTTAGCAACCTGAGTCTTGTCACTTGCCATTGTTTTATCTCCTTATTGGCTTATTATTATTTAGCAGCCTTCTTAGCAGGCTTTGCGGATTTACCCGCTTTAGTTGTTTTTGCCTCTTTTACGTCTAAAGATGCACCGCATTTAGCGCATACTCTGACCTTTTTGTCTTCTACGATTGCGTGATGAACTCTCGTTCCCTTTCCGCAAGCGGGGCATACGACCAAAACGTTCGATGCGTCGATAGGACCGACCATGTCGACGATACCGCTCGTTTCTTTAGCGGAACGAGCTTTTTGATGCTTCTTTTGAACGTTTACGCCGTCAACCGTGATTCTGTTTTCCTTGGGGAAAGCTGTAAGGACTTTACCGGTCTTGCCGGCATCCTTGCCCGTTAAAACATATACTGTATCGTTCTTTTTAACTTTCATGATATAATCTCCTTACAGAACCTCCGGCGCGAGGGAAATAATTCTCATGTAATCCTTTTCCCTTAATTCTCTTGCGACAGGCCCGAAGATACGGGTACCGCGGGGTTGTTTCGTCGCGTCGATGATAACGGCTGCGTTGTCGTCGAATCTGATGTGAGTACCGTCGGGACGTCTTAAACCGCTGGTAGTTCTTACGATAACCGCTTTAACTACGTCGCCTTTTTTAACCGCACCGCCCGGGGTAGCCGTTTTGACGCTGGCAACGATAACGTCGCCGATATTGCCCCATTTGCGATAAGAGCCACCGAGAACTTTAATGCACATTAACTCTTTCGCACCCGAGTTATCTGCTGCTTTTAATCTTGTCTGTGCTTGTATCATAGTAGCCCTCCTATTACTTAGCCTTTTCTACGATGGCGGCAACTCTCCAATTCTTGTCCTTACTTAATTTTCTGGTTTCAACAATTCTTACTTTGTCGCCAATACCGCACTCGTTGTTTTCGTCGTGCGCTTTGAACTTTTTGGAAGTGGTAATAGTCTTTTTGTAGAGGGGGTGTTTAGACTTTTCTTCTACGACTACTACAACCGTCTTGTCCATCTTGTCGGAAGATACGATTCCTACTCTTTCTTTACGTAAATTTCTCATCATAATCCTCCTTAAGCCTTTTTAATCTCTCTTTCTCTGATAACCGTTTTAACTCTTGCAATATCCTTTTTAACGCCGTTTAAAACGTTAGGATTTTCAAGTTGTCCGGTTGCGTGACGGAAACGAAGGTTAAAAAGTTCGTCTTTAAGTTCAGCCAACTTTGTGGTGAGCTCGTCGTCGGTCATTTCATGAATCTGTTTCGCTTTCATTAGCCCTCACTCCCTTGTTCGATATTTTCTTTCTTTACGATTTTGCATTTGCAGGGAAGCTTATGACTTGCAAGTCTTAATGCTTCTTTTGCATCGGCTTCGGCAACACCGGCGATTTCAAACAATACTCTGCCCGGTTTAACTACCGCTACCCAATATTCGACGGCACCTTTACCGCTACCCATACGGGTTTCGGCAGGTTTTTTAGTAACAGGTTTATGAGGGAATATATCTATCCAAACCTGTCCGCCACGTTTTGTAAATCTCGTCATTGCGACACGGGCAGCCTCTATTTGGTTGGAAGTAATCCAACTGGGGCTTTCCGCAACCAAACCGTATTCGCCGTAAGCAATTTTGTTGCCTTTCGTGCATTTACCGGTCATTCTGCCGCGATGCTGTTTTCTTCTTTTAACTCTCTTAGGCATCAACATAATTAAGCTTCGCCTCCTTCTTTTTTCATTCCGCCGAGGACTTCGCCTTTATATATCCAAACCTTGATACCGATTGCGCCGAAAGTAGTTCTTGCAACGGCGAAACCGTAATCGATATCCGCTCTTAAAGTTTGAAGAGGAATGGATCCTTCGTGATAGTGCTCGGTTCTTGCGATTTCGGCACCGTCAAGACGGCCGCTGACCATTGCTTTTACACCCTTTGCGCCCAATCTCATAGCACGGGAAATAGCTTGCTTCATGCATCTTCTGAAAGAAGCACGTTTTTCAAGTTGAGATGCGATGGATTCGGCAACGAGTTGCGCGTCGCAGTCGGGTTTTTTAACTTCGATAATATTGATACCGATTTGTTTACCTTTTGCGATTTTAGATAAATCGTTCTTGATAACTTCGATTTCGGCACCTTGTTTACCGATAAGTACACCCGGGCGTGCGGTATAAATGGTAACCGCGATTCTGTTAGCTGCTCTTTCGATTGCTATTCTCGAAATTGCCGCAGCGTAATATTTTTCTTTTACGAAAGTTCTTATTTCGTAATCCTCTTTGAGGAATGCGGAAAAGTTCTTCTTGTCGGCATACCATTGGGTATCCCAGCCTTTGATTACTCCGACTCTTATTCCGTGCGGATTAACTTTTTGTCCCATAGTATCCTCCTGATTACGCCTGTGCGTCTAAAACCACGGTGATGTGGCTGGTGCGTTTTAAGATTCTGAACCCGCGACCGTGAGCCATAGGTTGCATTCTCTTAAGGGTTGGCCCCATATCCGCATAGCATTCGGCTACGTAAAGGTCGGCGGGGTTCATAGAATTATTATGTTCTGCGTTTGCGCTGGCGGATAAAATAACCTTTTTAATGGGTTCTGCGCCGGCTTTACTGCAGTTTTCCAAAATAGCAACGGCTTCGTTAACCTTTTTGCCTCTTACCAAATCTAAGACTACTCTTACTTTATAAGGGGAAATACGGACGTACTTAGCACACGCTCTGGGTCTTCTGTCTTTGTTTTCCGCAATTCTTGCGGCTTTTAATTTCATATTCTTTGCCATAGTTATCTACTCCTTACTTCGCACCGGTAGTCTTGGCACCCGCGTGACCTTTAAACGTTCTGGTAGGAGCAAACTCACCGAGTTTGCAACCGACCATGTCTTCGGTAACGTATACGGGAACGTGCTTTCTGCCGTCGTGAACGGCGATAGTGTGACCAACCATTTGCGGGAATATGGTGGAAGATCTCGACCAGGTTTTTAATACGGTCTTTTTATTTTCTGCGTTTAAAGCCTCTACTCTTGCAAGCAATTTAGGTTGCACGTAAGGTCCTTTCTTTACACTTCTACTCATTTCAGATCTCCTTAGTTAACGCGTTTAAGAATAAACTTGTCGGTCTTATTCTTTTTCTTTCTGGTCTTATAGCCGAGTGCCGGTTTGCCCCAAGGTGTTTGAGGACCGGGACGACCGACGGGTGACTTACCTTCACCACCGCCGTGGGGGTGATCGCAGGGGTTCATAACCGAACCGCGGACGGTAGGACGAATACCCATGTGACGAACTTTACCCGCTTTACCGATACGAATGATTTCGTGATCGAGGTTACCTACCTGACCGATGGTCGCCTTGCAGTTTAACTGAACGTATCTCATTTCACCGCTGGGCATCTTTAAGGTAGCGAGTTTTTCGTCTTTAGCCATAAGTTGAGCAGCCATACCGGCAGCACGGGCAAGTTGTCCGCCCTTACCGGGTTGAAGCTCGATATTGTGAACCATAGTACCTACGGGAATTAAAGCCAACTTTAAGCAGTTACCGACTTTGATATCGGCGGTGTCACCGCTTAAAAGCTTGTCACCGACGTTAAGACCGTAAGGAGCGATGATGTATCTCTTTTCGCCGTCGGCATAACACAAAAGTGCGATGTTCGCGCTTCTGTTGGGATCGTATTCGATGGTTTTAACGATCGCTTCGATTCCGTCTTTATTTCTCTTGAAGTCTATGATACGGTATTTTCTTCTGTTTCCGCCGCCGTGATGACGAACGGTAATCTTACCTTGTGCGTTTCTTCCGCCCGTATGACGTTGATCTTCGAGTAAAGATCTCTCCGGGGTAGTCGTGGTAATTTCTTCGTAAGTACTTACCGACATGAAACGACGAGCAGGCGTTGTAGGTTTATATCTTTTAATACCCATTTTTCAATTCCTCCGCTATTAAGAGAGCGACTTGAAGAACTCGATGTCCTTGCTCGCTTCGGTTAATTTAACGACTGCCTTCTTATAAGAGGGAGTATAACCTTGGTTTCTACCCATTCTCTTAAGTTTACCGCGGCAGTTCGCAGTGTTTACTTTTTCTACCTTTACGCCGAAAAGTTCTTCGACGGCATACTTGATTTGCGTCTTGTTTGCCTTTTTATTAACGACGAAAGTGTATCTTTTGTTCTCGATGGAACCGTAAGTTTTTTCGGTGAGAACAGGTTTTATAATGATATCTCTTGCTTCCATTATTCTCCGTAAACCTCCTGTAATTTTTCAACAGAGCCCTTTGCGAGAACGATCACGCTGTTTTTAACGACGTCGTAAGTGTTGAGTTGTTCAACGGGAAGGGTTTGAAGATTTTTAAGGTTTCTCGTAGCCCTGATGACTTTTTCGTCGTTGTTGCACATAACGATAAGTACGGATTTTTCAAATTTGAAAGCGTTCATGAACGCAACCATTTCTTTGGTCTTTCCGTTTGCTACCGCTACTTCGTCGATTACGTAAAACTCGTTATCGGCAAGTTTTTTGGAAAGCGCCGAGAATAAAGCGATTCTCTTTGCGCAAATGTTCATCTTCTTTCTGAAGTCTCTGGACTTTGGAGCAAATACGACACCGCCCTTAATCCATTGAGGAGCCCTCGTAGAACCTTGACGAGCGTTACCCGTGCCCTTCTGACGATAAGGCTTTTTACCGCCGCCTCTGACTTCGGTTCTCGTTAAAGCACTCTTCGTACCCTGTCTTTCGTTTGCTAATCTGGTTACGACCGCTTGATGAATCAACGGTTCGTTGTATTCGATGCAGAAAAGGTTTTCGTCAAGTTCGACAACGCCTTTTTCCTGAGCATTCATATTATATAATTTTACGCTTGGCATTATTCGGACCCTCCTTATGCTTTAACGCTGTTTTTAATGGTAACGATTCCGCCCTTAGGACCTGGAACTGCACCGCGTACCAATATAGCGTTTCTTTGAACGTCTACTTTAACTACTTCGAGGTTTTGAACGGTAACTTGTTCGACACCGTATTGACCTGCTAAGTGTTTGTTTTTAAATACTCTCGACGGATCGCTTATGGAACCCATAGAACCGACTTCTCTGTGAACGGGGCCTACGCCGTGCGTTTCTTTAAGTCTGTGTTGGTTCCATCTTTTGATTACGCCCGTAAAGCCGTGACCTTTCGTGATGCCGACGACGTCAACCTTGTCGCCTTGTGCGAAAGTGTCGCATGCGATTACTTTGCCTACTTCGTAAGTTTCGGCGTTGTCAAGACGGAATTCTTTAAGATATTTGTGAGGTTCCAAACCCGCTTTCTTAAACTGACCGAGGTTAGGTTTGTTTATTTCCTTTTCGGAAACCTTGCAAAAGCCCAACTTAACTGCGGAATAACCGTCGCGGTCAACCGTTTTGACTTGAACTATCGGGCAGGGACCTGCCTCGATTACGGTAACGGGGATTACTTTTCCGTCAGCGGAAAAGATCTGCGTCATACCTAATTTTCTTCCAATGATTGCTTTATTCATCGATAAAGTTCACCTCCGTATATTTTCAAAAAACGATTACAATTTAATCTTTACGTCCACGCCTGCGGGAAGATGGATGCTGTCCAAAATTTTAGCGTTGGTGGAGTAAATGTCGATAAGACGTTTGTGAGTTCTTAATTCGAACTGTTCACGACTGTCTTTGTACTTATGCGGGGAGCGCAAGATGGTTACGATTTCCTTTTCGGTGGGAAGAGGAATGGGACCGCTTATTTTAGCGCCCGCTTTCTTCATCGTTTCGACGATGCGTGCCGTAGCTTGGTCAACCATGTTGTGGTCGTAAGCCGATAATTTGATTCTGATTTTCTGTCCTGCCATTGAAAAATTCCTCCGTTTTATACTAACTTTTTAAGTTGCGGCAATTTAGGACTTTTTGCCTCGGTCTTCTTATAATTGCTGTGTGTTTGTTCAAGAAAACCTTTTTAACAACTTTGCCGTGTGTATCGAACCGTCGGGCAATAAAAAATCATCTGCGCCGTGTTTATTGCAGATGACGTAACACCGTAGGGCTCGGTTAGTCGCAGGGGTAAATCCCCCACATTTGTCAGTGAAAATTATCTTCCCGGTAGTTTGAGCATGGCTCACTTGCGGGGTTTAAAGTAACTTTTCACCTCAACCCTTTTTACACAGCGTATCAATAATACAATATACGCCGATTATTGTCAAACGTTTTTTCGCGATTTTTCAAAAATAATTCAACGATTTTGAAAAATTGTATAAAAAAGTTTGTTTTTCGTCCAAACCATCGTTTTTTGCCTTATGGTCGCAACCAAAAGACACCTTAAAGGGCAATTTCAAACCCTATTTAAACCTATTCAAGCCCTATCAAGCCCTATCAAGTCCTATTCAAGCCATATTATATATAATTATGTCGCGCGTATCGGGCTTTTAAAAAGGGCTTTTTATCGCCCTTTTATTTGTTTTTAAAGTCACTCGACTTTACCATATCAAAAAAATACTCGTGAACGCGTAAGTCGCCAGTTAGTTCCGGGTGAAACGCCGTTGCCAAAATATTGTTTTGACGCACGGCAACGATATTGCCGTCAACGACGGATAAAACCTCGACGCCGTCACCTACGCTTTCAAAGTACGGCGCGCGGATAAAGGTCATAGGAATCTTTCCTACCCCTTTAAAATCGGCAACCGTCTGAAAAGAAGCAAGTTGCCTTCCGTAAGCGTTACGCTTTACAACGGCATCCAACACGCCGAGATGAACCGTATCGTCGCCCGAAATTTTTTTTGCGAGAAGTATCATACCCGCACAAGTGCCGAAAACGGGAAGCCCCTTTTCTATTGCCTTTTTTACGGGTTCCTTAAGCTCCTCTTCCAAAAGAAGTTTACCCATTACGGTCGACTCTCCGCCGGGCAAAATCAAACCGTCCAAATCATCTGTAAATTGTGACAAACGACGAATTTCCACAGTTGTGGCACCGAGCCTTTCCATGCATTTTTCGTGTTCGTAAAATGCGCCCTGAAGGGCGAGAACTCCTATTTTCAAATTACTTGCCTCTTTCTGCCATTAAAAGTGCTATTTCCTGTTCGTTTATGCCGACCATTGCTTCTCCTAAATCTTCGGAAATTTCCGCAAGAATTTTAGGATCGTCGTAGTTTGTTACCGCCTTGACGATTGCACGTGCACGCTTTTCGGGATTGCCCGACTTAAAAATACCGCTCCCCACGAAAACGCCTTCCGCACCGAGTTGCATCATAAGCGCGGCGTCTGCGGGCGTGGCGACTCCGCCTGCCGCAAAGTTGACCACGGGAAGTTTTTTGTTGTCGTGAACGTATTTTACGAGTTCATACGACACACGAAGATTTTTTGCTTCTTCGTAAAGTTCGTCTTCGCTCATCGAGGCGATTTTTCTTATCTGCGACTGCATAAGACGCATATGGGTTACCGCTTGGACGACGTCGCCCGTTCCCGGTTCGCCCTTGGTTCTTATCATGGAAGCACCTTCGGAAATCCTTCTTAAAGCCTCGCCGAGGTCTTTTGCACCGCATACGAAGGGAACGTCGAATTTAGTCTTGTCGATATGATAAACGTTATCGGCGGGCGATAAAACTTCGCTTTCGTCGATATAGTCTATGTCGATGGCTTGCAAAATCTGAGCCTCGACGAAATGACCGATACGGCATTTTGCCATAACGGGAATGGATACGGCTTGTTGTATGCCCTTGATCATCTTCGGATCGGACATCCTCGATACGCCACCTGCCGCTCTTATATCGGCGGGAATGCGCTCTAACGCCATAACCGCACACGCACCGGCGGCTTCCGCGATTTTTGCTTGCTCGGGCGTGGTAACGTCCATTATAACTCCGCCTTTAAGCATTTGGGCTAAATTTCTATTGATTTCCTGACGAGACATAATAAGTTCCTCGTAAATTATTTTTTATCGTTGCTTTTGTCGTTTTGTAGTTTTGTCGGGTTTTTAACCACCTATGTTTTAATCGGTTTTAAACGCTTACGGTTTAAACGGTTTTTAAACTTTCAATCGGCGTTTTAACTGTTTTTTAGTCGGCGTTTTAATCGGCATTGAAAATAATTGCCGTCGATTTTTTAACGATATTAGTTTTTCTTAACGACATTATATTACCTAACAGCGGTAATTATATCATTATTTTATAAGTCGGTCAACGAATTTTAGCGTTACAGCCGATAATTTTAACCGAACCGTAACTATTGATTGGTATAAAAACGTCGTTAGCGTTGCCGACTAAACGGTAACGCTATCCTTTATCTCTTCGATTTTTTACCAAAACCGCATAATTTTCGAGCATCGGTTTTCGGTAACGATAGGGTTTTCGATTATCGGTCTTATCTCAAACGTAAAGTTATTTGCAGGTCGTTAAAGCACGATAAAAACTTCCGTAAAAGGCACAAAAAAAGAAAACATATACGGCGATAATCGGCTTATAGGCGGACTTTTTGCTAATACGGGCGTCTCTTTATATGTTTCGCCAGACGCCATACATGCCTCGTCCGACGTTTTCTCTTACACGGACAAGCGGGATGTGCGGTTTTATCTTTACTAAAACAGTACGAGGTCATAAAAACCCGTCGATTAAGCGCAATATTTAACTATTTGCTCGTCTTTGCAAGCCAGTTTTTCGTAAAGCACGGCTTTTCCGCTATAAAACAGGTTTTATTCCACGATAAAATATTCTGTATCGTAATCGCCGATAGCGCAAACCGAAGCCGAATAATCCTTTCCGAATAAATTTAAAATCATGCTTTTTGCCAAGTTTAAATCGGCTTTTTTATAATCGAAAAAACTTTCGTCGCTACTTTTAAAAACGCTTTCTTTTGCCGTCCAAATTGCCGATAATCGACCTATAGAGGCATTTTTGTATTTTTCGTATTCGTTATCCGTGCAAATCTTTTTTAAAAAAGCGTCCTTTTTTAAAGCCGTCTTTTTTTCAAAAGACGATATGGATTCTATATCGAACCCGACGGGCAAATTAGATAAAGCAACCCCGACGGCACCATCCGAATGGGTGAGCGAAAAATAAAAACCGTCCGAAACCCATTTGCCGTTATTTTGTTTTTTAAAGGAATAATCGGTCAAATTTTTACCGAAAACGTCTTTTACGGCAAATTCAAGCAGTGCCCAGTCGGACGACTTTTCTATTTTTGCCTTTTGGCTTTTAACGCCGAGTATTTCTTCAGTTCTTTCCTTTGGATAAGTCGGTAAATCCGCTTCCCCTGTTTTTGCAAAATAGACTTTAACGAAACCCTCCGTAAGTTTTTCGCCTTTAACTTCCAAAGCATCGTTTTTTGCAATGTTTTCCTCCGTATTCGGCTCGATTTTTATTTTGCGCTCGTATTTAAGCATAGGTTACCTCTTTCTATTTTTTATATTACTACATTTTTTTATATTACTACATTTTTAAAAAAAAGACAAGTATCGCAGTACCGATAGCCCCTTTTATTACCTTTTACCATCATAAAACACATCGCCAAGCCAAAGTATAAACGGTACGGCTTAAAACAAAGCAACTACTCGTAAAATAAATAGGTATAAATTGCCGATAAACCGCAACGAAAACGGCGGACGTTTTTGTAATATTTTTTGAAAAAATCGTTTTTATCCGTCAATTTGCTTGTCTTTTTTTATCTTTTTTGCTATATTTATCTTTGCAATCGAATATTGGGGATTCGCCAAGCGGTAAGGCTACGGACTCTGACTCCGTCATCCGGGAGTTCGAATCTCTCATCCCCAGCCAAACAAAAAAAGACGGAGTCAACAACTTCGTCTTTTTTTGTTAGTTTAGGTAATACTTTTACATTATAATTAGATATCATCATATTATAAATTAATTTTTGTTTTCCGTCTTTTTTTGTTTATCTTGATAACAAAAAGAGAGATTCGAACTAAAAGCGTTTAGAAAAAGTGCATTGCTCTGCACTTTTTTAGCGACTATAAACTTATAAATCGGAGTAAAAATATGGACGAAAAATCGACTTGCTTTTCCGTTGAAAAAGCCGACGAATATATAAATAAAAGTCAATCTTCGGTAAAGCCGAAATTTAGACACACCTATCACGCAATGCCGCCAGTTGGATGGATGAACGACCCGAACGGTTTTAGTTACTTTGCGGGCAAATTTCATTTGTTTTTTCAATTTTACCCCTATGCACCCGAATGGGGACCTATGCATTGGGGACATTACGTAAGCGACGATTTAATCAAGTGGGAATGGGTAAACACGGCACTTGCACCAGATACTTTTTATGACAAAGACGGTTGTTTTTCGGGTTCGGCTATAGAAAAAGACGGCAAGCATTACGTTTTTTACACCGCCGTAAGTTCGGGAAAACAAACTCAAGCGTCGGCGGTTTCGTTAGACGGCAAAAATTACCTCAAAAAGGGCGTCGTGATACCGTCATGTAAATTGCCGAAAGATTGTTCAATGGCGGATTTTCGAGATCCTCTCGTCTTTGAAAGAGATGGCAAATATTACATGTTGTGCGGTTCTATGGCGGAAGATAGAAAGGGGCAACTTCTGTTGTTTTCTTCAACGAATTTAGACGATTGGGACTTTTCCGGAATAGTAAGAAAGGACGATAAAACCACGACCGGGATTTACGAATGTCCGTGTATCTTTAACTATGGCGACGAAGACGTAATACTTTCAAGTCCGCAAGGTTATGTGTCGGAGGACGGCAGGTATCAAAACGTAAATTCTTCTATATATTCGGTAGGAAAACTCGATTTAAATAGCGGTAAATTTTCAATAAAACACGAGGACGAAATAGACGGCGGATTGGATTTTTACGCTCCTCAAGTCCTTAAATTGCGGGGTGACGAAGTCATAATGATTGCTTGGATGCAAACGTGGAGTAGGTCTATGCCGACTGCGATAGACGGTTGGGCGGGCGCCTGTACCCTTCCCCGCCGACTATCCCTTAAAAATGGAAGGTTAATACAAATTCCTATAAAGGAAATAGAAAAATACAGAAAAAACGCAGTGGAATATACCGACGTCGAAATAGGCGAACACACGGTATTAAATGGAATAAACGGCAATAAAATAGAGTTATCGGTTAAAATTTCAACCGATGACACCGATATTGTCGGAATAAAATTATTTGAAAGTCAAACCGATTACGCACAAGTTTATTACGATAAACAAAACGGAAAAGTGGTTTTTGACAGACGCGATTGCGGTGTAAAAATCGATTGCGATAAAAAAGAAAAAGACGCATACAAAAGATCTGTCAACGTAGAAAATACCGATAACTCAATATCGTTTAGAATTTTTCTCGACGTAAGTAGTTGCGAAGTTTTTATAAACGACGGTGAAAAGGTAATGACGAGTAACGTTTATACCTTAAACAACGGCGACGGTATTTCCTTTTTTGCAGTCTCGGGTAAGGCAAAAATCCTTTCCCTTAAAAAGTACGACATTGTGGTTTAAAACTGCCTCGTTTTAAGTATAAAACGAGTTTGAATTTAACTTTTTTAAATTATAAAAAACGGGGTTAATTCGGTTCGTTTTTATAAAAAAGTCCCGCTATAAGCCCGTTATCGCGCTTTTTTAGGTTTTAAACGTTATACTTTCGATATGAAAAAAACTAAAAGAAAAATCTTAATAGTCGTAATTATTTGCCTATTCGTTTGCGTTTTATCGGCATTTGGGGTGGTTTTCAGATATAAAATCGCCCACGATTTTTCTTTGCGCCACATAAAATTAAACGACGTAAAAGATATCGGCGTTACGACGTATAACGTAAAATACAACGACCGATTTGATTTCGGAAAAACGGGATGGTATTATAGATCAAAATACATAGCACAAATAATCGAGGACAACCAAACGTCGATAATTTGTTTGCAAGAAATCAGACCCGAGCAATATCGGTTTTTTAAAAAATTTTTAAAGGGCTATGAAAGCGTCGCTTTGTTTAGAGACGACACGAACACCGCCGAATGCACGCCGATATTTTTCAGAAGCGACTGTTTCGAACTCATATCGTCTTATTCATTTTGGCTCAGCGATACGCCAGACGTTTTAAGCAACACTTGGAACGGTAACTGCACGAGGATTTGCACAAGCGTTACTCTTAAAGAAAAGTCCACATCGAAACTCTTTGCCGTTTTTAACACCCACCTCGACCACGGCTCAAAAACCGTGCGGGAAAAAAGCGTCGAACTTATTAAATCGAAAATAAAAGAATGCAATCTTCCCTGCATTGTCACGGGAGATATGAACGCAACGCCATACTCTTCGGAAATTCTTTCCTTTAAGGAAGATTTAGACGATTTAGCCGATGTTTGCGGGGACGATTCTTCCACTTTTAACGGCGGAATAATCGGCGGTTACGAGGTAAAATACGATTATATTTTTACATCCAAAGAATTTTTTGAAGTTTCCGAATACAAAGTAATCAAAAAAACTTACGAAGACATGCAGGTAAGCGACCATTATCCCGTTTACGCAAAGTTAACCCTTAAATAAAATGTTTTTAGAACAAAAAAATTCTTAAATTTTAACGCAACATGCCTTTATTACAAATGCCTTTATTATAAACGCCGTTATTGTAAATGCCGTTATTATTGTAAATGCCGTTATACAAAAAAAACAGGGCTTAGATAAGTTATTTTAACTTGCCTAAGCCTTTTTTTATTGCAATTATAATGCCGACGTAATTTTAACCCGTATTTATATTAAACGGAGTTTTCAAGCGTTGTTTTTAACACCTTGAATTTTCGGTTTTTACAATACGACATACCTTTTGCCTTACAAAAACGACGTCGGTTTTACCTTTTAACACCATTATTTACTCATAATCAAGAAGTATTTAATTAACATTATTTACTCATAATCAAGAAGTATTCGGTTAATTTTTCGGGAGTATCCGAAAAGTCCGTGTAATCCCAATAATCGACGAGGAGTATAAAATTTTCTATAACCGAATGGACTTTAAGCGTTTTGGGTAAGTCCTTATCGCCCACGAAATTATTTTCTACACAAGCATCGGCAAACTCCGTAAGTTCCCCTCTTAAATAGTTTAAAAAAACGTCCTTGCTTTGAGATAAAAGTATTGCATGCACGAGGGCTTTCTCGTCATGCAAATGATAAAAAATATGGGTGATGAAGTGCTTGTAATCGAATATGGAGGACTTTGAAAAATCATGGCTTTTTTCCTCCTCTACCGTATGCGAAAAAACATGTCCGAATATCGTCGTACAAACCGATTTAAGCAAATCTTCTTTGGTTTTATAGTGACTGTAAAAGGTGCTTCTTGCCACACCGCTTGCGTCTAAAACGTCTTGAATGCGCACGTCGCTGTAGTCCTTTTCTGACAAAACTTTGGCAAAAGCATCGTAAATTTTTTCGGTAGTAGCGGATACTTTTTTATGCATTTTTTACCTCGTACTTTTTATTTTTTTAATTATATCATACACGGTGTTTCGTTGTCAATACATAAAGTTCGATTTTTTACAATAAACAGAACATTTTGTTCTGTTTTGTTTTATTTTTATTAAGCAATACGATACAAACAAGCGAAATATGCTTGATAGAGAGCACCGTTTATGATATAATTTTCGTTGAAAAAACGGGCGGTGTCGACATATGCTTGAAGTAAAAAATTTAACGGTATACGCAAAGTTTTTCAGACGTACGAAAAGGATAGTAAAAAACATTTCTTTCGACGTCGAAAAGGGGCAAATGCTCGGCATTATAGGAAAATCCGGCATAGGCAAGTCGATGATAGCAGGTGCGATAACGAGGACGCTTGCCGAAAACTGTTTTTCGGAAGGCGAAATTTTGCTTGACGGTGTTGATTTGACAAACAAAAAAAACTTAAAAATTATGCTCGGTAAAAAACTCGTTTATCTGCCCCAAGGCGGTGCGGAATCTCTTAATCCGTCGCTGAAAATAAAAAGGCAAATATACGAGGCTTTCGACGTTTCTACGCCGAATTTAACTTTTGACGAAAAAAAGTCGAAAGTAAAAACAAACCTCTTGAAATTATCTCTTGACGATTCCGTCCTTGAAAAGTACCCCTTTGAAATAAGCGGGGGCGAGGCGCAAAGGGTGATGCTTTGTATCGCAATGTGTGCAAGCCCTATATCCGTAGTTTCCGACGAACCTACGCGCGGGCTTGACCAAAACAACAAAAAAATTTTCATCGATTGTTTGCGTGAAAACTTTTCCGAGGCTTCGTTAGTCGTCATAACCCACGACGACTACGTTATCGCTCGGTGCGACAAAGTTTTCAACGTAGACGATTCGACAGATTCGTTAGACGACGGAAACGAGGGCGAATTATGATAAATTTACGCGGTATAAGTAAAACTTTCGTCGGGCAGGGTAACAGAAATATAACTCCCCTCGACGATATAAGTTTTGATATAGATAGCGGTGTCGTAATAGGTCTTACGGGGGCAAGCGGAGAGGGCAAAAGCACCCTTGCAAACATTCTTTGCGGAATATGCGCCCCTACAAAAGGCGAAGTTTTAATCGACGGGCTATCGCTTTGGAATAAGAAAGGAAGATACGACAAAAAAAGAGGTTGCGCCATTCAACTTATTCCTCAAAAACCTGCCCTCGCCCTCGATCCGACGCAAACCGTCTATAGTGCGGTAAAAGAAGCCGTAGTTGCTCTCGGTAAAGTCAAAAGAGGAGAGGAAGCCAAAAAACAAACCCTGAAACTTTTCGACGAGGTGGGTTTGGATGAATCCCTTTTTTATAGGTTGCCGACAAATTTAAGCGGAGGCGAGGCACAAAGAGTCGTTATCGCAAGAGCGCTTGCTACCAACCCGAAACTTATCGTAAGCGACGAATCGACTTCCATGCTTGACAAAAAAACTCAACGAAAAATACTCGACAGTTACGAAAAACTCGTAAAAACAGACGACATATCGCTACTTTTTATAACCCACGACACCGATTTGGCAAATGATTTTTGCGATACCGTATACACTTTAAATAAAGGAAAACTTTACTTGACAAAATGAATCAAACCGTTAAAAGAAACTTTAAAAAATGCGGAATTTTAATAATTTCGGTTATAATTACCGCTATATATGTTTGCATTTTCGGGTGCAACGACGTGCAAAAAGCCTCAAACGTTTTCATTGTCGGAACCACTATGGAAGTAGATTCCCTTAACCGTTTAGATACTTTAGGGGGCGGGGCGGGGTATAACTTCGATAAAATCGCCTCCACCTTGTCGCAAATGTCGGCGGTGTCGCAAATCGACGGAAGCTACGTAGGTTCCGCCTGCGATTATGAAATTTCAGACGACGGACTAACTTTTACCCTTACGCCCCAAAAATTAAAATGGCACGACGGGGTGGAATTTTCCGTAGACGATATACTGTTTTCTCTTATAGGTACAGAAGCGGAAAGCGATTACGACGGATATACTATATCGAACGGTTCGATAGTTTTTTCTCTAAATGTTCCCGAAACGGAGTTTTTGAAAGACCTTGCGAAAGAAAGTTTAAAACCAAAACATATTTTTGAAAACGCCGACAAAAAGACTATTACCGACGAGCAGTCGGTAATAGGGCTTGGGGCTTATAAATACCAAAGTCGAGATAAAAACGCAGGCACGTTGACTTTCGTAAAAAACGAAGACTTTCCCTCTGCCGATAAAATATTCGTCGACAAAGTCATTTTTAAGCGTTACGGCTCGGCGGACGTAATGACGCTTGCTTTAAAAAAGGGCGAAATCGACGCTATATACAACTACGGCAAGGGAATTGACGTAAACTCGGCAAACGCCTTGAAACTGTGCGATAACGTAAACCTTATAAGTTACGCGGGAAAAACCATACCCAAAGTATTATTTTTCAATAACGCAAAAATAACCGACGCAAGGGTAAAAAGAGCAATAGCAAAATCTATCGATTACGCAAAAATACGAGAACTTTTCGGAAGCGACTTCGTAAAGGCTTCGAGGGAAGGTTTCGTCGCCGAGGGCATTTTCGGATATAAAGAAAGCAAAGAATGGTCGGAAGATTTAAACGAAGCAAAAAGCCTCCTTAAAGAGGCGGGCTATGACGAAAACAATAAGTTTGAATTTCAACTGCTCGTCCGCACCGACAAGGGCGACGACACCCAGTACGCTCCCCTTTTGAAAAACCAAATCGAACGCACGGGACTTATAAACGTCGTGCTTGTGGAAAAAGCAAGCGACTGGCAAAAATACTATCAGGATGGCAAACATATGGCAAGCCTTGCAACGGTTACCGAAAAGGGTTACGACTTCGAAGCTGGCTATGCGTCGAGATACACCTTGGCAACCGTAACAGATTTACTGCCGATCGAAAACCCCGTGGCACACGGTCAATTACAGACGGAAACGAAGGACGGGCTTACCGAATACGGCTTGATTTTAAAAAGCATGCGTGAAGCAAAAACTTCCGCCGCCCTTATTGACGCCGTCGCCGACTACCAAGATTATATGATAGAAAACGTCCCCTGCGTTCCCCTTTTTTACGACGCGACCACCCAAGCCGTATCGTCTAAGTGGCAAGGTTTTTCGGTCGACGGCGAGTACGGCGTGATAAATCGTTTTTCATTCGTAAATTTAAAAAGAGCGTAATGCACGCCGATACTCTTTTTTGTTAACAATGTCCGAAAAAAAACTAACGTACCGTAAAAAACATACCCGAAGAAATAATCGAGACTAAATACGTACAGAACCAATGGGAACCGAAACACCCTTTTCAAACACGAAACGACGATAAAAAACAAACGACTATTAAAAGGCAAACGATGAAAAAGCGAATTTTAAACAACTTAATATTTTCGTTGATTGCCTTTTCGGCGATAATCGTCGTAAATTTTGCACTGCCGAGGCTTATGCCGGGCAACCCCGTAGCAAACCTTATCGGCGTGGACACGGGATCGGTAACGAGGGAAGAATACGACGCTATTTTACAAGAAACGGGGCTCTATAAGCCCGTTATCGAGCAATTTGCGGATTACTTAAAGGGTATTATAACAGGCGATCTCGGGTATTCCTTCCATAGAGGCGAAAGGGTAGGCACTCTTATTCTCCAAAGAATGCCGAGCACTCTGCAAATAGCCTTACCCGCTTGGATAATTTCGGCTTTACTTGCCATTATTTTAGGGGTAAACGCAGGCTATAAAAGGGGCAAACGGCTCGATTATTTTTTGAGCGGAACCATGACCGTCGTAGACACCGTTCCCTCTTTTTTGACGGCGATAATATTATTGATTTTGTTTTCTTTCAAGTGGAATTTGTTACCGTCTGGAGGGCTTTCTTCGATAGATGAGCCAAGCGGAATACCGGCGATATCCGACAGACTTAAACATCTTATATTGCCCGTTTCGACCCTCGTAACAGCCTATACGCCAAAACAATACTTGATTATGCGCAATCTTACGGCGAGTGCGACGGACGAAAGGTATATAATTTATGCAAGGGCAAAAGGTTTAAGCCCGACGAGAATTAAATTTTTACATATTTTCCCTAACGTTTCGGGTGCCTTTTTGAGCATGCTCGGTACGAGTTTCGGAAAAACGGTAGCCGGTTCTATCGCAGTGGAAACGGTGTTTTCGGTAGACGGAATAGGGCTTTTAACAAGCAGAGCAATATCCGACCTCGACTATCCCGTATTGCAAGGCGTATTTCTTACCGTTTCGGTATTCGTCCTTGTCTCGAATTTTTTATCCGACATTGCTTGTGCGTTTATAGATCCCCGCCAAAGGAGGTCTAAGGCATGAAAAAGCCGATAAATACTCGTAATTACGACGCAAAATTGATTTTTAGCACTATTTTGTTTGCGCTCGGCATACTAATTCTTTTTGCCTTTGCCGTTTTGGCGATTTTCGGAAACCGAATTGCACCCTACTCCCCTACCGAGTGCTTCGGAAAGTTTGAAGACTGTTCTAAAAAACATTTACTCGGCACTAATAATTTAGGTTATGATATTGCTTCCCAACTTATATGTGCCGTACGCCCCACCCTCGCGGTAGCCGTATCTTCCGCCCTTATATGTATCGTTATCGGCGTTACCGTCGGTATTTTGGCGGGGTATTCGGACGGAATTTTGGGTAATGCCCTTAACGGCGTAATAAACTTTTTCCTTTTGATACCGACTCTTCCCGCGGCAATCGTTTTGGGCGTCTACCTTAATGGGCGCGCGGGGACGATTTTTACGATATCCCTTTTTTGTTGGTGCAAAACCGCACGTGCGATAAAGGCTAAAACCGCAGAATTAAGAGAAAGCGAATTCGTTAAATCGTTAACATCCCTCGGCTACGGAAAGTTACGTATTTTGACGAGGCACGTACTTATAAACCTTTTACCCGTCGTTTGGGCAAGGTTTATTCCGTCGGTTATAAGTTGCGTCATGATAGACGCCACGTTAAGTTTCCTCGGCATGGGCAATTTAAACGAAATCACCCTCGGCATCATGATAAACTACGCTTACAATTTCGGAGGGCTTAGCCTTGAAAAATACAACTGGCTGCTCGCCCCGGGAATATGTATTGCCCTACTTCAACTATCGTTGTACTTTGTAAGCCAATATTTTGAAAGGAAAAAAACGATAGTAAAATCAAGCGTTTCAAATAATTATAGGTAAATTTTATGTGTTCTAACCACCATTGCAAACAACCTTTGATAAGCGACGTAAGAGCCACCCGCGACCAAGAATTTCTATTTGAAAATTCCTCAAAAATCGGCGTTTTCGGTGGCGAAAAAGCTACAACGTTCGGCGTTTTTCCCGACAAAAACTCAATAGGTCACATCGTTTTCGACGACGAAAAAGAGACAAGTCACACTGCGCCTAACTACGAAAACTCATCAAATAGCCCCGTTCCCGACGACGAAGGGACGGCAAACGCGCGTAAAAAGTACGAAGAAAACCCTTCCTATGATAACGTTATGCGCCTCGGTGACGCGCTATCCTTTCAAATGCGATATCGCGAGGCGTTAGAGTGTTACAAAGAGGCTGTAAAACTCCGTCCCGCAAGTTATATAGCCCACAGAAAATGTGCGGTAAGGTATCTATCCACCCTTCAGCTAAATAAAGCAGAAGAGGCTTTTATGTGGTGCGACGAAAGGGCAACCGACAAATCGGACACGAGATATATGCTCGGCTGTTGCGCCTATTATAAATACGAATACTTAAAGGCATTAAAACTTTTTAAAGAATGTATGACTCTTTTTAGCGACGGAGATATGTTAGTTGCGTCCGTTTATTGGGCAATTGCATGCTCTGTTCAACTCGGTTTAAAGGCGGACGATTTGGTTTCGGAAATCGACGGCATCGAAATAGGACACCACGAAGGATACTTAAAAGCCGTACAACTTTTTACAAACCCAAATTTAAGCGAGCCTACTTACGATAAGAAAATAAAAAACGCCGCCGAACTTTCCGCAAACGATATCCGTGGCGAATATTGCGACGACGAAAAAAACAAATGTGCCGACGAAACGCCTATAAGCGAGAATATTTGCGGCTTTAACGATGACGAAAAAAGCAAATACGATACGAAAAAAATCCAAAACGATAATTTAACCTTGTGCAACGACCGATTGCAACGCTGTATTTATACTTACGGCGAACACCTTTATTACTTGTATTGCAAAAATTACGAACTATCCGACCTTGCCCTTGAAAAAACCCTTGCAAACGACACCTATTTTTCGGCGTTCGCCTACCTCGGCGCATACACGGAATATCTAAAAAAATTAACCCAAAAATAACTTAATTTCGCTTTCGGGCTTTTCGTTCTTTTATATCGATAAAAAGAACAAATATCTTTTACATCCGTAAAAAATAAATAACTATAAATCAATATATTTTTAAAAAAGTAAGTCTATAAGCCGATTATTGCAATATTTTTTAACAAAGCCCCCTTTGTCGCATCGGACAAAGGGGGCTTTTTACCATCTTAAACAGAGCCGTCGGAAAGGCTCTATATGACATCCAAAAGGCTTTTATGATTGAAGCCTTGTTTACGCAACGGGGAAATTACCTTTTGCACACTTTACACAAGAAAGCGTAACAAGACAGGGCACGGTTAATACAGAACCAAGTCGTTTCCGTCAAGGCGTTTTTGAACGCTTGCCACGGTGAGAAGATACACCGATTTTGCGCCGTACTTTTTTAAAATTTTCGCCAATGCGTGGGCGGTCGCGCCCGTAGTTAAAACGTCGTCGACGATTAAAATTCGCTTGTCCTTAACGATTTTTTTGTCAATAATTTTAAAGCAAGAAATCAAATTTTCCTGTCTTTCTTTTTTATCGAGGGACTTTTGTTCGGGCGTTTCCTTTACCTTGCTAAGTAGGGCTATAACGCGATTATCTATAAGTTTTGCCAAGTTTTCGGCTAACAGCGCAGACTGATTGAACCCTCTTTTCGTTTGCTTTTTCTTGTGCATAGGCACGTAAGTTATAATATCGGGCGCAAACATATTTTTAACGTAAACGTTTTTTAAATACGGTGCTAAAATTTCGGCTAAAAATTTGCGTTTTCCGTATTTAAGCGACTTTATAAGTCTTTCCGCTCCGTCTTCGTACAAAAACGCGCTTCTTGCTTTGTCCACCGCCCACTCTCCGCTACACGAATAGCAACGATTTGTAGGAATATTGGTTACCCTTCCGCAATTTAAACACATTATGCCGTCGTTTAAATGGACTTCCTTTTTGCAGTCGTCGCAAAAATCGCCGTCGTCGAAAATCTCCCTTCCGCACAAATTGCAAGTGTAATGCTGGGGGCAAAGGACTTCGTCGGTCTTTTTTAAAAGTAATTTTATAAACTCTTTTATCTTCATAAATCTTTTGTCGAAATTTGTAAAAAATAACCAAGTATAACGTAATTAAAACTGCGTACACTATTTTCAGGAGGTAGCCCGACTGCGGGTGATAATCAATAATGAGAAAACAAAAAGAAAGTAAAAATTGTTCAAAAGGTTGCTCTAAAAGCGGTCAAGACACCAAAACCAAAAGTTGTAAGTAACTTCGAGTCGAGATACGATTATTTCGGAAGCTACACGGGTAACGCTTTTTATAACGATGAAATACCCGTTCAAGACGCAGACGATTTATAATCGAACAATTTTATAACGACTGATTTTAAGGCGACGTTTTCGTCGCCTTTTTTCGTTATTTTTCTGTTATTTTTCTGTTATTTTTCTGTTATTTTTCGCTATTTTCCCGTTATTTTCGCCGACTTTCGTCGCATTTTTAGGTGCTTTGCGTCCTTTTATTTTCGGCTTTTCGTTTTGTCTTAGTATATGCCGTTTAGCGATTTTTATTGAAGTTTTAGGTAAGAGATTTTTTGCCGGTTTTTTCTCACCCAAGGGCGTTTTGTGAGGGCTTGTTTGTATCGTATTTTTCTTAGAATATCAACGGCATTATAAAACTTACCGCATTATAAGTTAATCGCCATTTTTATATAAAAAGTCGGTCAATAAGCCCGTTATCGCCCTTAAATTTCTTTCAGCTTAGATAAAACGTTTTCAAAATAATCGGGAAGCGGAGCGGTAAATTCCATGGTTTCGCCCGTTTTGGGATGTTTGAGTATTAGTTTATAGGCGTGCAAAAGTTGCCCGTTTAATTCAAATTTCTGTTTTTTGTAGCCGTAAGATTTATCTCCTACCACGGGGTGACCCATGTATTTGGAATGCACTCTTATCTGGTGGGTTCTTCCCGTTTTCAAAGAAAACTCGCACAAAGTAAAACCTTCGTAACGCTTTAAAACTTTAAACTCGGTAACCGCTCTTCTTCCGTCGCTTTTTGATACCGCCATAAGTTTTCTATCCTTGTCGCTTCGCTTGATAAAGGTGTCTATAAGCCCGTTATCGGGCTTTACCACGCCTTCTAACAGGGCAAGATAAATGCGCTTAGCCGTTTTGTTTTGTATTTGTTTTGCCAAGTTTATATGTGCCGCGTCGTTTTTTGCGACGACTAAAAGCCCGGAGGTGTCTTTGTCGATTCTATGCACTATCCCCGGTCTTATAACGCCGTTTATACCGCTCAGTTTATCCAACCTGTATAGTAGTGCGTTTACGAGGGTTCCGCCGTTGGTTCCGCCACCCGAATGAACGGTAAGCCCCTGTTGTTTGTTTATTACGGCTATATCGTCGTCCTGATAAATTATGTCTATGGGGATATCCTGAGGGGTTAAGTCGAGTTTTATGGGTTCGGGTTCGTAAACCGTGACATTATCGCCCGCTTTTATCGCAGAACCGCTTTTGCAAGGCTTGCCGTTTAGTTTCACATTTCCGCCGTCAATCAGTTTTTTAACGTGCGAACGGGAATATTCGGTATTTTCCGCCAAAAATAAATCGAGCCGCTTATAGTCACAAGCGGCAGTGAATAATTTTTCCGTCATTTTAAATCCTTCCCTTTTTTGGATTTAAAAACGGCGTCTTTATCTAAAAACAAAAAGTAAATAACGAGCATTACCCCGCCGACCGAAACGGCGATGTCGGCAACGTTAAAGTTTGCAAAGAAGGTAACGTATAAAAAATCTCGAACTTCTTTAAAGGCTATTCTGTCGATAAAGTTTCCGACTGCGCCCGACGCTATAAAAGTAAGGGAAAAATCAAGCCATTTACTGTCACGTTTTTTTAGTATCATGTACACCGAAAGCGCAATGAGCGATACCGCCGTAAGCGTGTAAAAAAGTGCCATGGCAAAAGGTTCGTCCGCCATCATTCCGAAAGCCGCCCCCGAGTTTCTCGTGTTGGCTATATAGAACAAATTCGGTATAACGGGTATTCGACAATTGTTCATGTCAACTATGGTTTTAGTTAACTGATCGGCTAAAACCACGACGAAAAATAATATTGCGTAAATCATTTTAATCCTCTTTTTCATTACTGCCGAAAACGCCCAACTCGTTTAAAAGCGATTTAAGGTCGAGACTCTCTTTCGGATTTATCGCTTCGTCCAAATCAAAGTCGCTATCCTCGTAATCGTCGCTTTGTTCGCTACTTAAACTTAATTTCGGCGTCAACTTATCCTCTATCGATAAAGCCGTGTCTTTTGCCTTATATAAATATCCGTCGGTATCGACTTCTTTCAATAAGTCGGTCAATAAGCCCGTTATCGCCGATTTTTCTTGGGAAAGTTCGTTTGAAAAAACACTTCTTATCTTGTCCGAAATAAGCCTTATCGTTTTTAATTCGGTAAGGTATTCGTACTGCGCTTTCTTGTTTAATCTGTCGGCTTCCTCCGCACTTTGTCGAAGACGTTTTTTTGACTTTTCCTCGGTGCCTTTGTACTCGTCGAGTTCGCAAGTTATAAGACGCAGTTCTTCCGTTTTTCTTAAAATTTCTTCCTTTAAACTATCGATTTCGTCCCACAAAATGCAGTTGTCGCAACGCTCGTTTTCGCTTTCGTAACCGCCTAAGGCGTTTTCGTCGGCGGCATTTTTGTCCGAGGCATTTTCCTTTTCGGCAGTTACGTTTTCGGTATTTTGGTAGCCGCCCGAGGCGTTTTTGTTTTCGGTATTTTTGTTTTCGGCGGTTTTATAGCGAGTGTTGCTTTCGCTTTTTTCAAGTCCGCCATTCGCTTTATTATAAGGCAAGTTTTCTTCGCCCGACAAAGTTTTTTTCAGCATGTCTTTTTAGAACGAATTTCTTCTATCATACCCTCTTTAAGGGACATGAGCGAGTCCGACAAATCGACTTTATAAATGTGCGGATTGTCTATACGCTTATACTCGTCCCAAAAAGTTTGTTTTTCGCTTTGGCAGTAAGCGCAAATTTGTTTGAGCGTCGGCATTTTTATTATACGTTTGCCGTTTTCCATGATTTTTACGCTTAACTCACGCAAGGTGTACTCACCCGCGTTAAAGGTAGTTTGCTTCCATTTTTCGACGGGGTGGGTAAGCGTCAAAGGCTTTTTAACATCGAACTTGTCCGATTTAAGGGCTATAAGGTCGGCAAAAGCCATACCGTCTTTATCGTAAACTCTGTATAGGGTTTTGAACCCGGGGTTGGTGATTTTCGCACTGTTGTTGGACAATTTGATTTTAGGAATATATTCGTCGCCGTGCTTTATTGCGGAAAGTTTATAAACACCGCCGAGTGCGGGCATATCGGCACTCGTGATAAGTTTAGTGCCTACCCCCCAAGTATCGATGCGCGCGCCTTGGTTTTTAAGGGATGCTATAAGTCTTTCGTCCAAATCGCCCGAAGCGCATATTTGAGTATATTCGTAACCCGCTTCGTCAAGCATTTTTCTTGCCTGCTTTGTTAAATAAGCCAAGTCACCGCTGTCGATTCTGATACCGACGGGCTTATGTCCCTTTTTGACGAGTTCGTCGAAAACTTTTATGGCGTTAGGCACACCGCTCGACAAAGTGTCGTAAGTGTCAACCAAAAACATTGCGCCGTCGGGATAAACGTCTGCATAGGCGCGGAAGGCTTCGAGTTCGGAAGGAAAATCCATAATCCAACTGTGTGCCTGTGTACCCGAAACGGGTACGTCGAACATTTTGCCCGTCAAAACGTTTGACGTAAGTGCGCAACCGCCGATTATAGCCGCCCTTGCGCCGTAAATACCTGCGTCCGGACCTTGCGCACGCCTTAAACCGAATTCCATAACCTTATCTCCGCGTGCGGCGGCGCAAACTTTTGCAGCCTTAGTGGCAATAAGGGTTTGATGATTTACCATGTTCAAAATGGCGGCTTCTACGAGTTGGGCTTCCAAAATGTTGGCGTGTATGGTTAAAATAGGTTCCCCGGGAAAAACGAAAGTTCCTTCGGGCACTGAATACAAATCACCCGTAAAACAGAAGTTTTCGAGATACTTCAAAAAGTCTTCGGAAAAGGTGTTAAGGCTTCTTAAGTAGCCTATGTCGTCGTCGGTGAAGTGAAGATTTTCAAGGTATTCGACGACTTGTTCCAAGCCCGCCGCAATCGAGTAAGTTATATATTGGTTTTGACGAAAAAACACGTCGAAAACGGCAATTTCGTGATTCTTACCCTTTTCGAAGTATCCGTTCATCATCGTAAGTTCGTAAAAATCGGTTAATAAAGTTAAATTTCTCATGTCGTTAAGTTCTTTTTGTTTTTTGAATTTTTAAAAACTGAATTTTAGCCATTTTATAAGCGGTATAAATTGCCGAAAACAATCGATAACGGGCTTATAGGCAGACTTTTTATCGTTTTCGTCTTAGATTTGTTTACCGTTTTCGTCTTTAAAGGACTTGATTTCGGGTAAAGGTTTTTCCTCTTTTTTAGGTTCGTTTTTCTTTTCTGCTTTTCTTTCGGCGTAAGTTTTTCTGCCGGAGTCGGGTTGATTGTCGAATTCCACCGTAAGCGTATCGCTTTTTAAGAAGAAAGTAAGTACGAAAACGAGAATCAAAAGCACTAAACCGATTACTATCCACACATACCAGAATTTAATATCGGCTACGCAGAAAAGCAAAATTTCAAGCCCTAAAACGCCGGAAATTCCGCCTGCTACTATTGCAAGCGCGGATTTTTTTAATATCCCCACGGGAAGAGCAAAGGCAAAAGTGCCTAAAAAATAAACTATAAACAACATCCATACGGGCGCAAAGCCTAAAGTTTCTTTGCCGACCGCAAGTTGAACGACCAAAAAAACGACGAGTGCCACAAAAAGGGTTATGATTTGCGACAAAAGCGCCGTTTTTGTCATTTTTATTTTTCCTTTGGTACTGTTTAACATAATAAACCTCCTTGTCGTAAGCCGAATTTTCGGCAAACAAAAAATGAAATATCTGTTTTTTTAAAACTAAGTTGCCTTTTTCAACTTATTTTTAGTAAATTATATCATATCACACTCCAAAAATAAAGGGTTTTATAACATTTTTTCGTTTTTTAGCCTTACGATAAAATTAGCGGTATCAAAAGACGGTAATTTTTTATTAAAAAACGGCAAATTTCTCTTTAAAGTTTATTAGAAAAAGAAAAATCCGACGCAAAAAACTTACGTCGGAAGTATTCGATTTTAAAATTACAGATATAAAAACTATCTGTTTTCAAAGGCTCCGCCGACGCCGAGGCTTATTTTTAAACCGTCGTTCACTCGGCGCATGACGGAAGTGTCGAGTTCGCCTATTCTTTCTTTCAATCGGCGTTTGTCTATAGTGCGGATTTGTTCCAATAAGATGACCGAATCTTTGCTGAGTCCGTAATCGCTTGCGGAAATTTCTATGTGAGTCGGCAATCTTGCCTTGCAAAGTTTACTCGTAATAGCGACGGCGATAACGGTAGGGCTGTATTTGTTTCCGACGTCGTTTTGAACGACCAAAACGGGACGTATCCCCCCTTGTTCGCTACCGAAATTCGGACTTAAATCCGCGTAGTATAATTCTCCTCTTTTTATCATGGCACCTCATAGCGGACCGTCCCTTATATTTTATGTAAAATAAAATTATATCGTCCGCTTACGGGTAAATTATTGCCTTATAATTTACCGTTTATACCATGGATTTTTGCAAAAACAAATCGTAAAGTTTTGCCCTTAATTCGTTGTTTTCTTCGTAGCCGTATTTTCTGTCTTCCTTTTTCGTTTCAATCGTAAATTTTTTATAGCCGTCATCCGACAGATATAAAATTTCGTCGGCAAGATACAAAGCCTCGTCGATATCGTGCGTTACGAGAACGGAAGTAATCGGATTTTTATTGCATAAGTCCGCGTATAAGCCGATTATCTTCATTTTTAAGCCGATGTCGAGCGACGAAAACGGCTCGTCACACAAGATGATGTCCGATGGATATAAAAAGGCACGAATCAAATTTACCCGTTGAGATTCCCCTCCCGAAAGGCTTTTTGCGGGTTTGTCCTTTAAAAAAGCCATATCGGCAAAAGTTAAAAGTTCGTCGGCTTTTTCGTCACAAGTCGCTTTATCGTAAACCGAAGACAATGCATACTCTAAATTTTCCATGACCGTCATAAAAGGAATAAGCCTCGGCGTTTGAAAAACGTAGCCGATTTTTCCGAAGCCTATAACCTCTCCGCTAAAAGGCGTTAACTTTGCGATTATCGACAATAAAGTCGTCTTTCCTACGCCTGATTTACCTAATATAACGGTAGTTTTTTGAGGCTTAAACTCATATGAAAAACCTTCGAAAATCGACCTATCGCCCCACTTTTTAGTGATTTCTATTAGTTTTGGCATGCTTTATCTCCTTTATTACGAGTCTTATCGCTTTCAACAAAAGTTCAAACAAAAAACTTAAAATTACCGCGCCTACGGTATAGGCAAAAAGGGTTGCGGTTTCCAAATTCAGTTTTGCTACTTGCATAAGTACGCCCAGCCCCTTTGACGTTTGAGCGAGTGCTTCCGCCGCCACCACGAGTTTTACGTTTAGCGATAAAGAAGACACCGTATCGTCGAAAATGGTTTGCGTTATATACGGAAGGTAATATTTTTTAACGGTTACTCGGCGCGGAACTCGGTAAATTTCAGACATTTCTATTATTTTATCGTCGCACGACTTTATTGCCGAAGTTACCGCACTATAAAGCGTGGGCATAATTATCGTTACCGAAACGATTACGGGACTAATTTTGGAACTAAACCATATAAGGCACAAAAATATAACGCTCATAGTAGGCGTCGCCCTAACTATAACTATAAGGGGATAAAAAAGCCTTTCAAAAACCGAAGATGCGCTCGATAAAAGCGCAAACACGACAGCCAAAAGGAAAGATATCGCAAAACTTACTACGGTGCGTACGGCACTGCCTAAAAGAGCAAGGTAAAATTTACCGCTACTTAGCACGTTTAACATTTCTATAAGCGTGTCGTAAGGACTCGGCATGATAAGTTTCATATTTACGATTGCCGCCAAAATATACCAGATTGCAATAAGTAGCGCAATCGTGATAAGCGGGCAAAATTTCTTAAACACTTTCATTTTTACAAGGCTTGCTCTTTATTTTTGTATTTTTTTATTTTAGTTTTTGTAATTTGGTTTATTTCTTGTTTTTTTATTTGTTTGTTTTTGTGGTTTAGTTTATTTCTTGTTTTTTTGTTTTATGGTTTTGAAGTCGCTTTTTGCTTTTGTGCTTCGTTTTTTGTGTTTCTTTTGCTTCTGTGCTTTATATTTTGTGCTTTTGTTTTTGCAGTTTATGTTTTGCTTTTTATGCTTTTCTTTTTTGGTGATTATATTATTTCGCGCCGACGATAATTATCGTCGGCGCATTTCTCGTTTTTTAGTAAAGCCTTCCGCACGTTTATTTTAACGCACGGCTTTTATGCTCTCGCACCTATTTATACTCACGCACCTATTTATGCTTACGCACGGCTTTTTTCTTACGCAACTTTTTCTTTCACTCGATTTTTCGCCCTTGACGGCGTATTTAAAGTGCAAACTCAACGCCCGATCGAAAAATCAATATTCGATTGCAAACTCAGTGCCCGAGTACATATTAAACGCTCGAAAAATTAAAGATAGAATTACAGATAAAATCCGTCTTCGGGGAGTTTCCCTCCGATAAAGGTAGCGTCGTAAACCTTTACCGCGTTAAAATATGATTCTATTTGAGTTTTTATCGTTTTCGCCTTAACGTTTTTAAGATTACACCTGTTTAAAACCGCCTCGTTAAAGCCGACCTTTAACGAACTTCCGTTTTCGGCAAGAGTATTAGATACGTTTTCCGCATCTTGATATATATAGGTTAAATTGCTCGTCAATTTTTCAAAAAGTGCGTCTATAAGCCCGTTATCGTTATAAACGGCACCGGATACCACTACGCCTGCCTGCGTAAACGAGTTTTCACCCACAAGGTCGTTCCACACGCTTTGCATGTCGATTACGACCTTACCGCCGATAGCCGAAACCGCTTTGGTCGCCGCCGGTTCGCCCACTACGCCGTAGTCGGCTCTATCCGTTTTAAGCAAGGAAATAACTTCGGACGCATCCTGACAATAGCGGATGGCGACCTTGCCTTCGACAGGCGTTTCCGATTCTTCGTAAGGCAAATTGTTTTTGTCGAGTATAAGTTTTAAGGTAATGTCGGGCGTACCGCCTCTACCGATGTTTAAAACGACCTTTCCTAAAAGCCCTTGCGCACCATTAACCAAATCGGTTTTACCTATAGTGTAAAGGTTGCCGAAAATATTAACCGACAAAAGTTTTAAATCTACGTCGTTGTTATATAGCTTTGCGGCAACGTTTAACGGCATAACGGCAACTTGCGCCTCGCCCTTTATAAGCATAGGGCCGAGTTCCGAAGCCCCCGCAAGAATTTTATATTCCACGGGATGCCCGTCCAAAGTATCTACGTTTTTTAAAAGTTCGTATGCGGCAAGTGCGGGTGCACCGTCGGGCATGATAAAGGTAATTTTCGTTTTTTCGCCGTTTTGAGCGTTATTTACGCAACCCGAAAAAGCGGCTATTCCGAGTGACATGACGAAAGCCAAAATCAAAGACAATATTTTTTTCATAAAACACCTCTTTTGAACGACGATTTACGAATGATAAATCGTAAAGTAACTTTCCTCGTTATCCTAAGCAATTTTACGGTTTTTATAATTAAAAATCGATTGTTGCCATCTAACCGAGTTCGCTTACGGCGGATTTTACCTTAACTTTGTTAAGCCTGCCGAGTTTTCCCGTTAAGGCGGAAATTTCTTCGCTGCTTCCTTTTACTATAACGGAAATAACGTTGATACCGCTTTCGTGATCGGGTACGCCCATGCGCCCGCAAATAAGGTGGGAATAGGCGGATAAAAGTTGTTGCACTTTTATAACCACCTCTTTGTCGTTTTCGATAATAATGCCTATAACTCCGATTTTCATACCGACTCCTTTTTTACGATTTTTGCCTTTTGACTTTTGAAAAGCACCTTTCAGGTTGCGTTTTGACCTTTCGGTTGTACTTTGCCTTTCGGTTGTACTTTGCCTTTCGGTTGTGCTTCGCCTTTCGGCTTTTTAAACGGCACCTTTCAAGTCGCTTTTTGACATTTTAGATTGTTGTGCTTTGCCTTTCGGTAAGTTTTTCGTTCGGATTTTCCCTACGGAAAAACAAAAAACCGCCCGAAAGAGCGGTTTAAAATCGTAAAACTATAGCCCGAAATTTGCAAAACGGCGAAGGTTTGACACCCGAAACGGCAAAATGCAAAAGCGAGCAAAAATTACTTTAAACTTACTCTCCGAAAAAAATCATCAATTCAGTTATTTTTTGTTGTTTACATTTTACCATACTATTATCTCTTTTGCAACCTTTTTAACAAGTTTTTTTGATATGTAAAGCACAATGTAATTCTGAAAATAGCAACTTTTAAAAAATAGGTGCAAAAAAGTTGTTTACAAAACTAAGTGACGGCAAGGTTCGTTACGACGTAGTTAATAGTTATAGATGGTTGATGGAAATAATCGGCAAGTAGATAGTTAAAAATAATGGTGGCTAATTGTAACTTTTTAACGTTAAAACCAATCAATTTTCGACTTGCGAGCAAAAAATTGCTTAAAAAATTTGCTTTGTTAAAAATATTGTTGTATAATTAAGAAAAATTAATTTAACGGAGGGCAAAATTATGCCATTAGTTAACTCTAAAAAAATGTTTGAAGCCGCATATAACGGCGGTTTCGCAATCGGTGCTTTCAACGTAAACAACATGGAAATCGTTCAAGGCATCACCGAAGCTTGCAAAGAAGAACACGCACCCGTTATTTTACAGGTATCCAAGGGCGCAAGAGCTTACGCTAACCATACTTACCTCGTAAAACTCGTTGAAGCGGCAGTTATAGAATGCCCCGATATCCCCATCGTTTTACACCTCGACCACGGTCCCGATTTTGAAACTTGCAAGGCGTGCATCGACGGCGGTTTTACTTCCGTTATGATTGACGGATCTGCCCTTCCCTTCGAAGAAAACGTTGCTCTTACCAAAAAGGTTTGCGAATACGCTCACGCGCACAATCCTTACGTAACGGTTGAAGGCGAATTGGGAACCCTCTCCGGCATCGAAGACGAAGTCAGCCACGAAGTAGGTTCTTACACCCGTCCCGAAGAAGTTATCAAATTCGTTGAAGAAACCGGCGTTGATTCTTTGGCTATCGCTATAGGTACATCCCACGGCGCATACAAATTCAAACCCGAACAATGCACCCTTAAAAACGGCGTTTTGGTTCCTCCTTCTCTTCGTTTCGACATTTTGGAAGAAGTTTCCAAAAAGCTCCCCGGCTTCCCCATCGTTTTACACGGTTCATCCTCCGTTCCTCAGGAATACGTTAAGATGATCAACGAAAACGGCGGACAAATGCCCAACGCTATAGGCGTTCCCGAAGAAGAATTGAGAGAAGCTTCCAAACTTTCCGTTTGCAAGATCAATATCGACTCCGACCTTCGTCTTGCAATGACCGGTACCATTCGTAAATTCTTCAACGACTATCCTTCTAAATTCGACCCGAGGGAATATTTAAAACCCGCTCGCGCAAACATCAAAGAACTCGTTCGTCATAAATTGAAGGACGTTTTGGGTTGCGCCGGTAAAGCAGACCTTTGCAAATAATACTTAACCGAAAATTACTTAACTTTCGTTAAGTTCCTTTTAGAAGCCGACGGCAAAAATTTGCCGTCGGCTTTTCGTTTTATTTTATTTTTCTCTTTCCTTTTCGGGGCTCGTTTTTTATTTAGCTTTTTCTTTTGTTTTTTTGGATGCGTTTTTTCTATTGTTTTTTTAAACTTTTTTTCTATTGTTTTTTGGGAACTTTTTTTTCTATTGTTTTTTTGCTTAACGGGGCTTGTTTTTTCTTTTATATAGTTTTATTTTTTATATAGATTTATATCATATTACGTTTTGATAAAAAAGTGTGGCTATAAGCCCGTTATCGTTCTTTTTTTGATATAAAAATTACAAATAAATTATATTTAGAGTATCGCAAACATGCCAAAAGGTGCAATTAATGTCTGAAAAAACATACCAAAAGGTGCAATTAATGTCCAAAAAAACATGCCAAAAGGTGCAATTAATGGTTAAAAATACTTGCCAAAAGGTGCAATTAATGGTTAAAAATACTTGCCAAAAGGTGCAATTTATGCTAAAATTCATTTACAAAAAACAAATCACGGGAGGCTTAAATGAAACGTTTGGCTATAAACGAACTTGTCGAGTGGATGAATAAAAAAGAACGAAAACCTCTTATGGTTTGGGGAGCAAGGCAGGTTGGGAAAACTTACCTCGTTAAAGATATTTTTGCAAAGACCTATTACAAAGGCAACTATCTGTATTTAGATTGCAAAATCGAGGACGAAATTGCCGGTTTTTGCGAAAAAACCGCTAACGCAGGTAAAATTATCGAATATATATCTCTTATCAAAGGCAAAGTAATCGATAAAAACACGTTGCTTATTTTTGACGAAGTTCAGGAATGCCCTAACGTAATTTCTTCTTTGAAATATTTTTGCCAAGATTACCCGGAAATTCCGATTATTGCGACGGGCTCTATGGTAAGAACAAAAATTCAGCGCGAAACGAGAAAACGCGGAGCGTCTATCAGCAGTAAATTTTTGTTCCCGGTAGGTAAAATCGACCAACTGACGATATACCCGATGTCTTTTGACGAATTTTTACTTAACGATAACGCGGTTTTATATAACGCCGTTTTAAATGCTTACAAACAAAAGACGCCGCTTGACGTCAACGTACACGAATTGGCACTTTCCGAAGTTCAAAAATATTTGCTCGTCGGCGGTATGCCCGAAGCCGTTAACGTATATTTAAAAACTAAAAGTTATCTCGAATCAAGACAGGTTTTAATAAATCTTTACGACAACTATCTTGCTGATATGTCTTTGTATCAAGCAAGCCAAGAATCGGTTTTGCGCTCAAAACTTTTATTCCTGAACATTTATAAGGAACTCAATAAAGAATCGAAAAACTTTTCGCCGGGGCTTATAGAAAAAGATACTAAAACGAGAGATTACCTTTCTGCAATACTTTGGCTTACCGAAGCGCACGTGTTACACCAATCTTTTCAACTTAAAGAGCATGTAACGACTCCGCTAATACCTGACAGCGACGGGAATTTCAGGCTTTTCCTCGGCGATATCGGAATGTTTTCTTACCAAAGCGGTGTAAACGCCTCGTCGTTCGTGTTTCCCGACGGAGAAAATATGCTTTCGGGCATCTTTTACGAAAATTTCGTTGCAAACGAATTGGTCGCAAAAGGTCACAAATTGTTTTATTGGAAAGGTAAAAATACCGCCGAACTCGAATTTATTATCGAAGCAAACGGTAAAATTTTCCCGATGGACGTAAAAAAAGGAAGAGGCTCTTTAAATTCACTTGAAAAATTTGCCAATCATAATAAGTTCGAATACGCCGTAAAGGTATCCAAAAACAATTACGGATATTCGTCAAAGCAAAAGTTACTGACCGCTCCTTTTTACTTTATTCCCTTTATCGCTAAAGATTTTGCCGACGGAAAAACCTATTTAACCTGACTTTATGCAAGACTTATCATTTAACTGTAAATATCGATTCGGCGGATGCTTTTAAACTTTCCGCCGAATCGGCTTAATTTTTCAACAAAAACCCGTCTATAAGCCCGTTATCGGGCTTTTTTTAAATCAAAATTATAAATACATATTATAAAACGCCACAAAAAAGATGCCCAAAGGTGCAATTAATATCTCAAAAAACATACCAAAAGGTGCAATTAATGTCTTAAAAAACACACCAAAAAGTGCAATTAAGCGGTTTTCTAAAAAAACAAACGACGGAAATTAGTTTCAACAAATGACACATTACGACTTTTTTAGTTTGACGCGTTATCAAAATGCAAAAGACTATCATATATTAAAGTGAGCCGACAGGCACAAAGGAGATAAAAAATGTCATTTTTTTCTAACTTCAATTCCGACAGATGCCCCTGTCAAATAACGGGCAATCCTTTAAACGGTCTGTGCGAAAAAGTTTGCGTCGAAGTCAACAAAGTTTTCGACGCCTGTATAAAACAAACGCAGGAAGAAGGAATTACGTTAAGTCTTGTAAATTTAACGCCGACAAATCCTACATATCCGCTTACTTTTATAAGCGCAAAAAGTATAGGCACATCGGGTACGCTAAGCAACCTTCAAATCGACAGACTCCAAGACAGACCGAATTTTGCAAGAGTTCAGGCTACCGTAACCATTCCCGTGGAAGTTTTGTTCGTTGACGCAAACAACGTTGAAGGCAAAGGAACTTCCACCGTAACCCTTACCGAAGACGTAATTTTGTTCGTACCCGAACCGTCGGTCATACCGTATACGGTAACGAGCGTGGTTTCTCTCGTGTCCACGCAAGGCGTTTATACGAGCGAAGCAGCGTTTACGTGTTCGGCATGCGTAACCCTTATACTTAAAATAGTTATGCCGGTAGATCTTCTTATTCCGTCTTACGGATATTGCAACATTCCGCCTTGTCAGGATTATTCGCAAGAAGTCTGCGCGGGCTTTTTTGAACTTCCCCTTTTCCCTAACACAAATAATTAAACGTAGGAATTTCGTTTATCACAACTCGTAGGGGTTTTGTTTATCACCACTAACTGTTTTTGCGAGCATGATAGTTTATATCTTACACTGTCTTACTATGCTGTGCCATGCTACAAGATGCCGCAACTTTAAGATGCCGTACTACAGTGCACAAAACTATAAGGTAGCACACTTTAAGATACGGCACTACGAGGCACAAAACTACAAGTTAGCACACTTTAAGATACCACACTCTTTCGTAAACTAAAACCATGGCTGTCATAGGTCGCATATTGCGGTTTATGACAGCCATTTTCTCACTTAAAAAATAAAAACAAGTAAAAGTTCCCCTCAACTTATGAAAATGTTGATGACGATTGGCACTTGAAAGTTGCCAATTAATCTACTTAAAAAAGTTACCCGCGGCTAAGCCGACGGGTAACTTTTAAATTAACGGTATCTTTAAAATTATTTGCAACTTTAAAATATTGTGTTTTAGATTGTTGTTAACAGTTAAATTGTTGCGATAACGGGCTTATAGGGCACTTTTACTTAAAATCTGAAAGACAGTTTAATAAAACGCATATGTATTTTTTTAAGCATGCGTATGTCTTTTTATAAGCACGCCCTTTAATGTCCGAAAGTATAATCCAACTGCGACAATTTAGATAAAACTAAATATGACCATGCGAACGATCCAAACACGGCAATTTAGGCAAACCAAACACGACAATTTAGATAAAACTAAATATGATAATTTAGGCAGACTAAATATGGCAATGCGGGCAAGAGTTTTCTTCGGTATTACCGCATTTTGCGGTAATTTCTTCTTCCGACATACCCTGTTTTCTGAAATAATCGGCGATTGCCTTTTTGATTGCCTCTTCCGCCAAAACCGAGCAATGCAGTTTTACGGGCGGAAGTCCGCCGAGTTCGTTTATGACGTCTTTGTTGGTAAGTTTTAACGCCTCTTCCACCGTTTTGCCTTTAATCATTTCGGTAGAAACGCTGCTTGACGCTATCGCCGCCCCGCACCCGAATGTCTTAAATTTTACGTCGGTAATAACGCCGTCTTCAATTTTAAGATACATTCTCATGATATCGCCGCAAACGGGGTTACCGACCTCACCTACTCCGGAAGCGTCTTTGATCTCTCCCACGTTACGAGGGTTTGCGTAATGTTCTATAACTTTATCGTTGTACGGTTCCATTAGTTATTCTCCTTTTGTTCGGATAAAAATTTGTCGTATAGAGGGGACATATCCCTCAATTTTTGGACTATTTTTTCGAGGTTATCGAGCAAGTAATCGACTTCCTCTTTGGTATTGTATTTGCCGATTGAAATTCTTAAACTGCCGTGCGCTATCTCGTGCGGAAGCCCTATAGCAAGCAACACGTGCGACGGATCAAGAGAGCCCGACGTGCAAGCACTGCCCGACGATGCGCATATGCCGTTTAAGTCGAGGTTTAAAAGCATGCCCTCGCCTTCGATGAATTTAAACGAAATGTTTGCATTCCCCGGGAGTCTTTTTTCCATATCCCCGTTGACTTTAACGTAGGGTATGCGCTTTAAAACTTCCGAAACGTAATAATCTCTGAGTTCCTTTATTTTTGCGTTGTGTTCGTCGATATTTTTATACGCAAGTTCTATTGCCTTACCCATGCCGACGATGGCGGGAACGTTTTCCGTTCCTGCGCGTTTATTTTTTTCCTGATGCCCGCCGAGCATGAATTTTTGAAATCTTACGCCCTTTTTGACGTACAAAGCGCCGATGCCGTTAGGTCCGTAAAATTTGTGTGCCGACATGGATAGTGCGTCGATATTTTCGGCAACGACGTCTATTTTTTCCGAACCTATCGCCTGAACGGCGTCGGTGTGGAAAAGTATGCCCTTCTCGTGTGCCAACTTACCGATTTTAGCAATCGGTTGCAAAGTTCCGATTTCGTTATTTGCGTACATCACGGTAATAAGGGTGGTTTTATCTGTTATGGAGGCTTCAAGTTCGTCCATATCGATAATTCCGTTTTCGGTTACGCCGACGTAAGTTACCGTAAAACCTTCTTTTTCAAGTTGTTTAAGAGTTTCCAAAACCGCGGGGTGTTCGATTTTACTCGTAATTATATGGTTGCCTCTGTTTTTGTATGCGTACGCAATGCCTCTTATTATAGTGTTGTCGCTTTCCGTTCCGCCCGACGTAAAATAAATTTCTTCCGTCTTAGCGTTTATTGCCGAAGCAACCTGTTCCCTTGCTTTTTCGACGGCTTCTTTTGAGCGTCTGCCGAGTTTATATATGGAAGAAGCGTTTCCGTATTCTTCCTTTAAGTAAGGTAACATTTCCTCTAAAACTTCGTCGTCAAGCCTCGTTGTAGCGGCGTTGTCAAAATAAACAGTATTCATATTTATCTCCGTTTTCAATTTCGGGCTAATTATAACACGCTTTTCCTACCGTGTCAATAGGAATAGCAATATTTTTAGAAATATTTCGGATTTTTTAATTGCTTTTTTCTTTAAAACGCCCGAAAAATAAAGCCGTAACTTCTTTTTAATTTAAAAGGTCTTGCAAAGTTTTGCCGTTTACGTAATCGTTTATAACCTTATCCAGCCCCGCCCAAAATTTATGCGTGGAACAGCTGTCCATTCTACTGCAAACGGCACCGTCGATTAAACAATCGAGCGGAGCTAAATCTCCTTCGGTAGCACGCAAAATATCGCCGACGATGTAATCTTTGGGTTCTTTGGTAAGTTTGTAACCGCCTACGTTTCCCCGCGAAGTCTTTACCATCCCCGACTTTGAAAGCATGGTCATAATCTGCTCTAAATATTTTTTAGAAATATTTTGCCTTTGCGCAATATCTTTAACCGAAACGCTTTCGCCCTTCCCGTTTTCCGCGATATCTATCATTACGCGCAAGGCGTATCTTCCCTTCGTTGAAATTTTCATGTGATTTTACCTTGATAATAAAGGATATATTTTACTAAGTAATCTAAAAAAGTGCCCTTATAAGCCCGTTATCGTCGTTTTTTAATTATAAATGCTAAATTTAGTTACGCCGAACGTTAAGTTTTTCGTGACGATAAAACAAACTTTCGTCCCGAAAAAACAAATAGCATTTTCGGTTATTTTTCCGCAACTATATTTGGTTTTCTAAAAATAACGCCTTCGTTTTTTCTAACTCTGTCAATAAAGTCGGAAACGGATTTTAATCTTTCCTTAAACGCCATTCCGCCGAGAACGGGAAGCGAAGTATAATGAATATCACTTCCGCCGGTTTTACATTTACCGTATTCGGCGTTATAAGCCTTGTAGTATTCATAACCGAGTTTGTTGCAAAGATAATCTCTTGATGAATTATATACTTCAACGCCTTCCGTTTCAGGAAATAGCCTTATATGATCGATATAATTTGCCTCTCTGAAGGGATGCGCCTGCACGGTAAGACCGCCGTTATCGTTTACGAAGTTAATAAACTCACGCATCGTCATCGACATTATTTCGGGGTACAGTTTAGTCTTTTCCTCGTCCCAACCGTAGACCAAAACGTCGGTGCCTTTATAAGAGGTTTCAAACCCGCAAAATACGTCTATAGTACCGTTAGCGGCATCTTTTACCTTTCTATAACCCTCAAAAAACATCTCTATTTGCTTTTTGAAATCTTTTTCTTCGCGGATTTTACCGACGCAGTTTCCGTTCAAAAAATGGTCGGTTATAAAGATACCCGTGTAGCCGTTTTTTAAATACAAATCGACTATATCTTCGGGCGACAAACGGGAACATGCGCTCGTAACGTTAGTATGGCAATGAGTTTCGTACAGGTACCCTTTAGGCTCATCGCAAGTAAATTCGTTTAACCTTTCGTCCAAATAGTTTTCAGACATAATTATACCTTCTTTTTTCTTGGCTTTCATTATACAAAAATTCTTCGGAAAACGCAAACGTTTTCCGAAGAATAAACTACCTAACGAAGGGTTTCCTTTCGTCATCCCCGATATTTGATTTTTAACCGCCGTATATCGGTCGTCTACTCGCCTACTATTCGCCCTCTATTCGCCGACGGAAAGACTGCTTTGTCGCAATTTCCCGAAAGATAATCGACACAAAAGTGTCGATAGCAAAAGTGTCGATAGCCAAACTTTCTATTTCGTGAAAAGTTTCAAATGCATTTTTAATGCCGAGTAGAAGGTTTTCAAAAAGCAAATCACTATCGAGTATAAGCCCGTCGGGCGTATCGCAAAACCCGGTGTTAAAACGATAAGCTTTGATTCTTTCTCTGAAAAACGCTATAACCTCCAAATGTGGTGCCTATATCAATGGCAAGATAATTTTTCATATTTATATTATATATCTTTTTTTGACGTCAATTAAGATTTATAATTGACTGAATTTATATCCTAAATTGACGTTTTCCATTGACAAACGATTAAAAAAAGTGTACATTGTAATTATAGATAAATCGGTTTTGCAAAATTAAACGCAAATTAAGCCCGATAAAAAAGTGCATACTCGAAGATATTACGAAAATATCGGATACTTTTATAAAAGATTTCGTTTAAAGAACGGCATGACGATCGGATAAATGGCGTAAAAATAACCCGTTACCGTCAAAAAACGAGCCGATAACGGGCTTATAGACCGATTTTTATAAAATTAAGCAACCCGAAGATTCGTGCTATAAAGCGTGCTATAAAGCGTACTATAAAACGTAGTGTGCAATAAAACATCGTGCGCTATAAAACGCAACTCGTTAAAAAAGCGCGATAAGGCTTAATAAAGCACTTTCGGAATCGGAATTTGAATTACCGCAAACGACGAAACATAAAATGCCGACGGCAAACAAAAGGAAAATAGTTATAAGGTATATTAGACCTAACTTTCTACTTACCTTTATAAGCACGCAAGACATAATAAAGGCGACGGCAGAAACTATTCCTCCGAAAACGATATAATACACCCCGAATATAACGAGAGACAATGCGTTACCGAGAGGGCTTCCTCCGCCGAAGACGATAGACAAAAAGATCGCCACCGCCAAAAAATCGATTATTGCGGCGATTGCCGCCACGACACTCGTTATAATAAAATAAACCTTACCGCCTCGAGTCATAAAAAACCTCCTTAACTCTTTTTTATAGTTTATCACGAAATCCGTTTTTTGTCAATAGGTAAAAAATATCGAATTTTCGACTAATCATCAAGGTTACGGCTTTGCTTTATGACTTTGCTTTATGACTTTGCTTTACGGCTTAGTTTTGTGGCTTAGTTTTGCGACTTTACTATCATTTATCCTGACTAATATTTCAACTTATATTTTAATTTATGATTTTATACTTCGATACGGAAACGACGGGTTTAAAACCCGGGCACATCATTCAACTTGCTTACATACTCGACTACGGCGACAAAATCGTTGCCAAAAATTTTTACTTTGAAGTCTCTTACATAGAGCCTTCGGCAAGTTTCGTACACGGAATCACCGTGGAAAAATTAAAAGAATTGTCCAAAGGGCGCAAATTTTGCGACGACATCGACGAAATCGAAAACGACTTTTTAAGCGCGAAACTGTTGGTCGCACACAATTTCAATTTCGATTTCGGTTTTATGTCCCAAGAATTTCAAAACAATTCCAAAATCTTCAGATACGACGAAAGCCTCGACACCATGAAGTATTTTACGCCTATAATGAAGCTTCCTCGTCCAAGCGGAAAAGGTATCAAATACCCTAAATTGGATGAATTTTGCACATTTTCCGACGTATACCCCTTTGAAGTTAATAAATTCGTAAACGAATTTTTTGACATGAGCGACAAAAAAAGCCACGATGCGGCTTACGATACGGCGGCAATGTTTTTAGCCGTCCAAAACTCACGAGAAAAATTTTCCGAATTTAACGATTTTATTTCGAAACATCTATAATGAAGCGTTTTAATTATTTTGAACATCTATAATGAAGCGACGATAACAATCTCGGCTTTACTTAATAATAAATCGTTTAAAACATTATAACCGTTTAAAATATTATAACCCTTTCAATTATTTATGATAATCGGGCACATTATTCCGTGCAATTATCCAACTTTGTTTAAAAATACTTTTATACTGCAAAAAGAGCCGAAAATCGGGCTATAAGCCCGTTTTCGGCTCTTTTTTGTCATCTAACAGGTTAATTAAATGTTTGGTGTCGATTGATTTGTCGGTTGTTCGGTTGATTTGGTTTGTGTAGCTTGATTTAGTTTCCTGTGATTGTTTGACTTGGTTGATTTGGTTTTTGGTTGTTTGGTTGACCGGTTTATTTAATCGGTTCGGTTTGTTTAAACGACTTTTAAGAGACCGATTTTAAATCTCTTAAGCCCTTCTATTGCAATTTTTAATTACCGAGGTTGCATTATTGATAAATTTTCGTAAGCTGCCGTATTTATCGACTTCGGCTTTGTTTTTTCGTCGTAAGCTTAAGCACCTTACAGCGCAAATATATCCGACTAAGCAAGCCATAAATTTAATAAAGTTTTTATTTTTTAGCGCACCGTTATATACAAACTTGTACACACCTTGAACGCACGGTCATATACGATTTTTACTCGACTTGTATCCGCTTTTTCGGGTTAAACGACTTATATAAGCCTTTTCGGGTATCTGACTTTTCGTTGTTTGCCGATATTCGCTGAATTTATCTTTAAGACGCAATTGATTTTTACAAACTTTCCATGGTTAAAAAATCTTTAAATTTGATATGTCTAACCGTACTCGTAGAATAATCTATATCGTCGTTGGTTATTATAATTTTTTGCGATAAATTATCTATTTTTTTAAAGGCGTCAAACTCTCTTTTATAGGCTTTATCGTCGGCTACGCTGTATGCAGCCTGAACGTAATACCTGTTATTGCCTTTCGTCGCAAGAAAATCTATTTCTTGCCCGTTATCGTTGTAAACGTAAATATCGTATCCCATATATAAAAGTTCGTTGTATACGATATTTTCGAAGTTATGGGTTAAGTCAAAACGGTTGTTTAGGCACCGAAGCGAGTTAAAACAGACGTCCTCGTCGTAAATCTTTACAAAATAGGAAAGTTCTTTTTTTGTTTTCGTAGAATATTGTTTTACCGAGGAAATAACATATGCTTCTTCAAGATAACCGAGGTATTTTGCTATGGTATTTATCGAGCAATCGGGGTTTTCTTGTTTTATATAATCGTGAATTGAACTTGCCGAAAATATACGACTGTTACTTTTTAAAACGAAATTTACGAAACGTTTGAATAATTGCGTCTTTCTTATTTTGTATCGCATTATGGCGTCGTTTATGACTATAGTATCGTCCAAATCGCTTAAATACCGATATTGCGCATCAAAGGTATCGAACTCGAAACGTTTGGGAAACCCTCCCCATACGAGATAATCGGAGACGGAAACTTCTTTGTTTAGTTCTTTTGCATACTCGACTATTTCTTTATAAACGAAGGGGCGTATTCTAAAGGATACGTATCTTCCCGAAAGTTCCTTAATAAATTCGCTCGACAACAGTTTTGAGTTTGACCCTGTTATAAACAGGGAATTATCGTAAAGTCTTAACGTTTTGCAAGCGTCTTGCCAACCTTCGAGGATTTGAATTTCATCGAAAAACAAATAACACTTTCCTTCTTTTCTGTTCTCGTTGACGTACGAAATAAGTTCTTCTGCGTTCGTTATGTTCAAAACCACGTTTTTATCTTCGAAGTTAAGATAAATAACGTTATCGGTTTCCCTTTTTACCTCCTCCATTATTTGCTCTAAGACTATCGATTTTCCGCAACGACGTATTCCCGTAATAATTTTTATCAAATCGGAGCGGTAAAACGGGCGTACTTGTTCTATATATTTTTCTCTCGAAACCATGTTTCACCTATTATTTTTTATTCGATTATACTTCAATCTATTTATCTTGTCAAGTAAATCTCTCAATACTACTGACAGATTTTTGATTTTTTTAAAAATCTCTCAATACTACTGACAGATTTTTGATTTTTTAGAAAATCTCTCATTACTACTGATAGATTTTTAACTTTTTAAAAAATCTCTCAATACTACTGACAGATTTTTGAAAAATCTCCGTAACGCTACGATGTTCTTAACTGACACACTATTTTAGTTGACGCTACTGTTTTATAACGCTGCTGTTTTTGGTTTTCGTAAATCTTTCGGTATGATTATTTTAGCGATTGCCGAAACAATACGAAAATTCAATCGTTTTACTCGGTTTCGGTGAGGAAACCGATGATTCCGATTGTTGCCGACAACGAAAAGACGGGGCTTAACGTGACGAAAAATTGTCATTAGCCTAAGGCTGTTTTTGCCGAAGCGTATAGCCTTACTCGTCGGCGTAAGATAATGCCTGTCCCGTATAATATCTTTTTACATAACATAATTTATATCGATAATCGGCTTATAGGCGGACTTTTTGTAAAAAAGGCATGCCGTATCGCTTTAGATTTTTCGGCTAAGATTACACTTTTCGATACAACGCTAAAACTGCGGGATAAACCGCAAAATCAAGATATCGCCGTTATTTTTTAAAATCAATTAAAATATCTTGTAAAAATCTTCCTTTTGTGCTATTATATACGTTGTAATTTAAGCCCTTGATATGCGGACATCTTTTAAAAATTTTCGTCAACAGACATACAAAATCGACGCCGAATCGGTCGATGCGAAAGTCAACGGACGTACAATAAGGAAGGTATTATGAAGTACACGTTTAAAAACGTATTCGGCGACAAAGCCTTTAACAAACTGGTTTTAGCCATTGCTTTGCCTATCGTCATTCAAAACGGAATAACAAACTTCGTAAGTTTGCTTGATAACATCATGATAGGTCAAGTCGGCATTGCGGAAATGAACGGCGTTTCCATCATAAACCAGTTGATGTTCGTTTTTAACCTGTGTATCTTCGGTGCCGTTTCGGGTGCGGGAATATTTACCGCGCAATATTACGGGCGCGGTGACGTCGACAACATGCGCTATACCGTGCGCTATAAAATATATTCGGCTATCTTTGCCGTAATATTTTTTGCGGGTGTTCTGTTAATTTTCAGAAAACCGCTTATAGAACTTTACATAACGCCGGACGAATCGTCAGACCCCATAGAAACCTATAAAAGGGCGGAAGAATATTTGTTTATAGCGGTATTGCAACTTCCCTTTTTCGCCCTTTCTCAAGTTTACGCAGGGACGTTAAGGGAAGCAAACGAAACCAAAGTTCCGATGTTTGCGGCGCTTGCCTCGTTTTTATGTAACTTTATAGGTAACTCCCTATTGATTTTCGGGCTTTTCGGGCTTCCCGTGCTCGGCGTAAGGGGTGCGGCAATCGCTACGGTTATAGCGAGAACGGTGGAAACAGCAATACTCGTTATATATGCACACAAAAAGTCGAATAAACACCCTGCCTTTAAAGGATTGTATTCGTCGATTAAAGTTCCCAAAACGCTTGCAAAAAACATAACGAAAAAGGGCATGCCCATACTTATAAACGAAACTTTATGGGCAATAGGCGTCGCACTTTTGACCCAGTGCTATTCGTTAAGAGGGCTTGCGGTTGTCAACGCTTACACCATTGCCTCGACCATAAACAATTTATTTGCCGTGGTTTTACTTGCCCTCGGTAATGCCGTTGCGATAATACTCGGCAATTACCTCGGCGCGGGAAAAACGGAAGAAGCCGTCGTTGCAAACGTAAGGCTCGTTTCTATTTCCGTTACGTCGTCGGTAATAATCGGCATAATTTTAGCGGCGTTTTCGAGTGTTTTCCCCCAATTTTACAACACTACCGAAGAAGCAAAAGCACTTGCATCAAAATTTATACTGATATTCGCCATTTACATGCCGGTAAACTCATACATAAATTGCACCTATTTTACCTTGCGTTCGGGCGGGAAAACCATCATCACCTTTTTATTCGACAGCGTTTTCGAATGTTGTCTTGCCGTTCCCGTCGCATATCTTTTGGTAACCTTAACTACGCTGTCCGAACCCGCTATTTACGCAATAGTTTTAGGGCTATGGTTTGTAAAAGTAGTTGCGGGCATAATCTTGATAAGTAAGCGCATTTGGCTTAACGACCTTACCGAATTAAACTAAACTACCGTATAAAGGCTTCAAAGTGAAGCCTTTTTGTTTTGAATTTCGACAAATAACGATACTTTACAAACTATTACTTGACAAATAAGAAGCCGAATTGATACAATAATCACAGTAAACTTTAAGGAGCGGAAAATGACAAAAATCGTCGTAGGCATTGCCGGCGGAACCGGTTCGGGTAAAACCACCGTTGCAAAAAAAATATTTCAGGCATTCGATAAAAGCGCACTTATTTTATCGCACGATTATTACTACAAAGAATATCCGAACTTGACCTTCGAGGAAAAATGTAAATTAAATTACGATCACCCCGACAGTCTCGATACCGACCTTTTGGTCAAACACTTACACGACCTAAAAGAAGGCAAAACAATTATGCATCCCACCTACGATTTCGCGACGCATAGCAGAAACAAAGAATGGTCGGAATTAAAAAGTGCGGATCTTATTATAGTAGAAGGCATTTTAATTTACACGAGCAAGGAACTTTGCGATATTTGCGACATTAAACTTTTCGTAGACACCGACGCCGACGTAAGGTTTATAAGAAGACTCAAACGCGACGTCAATAAACGCGGACGGACTATGGAATCGGTTATAACGCAGTACCTATCCACGGTAAAGCCCATGCACGAACAGTTCGTGGAACCGAGCAAAGCCAAAGCCGATTTGATAATTCCCGAAGGCGGGCATAACAAAATAGCCGTCGGCATGATAGTAGACGCCATTAGAAAAATGATGAAAAACGACCTATAGCCCGTTTTTTAACTAAAAAACCGTTTTATTTACCATCCTTTTGCGGGTGAGAAATAAAACGGTTTTATTTTTTAAATTTTCTTTTTGTACGAAAATTTTCTTCTGCAATATCGCTACTGACATTTATCCGATTTATCGCCTTTCGTCTGCGATTTTTTATAATAATTTCGTTTTTGACGAAAGGCGAGATACATCGAAGATAAAATACAATCAAAAACCGACTTTCGAGTGCATTTTACAGCCGAGCAATTTTTACTTAAACTTATAAAATCAATGCTGAACGACGTCCCATTCTTTCTTCGTTACGGCGGAAGAAACGCATTTTGTGTTTCCGTGTGCCTGAATTTCCACCGAAAGCGAATTTACCTGCTTAAAGGCGATAATATCCGACAAATCGAAGGCAGGAGTGTAAGTCGTTTCAATTTCTTTTTCTTCTCCGTTTATGACCAACTTTATTGTATAACTCGTTGCCCCGTTTACGGCGCTCCAGGTAAGCCTTCCGTCCATACTCAATTTTATATTGGATTGGTTTACGCTTCCGAGCAATTTTATCGTGTACGCTTCGTTATTTCCGCATGTTTGCGAGGAAAGATAATACGTTCCGTCTTCGCCAAACAGACCGCCAACCGCATAAACGCCTACGCTGTATGAACCTGCGCCGTTCGGATTATACCTATAAGACAATTCTTTGCTCGTGCCGGCAACACCGCCTACTATGTAAGTATATCCGTTTGCGTTAGGCGTTTCTAACGTTACGTCTACGATTATTTCTCCTTCGGAAGAGTAGCACTCTTTTGAATAGGAAATTTTGAAATCAGGCGTCTGCAATTGTTGGGTTTTTTGCTCGATGGAACACAATGCGGAGTCTATCGTTCTGACACCGCCGTCACCGACCGCTTTTACCTGAACGCTGTACGTTTTTAACTTGGTAAAATTGGGAATGACGTAATATTCTCCTCCCGCAACGTGAATATCGAGGGAAGCGGGTTCTCCGTCGATATAGAAAACATAACTCGTAGCGTCGGAAACCGCATCCCATTTATACCTGTCGTTTTCGGCAGTCAGTTTCGGGGTTTTGAGTTTATAAATCGACTTTTGATCGGAAAAATCGGAGTTAAAGGTGGTTTTTCCGTCACCTATGGCTTTTACTTTAAGGGTGTAATTTTTTCCGCCCTCAAAAGAATCGAGTTGCATGGAAGCACCGTCATAGGAACCGTATAAAATTTCCTGGGCGTTGTATACCTCGTACCTTACCGCACCTGAAGAAGTGTTCCAGATAAATTGCGTACTCGTAAACGCCGAATCGCCGAAAGTTACCGCGGAAAGTTTTCTGATATGCAAGGTTTCGCTTGCGGGGCTTGTCATGTAATATATCGTTTTCAATTCGTTATATTTGTTTGCGGAAGCCCTCATGAATATTTCCGTGCCGGTTGTGGTTATGTATTGTTTCATATTCGTAAGGTTATCCACGGGGATTGCTTTTTCGCTTCCGTCGATATACACTTCGAAACCGCTACCGGCATTATTGGGATCGGTTTTATAAGACAGTGCGCCTTCGTTTTCGTTATCGGTAAGAACTTTTATATCGTAAGGGCTCATCAATCTGTATATCTGCAAAGTTGCCGAATAGTTACTTGCAAGGATATCCGCTCCGTTACCCCTTGCGCACACCTTTACGTTTGACGTTCCCGCCGAGAGACCGCTTAAATCGTACGTATTGTTGTCACGCGCGTTGTTTTTTCCGTCAACCGATACGTTGTAGCCGTACGCCCCGTAAACGCTGTCGAAGGAATAAACGTAACCGTTCATATCTTTTACGGTGGGAACCGCCAAAACTTTTATTTCCACTTTAAGCATGTTTGACGTGAGCGAATCGAGAACGACGGTCGTTATACCGTTTTCGGTGGCGGCGTTTTTGCCGATACTCTGTAATTTGTAATTTATAAGTTGTTCCACTATAACTTCACTGCTTACGACGTTATAATCTTTAAACTGATTGGTGGTAACGGTGTTAAAGATACTGTTGTCCTTCCAAACCCTGTAACTCGTTGCACGTGATACGGGATTGAAAGATACGGTTACGCCGTCCTGAAGGTTATCCGACGTACTCGTAATTGCCTGATTAGACAACAAACTCGGTGCGGAAAGCCTTATTACCTTTATTTCCTGAGAGAACTTGGAATCGGACGTATTCGGGTCGGAATCGCTCGCAAGAGATTTAATTTTAACGAAATACGTTCCCGCATCGAGATAGTCATACTCAAACCCAACCACCAATTTTCCGAAATCGAAAGATTGCGGAACGGAAGGCTCTTTTTCGTTAGGAGCCATATACGATAAGGATACTTCATACCCCTGTGCGTTTTCCACGGCATCCCATATAACGGACGAAACCTTGTTTCCGTCTAAACCGTCGTGATTGCCCACCCACTGCAAAACCGGGGCGGGAAGAATTTTGAAACTTTCCCTTGCACTCCACGAAGTAAAATAGGTATCTTCTTCGCTTACGGGCATAATTTCCACGTCAACCGAAGAGTTGATCGGCAAACCGTCGTATTGGTTTGTCTTTACGGCGACAATCGAACTGTTGTTAAGTCTGATTTTGTAACCGTTTGCACCTGCGACGTCGTCCCAATAAAGTATTCCGTCGTCTAAGTGGATATTTCTTGCCGTTTCGAGATAAACAAAACTTTTTTCCGTGGCGATCTGACTGTCGTAAGAAGAAGTATGGTTGCCGAGCGCTCTTATTCCGACCGTAAAATTAGCGTTTTGCGGATCGAAAGAGTAACTCGTTTTCGAAACGACCTCGGAAACTATATCTAAACCGTTTTGAATGGTTACTTCGTAAGACTGAGCGTTAGTAACGCCCTGCCAACTGATCGTATTATACATCGAATTGAAAGTTATCTTGCTTTTATCCGTTTCACCGCAGATAATAATAGTTTTTGGCGAGCTGTACTTGGAATAATAAACCACGTCACCGCTTGCGGCATCGGCTTTTGCGCAAATCTTTACGACGTGTTTCCCGGCGGTCAACCCGCTGTAAGACAACTCGTTAACGACGTTATCCGTTCCGTCAACGTTGACTACGTAATAAGTTGCGCCGTCTACCGCGCCGAAAGTAATTTCGCCGTCATTCAAAACTTCGATATTCGTAACCGTGCCGAGCGGAGAAAAACTCTTCGATACGGGATCGGAATCGCTATAACCGTCGGCTTTTGCGGTTACCGTTACGGTAAACGACGCGTTTGTCGCATTGGAATACGAAAACATCGTACCGGGTGCAGATAATTCCGCCCCGCCGTTTACGGAAACGGTATACTTTTGAGCGTTTGCCACGCTTTGCCAGGTTATGACGGAACCGTCGTATTTGATATCGGTAACCGAACCGAGTTTTTCCGTTCCGCCAAATTGGTTTAAGTCACATGCGGTTGCGAGTAAGGTAATTGCAAACAACACCAACAATAAACACAGTTTTTTCTTCATAGGAATCAAGCCTCCTCATATTTTGCAAATAAGTTTATATCCGCGCCGTCGGTAAACGGACTTAACGACTTACCGTTTTCGTCAGTATACCTATTGCCGTCGATATCGAAATAGCCTATAAATTTACTTTCCTTTTCTTCAAAAGGAAGAACGAACTCTTCACCGTAACTTACGAGAATGTCTTTTACGGTATCTCCGTCCTTAATCGTTACGGTATATTTTCTCGGTTCAAAGCACGCATACAGGCGATAATTTCCGTAAAAATCGCTTTCGATACTTTTTATCGGCGTGGTTTTACATTCTTCATCCGTACACCATCCCTTAAATATATGGAAAGCTTTTGTCAGTACGGGTAAGAACTTTGCTTCACCGTAAGAATAGGTTATATCGTCAAAGGTTTTTCCGTCATACGGTTCAAACGTAAGCGTGTAGTGATCCACCTTGTTGAATTTGGCGTAAACGTTGGTTATTCCGTCGTTATACGAAACCGAAGTTATTTTGTCTCCGCCGAAATTTTCGTCCGTATACCAACCTTCGAATTCGTAACCGGGTTCTTTCAAATCGGTCGGCAACACCGTTGCCTTGTCCTGAAATACCGCAAGCCCCGTATCCTCGCTCGAATGGAGCGAAAGAATTTTACAATCTTCCCAGACGGCGTACCAGTTATTATAAAAGAGACTTATATCCGAAGAAGAATCAATCTTATAACGATGTTCACTGTCTCTGTTGAAAAAAGAAACCGCTTTGTGATTTGCGTAATCTACCAACCGTTGCGGAATGTCTGCAACGGAATGAACGACACGAATCGTTTTCCCATCGCCGTTTTTATACTCCGTCACGTTCCCTTCGCTGTCGGTTTTAATTTCCGAATAATCGGTTTTACCTTCGATTGAGTCTAACGTAAGAGGATTTTTCGTATAACGTACGTATTCGTCGGCAAACTGAGCGTTATCGTAATGTAAAGTGATAACGGTATCGGTTGCAAGTAAAGCAATACGCACGGGCGTTAACACCGCATAATGTTCACACCTACTGGATCTATAATCGTATGCGCCGATAATATCTAAGCTTCCGTACCATGTGTCGTCATATAAATACTCATCCTCATCCGTCCAATTAGACTCAAAAACGCTCGGTAACGACTTATATCCGTAGTATCTGCACTCTTCCGAAGTTTCGGTGTCTTTAAGAAAATTATATATTTTTCTGCAGGTATTTACGTCTTCGGCGTAACCGTAACACAGAGCCACACCTCTGACGGAATATAATCCCGGTCCTATGCCATCCACCTCTGCGATTTCTTCATCGGGTAAATAAAAATTATCCCTTATTTTTATTTTTATTTGTTTCGTTTCGTCAAGGTACAGAATGGTTCCGATAGCAGGCCTTTTATCTTCCAGCACGTATCCGCTGCCTTTTTTTTCCCAGAAGAGAACCTGCTTATAACGATACCCGTAATAACAACATACTTTCGATAGCCCGGAATCGTAATAAAGTCTGTCCATAGAAATAAACGCCAATTCCTCGGGTGAATTGTCGAATTTTACTATTTCTCCGTTATCGAAGACAACGGGATAATCCACACCGCCGAAATGGATATAATATCCGCCGTGCATTGCGTACTCATCCTTAGCGTTCCCCCAGGAATCGATTTCTTCCTGAGTGAAGTCTTCATACAGTCTTTTGCTTACCGTCCCCGAGGAACAGGAACGACACAAAGCGATAATCCCTATAATAATCGCAATTACTACGGCGATACAGATGTATCTTACCCGTTTTTTTTTTAATTTTTTCAGAAGAGTTTTAATCATCGTTTAAGCCTCAACCGAAACTTTTTCGGGGAAAGATATGAGATATAGCCCGGTATTTTCGTCAATAGCCCACAAATCGACTTCGTACATGCACAACTCGTCAAACAGTTTTTCGCCGTTGTATAAAATATCCGAACCGAAATCTACGGCGATTATGTAGTTGTTGGTAGACGAGCCTTTGTTTTCGACAAACACCCTTTTCACGTTGCCGTTTCCGATCGTTTTGGAAACCGCGCCCGTACTTTCTATATACCCGACGATGTCGGCTGTTTGCGTGCTTTCGGAAACTATTTTACCGTGGAAGTAGCCTTTCGTAAGCGTACCTTCCACCTTACCCGCAAGTCCGCCGAAATATCCTCCCGAAAACGATTCGGTAGTAACGGTACCGTAATATGCGGTATTGCTTACTCTGCCTTTTAGCGTTATAAGCCCTACGACACCGCCCATGGTTCCGCCGAAACCTTCTTTTAAGGTAAGCGACACTTCGGACGCACAGTTATCCACCGTTCCGCCGTCGACTTTGCCGACGACACCGCCCGTTGCAAATTCATAATTCCCTGCAGAACTACCTTTTCTGATAAAAGTCGCACTGCCCGACGAATAACCGTCTGCAAGTTGACCGTTTTCGTATATGCAACCGATTATACCTCCGATATAAGTATACCGCTCTGTCGCACCGTCCCACCCATTAGATGTTGCATTCGAATCAAGTTGACAGGAAAAACGAGACGTGCCGTTTTTCATAGTCCCGAATTGCGCACCTATCGCTCCGCCGATGAACAAATACGATCGCGTCGTTGCATTATATTTATACAAATATTCTGTTGCATTAAAACTTACAACGGTTTCAACGTTTAGTATCTCCCCGAGATTTTGCCCGACAATACCGCCAAGGTATACCGTAGCGTTTCTTCCCGAGTCGAGATTCTCGTTATACGTCAGGTCTGCCTGAGCGGAACACCCGACAACCAACGAACTGTTTTTGCCGACTATCGCACCGACGCTTATCGTTTTATAGTAATTGGTAACGTTTACGAGCATATTGACTTTTTCTGCCGAAACATTCAGTATTTTACCCTCGTTATATCCGCAGACGACGGACATAACGTAATCTGTCGAACCCTCTACTTTGTCGGAAAATTCGACGTTGGCAAAGGTTACGTTTTTGATTGTACCCGTGTTTTTTATTACAAAAGCCGAATCCGCGCCGTTTTTACGCAGACCGAAATTGTATATTTTATATCCGTTGCCGTTAAATATTCCGCTGAATGACTGAATAGGCTCCCATTCTTCCCCTTTAAGATTGATATTTGCGGTAAGGTGGTAGTTAAGCGCGGGGTTTAAGGCAATCTCTTTTAATCCGTCCGCATCGCCGACGGCAACGCTCTTTATCCATTTTGCGTATATTATGGTGTTTTCGGTTAAAGTGATTTCGTTTATGTATTCGTTTATGAAAGTTTCGTCGAACCAACCGCCGAAATAAAAGCCGTTTCTTTCGGGGATCTGAGTCAATTTATACGGTTTTCCGTATTCGACGTCCACGCTGTCTATTCCGCTTCCGCCGTTGGATTCAAAGAACAATCGGCATTTAATACCTTCCCACTTTGCCGTTACGGTAACGTCGTTGTCAAAGGCGTAAGGCGTCAAAGAACTCCCCTTTTCGTCGGTAACCTGTTGCTCGTTATAATACCAACCGCAGAAAACGTAGCCCTTCTTTTTAGGAACGCTAAGCGAAAAATTCTCTCCGTATACCACCGTCTGATAGGAAAAATCACTACCGCTCATAAGCGTCATTTTAACTTTATCGGGGTCGTATATAGCATTTACGATTATGTTTTTATATTCGAGTTTATAATCTTCCCACTTGCCCGTGTAATGGGCTTTTACCGGTACGGGCGGAACGAAGATTTCGCTTTCGTTTATGTTAAACTCGCTTGAACTTACGAGTTTTCCGTCCGCTACGAATTTGACGGTATAATTTGCAATCGACCACTTTGCGTAATAGGTTTCGGCAAGACTGCCGAAGGAAACTTCGGTTATCTTATTGCCCGTAAGAAGTTCCGTGGGATACCAGCCGTCAAAAGTATAACCTTCCCTTTCGCCGTCCCGTAAAACGGCTTTATTACCGCTTTTTACGACTTTAACGACACGGGTATCGTCGACTGTGTATACGAAGTTTACGTTTTTATAATCCTGCCATATGGCGTAAAGTTCGAGGTCGGTATATACTGCGTCGTTATACGCAACCGTCGCCGCCGAAGACACGCCGAAGCCCGTTACCGCCCTACTGCCGTCGTCTTTATAATACTCGGTCATATCGGGAAGCTTCTGCCCGTATTTTATTTTTAATTGTCTGCCCAAAGAACCGTCGTCGTACAATAACGAAACGGTGCAATATTTATCCGTATATTTTGCGTGCAACTTGATTATTTCACCGCTTATGACAAACCCTTCGGAATTGAATTTAGTATAAACGGGCTTGTTTTCGGACGAAAAACGATTGTCTTGCTCGTCAAACCAACCGTCAAAGTTTTTGCCTTCGTATTCGGGCGTCGGAAACAACCCTACGCTTTCGCCGTAGCATATATTCTTTACGAAGTCCGACGAATCGGATAATTTACCTTCGCCCGCATCGAAAACGAGTTGATACGACACGGGAGAGTATTTCAATACCGCCGAATAATTGCCGTCAAGCATTACGGTCGGCGACTGAAAACCCTTGGCGTTAAACATCATAATATTGTTGTTTAAATCGTATATACCGCCGAAGGTATACCCCGTTTTCTTAAAGTCGTCGACGGAAACGGTATTTTCGGTTGCTTTGTCAAATGTGAGTTTTTTGATAAAATTCATCTCTTCGTCATAAAGCGAAAGAGAATACGTACTCGTAGTAGTCGTATCGTCGCTCGGAGTACTCGATGAGTCTTGCGAGGAATCGTCGAAGCACGCCGTAAAAGAGAACAGAGCAATTACAATAAGAATGAATATTAATGTTTTTCTGATTTTCATATAACTTTTATCCTTCCTTTCCGCATAATAATTAAAAAAATATTGTGTTTTGCAACGAGCGTTTTGCTTTACAACGTGCGTTTTGCACCGAGCGTTTTGCACCGATTACGCAAAGTTTACCGTTCGCCTAATATAACATTAGATGA